>JBBQEX010000021.1:0-120755 GCA_038321315.1 Haliangiales bacterium | reverse complement strand
GTACTACGTCGAGCGCGGTCGCGAGGCCGCCGCCCAGCGCACGCTCGCGCGTACGCCCGAGATGCTCGAGCTGTTCTCGACCAGGTTCGGGGTCGACTATCCGTATCCGCGCTACTCGCAGGTGTTCGTCGCCGACTTCATCTTCGGCGGCATGGAGAACACGAGCGCGACGACGCTCACCGACACCATCTTGATCGACGAGCGCGCCGCGATCGACTACGACATCGACGCGCTGGTCAGCCACGAGCTCGCGCACCAGTGGTTCGGCGATCTCGTGACCTGTCGCGACTGGGGCGAGGGCTGGCTCAACGAGGGCTTCGCGACCTACAGCGAGTACCTGTGGCGCGAGCACTACGAGGGCCGCGATGCCGCCGACCTCGAGCTCGACGAGTGGGCCGACAGCTACTTCGGCGAGGACGCCCGCCGCTATCGCCGCACGATCGCGACCCGGCTCTACGACGAGCCGATCGACATCTTCGATCACCACCTCTACGAGAAGGGTGGCCGCGTCCTGCACATGCTGCGGCACCTGCTCGGCGACGCCGCGTTCTTCGGCGCGCTGCGCTACTACCTCGACAAGCATCGCCACGGCTCGGTCGAGTCGCGCGACCTGGCGCGCGCGTTCGAGGCCGCGACCGGCAAGAACCTCGACTGGTTCTTCTCGCAGTGGGTGATCGATGGCGCCGGCCATCCCGAGCTCGAGGTCGCGTTCGCGTGGGACGCCGAGCAGCACGTCGCGACGTGCACCGTCGAGCAGGTCCACAAGGTCGAGGGCAAGACGCCGTTGTTCCGGATCCCGACGACGCTGCGGTTCTTCGGCCCCGATGGCGAGCGCGATCTCGCGATCGAGATCGCGGACGTCAAGCACACGTTCCGGATCCAGCTCGACGTCGAGCCCGACCAGATGATCTTCGACCCGGGCAAGGTGCTGCTCGCACAGGTCAAGGTCGACAAGCCGGACCGAGCCTGGCTCTCCGAGCTCGGCGGCGCCGCGCTCGCGATCGATCGCGCGTGCGCCGCGGAGGCGCTCGGCAAGCGCGGCGGCCTCGCGGCGGAGGGCGCGCTATCCGGTGCGCTGCGCGCCGATCCGTACTGGGCGTCGCGCGGTGCCGCCGCCGCGGCGCTCGCGTCGATCCGCACGCCCGGCGCGCGCGACCGCTTGAGCGAGGCGCTCGCCGTCGAGCTCCACCCGCGCGCTCGCCGCGCGATCGCGCGGGCGCTCGGCGACTTCGTCCACGATGCCGCGGCCGGCGCGGCGCTCGCCCGGATCGTCGAGCACGGCGATCCGAGCTACTTCGTCGAAGCCGAGGCCTGCCTCGCGCTCGGCAAGACGCGCACGCCGCGCGCGCCCGAGCTGCTGCGGGCCGCGGCGCAGCGCGAGTCGTTCACCGACGTGATCCGCCAGCACGCCTACCGCGGGCTCGCCGAGGCGCGCGACGACAGCGCGATCAACCTGCTCGTCGAGGGCCTGCGGTGGGGTCGCCCGACGCAGGGACGCCGCGCCGCGGCCAACGCGCTCGCGCAGCTCGTGCGTGGCCGTCGCGATCGCGAAGCCCGCGACGTCCGCGAGCGCGTCGAGCTCGCCCTCGCCGACCGCGACTTCCGCGTCCAGGCCGCGGCGATCGAGGCGCTGCTGGTGATCGGCGATCCGGCGTCGACCGCGGCGCTGCGCCGGATGATCGAGCGCGAGCTCGACGGCCGGCTGCGCCGTCGCGGCAAGGAGGTCGTCCGCGACCTCGACGATGGCGCGCCGCTCGCCGACGAGGTCCGCCGCCTGCGCGACGAGGTCGGCGAGCTGCGTGGCGCGCTCGGCGCGCTCAAGGAGCGTGTCCAGGGGCTCGAGCAGCCGTCGAAGCCGGCACGCGCGAAGGCGAAGCCCAAGCCCAAGCCCAAGAAGAAGAAGCGCTGACTACGGCTTCTTCGACGACGGCAGGAAGTCGATGCTCGGCTCGCCGGCGTCGACCGGCGGGTGCTTGACGACGGTCGGCGCGGCGTCGTGGACGACCGGCGGTGGCACGTAGCGCGCGCCGGCGTCGTGGTGGACGCGCGATGGGGCATCGACCGCGGCTGGCGCGGCATCGACCGGGGGCGCGTCGATCGGTGGCGCGTCGACCAGCACGGTCATCGCGCGCGCCGCGTCGATCGCTGCCGGCGGCGCGGCATCGATCGCGACAGCGGATCGCCTGCCCGCGAGCATCGCGATCGCGATCACGAGCCCGATCGCGACCACCGCCGCGAGCCCGACGATCACGCCGCGGCGCGACTTCGCCGGCGGTGGTGACACCGACTCGGTGCTGATCGCCGCGGCCTTGACCGGCGCGTGGCGCATCGCCGGATCGGTCATCGCCAGCGCGATATCGCTCCGGCGGTCCCGCATGCTCGGCTCGCGCGCGCCCCGGGCGGTGGGATGTCGGGCGTGGTGTCCGACAGGTCCGACGCGCCGTAGCCGGCGTCGGCGATCTGCTGGAGCACGTCGCGCACGAGCGCCGCCGAGCCGAGCCGATCCTCGGTCGCCTTCGCCATCAGCTTCTCGACGAGCATGACGAGCGCGCGCGGCGTGGTCGCCGGCATCGGGGGGACCGGATCTGAGAGGTGTGCGGCGAGCACGAGGTTCGCGTTGTCGGCGACGAACGGCGGCCGACCGACGAGCATGTGGAAGATGATGCAGCCGAGCGCGTAGAGGTCCGAGCGCTGATCGGTCGCGCGCCCCTCGATCTGCTCCGGTGACATGTAGAGCGGCGTCCCGAGGATCGCGTTCGTATGTGTGACGTTGGTCGACGAATCCGTGATCAGCGACTTCGCGAGCCCGAAGTCGAGCACCTTCACGAGGTCGCGGCCGGGTGGATCGTCGAGCACGACGATGTTGCCGGGCTTGAGGTCGCGATGGATGATCCCGAGGCCGTGCGCGGCCTCGAGCGCGTCGCACAGCTGCAGCCCCATCGTGATCGTGCGACGCAGCGGCAGCGGCCGCTTGGCCTCGAGGTCGTGCGCGAGGGTGTGCCCGCGCAGCAGCTCCATGACGAGGTAGAGGATGCCGTCGTCGGTCTGCCCGAAGTCGTAGACGTTGACGATGCTCGGCTGCGACAGCCGGCTCGATAGCCGCGCCTCCCGGAGGAAGCGCTTCACCGCGGTGCGATCGCTCGCGATCGACGGGTGCACGACCTTGATCGCGACCTCGCGATCGACCGACAGCTGCCAGCCGCGATACACGGTACCCATCCCCCCCTCGCCGAGCGTGGTGCGGATCTCGTAGCGACCCTCGAACACGCGGCCGATCAGCGGATCGCGCGTCGACTTCAGCTTGACCAGGCGCGAGCCGTCCTCCGGGCAGATCGCGAACTGCAGCGGGTACGACTTGTTGCACCCCGGGCAGTACGCCTCCTCGTCGGTGTGCGTGGTGAGCGCGCCGGTCAGCGTGTGCTGGGTCGGATCGACGGGGTCGGTCATGGGTGAGGCTCGATCGTGATCTTCTCGCCCGCGGCGAGCGGGTCGGCGAACCAGAACAGTACCTCATGGTGATCCAGCGAGCGGATCGAGAACTCGGCCGCGGCCCCGAGATCGATCCCGTTCTTCTTGATCGTGAACCCCGTATAGTTGTCGGTGTAACGCAGCCAGGCGACCCACGCGGCCGGGACGCTCGGATCGCCGCCGCGGAGCGACAGCTCGACGGCGTCGTTCATGAGCGGCAACCCGTGTTCGATCGCGTCCGGCGACCCGCCGTAGATCCCGTCCCGCGACGGCTCGATCGTGGTCTGCGGCGTCATGTTGGGTCGGCCGACGTTGAGCTGGATCGACAGCGAGTCATAGGCGGCGAGCGTCGGCTCGTCGCAACCGGCGGTCGACACGACGTAGGTCGTGCGCACGAGGTGATCGAAGGCCCCGATGGTCGTGCCCTGCTCGAGATCATAGACGAACGCCATCGCGCTCTGCGCGTTGCGGCGCAGCCGCTTGCCACCGCTGTCCTCGGACCATCCGAGGCCGACGTGATACTGGCCGGTGCTGATGCAGTTCTCGTTCGGGATCGTCCCGTCGGACTGGCCGAGCGTGGCGGGGACCGTGCCGTGCGCGAGCGTCTGGCCGGTGTTCGCGAACGAGCTGAACGTCGTGACGCGCCAGCTCGGAGAGGTCGTGGTGCACGTCGCGAGACACGCGCTGGCGTCCACGCCCCCGACCGTCTGCACGATCTCGTCCATCCGCGCGATCCGTCCGTTCTTGAAGAACGAGAACGACGTGCGCCCGTTGAACATGCCCGAGCAGCTTCCGAGCCCGACCTGCCAGGTCAACCCGACGCGGACCACGAACGGGGTCTCGAGCTCGACCTCGAGCTTCTGGCTGGTCACCGACTCGGGCGACACCGGGACCTCGCCGTCGATGATGCCCGCGGGATACAGGCCGATGCCGAGCCCGCTCTCGTCGGCGCACGTCGCGCCTTGCGCGAGCAGCTCGTGACCCGCGACCACGAAGCTGGAGGGGTAGCGAAATCCGTCATTCGAGAATCGCATCGTGTAGTGCGGCCCGCAGACCATCTGGGTCGTGCCATCGAGCTGCGCGCTCACCGTCGTCGCGGTCGCCGGATCGCACATCGCGATCGCGCCGTCGCCGTTGCCGCCCGCGTCGCCGCCCGCAAATGGCGGGATGTTCACGCAGGCCGATGCGATCGTGGCCACCACCAGCGAAAACCGTGCGCTCACCACACCGCCCAGGATCGCATCATCGCCCTGGATTATCGCACAGCGATGGTGCGGCGCCCTCGATCGACATAGAATTGGCCGGGTGAGACTGCTCCTTGCGGTGGGTGTCGTGTCGGTCACGGTGGTCGCGACGGCGCACGCGGACGGCGATGCCTCGGACAAGCTCGCCAGCGATGCCCGCGCGCTCGCCGACAGCGGCAACTTTGCCGGCGCGGCCGCCAAGTTCCGCGAGGCCTATGCCGCCGATCCGAAGCCGGAGCTGATGTGCAACGTCGGCGTCGCGTTCTACAAGGCGAAGGACTTCCCGCACGCCGCCCGTTACCTCGACCAGTGCGTCGCCACCGGCGCCACGCTCGACGCCAACTTCATTAGCACGGTGCGCACGGTCGCCGACGCGGTCGACCAGAAGCTTCGCGCCGACAACTTCACGCCGATCGATCTCGTCGTCGAGCCTGCCACCGCCGGGACGATCGTCGAATACAACGCGCACGCCGACGAGCCGCTGCTCGGTTCGCACCGCGCGTGGGTGCCGTTCGGTCACTACAAGCTCACGATCCACGCCGAGGGCTTCGCCGACAAGGTGATCGAGGGCACCGCGACGAGCCACGACGCGATCGCGGCGCGCGCCAAGCTCGACGCGGCCGCGGTCGTGCGCCCGCCCGATCTCAAGCCGGACAAGGTCTATGTCGATCGCCCGGTCGTCGTGCACGACCGCTCGTACACGGCGCCGATCCTCGCGACCACGATCGCCGGGACCAGCGGTATCGTCGCGCTCAGCCTCTACATCTATGCGCGCAAGCGGGCCAACGACGCCGGGAACGAGATCCTGATGAACGAGTACCTGCGGCTGGTGTCGTCGAGCCACAACTGGCAACACGCGTCGTGGGTGGTCGGCGGCGTCGCCGGCGTGGCGGCGGTCGCCTCCGGTTATCTCTGGTGGCATGCACGCCACGGCACCACCGTCGCGATCGAGCCGAGCGCCAACGGTGGCGCCGTGTCGCTGTCCGGAACGTTCTAACGAACCGCGCCGTCGATCGTGACGTCGGGAGGGAGAGCGTCGCGGAACCACAGGATCGTCGAGGCCCCGTCGGCCTGCGGGATGAACCAGCCATCGCCCTCCACACCGTCGCTGCGATGGAGCTCGAGGTGATCGTGGCCGCCGAGGTCGACCTCGATCGCGAACCCGGCGGGCGTCGTGCCGGTCGACGTCAGCGCGAATCGCTCCGGGTGTGGCACCGGATCGACCGCGAGGCCGTCCTGCACCACCAGCGGGACACCGTCGATCGCGAGCACCGGAGTCGCGAGAGCCGCGATCGCGGCGCCGCATCCGGACGACCGCGGCGCCGTCGCGTACTGCGTCTCGGTCGAGTACTCGGTCGTGTCGATCCGCGGCATCGAGTTGACGAAGTCGTAGCCGAACCAGTTGAGGCCGTCGTCGGTGATGTGGCTCTCGGTGCCGCCGAACACGACGCCGAGGTAGCGGTCGTCGTAGGTCGCGCACGCCGACGGATACATGTGAACGTGGCGGTTGAAGGCGATCGCCGCACCGGTGGCGTCGACGTCGTCATCGAGCGGCGAGTTGAACGTCCAGTAACTGTTGAACGACAGCAGGTCGCTGTCGTTGGGATCGAGCGCGAACAGGCCGCACGTGATCGGGTTGCCGCTGGTCGGCTCGGCCAGCGCGTGATCGGTCGCCGACGCGACATCGGTCCGCACGATCTTGCCCGACGGGAAGGTCGTGAACGTCGACACGCCGTGCGCGGTGTGCGTGCCACCGACCGACACGTCGTCGCAGCGGAACGCGATCGTCCATCCGACGCGGACGCGCGCGATCGCCGGACCGGCGAGCTGGACGTCGAGCGTCGACGCGACCGCGGCGTAGTGCGTCTGGTCCTGCATCGTCGCGCCGTCGAAGTCGGGCGCCGACGCGTTGAAGATCGGCTGCAGGTTCACGCCGGCGCCGTGCTGGAGATACGCGTTCGACTGCACGTCGCCGCTCATCCGCGGCACGCCCGCGATCGTGAGCTGTTGCGGCATGTGAATGTTCGTCGCGGCGAAGTCGAGCTGGTAGTCGGGGCCGATGATCGAGACGCCCGTGCCCTGCTCGACCACGACCGGCTCGTCCGTCAGCGTCGACGGTTCGCGGACGCTCGCGCAGCCCGCGATGACGATCGCGCCGACCACCCGAATCCCGCCGTGCATGCCAATTTGAATAACACGAGTGTTAAGGTCGTGGCGTGCGCCGGCTCGCTCGACTGCTCGGACTGATCGCGATCCTCGCCGCGCCCATGTCCGCCGTCGCGGATCCCGCGCAGGATGCGATCGCCGCCGCGCAGGGCTTCGTCGCCGCCGGCGACTTCGTGAATGCCGCCGCGAAGTACCGCGAGGCGTACGCCGCCGATCCGCGCCCCGAGTTGATCTGCAACGTCGGCGTCGCCTACGTGAAGGCCAAGGACCTCTCGCGCGCGCAGCTCTACCTGAGCCGCTGCCTCGAGCGCGGCACGTTCGACGCCAAGTTCACCACCGATGTCCACGCCGCGATGACCGCGGTCGACAGCCAGCTGCGCGCGGGAGACTTCACGCCGATCGACATCCAGGTGCAGCCCGCCGGCGCCGCGATCTCGATCAGCGGGTTCGCCAAGGACGAGGGCTTCGTCGGCGGCCGCGTCGTCTGGCTGCCGTTCGGCACCCACGTGATCCACGCGAGCCTCGAGGGCTACACCGACGGCAGCGTCGAGGTCACCGCGGCGACCCACGCGACCACCGCGGCGACGATCGCGCTCGTGCGCACGCCGGGAGCGGTCGTCGTGCCGCAGCCGCCACACCCACCGCCGCCGCGCCCGCACGTCGTGTCGCGTCCGCCGGCGAGCCCGGTGCCCGCGATCGTCGCGACCGGCGTGACGGTCGGTGCCGTCGTCGTCGCCGGCTTCGCGCTCCACTTCAGCCGCGCGCACGCCGACCTCGGCCAGTTCGCGCTGACGCCGACCGCGTTCGCCGCCGACCGCAGCTCGGTCGATCACTACAACTCGATGATGGCGCTCGCGAGCGCGACCGCGATCGTCGGCGCGGGCCTCAGCGGCTTCCTGTGGTACCGCGCGTTCCACACCGAGTCGCACGTCGAGCTCGACGCCGGTCGCGAGCACGCCCAGCTGATGTTCAGCCGGGCGTGGTGAGCTCGCTGACCATCGCGGCGAGCGTGGCGCGCGCCCGGGGCAGCTCGTCGGTCCGCAGCGTGACGCCGCCGACCACCGCGTGACCGCCGCCACCGTGGCGCGCGCACATCGCGCCGATGTCGTGGCGGCGCGGCAGGCCCGACCACGGATTGACGCCGACCGAGATCCGGATCGCGGTCTCGCTGCGCGTCCCCGACACCGTGTACTGGCACGCCGGATAAAGAAGGTAGCCGAGGAAGCCCGGGTTGCGTGCGCCGAGCTCGGCGAGCCGATCGAACACGACGACGTCGCCGTGCCAGACGCCGAGATCCTGCATCGCCTCCAGATCGCGCGCGCGATCTTGCTCGACCTCGCGGATGGTCGGCGCGACATCGGGGCGCGCGGCGACCTCGGCGAGCGACGCGCGCGACAGCCAGTCGACGTAGCGCGCGGTGTCGGCGGGTGTGCGCCCGTGCGCGAGCCAGGCGGCGAGCCGCTGCGCCGGATTGGTCAAGGAGGTCGCGGCCTCGGCGGAGGTGAACCGAGCGGCATCGATCGTATCGGCCCATGCGATCGCCTCGGCGAGGTGCGGTGGCGGCTTCCAGTCCCAGCCCGCGGCGAGCATCTTCGCCATGTACCCGGCGCACGAAGGCGCCGCCGGATCGAAGAACCACGTCGCCTGCTTGTCGCGCTCGAACACGTCGCGCAGCGCCGGCGGCTGGAACGCGGTCGCGTGGTGATCGAACCACCACCGCATCTTCGGATCGGCGCAGAACCGGAAATCGACGCAGGCGTGATCGTCGGCGTCGAGTGGGACCCCATCGAACGGATTGCCGTCGCGATGAGCCATGCCGACCGGCAACACGCGCGCGCTCGGATCGACGACGTCTCGATAGAACGCCGCGAACACCGCTGCGGAGGTCGTTCCATCGAAGCAGGCGTCGTGGAAGAAGATCTTGAGGACCCGTGCCACGAGTGGGATCGGCAGCATAGCGCGAGGACCACACGCTAGGTGCTACAACCGGCTCATGTCCCCCGAGCCCCTCCACTCCTGGCTCCTCGCCGGCCACCTCATCTCGGTGATCCTGTGGATCGGCGGCATGTTCGCGATCTACTGGATGCTCCGGCTCCACGTCCATGCGCCGAAGGACGTCCACGAGAAGCTGACGCTGATGGAGCGCTCGATCGCGCTGTCGACCGACATCGCGGTCACCGGCGTGATCATCTGCGGCGTCGCGATGATCGTGACCGCCACCCCGAACCTGCTCGCCCAGCCAGGTCACGCGTGGCTGCACATCAAGCTCGCGGTCGTCGTGCTCGGCCTCTTGCCGGTGCACGGCATCCTGCGCGCGCGGATCAAGAAGTTCGGGCAGGGCAAGATCACGCCGGTGCCGGGCTGGCTGTGGAGCGTCGTGCTCGCGTCGGTGACCGTCATCGTGATCCTCGCGATCCGCGGTCCGATGATGTTCGCGCCCGCGGCTCCGGCGATCCCGGCGGCGACCGCTCCGACGACCAAGTGATCCTCCACGTCGACCTCGACGCGTTCTACGCCGCGGTCGAGCAGCGCGACGAACCGTCGCTGCGCGGCAAGCCGGTGATCGTCGGCGGCTCGGCGCGCCGCGGCGTGGTGTCGTCGTGCAGCTACGAGGCGCGCGTGTTCGGCATCAAGTCGGCGATGCCGATGGCCGAGGCGATCCGGCGCTGCCCGCGCGCGATCGTCGTGCCGCACCGGATCTCCCACTACGCCGCGGTGTCGCGGAAGTTCTTCGCGATCCTCGAGACGTTCTCGCCCGCCGTCGAGGGCCTGTCGCTCGACGAGGCGTTCCTCGATCTCACCGGCACCGAGCGGCTGCTCGGCGAGCCGCGCGCGGTCGCGACCGCGATCAAGGCGCGCGTGCGCAGCGAGCTCGAGCTCGTGGTGTCCGCCGGCATCGCGCCGATCAAGTTCGCCGCGAAGATCGCGTCCGACATCGACAAGCCCGACGGCCTCCGCGTCGTGCCGCCCGACGGCGTGCTCGCGTTTCTCCATCCGCTGCCGGTGTCGCGGCTGTGGGGCGTCGGCGCGGCGACCCAGGAGGTGCTCGCGCGCCTCGGGCTGCGCACGATCGGCGACGTCGCGCGCTACCCCGAGAGCACGCTCGTCGCCCGGCTCGGGGCGGTCTCGGGCGCGCACCTCGCGGCGCTCGCGCGCGGCGAGGATCCGCGCCACGTCGAGCCCGAGCACGACCCGGTGTCGGTCGGCCACCAGGAGACCTTCGACGACGACGTCGACGATCCCGGCGAGCTCGCGGTGATCCTGCTCGATCAAGCCGACCGCGTCGCGAGCCGGCTGCGTGCGAACCAGCTGCGTGCGCGCGCGGTCGTGCTGATCATCAAGTACGACGACTTTCGCCAGATCACGCGGCGCACGACGCTCGCGGCCGCGACCAGCGACGGCGCGGTGCTCGCGCGCACCGCGATCGAGCTGCTCGCGAAGGTCCCGATCGAGCCGCGGAAGGGCGGCCGCGTGCGGCTGTGCGGCATCTCGGCGACCAGCCTGGCGCCGCGCGACGCGCCCGGCGAGCAGCTCGGGTTCGACACCACCGACCGCCAGAAGGGCGAGCGGCTCGGCGAGACGATCGACAAGCTGGCGGCCAGGTTCGGCAAGGGTGCGATTCGACGCGCGATCCACCTACCCGACGAAGACTGATCGGGCCTGGAAGCTCCGATGGTAGGATCGCGGCTTGCGTGGTCTCTGGCTCGTGCCGATCGTCGCGGCCTGCTCGTTCTCGTCGAACGTCCCGAACCACGGTGGCGACGGCGGCGCGATCGACGCGGCGCTGCCGACCGACGGGCACGATGCGGCGATCGACGCGCGGCCGATCGACACGCCACCCGGCATCACGTGCGCGGAGCTCGCGTGCGACGTGCACGCGACCTGCAACCCGTCGAGCCCGAGCTGCGTGTGCAACCCCGGCTATGCCGGCAACGGCATGACGTGTGGCGACGTCGACGAGTGCCAGACCAGCAACGGCAACTGCCCCGCTGGCTGCGCGAACACGACGGGCGGCTTCACGTGCTACGTGCCGCCGACGTGCGCCGCGATCGCGCAGGCCGAGCCCGGCACCACCGATGGCCCGCAGACGCTGTACGTCGCCGCCGACGTTGCCAAGCCGTACACCGTCTACTGCGCCGACATGGCGAGCAACCCGGTCGAGTACCTGTCGCTGACCGGCGCGAACTACGCGCAGTACACCGCGGGTGGCGCGAGCATGGGAACCAGCGTTCGCACGACCTACACCAAGGTGCGCTTCGCGCCGGCCTCGCTGCAGCTCCTGATCGGCGATCGCCGGTTCGCGACCTCGACCGGCGCGCTCGCCCACAGCAACACCGGCATCTCGGTCACCAGCATGCCGCTGACCGTCGCGATGGACTGCAAGCAGAACAACAGCAACACCGGCCTCGCGACCGTCGATCTGACGGCGACCGCGTTCGCGATCAGTGGGACGTTCGCCGAGTTCGGCAACATGCCCGACCACACCGTCAGCCTGACCAGCAACAACCAGGTCCTCAGCACGACCGGGGGCGGGAACTGCGGCTGGTACGCCCCGACCGGCACGCCGATCAACCCGTTCAACGACAACGCGGCGGCCACCACCCTCCAGCTGACCTACGCGCCGTAGGGTGCCGTCGCTTTCCAGTTCCCAACCCGGCGAACTGGCGTGTCATACGGCTATCTCGATGAAGCGCCTGCTGATCCTGCTCGGGACCCTCCTCGGGGTCGCGCCGGCCCACGCCGACGACACGATCGCGACCTACGCGATCGTGATCGGCTCGAACGCCGGCGGCCCCGGCCAGGCCGAGCTGCACTTCGCCGAGGACGACGCCCGGAAGGTCGCCGGCGTGCTCACCGACCTCGGCGGCTACACCGCGGGCACGGTCGACGTGATCGTCCATCCGACGCCGCAGGTCGTGCGCGACAAGCTCGCCGCCCTCGCGACCCGCGTGCAAGCGGACGTCGCCGCCGGTCGCCAGGCGCGCGTGTTCTTCTACTACTCGGGCCACGCGCGCGCCGACGCGATCGATCTCGGCGGCGATCAGCTGCCGCTGCCCGAACTGCGCCAGCGGCTGTTCGCGGTGCCCGCCACGCTCACGGTCGTCGTGCTCGACGCCTGCCAGTCGGGCGCGTTCTCGCGCGTCAAGGGCGCGACGCCGGCCGCCGACTTCTCGTTCTCCAGCAAGCAGCGGCTCGACGCGACCGGCATCGCGGTGCTGGCGTCGTCGTCGGGCAGCGAGCTCTCGCAGGAGTCCGAGCGGCTGCGCGGCTCGTACTTCACGCATCATTTTTTGGTCGGCCTGCGCGGTGCCGGCGACGCGAACCACGACGGCGAGGTCTCGATCGACGAGGCGTACCGCTACGCCTACCACCAGACGCTGCTCGCGACCGCCGAGACCGCCGTCGGCGGCCAGCACGTCTCGTTCGAGGTCGATCTCAAGGGTCACGGCGAGGTCCCGCTGTCGTTCCCGGTCCGCGCGACCTCGGCGCTCGAGCTGCCGGTCGCGCTCGAGGGCCAGACCGTCGTCGAGAGCCGCGTCGCGCACGCCGTGATCGCCGAGACCTACAAGGCGAAGGGGGCCGCGGTCCGGATCGCGGTCGCGCCCGGCGACTACAGCGTGCTCGTGCGCGCGAACGGCCGCGTCGCGCGCTGCGAGGTCACCGCACCGGCGACGATCGACGTCGCGCGCTGCCCGAGTGAGGCGATCGAGATCGGCCGACCCAAGGGTGGTCGTGGATGGGACCGCGCGACGCGTGTCGAGCTCGACGGCTTCGCCGGCGGCGAACACGCCGACGGGTACACCCAGACGCTGACGAACTTCTCGTATCGCGCCCAGGACGTCGCCGCGTCGGCCGGGCTCGGCGCGATCGGCCTGCGCCGGGTGCACGACTACCTGTGGGTCGGCGGCGCGCTCGCGTCGACCGGCTCGCCGCAGTGGACGCGCGCCGAGGGCAACATGCCGTCGCTCGAGTTCTCGTGGAGCACGACGACCGTGCTCGGGCTCGCGCACGCCGAGCTGCCGTTCACCCAGAGCGGGCGCACCGCGATCTACGCGCGCGCCGGTCTCGGGCTCGGCATCGGCCGCACGCACTTCGTCGATGTCGACGGAAAAACCGACGACCAGACGTACTTCGGCCCCGCCGCGACGATCGGCGCCGGGCTCCACTTCGACCTCACGCTGATCGCGCACGCCGGCATCACGCTCGGCTATCAGTTCGACTACGCGCGCGTGATCGACAACGAGATCGGCGACACCCATGCCAGCGGCGGGCACCGCATCGTCGCGGGCCTGTCGTGGAGCTACTGATCATGAAGCTGCACCAGCTCACCGTCCTCGCCGTCGTCGCCGCCACCCAGCTCGGCGCGACCGACTGCGGCCAGGTGCTCAAGGATCCCGGCTTCGACCTGTGGTGCGGCGACACGCTGTGCGCGTGGAAGCTCGAGCGCGGCACGATCGAGCGCGCGCCGACCTGGCACGAGAAGGACGCCGGCGTCGCGTTCACCGGCGACGACGACGCGATCGAGCAGTTCGCGCCGGTCAACGACGGCGACGGCCACTGCATCGTGTTCGACCTGATCGCCGACGTCGATCTCGGCGCCGACGTGATGCTGAACATCGACATCGAGGGCGACGGCAGCGTCGAGCGCAGCGAGCCGATCCCGACGTCACACTGGCAGCCGCTGCAGTACGCGATCGCGATCGCGCCGCCGTTCGACGGCGTGCGGTTCGAGATCACCAAGCACGGCAGCGCGCACGCGGTGGTCGCGCAGATCGCGGCGCACACCGACGCGTCGGCGTGCGACGGGCTCGTGCCGATCGCGTCCGCCGATCCGGCGCCCGATGGCGGCCGTTGCGGGCTCGGCACCGACTGCACGTCCGGCTCGTGCACGGGTGGCATCTTCGGCGGCGTGTGCCAGGGATGTGATTCGCTCGGCGGATCCTGCGCCGGTGGCATCTGCGGCCTCGGCGACCCGCGCGGCCCCGCGTTCCCGATCCCGCAGACCTGCGTGGCCGTCCACGCCAAGGAGCTCGGCGAGCACTGCGCCCTGGGTGTCGAGTGCGCGTCGACGGTGTGCGTCGAGGCGACCTGCTCGTCGTGCGACCCCGCGGGCGCCGCGTGCGCCGGCGGCCTGACGTGCGACGCGGCCTACACGATCCCGAACGGCGGCCAGGCGAACCGTGCGTACGTGTGCGGCGCCGGCTCGCACCTGGTCGCGACCGGCGGCGCGTGCGGCGCCGACACCGACTGCGCGAGCGCGCACTGCAACGGCGCGGTGCGCGAGCAGTGCCTCGACGGCCGCGCGTGCAGCACCGCCGCGAGTTGCCCGGCGATCGGCCTCGACCCCACGCCGTGCAGTACGGTCGGCATCCAGGGTGGAAGCTGCCAATGACAAGCCGGTCGCGGTTGCTGCGGACGATCCGCAGTCGGCGTATCGCGCCTTCGGTCCGGCATTAATCAGAAAAGCCCAGCGCATCCTGCGAAGTCGCGAGGATGCCGTCGACATCGTCCAGACCCTGTTCGCCGATCTCATCCCGCGATGGAACTCCGACGTGGACCTCCCCTACCTCTACCGCGCCATCACGAACCGCTGCCTGAACGCGATCCGCGATCGCCAGACGCGCACGCGGATCCTCGAGCGCGAGGGCACCGCGGTCGCGCCGGTCGCGCGCGTGCGGCTCCTCGACGAGGTCGTCGGCGTGCGGCTGCTCGCGGCGCTCGCCGACCAGCTCGACGAGGGCCACCTCGAGGTCCTGGTCGCGCGGTTCGTCGACGACATGACGCAGGACGAGATCGCCGAACACCTCGGCCTGTCGCGCAAGACGATCGGCAAGCGCCTCGATCGGATCCGCGACGCGGTGATCGCCCTGCGCGGCGAGGAGGTGGCCTCGTGAGCTGCATCGCCGAACCGGTGTCGTGGCTGCGGCTCGAGCGCCACGCGCTCGGCGAGCGCGAAGCCGCGACCGTCGCGCACCTCGCGGCGTGCCAGACCTGCCGCGCGTGTGCCGACGCGATCGCGGCCGACACGTTCGAGCTACCCGCGCTGCGTCCGGCCGTCGTGATCCCGCTCCGCAAGAAGCGACCGCTGTGGCAGATCGCGGCCCCCGCGTTCGCGCTCGCCGCCGCCGCGGTGGTCGCGCTGGTCGTGGTCTCGCGGCCGCCGCCGCGCGAGGCCGATCGGTTCGCGGTCAAGGGCGGCGAGCTCGTGCTCGGCCTGGTGCGCGAGCGCGCCGGCATGATCGCCGACGACGCGACCACGTTCCGGCCGACCGATCGATGGAAGGTCGTCGTGACCTGTCCGCCCGGCGAGGCGGTCGCGCCGAGCGTGTCGGTCGTCGAGGTCGGCGGCAGCGCGCCGGCCGATCATCCGCTCGTCGACGCGACCGTCGCGTGCGGCAATCGCGTCGTCTTGCCCGGCGCGTTCACGCTGACCGGGCTGCGCGCGAACCAGGTCTGCGTGACGATCGGCGAGGCCCGCGCGTGTCGCACGGTCGCCGCCGAGCTAGCGCCGTAGCGCGATCCAGTGCGCGCGCGACGTCGCGGCGCCGACCACCGCGCAGGTGAACTTGCCCTGGCGCCAGCCGACCGCGCGCAACGTGCCGTCGCTGCGCTCGACGTCGTCGGGCGCGATGCCCCGCGTGCGCTGCACCGCGTAGGTCACGACGTCCCCGTCGCGCTCGATCCGCAGGACGGCGGTCGGGTTATCGAGCACGGTCGTCACGAACATGCCGTCGACCTGCCAGTGGTCGTCGGGCATCGGGAGCTCGTCGCCGACCTGGCCGCGCACGATCGCCGCGACCTGCGCCATCGTGAACCCGGTTGTCACGTTCGTCCTCGGATCGCGCTGGCGGGCGAACGCCTCCTCGATCAGCACGTGGTCGCGCGCCGGGAACACCGCGTAGATCCCGGCGACGATGCTGCCGAGCACGACGAGGGTGAACACCAGCGTCTTCACCGAGGCTCCTCGCCAAAACGCTGCACGAACTCCGCGAGCAGCTTGTCATGAAACGCGCGTAGATCCGCGCCGGCGTCGAGCTCGATCAGGTGGCGGCACCACAGCACGCGTGTGGTGTGGGCGGCCGCGAGCGCGCGCGCCGCGGTGCGCGCGTCGGCGGCGTGGGTGTAGTGCACCATCGCGGATTTGCCGCGCGGATAGTCGACGAGGCCGACCGGCACGCGGAGCTGCAGCACGTTCTCGCCTTCGGGGGCGAGATCGGCGGCCTCGGCCAGCGGGTACCACGGACAGAACCGCACCGACGTATTGTACCGGCATGCAGCTCGAGTTCGGCGGCGCGGGGGCCATCCCCGATCGACTCGTCTGCGACGAGGCGGCCGCCGAGCTGGCGCGCACACCTGACGGCGCGCTCGCCGCGATCTACGTCGATCCGCCGTTCGGCACCGGGCTCGTGCAGAAGGGTCGCGGTCACCAGTACGCCGATCGCGCCGACGACCCCGAGGCGTTCGTCGCGTGGATCGCGCCGCAGCTCGCCGAGTGCCGCCGCGCGCTCGCCGCCACCGGCTCGATCTTCGTCCACCTCGACTACCGCGCCGTGCACTACGTGAAGGTCGCGCTCGATCGGCTGTTCGGTCGCGCGCGGTTCGTCAACGAGCTGGTGTGGTGTTACGCGGTCGGCGGCAAGTCGCGCCGGGGATTCGCGCGCAAGCACGACACGATCCTGTGGTACGCGCGCGGCGCCGACTACGCGTTCTATCCCGACGCGATCCGGGTGCCGCGGCGCGCCGGATCGCACATGCGCGCGACCCTGATCGACGGCCTCGCGGTGCAGGAGAAGACCGATCGCAAGACTGGCCGGATCTATCGGTACCCGGTGTCGGCCGGCAAGATCCCCGAGGACTGGTGGACCGACATCGAGACGCTCAATCACTCGGATCGCGAGCGGGTCGGATGGCCGTCGCAGAAGCCCGAGCGCCTGATCGCGCGGATCGTCGCGGCGGTCACCGTCCCCGGCGATCGCGTCGGTGACTTCTTCGCGGGCTCGGGGACGACCGCGGTGGTCGCCCAGCGGCTCGCGCGCGGGTTCGTCGCGGTCGACCGCGAGCCGGCCGCGATCGCGCTCGCGGTCGAACGACTGCGGCGTCAGGGCACAGTCCTCGCCGCCGACGGTAAGCCACCACCACCGATCGTCGTCGCCTAGAGCGATGGCAGTAAATGATGGCTCGCTACGGACTTGCGATAGCAGCCGGGGCCGGCGAAGATGTCTCCGAGCTCAGGCATGGCATCCGCTTCCCCCGACGAGAGGCCGGCCGTTCCGGGCGGCATCACCCTGGAAGCGTGGCTCGCCACGGACATCGGTATGGTCCGCGAGCACAACGAGGACTCCGCCGCGAGCGTGCCGGAGCGCGGCTTCTTCATCGTCGCCGATGGCATGGGTGGTCACGCCGCCGGTGAGATCGCGTCGGCGATGGCGGTCGAGTCCGTCCGCAAGGCCCTCGAGGATCCGACCGCCGAGGCCGAGATCAACGCGTTCAAGACGACCCCGAGCGACGGCGGCCGCCGCGGCCTCGTCACGATGCTCCAGAACGCCGTGCTCGGCGCGCACCAGGCGGTGTACCAGCGCGGCCAGTCCGAGCCCGACAAGGCCGGCATGGGCACGACGCTCGATGTCGTCCTGATCGCCGGGCCCGAGGCGTTCGTCGCGCACGTCGGCGACAGCCGCACCTACCTGATCCGCGACGGCCGGACCTCGCAGATCACGACCGATCATACGGTCGCCGAGGTCCTCGTCATCGAGGGCAAGCTGACGATCGAGGAGGCGCAAGTCTCCCCGCTCCGCACGATCCTGGTCAACGCGATCGGCGTCTCGGCCGACGTCGGCGTCGAGATGGCCCACGTCACGCTCAAGCGCGACGACCGGATCCTCCTGTGCAGCGATGGCCTGCACGACTACTTCCCGGCCGATGACGAGATCGCGACCAAGCTCTCGCAGCCGGCGCCCGGCGACGCCCTCAAGGACATGGTCGAGCTCGCGAAGACGCGTGGCGGCCACGACAACATCACCGGGGTCGCGATCCACATCCTCACGGTCGACGCGGTGCCCGATCGCATCGAGCCCGACTCGACCCAGCCGGTCGAGGTCCCGATCACGAACCCGTTCGCCGTCGACGAGCCGACCGAGACCGCGTTCCCGCCGCCGGTCGGTGGCGCCACGTTGCGGGCGACCCAGCCGATGCGCGCGGTGGCCGCCAACGTGTCCGAGGATCAGCTCGAGGCGCTCCATCGCCATGTCGCGGCGCGCGCCGATACTCTGCCGCCGCTCCGACCGGCCGCGGTACCACCGCCCGAGCCGCCCAAGGCGCCCGACGACAAGACCGACGAAAAAGACGGCGACATCACGTCCGAGTCGATGCCCGCCAAGGCCGCCGCCGCCGAGGCGAAGCCGGTCGACGCCGAGGGCGAGACCATCGACGCGCCGCTGCCGACCGACAAGCCGAAGTCCTAGAGCTTCGCCGGCTCGACGTGCGCGACCGCCGTGGTCGCGAGCACCTCGACACGATCGTCGTCGGGTGCGGCGTCGAGCACGAGCACGTCGCCGCGCTGCGCGGCCTCGACGACGCGGGTCGCCGAGGTGCGATGGCGCTTGAGCAGCCGGATCGTGATCCGGCCGTGCGTGCTGCAGCCCCACACCTCGTGCTTGCCCTTCTGGACGTGCGGTGCCGAGACGATCCGCCACGCGGTGGTCGCCTCGACGAGCGCGCGCGGCGCGCGACGAAGCACGAGGTACGAGAACCGCATCCCGCCGTCGCGCAGGTGGGTCGCGCGCGACAGCTGCGCCGTGCGCGCAGGCAGTGCGAGCGCGCGATCCTCGTGACACCAGTCGCGCTCGTCGACGAGCGCGGGACACGTCGCCTGCCGGGTACACGGCGCGAACACGTGAGCCCGGCCGGCGGCGACGATCGCGTCGCGCAGGGCGTGGAGCGCGCGGCTGGTCTCGCGCAGCGCGGGCTCGATGAGGATCAGCGCGCCGTCGGGTGCGAGCGCGGCGAGCGCGCGCTCGACGAGCTTGCCGCGCGCGTCGTCGGGCAATTCGTTGAGCACGCTGCCGATCACGACGAGGTCGGCGGCGGGGATCGGCGCGGTCGCGACCTCGCAGGTGCGCGTCGCGATCGCGAGTGGCACGTCGCGCGCCTTGGCGAAGGCGGTCGCCGCGCGCGTCGCGATCTGCAGCGCCCGCGCGTCGCGATCGAGTGCGTGGACGTCGAGCGCGTGGCCGGGCGCGACGCTCGCGATCAGCCCGAGCGTCATCGCGCCGCAGCCGGCGCCGACGTCGACGACGCGCAGCGGGCGATGCGCCGGCAGCGCGCCGCGCCCGGCGAGCTCGCCGAGCGGGATCGCGAGCTTCATCGCGTCGCAGATCGTGAAGAACGTCGCGCGCGCCGCGAGGTCGCCGTCGCTGCGATCGAGCCGCTCGAGCTCGTGCCGCTCGGTCGTGTACTTCGTCGAGCGATCGACGATCCACTTCGCGAGCTGGCTCGGCGCCAGGTTGATCCCGGGGATCGTGGCCGCGGTCGCGGCGTAGATCGCGTCCTCGAGCGCCGGCGGGACGACCCAGCTCATGGCGCGAGCGTCACGGTGAGATCGGCGACGTCGCCGGCGATCACGACGATCTTGCCATGCGCGACGTGGCCCGGCTGGCCGGCACGCGGCGGCAGCCACGCGGTGACCGCGTGACTCCCGGGCGACAGCTCGCGGAGCTGCGCGACGCCGGACGCGTCGGTGACCTCGCCTCGCGCGGCGACGACCCACGCGAGCTCGGCGGTCGGCTCGGCCGCGGTCGACACCGCGTACACGCCGTTCGCCTCGAGCGCGGACGTCACGGTATGCCCGACGATCGGCAGCCGCACGAGCGCGCGATCGCCGGCCTCGAGCGCGTCGAGGTGCGAGGCGTCGCCGCGCTTCGCGAGGCCGACCTCGATCGGCCGTTCGGTCGCGCTCGCGATCGCGATCGTCGCGCCGACCGCCGCGATCGGCGACCACGCGCACTTCTCGATCGCGACCCGCGCCTCGCCGCTCGCCGGCACGCCGTCGAGGATCACGATCGCGTCGGGCACGCCCCAGGTCGTGGTCGGCGCGACCAGCGGGATCCGCGGCGTCCCGCAGGCCGAGGCGCCCGGCGACGTGCGCGCGACGACCGGCACGTTCGCCCACTCGACCCGGATCCGGGCTGTACCCGAGCCCGAGCCCGAGCCCGAGCCCGAGCCCGAGCCCGAGCCGGCGGTGGCCGTGGCCGTGGCGGTCGCGTCCTCCTTCACGACGTGCTTCGCGGGCGACCCGCCGCACGCGACGAGCAGCACGATCGCTAGGCGCTCCACGCGAGCACCTCCTTCACGATCACCGCGGCGTCCGCGCACAGGTCGTTGACGCCCGCGCCGCGATAGTCCGCGCCGGCGAGCGCGATCCGCTGGCTGCGCGCCGCGACCATCGCCGCATCGACCCGCGCGCGATGGCCGAGCGGATAGCGCGCGAGCCCGCGCGACCAGCGCACGACGCTCGCGTGCACCGGCTCGCCACGCGCGCCGAGCGCGACGCCGAGGTCCGCGCGTGCCTGCGCGATCAGCGCGTCGTCGTCGAGCTCGGTCGCCGACGGATCGCGACCGCCGCCGAACACGCAGCGCACGAGCGCCATCCCCGCCGGCGCGCGATCGGGCCACACGACCGACTCGAACACGACGCCGAGGACGCGGAGTGCCTCGCCTTGCGCGACGAGGAACCCGAAGCCATCGCGCGCACCCGGCAGGCGATCGATCGGGTACCCGAGGTAGACCAGCGCGACCGGCGACCGCGCGAACCCGCCGAGCCGCGTCGCGAGCTCGGGCATGTTGCCGATCAGGGTCGCGGCCTCCTCGGCCGGGACCGCGAGCACCGCGCCGTCGAACTCGTCACCATCGATCGTGACGCCGCCGGCGCGCGGCGCCACCTGCTCGACCGGATCGGCGAGCTCGAGGCGATCGCCGAGCCCGGTGGCGAGCGCGTCGACCAGCGCGCCGAGGCCGCCCTTCGGCGCCCACATCCCGCGCGCGGTCTGGTCGCCGGACTTGCGCCGCACCAGCCGCTTCAGCATGCCGCGCACGATCCCGCCGTCGGCATCGAGCTCGGCGAGCCTTGGAAACCCGGCCTCGAGCGAGACCTCGTGCGCGTCGGCGGCGAACACGCCGGTCACGAACGGCGCGACGATCGCGCGCGCGGCCTCGGTCCCGAAGCGCCGCGCGGCGAAGTCGTACATCGACTCGTCGCGACCCTTGCCGCGCGACGGGTGGAACGGCTCGCGCAACAGCTGCAGCTTGCCGCGCAGCGTGAGCAGATCGCTGCGCATGAACGCGAGCGGCCCCGAGGGCAGCGCGCGCAGCTTGCCATCGATGAAGATCCAGCGGCCCTTCGCCGCCGGCGCGGCCGGCTCGACCGCTACGCCGAGCGCGGTGCACAGCGCGAGCGCGCCATCGGGTGGGCCGCCGAGGAACGAGCTCGCCGCGTGCTCGCGCACGAAGCCGTCCATCCGGCTGGTCCCGATCACGCCGCCGGCGCGCGAGTGGCCCTCGCGCACGTGGGCATCGACGCCCGCGGCGACCAGCGCGCGCGCCGCGGTCAGCCCGGCGAGACCACCGCCGACGACACAGACGCGCACTAGGTGGTCGCCGAAAGCTCGCGCACGGCGGTCACCATCGCGCGCACGTGCTCGGGATCGGTCTCTGGCAGGACGCCGTGACCGAGGTTGAAGATGTGGCCGGTCTTGCCCGCGCGCTCGAGGATGTCGCTGACGCGCGCACGGATCTCGGCGGGCGACGCGAACAGTGCCCCCGGATCGAGGTTGCCCTGGAGCGCGACGCCGTCGCCAACGCGGCGGCGGACCTCGTCGATGCCGACGCGCCAGTCGACACCGAGCACGTCGGCGCCGCTCGTCCGATAGTCCTCGAGGTACGGCGCGCAGCCGTTGACGAAGTAGATGATCGGCACCGGGTTCGCGGCGAACGCGCGCGACGCGCGGAGCTCGGCGATCACCTGCTTGGCGTAGCGCAGCGGGTACTCGCGGAAGTCGCCGGGCGACACGATGCCGCCCCAGCTGTCGAAGATCTGCACGCAGTCGACGCCCGCCGCGATCTGCGCCTCGAGGTAGACCGCGCAGGTCCTCGCGAGCTTGTCGAGCAGCGCGTGCGCCGCCGCCGGCGCGCCGTACAGCAGCTTCTTGGTGTGCGGGTAGTCCTTCGAGCCGCCGCCCTCGACCGCGTAGGTCAGCATCGTGAGCGGCGCACCCGCGAACCCGATCAGCGGCACGCGATCGGCGAGCCCGCGCTTGATCTGGCGGATCGCCTCCATCACGTACGGCAGCTCGTCGTTCGGATCGGGGATGTGCAGCTTGTCGATCGCGGCCTGGGTGCGAACCGGCTCGCCGATCTTGGGGCCGGCGTCGGGGAACGCGACGTCGACGCCCATCGGCGGCAGCGTGATCAGGATGTCGGAGAACAGGATCGCGGCGTCGAAGCCGAACTCGTCGATCGGCTGGAGCGTGACCTCGCACGCGAGCTCCGGCGTGCGACACAGCTCGAGGAACGAAGACTTCGCGCGCACCGCGCGGTACGCCGGCAAGTAGCGCCCGGCCTGACGCATCATCCAGATCGGGGTGCGCGGGACGGGCTCGCGACGACAGGCGCGCAGGAACAGATGGTCGGCCATCGCCGGCACTATACGCCGAGGACGTCTTCGAGCAGCGCCTTCTGCACGTGCATCCGGTTCTCGGCCTCGTCGAACACGACCGATTGGGGCCCGTCGATCACCTCGGCGCTGATCTCCTCGCCGCGATGCGCCGGCAGGCAGTGAAGCACGATCGCCGCGGGCTTCGCGAGCGCGAGCAGCGCGCGGTCGACCTGGAAGCCGGAGAACGCGCGCAGCCGGGCGGCGGCCTCGGCCTCCTGGCCCATGCTGGTCCACACGTCGGTCACGACGACATCGGCGCCGCGCACGGCCTCCTTCGGATCGGCGGTGACCGTGACGTTGGCGTTGAGCTTCGCCGGCTGGTAGCCCACCGGCGCGGCGAGCCGCAGCTGGAAGCCGAACAGCCCGGCCGCCTCGACGAACGAGTTGCCCATGTTCGTCGCGCCGTCACCGACGAACGCGATCGTCGTGCCGGCCACGCCGCCGAGCTTCTCCTCGATGGTGAACAGGTCGGCGAGCAGCTGCACCGGATGGCCGCCGTCGGACAGGCCGTTGATCACCGGGATCGCGGACGCGTTGGCGAACTCGGCGAGCCGCGCGTCGCCGTGCGTGCGAAACACGACGGCGTCGGCGTAACCGGCGATCACGCGCGCGGTGTCGGTCAGCGGCTCGCCGCGGTTGAGCTGGCTCTGGCTCATCGGCAGATCGATGCAGTGGCCGCCGAGCTGGAACATCGCGGCCTCGAACGACAGGCGCGTGCGCGTCGACGCCTTCTCGAACAGCAACACGAGCGTGCGCCCGCGCAGCGTGTCGACGTGCTCGCGCGCGCGGCGGCGCTGCTTGAGCTCGTGGGTGCGTGCGAACAGCGCCTTGTGGGTGGCGAGATCGCGATCGGTCAGCGTGAGGAAATGGCGCGGGGTCATGAGGGCTCCTGGATCAGACGTCGCCGCAGCATCGTCGCCACCTTGGCGGCCGCCTGGCCGCGCGCGGGCGCGATGAAGATCGTGTCGTCGCCGGCGATCGTGCCGATCACCTCGGGCAGCCGCGCCTGATCGAGCGCGACCGCGATCGCCGAGGCCGCGCCGGTCGCGCACCGCACCACGACGAGCGTGCCGTTGTGATCGACATCGACGATCAGGGCGCCCACCGCGTGCAGCGGATCGCCGGCGACCTCGCCGAGCTCGTACGCCGAGCCGCCGCTCGCGCGGTGGGCGCGCCGGGCGCCGAGCGCCGCGAGATCGCGCGACAGCGTCGCCTGGGTGACGGCATGGCCGGCGCGCGCGAGCAACGCGCGGAGCTCCTCCTGCGTGCCGACCTCGCGCCGCTTGAGCAGCGCGCGGATCGCGGCGCGGCGTGCCTCGGTCGCGCTCATGCGTCGCCACGCGAGATCAGCGTGCCGACACCGCGATCGGTGAACAGCTCGGCGACCAGGTTGTGCGGCGTGCGGCCGTCGATCACGTGCACGCGATCGACGCCGCCCGCGATTCCGACGAGCGCGGCCTCGACCTTGACGCGCATGCCCGCGGTGATCGTGCCGGCGGCGACGCGCGCGGTGACCTCGTCGACCGACAGCTGCGGCAGGAGCTCGCCCTCGGCGAGCACGCCGGCGACGTCGGTCAGGTAGATCAACTTGGCCGCCTTGATCGCCGCGGCGACGCGCGACGCGACGACGTCCTGGTCGACGTTGTGGCTGCGGCCGTCGCGACCGAGCCCGGTCGGCGTGATCACCGGGATGAAGTTGCGCGACAGCATCATCTCGATGACGTCACCGTTGACCGCGAGCACCTCGCCGGCATCGCTGGTGCGGAGCATCGCGCCGTCGTTGCCCGACAGGCCCATCGCGTGGCCGCCGTCGGAGTTGAGCAACGAGACCAGCTCGCTCGCGATCGCATCCGAGCCGACGACGACGACCGGCACGAGGCCGACCGTGCGCAACAGCTTGATGTCGTCGCAGAACGCCTTGACGAGCGACGCCTTGACCAGCGCGCGATCGCCGACCGCGACGACGCAGCGCAGCCCGGTGAACCGCGTGATGTACGACAGCGCCTCGACGATCAGCGAGCGCTTGAGGCTCGGGCTGTAGTTCGTCAGCCGGTCGTCCTTGGCGAGCTGGCCGTCGGGCGACTGCACGATCAGCGACGTGTAGTCGGCGTTGATCTTGACGTAGTCGTACGACAGGTCGCAGCCGTGCGCGGTCGCGCTCGCCTCGCCGCGGCGGAGCTCGACCGCGATCGTGACGTGCGGCTGGCGCATCCGCGCGCGCAGCGAGGCCGGATCGAACGTGGTCGGCGCGCCGCCGTCGAACACGACGAGCTCCTGGATCGTGACGCGCGCGGCGTGCGGATCGATCGCGTAGCCCTGCGAGCCGGCGCGGGCGCCGACCGTCGCGAGCACGCGGCCCCAGTTCGGATCGGCGCCGAACACCGCGGCCTTGACCAGCGTCGAGCCCGCGATGCTGCGCGCGAGGTCCTGCGCGATCGCGGCGGTCGGCGCCCCGGTCACGCGGACCTCGAGCTGCTTGGTCGCGCCCTCGCCGTCCGCCGCGATCTCCTTCGCGAGGTCCTCGCACACCGCGGTCAGCGCGGCGCCAAACGCGTCGCGATCGGCGCCCGGACCATCGACGATGGCGTTGTCGGCGAGCCCGTTCGCGAGGACGAAGATCGCGTCGTTCGTGCTGGTGTCGCCGTCGATGATCAGGCTGTTGAAGCTCGTCGTCATCGCCTCGCGCAACATCGCCGCGAGCGCGTCGGGCGCGATCGCGGCATCGGTCGTGATCACCGCGAGGGCGGTCGCGAGCTGCGGTGCGATCATGCCGGAGCCCTTCGCGATCGCCGCGATCGTGACCGCGCGACCGCCGAGCTCGCAGGTCCGCGACGCGAGCTTCACGCGCGTGTCGGTCGTCATGATCGCCTCGGCCGCGGTGTGCGGCGCCGGGGCGAGCGCGGCGACCAGCTTGTCGGCGGCCGCGACGATCTTGCCGGCCGGCAGGCGCGCCCCGATCACGCCGGTCGAGGCCGCGTACACCGCGGCGAGCTCGCAGCCGAGCGCGGTCGCGACGGCCGCGCGACACGCGACGACATCGGCGAGGCCCTGCGGCCCGGTCAGCGCGTTCGCGTTGCCGCTGTTGATCACGACCGCGCGCACGCCGCGCGCCGGCAGCCGAGCGGCGGCATCGACGACCGGCGCCGCCGCCGCGAGGTTCGTCGTGAAGCAGCCCGCGGCGACCGCCGGCACGTCGCTGACGACGAGCGCGACGTCGGCGCGCGACGGCTTCAGGCCCGCGTGGACGCCGGCGTACCGGAAACCCTTCGGCAGCTTCACGGGTGCCACGCGCGCATGCCGGTGAGCCCGGTGGTCTCCGGATAGCCGAGCATCAGGTTGAGGTTCTGCACCGCCTGGCCCGCCGCGCCCTTCACGAGGTTGTCGAGCGCCGCGACGACGATGACGTGACCCTTGTCGGACACGGTCCAGCCGAGCTTGCAGCGGTTGGTGCCGACGACGTCGTGCAGCGTGACCTCGTCGGGCCCGGTCGCGAGCGTGACGAACGGCTCGTCGCCGTAGACCGCCTCGAACGTCTCGCCGACCATGCTCGCGTCGATGCCCGGGGCGAGCCGCGCGTGCGCGGTCGCGAGGATGCCGCGGCGCACCGGGATCAGGTGCGCGGTGAACACGACGTCGGCACCAAGCGACTGCGCGATCTCCGGCGTGTGCTGATGTTTGCCGATGCGATAGGCGCGGGCGTCGCCGTCGATCTCCGAGAAGCTGTGCGCCTCGCTGGTCTGGCGGCCGGCGCCGGTGGTGCCCGACATCGCGTCGACGATCAGCGAGTCGGTCGCGACCACGCCGCCGGCGACGAGCGGCGCGAGCGCCAGGGTCGCGGCGGTCGCGTAGCAGCCCGGGTTCGCGACCAGGCGCGCCTTGCCGATCGCGCCGCGCGCGAGCTCGGGCAGACCGTAGACCGCCTCGGCGAGGAGCTTGGGCGCGGTGTGCTCGTGGCCGTACCACGTCGCATACTTCGCGGCGTCCTTCAGGCGAAACCCGCCCGACAGGTCGAGCACGCGCTGGCCGCGCTCGAGGTACATCGGCACCGCCTTGATCGAGGCCTCGGCCGGCGTCGCGAGCACGACGACATCGGCGCGCTCGAACTGCGACGAGCCCGGCTCGACATAGCGCAGCGCCCCGGCCATGCCGACGACTCCCGCGCGCCGCGCCGCCGACTCGCCGACCCAGCGATCGCTGCCGAGCGCGACCAGCTCGATCCCCGAGTGACCGGCGAGCAGGCGTGTGAGCTCGACGCCCGCGTAGCCCGACGCACCGAGGATTCCGACCTTGCGCATATGATGCATACTTATGCATTAGTCCTGCATAATGCAAGCGATGGCGCCCCGGATCCAATCCCTGTAAGGTGCCGCGCATGCGGGCTCTCCTCGCCACGATTCCCCTCCTCGTCTTCGCCTGCGGTGACAACGCGTCGCCCGATCCGTTCGCCGACCTGCCGGTCGAGGGTGACGTCAAGGCTCCCGGCATGGACGCCGCGGTCCACGTCGCGCGCGACCGCTTCGGCGTCGCGCACATCCGGGCCCAGACCACCGGCGACGCCGGGTTCGCGCAGGGCTACATCATGGCGCACGACCGCCTGCCGCAGATGGACATCCTGCGGCGCTACGGCTCGGGCACGCTGTCCGAGCTGTTCGGGGCGCTCGATCCGTCGGTGATCGACACCGATCTCGAGATGCGCGTGCACCGCATGCGGCCGCTCGCCCAGCAGACCTGGGAGACGCTGCAGGCGTCGTCCGACAAGACCGACCAGGAGATCGTGAAGCTGCTGCAGCGGTTCGCCGACGGCGTCAACGCCTACGAGACCGACCTGCGCGCCGGCAAGTGGACGCTCGATCCCGACGTCCAGGCGTCGTTCGATCCCGAGCGGTTCTCCGAGTGGTCGCCGATCGACTCGCTCGTGCTCGGTCGGTTCCAGGCGTTCGCGCTGTCGTGGTCGACGCCGTTCGAGCTCGACGCGACCGAGCTCTACCAGGACATCCTCACGACCTATCACGCCGCGCCGATGTCGGATGCCGGCAAGTACGCGCGCAAGGACATCGCGAAGGACCTCCTGACGTTCACGCCGGTCGGCGATCTGTCGACGATCCCCGACTTCCCGAACGTCGGCACCGACACCGGCACGCGCTCCGACGCTGGCCGGCCGAAGGGCGCGAAGTACGCGGCGCCGACGACCGCGCAGGTCACCGGCCCCGTGCGCCCGACCGTGCCGCAGCAGCTGTTCGAAGACGCGCGCAGCTTCTTCCGCAAGGGCATCCACACCGGGCCGTTCGGCGCGCTCGGTCCGCACGCGTTCATGCATCCGTACGCCGGCTCGAACAACTGGGCGCTCGGCCCGTCGCTCGCGAACGGCCAGGCCCTGCTCGCGACCGACCAGCACCTGCAGCAGCCGAACCCGTCGATCTTCTATCCGACGCACCTCACGATCGCCGACGGCAACGTCGACGTGATCGGCGTGACGTTCCCCGGCATCCCCGGCGTGATCCTCGGGACCAACGGCAAGGTCGCGTGGTCCGCGACGGTCAGCGAGCACGACGTCAACGACGTCTATCTCGAGACCATCTCGCCGTGCGGCGCGGGCAGCTGCGTCGCGTTCGAGGGCAACCAGGTCCCGATCACCGAGGACACCGAGACGTTCAACATCGGGGCGCTCGGCACGATGACCGGCACGAAGACCGCGACCTACGAGTACGTGCCGCACCACGGCCCGCTGATCCCCAAGGTCGTCGATCACGCGCTCGTGCCGCGCACCGGCACGACGGCGCTCAGCGTCAGGTACACCGGCTACGAGCCGACGTTCGAGATCCGCGCGCTGTGGAACCTGTCGCACGCGCAGACCGTCGACCAGGGCTTCGCCGCGCTGTCCGACTTCAGCTACGGCAGCCAGAACTGGACGATGATCGACGTCCATCGCGACATCGCGTGGACGACCAACGCGTACGTCCCGAACCGCGATCCGCGCGCGTACACCTGGGACGTCACGACGAACCCCACCGGGCTCGCGCCGTTCCTCGTGTTGCCCGGCGACGGCACCGCCGAGTGGCAGGGCCGCATGGACAGCCGCTACGTGCCGCACGCGGTCAACCCGGCGAGCGGCTTCCTCGCGACCGCGAACGCCGATCCGGTCGGCGCGACGTTCGACGGCGAGCCGCTCAACCAGACGATGGTCGACGGCCGCCCGCTCTATGCCGGCGTGACGTACGCGGCCGGCGTGCGCGAGGAGCGGATCTCGCGCCTCATCATGGCGCAGGGCAACGTGCAGACGCTCGACGACATGGCGCGCATCCAGCACGACACCAGGAGCAACGTCGGCGACAAGTTCGTCGCCGCGATCGGGACCGCGCTGTCCGCGGTCACCGATCCCAACGCGACGGCCGACGTGAAGGCCTACGTCGCGGGGCTCGCCAGTCCCGACCTCGCGCGGCTCGCGAGCGCCAAGCAGCTGCTCGCCGGGTGGTCGCGCGAGACGCCGATCGCGCTCCAGTCGCCGACGCCGCAGGAGCTGACCGACTCGGCCGCGACCGCGGTGTTCAACGCGTGGATGCACTTCTTCATCGAGGGCTCGCTGAAGGACGAGTTCGACGCGATGGGCTTCGATGTCTGGCGGCTCGACGACAACCAGCTCGTTCGCATCATCTACGCGATGCTCGTGCACCCGAGCACGTTCCAGCTGAGCGCGACGACGCACCAGCCGATCCTCTGCGATCACCTCGCCGACACCGGCGCCGACGACAGCTGCACGAAGGTGATCCTCGAGTCGATGCTCGCGGCGATGACCCACCTCGAGTCACCCGCCGGGTTCGGAAGCGCCGATGTCGGCACGTGGGCGTGGGGCAAGCTCCACCGCCTGACGATCGCGCCGCTGTTTCCGAACCCGCACCTCGACATCCCGGCGCCGGGCGAGACCGGGCTGCCGGGGTTCCCGAAGCCAGGCGACAACTTCGTCATCAACCGCGCCGATCAGGGCTGGAGCGACCTCAACTTCTCGCAGTCGGCCGACGGCCCGGCCCAGCGCTTCCTCGCGACCACCGCGACCGGCGAGGACGGCCAGGACACGATCGCGGTCAAGTGGGCGCTGCCCGGCGGCGTGATCTACGACAAGCGCAGCCCGCACTATCGCGACCTGCTCGACATCTACTACCTGCCGCTGCAGCACTTCGACGCCCCGTTCACGCTCAACCAGATCCTCACCAACGGCGAGAGCCGCTGGACGTTCCACTAGGCCGATGACCGCGACGGCGATCCTGTTCGCACCCAACGGCGCTGCCACCGGCTCGCTGCGCGGGCTCGTCGAGCGCCTCGTCAATTCGAACATCGGGGTCACGACGTTCGATCAGCTCGACGCGCTCGCCGCGGCCTACGATCGCCCCGGCATGGAGGCCGAGCCGCCGTGCGTCCTCGTCGACTTCTGCGCCCTCGAGGCCGGCGAGCTCGACGACTGGAAGCGCGCGACCGAGACGATCAAGAAGCTCGTCGCGCTGCTGCCGCGCGCGATGCCGATCGTCGTGACCGACGGCGCCAACGCGAACCTCATCCTCGCCTGCATCCGCGCCGGCGCGGCGGACGTGATCGAGCTCGAGCTCGAGGGCACCGGGGTCGCGCGCGCGATCGTCCAGCGCGTGTGGCAGAAGCAGGCCGAGCGTGTCGTCGAGGCGTCGACCACGCGCGCGCTGCGCAGCATGGTCGAGGAGCTCGTCAAGGATCTGGTGCGCACCGAGCGGCGATCGATCGACCTCGAGGATCGCGCCGAAATGCGGCCACCGGCGATCCTCCTGGTCGAGCACGATCGCCGGGTCGCCGACGAGCTCGCCGACCTGCTCGAGGCGGCCGGGGTCGCGACCTACGCCTATGTCTCGGGCGAACAGGCCCTACAAGAAGCTCGCAAGCTCTCGACCAAGACCGGCCTCGACCTCGCCCTCGTGGCCGCGCAGCTCCCCGGCATCGACGGCCTCGAGACGATCCGCCGGCTCCGCGACTTGCTGCCCGGGCTCGACGCGTTCCTGGTCACCTCCGTCGACGACGCCGACCTCGCCGCGGAGGCGGCCGACCTCGGGGTGGTCGGATTCGTCCACAAGCCGCTCGCCGACGTCGCCGAGGTGGTCAGCCGGCTGGGGCAGCTCGCCCGCGAGGCCCTCCAGCGTGCGCGGGAGGCCCTCTATGTCGAACGGATCAAGACCCGCCACGAACGCGTGCTCGCACGGTACCGAGCGTTGCCTCGGGAGCCGTGATCAGCCTATGATTTCGCGGATCTCAAATGGCCGCGGGCGCGTTGTCCATCAAGCTCCGTTGCGCCTCCTGGCAGCAGCTGTCGACGATCTATCGTCGCGATCTTTCGCGCGGGGCGATGTTCCTCAAGGCATCGACTCCACCGACGGTCGGCACCGAGGTCCGGATCGATCTCACGCTCCCGAGTGACACCGTCATCACGCTGACCGGCGTCGTCGAGAAACATGTCGTCGATCCGGCGCGCGGTAGCGGCGTCGAGCTCCGGCTCGCGCCGATCCCCGAGAGCTCGGTCTGGTTGATCGAGAGCGCGCTCGCCTCGGAGAGCAAGGTGCGCGCGAAGACCGACGCGGTCGGCGGCGCGGTGCCGGTGTCGACGACGCCGCAACAGACCGGGGTGATCGGCTCGCTCACCGACGGCGAGGATGTCGCCCTCGCCGAGCGCGAGCTGGTCGCGGCGCTCGGCTCCGAGGTCGAGTCGCTCAAGAAGCTCAATCCGTTCCTCGTGCTCGGCGTCGGCTACGAGGCAGCCGATGCCGACGTGCGCGCGGCGTTCGGCGAGCTCACCAAGCGGTATCACCCGGATCGGTTCGCGCGCTATCAGTCGACCGATCTGCGCCAGACCGCCGCCGAGATCTTCATCCTGATCCGCGACGCCTATCGCAAGATCGGCGACGAGGTCAGCCGCGCGCAGGTGCTCCAGCAGCTCGGCCGCACGCCGTCGCCACGCGCGGTCCCGAACCCGCGCGCGACCCCACCGCCGGTCCCGCGCCCGCCGATCAAGCGTCCGCCGACGGCCGATCCGAGCGCCCCGCCGGTCGCGCGCACCGGTCCGGTCGCGACGATCCCGTCGCATCAGCCCGAGCGCCCGACGCCGAACCCGACCGTGCCGCTGCCGAACTCGCAGTCGCAGCCGGTGCCGTCGATCCGCGAGCAACCCGGTCCGCCGGCGCGCCCGACGCCGAAGCCGCAGATGCCGCCGGAGCAGCGCCCGGTGCCGAACTTACAGACCGAGCGCCGCCCGGTGCTCGCGAGCCCCCCGCCGCTCGACTCGCTCGACCCGAGCCAGCTCGACGACATGCTCGATAGCGGCCGGATCGACGACGCGCTCGCTGCGTTCAAGGTGCTGTCGAAGAAGCAGCCGACCGACCGGACGTTCCGGGCCGGCATCGAGCTGTGCGAGGGGTTGCGCTCGCTCGCCCAGCGCGACCGGCTCGAGGCCGCGCAGCGCTTCGAGGCCGCGCTCGAGATCGATCCGTCGAACGAGCGCGCCGCGCGCGAGCTCGCCGAGATGCGGCGCCAGGCCACGAACGAGCGCAAGGGCCTGCTCTCCCGCTTGATGGGAAAGAAGGAATAGCGTGTCGCGAATCATCGGCATCGATCTCGGTACGACGAACTCCTGCGTGGCCGTCCTCGACGATCGCGGTCAACCGGAGATCCTCGCCGGCGCCGACGGCGAGCGCACGACGCCTTCGTGGGTGAGCTGGACGCCGCAGAACCAGGTCTCGGTCGGGATCCGCGCGCGCCGCCAGGGCGTGACCAACGCGGCGGCGACCGTGTTCGGCGCCAAACGTTTGATCGGCCGCAAGGTCAACGCCGACGACGTCTCGTGGTTCGCGCGGCTCGCGCCGTTCCGGATCGTCGCGGCGCCGAACGGCGATGCGTGGGTCCGCGTCAACGGCCAGCCGATCAGCCCGCAGGAGATCGCCGCCCACGTGCTGCGCCGGATGCGCGCGATCGCCGAGGAGGCGCTCGGCGAGCCGGTCACCCGCGCGGTCGTCACCGTCCCGGCCTACTTCGACGACGCGCAGCGCCAGGCCACGCGCGACGCCGGCACGATCGCCGGCCTCGACATCATCCGCATCCTCAACGAGCCGACCGCGGCTGCGCTCGCGTACGGCGCGCACCGCGCGAGCAGCGGTCGCCGCGTGATCGCGGTGTTCGATCTCGGCGGCGGCACGTTCGACATCTCGATCATGAGCGTCGACAACGGGATCTTCGAGGTGCTCGCGACCGGGGGCGACACCGCGCTCGGCGGCGAGGACTGGGATCGCCGGTTCCTCGAGCGGCTCGTCGACGAGATCTTCGACAAGCACCGCGTCGACCTCACGACGATCCCGATGGCGATCTCGCGCCTGCGCGAGGCCTGCGAGGAGGCCAAGAAGCAGCTGTCGACCCAGAACGAGGCGACGATCGCCCTGCCGTTCCTCGCCAACGATCACTCGGGCGCGCCGATCAACTACGACCGCACCGTCACCCGCGAGCACGTCGAGGGCCTCACCAAGGATCTCCTCGATCGCCTCGAGGCGCCGTGCCTGCGCGCGCTCGCCGACGCCGGCCTCGCCGCGAACCAGGTCGAGGAGGTCCTCCTCGTCGGCGGCATGACGCGATGGCCCGCGGTGCAGGCGACGGTCGAGCGGATCTACAAGCGCAAGCCGAGCAAGGGCGCGAACCCCGACGAGGTCGTCGCGGCCGGCGCGGCGGCGTACGCCGGCATCCTCTCGGGCGACGCCGACGACGCCGCGCTGCTCGACGTCACGCCGCACGACATCGGCATCCGCGTCGGCGACTCGCAGTTCGCCGTCGTCGTGCCGCGCAACTCGATGCTGCCGGTGCGCGCGCGCCGGGTGTTCGCGACCACGGCGGAGAACCAGAAGTTCGTGTCGATCGAGCTCTACCAGGGCGAGTCGACCGAGGTCGCCAAGAACCGCAAGCTCGGCCAGATCACGCTCGACGATCTGCCGCCCGGTCCGCCCGGCTCGGTGCGCGTCGAGCTCGTGATCACGGTCGACGTCGAGTCGCTGCTGTCGGTCGTCGCGCGCGAGAGCAAGACCGGCCGCCAGACCACGGTGACGATCCGGCCGTCCGGTGGGCTGTCGGCGCGCGAGATCGTCGAGATCATCGCGCGGCGACGCGAGGAGACCTCGGTGGCGAACTTCCCGCCGATCGATCCGAATTCGGGCGGCGTGCGGGTCACGACGCGCGAGCACATGGTCGCGAAGCCCGACGACGAAGAGTAGCGATGCCCGTCGACCCGGCCGTCTTGAAGGTCGCCGACGCCGTCGGTGCGCTGATCGAAGCCTGGGGCTTCAAGCGCAACATGGGCCGCATGTGGGCGGTGCTCTACCTCGACGATCATCCGCTGTCGGCCGCCGATCTCGGCGAGCGCCTCGGGCTATCGACCGGCGCGGTGTCGATGCTGCTCGCCGAGCTGCTCCAGTGGGGCGCGGTCAAGAAGGCGTGGGTCGTCGGCGAGCGCCGCGAGCACTACGAGGCCGAGACCTCGATCTGGAAGATGGTGTCGCGCGTGTTCCGCGAACGCGAGCTGCACTGGATCCGCACCGCGACCGAGGGCTTCGAGTCCGCGCGCGAGGATCTCGGCAAGGACGCGACGCCGTTCATCGCCGACCGGGTCGCCGGGCTCGCGCAGCTCGCCCAGGTCGGGTCGGCGCTGCTGACCTCGATCCTCGAGGGCGAATCGGTCGACAGCCTCCCGCTCAAGACGCTCGGCGAGCTCGCGAAGCTGACCAAGGATCCCAAGACGTGATCCGCGCCGAGGGGCTCGCGAAGCACTTCCGCGTGCACAAGCGCCCGCCGGGATTCGCCGCCGCGCTGCGCTCGCTGGTGCACCGGAACTACACGACGGTCAAGGCGGTCGACGGCGTCAGCTTCACGATCGAGCGCGGCGAGCGCGTCGGGTTCCTCGGGCCCAACGGTGCCGGCAAGACGACGACGCTCAAGGTGCTCGCCGGCCTCCTCCATCCGACGGCCGGCCGCGTCGAGGTCGAGGGCTTCGAGCCGTTCGCCCGCAAGACCGAGTTCCTCGAGAAGATCACGCTCGTCATGGGCCAGAAGTCGCAGCTGATCTGGGACCTGCCGCCGTCCGAGACCTACGCGATGAACCGCGCGGTGTTCGCGGTGCCCGAGGCGGAGTTCCGCGCCACGCTCGCCGAGCTCACCGAGCTGCTCGAGCTCGGCGATCTGGTCGACAAGCCGACCCGCCAGCTGTCGCTCGGCGAGCGCATGAAGTGCGAGCTCGCCGCCGCCCTGCTCCACCGACCGACCACGCTGTTCCTCGACGAGCCGACCATCGGGCTCGACGTCGCGATGCAGCTCGCGATCCGCGAGTTCGTGCGGCGCTACAACCAGAAGCACGAGGCGACGGTGATGCTGACGTCGCACTACATGGACGACGTCGTCGCGCTGTGCCCGCGCGTCATCGTGATCGACGCCGGCACGCTGATCCACGACGGCGATCTCCGCGGCCTCGTGAAGGCGATGGATCCGGACAAGCGCGTGTCGTTCACGCTGCCCGCGGCGCTCGCGCCCGACGAGCTCGCCGAGCTCGGCACGGTGATCGCGAGCGACGGCCTGCGGATCACGCTGCGCGTCGCCGAGAAGGATATCGCCGCGGTCGTCGGTCACTTGCTCTCGACGCAGAAGGCGAGCGATCTCGCGATCGAAGATCCGCCGCTCGAGGAGATCCTGCGCGTCATGTTCGGAAAGCACCACAAGCCGTGAGCCTTCGGCGGGCATTCTCGGCGATGCCGACGATGCTGCGGATCGGCGTCGCCGAGACCGTCGCGTATCGCGCCGAGTTCCTCGTCTGGGTGCTGACCACGACGCTGCCACTCGTCATGCTGTCGCTGTGGAGCACGGTCGCCGCCGAGGCGCCGTTCCGCGGTTACACGTCGAAGGACTTCGTCGCGTACTACCTGGCGAACCTGATCGTGCGCCAGCTGACCAGCTCGTGGGTCGGCTGGCAGATCAGCGAGGAGATCCGCACCGGCTCGATGGCGATGCGCCTGTTGCGCCCGATCCATCCGTACTTCGCGTTCGCCTTCTCGCACCTCGCCGCGCTGCCGTTCCGCAGCGTGATCGCGTTGCCGATCGCGGTCGCCCTGCTCGCGAGCTCGGGCGCCAGCACGCTGACGACCGATCCGGCGCAGCTCGGATTCGTCGCCATCTCCGTCGCGCTCGCGTGGCTGATCACGTTCAGCGTGCTGTTCGCGCTCGGCGCCCTCGCGTTCTTCCTCACGAAGTCGATGGCGCTGATGAACCTCTACTTCGGGTTGTTCTCGCTGCTGTCGGGCTACCTGATGCCGCTCGAGCTGATGCCCGGCTGGATCGCGCGGATCGCCGCGTGGTCGCCGTTCCGCTTCATGCTGAGCGCGCCGGTCGAGCTGCTCGTCAAGTCGCACTCGACCGAGGACGCGCTGATCCTGCTCGGCAAGCAGGGCCTGTGGGCGGTCGCGACGACCGTGCTCGCGCTCGTCGTGTGGAACCGCGGTGTGCGGCGGTTCGAGGCGGTCGGCTCGTGAGGCGGATGTGGCAGCTCGCGCTCGTCCAGCTGCGGATCAGCCTGTCGTCCGCGATGGCGTACCGCGCCGACTTCCTGATCGAGGGCGTGATGGCCGCGGCGTGGATGGCACTGACGCTGCTCCCGATCATCGTGCTGTACGGCGCGCGCGACACGGTCGCCGGCTGGGACGCGCCGTCCGCCCTGATCGTGATCGGCTACTTCATGCTGGTGCGCGCGATCCTCGAAGGCGTCGTGTCGCCGTCGCTCGTCGAGCTCGTCGAGCGGATCCGCAGCGGCGCGTTCGACTACACGCTGTTGAAGCCGGTCGACGCGCAGATCCTGGTATCGACCGCGCGGTTCGAGCCGTGGAAGATCTTCGACGTGCTCGGCGCGATCGCCGTGTTGATCTACGCGTTCCATCTCCGCGGCGTCGGGCCGTCGACGGTCGACCTCGCGCTCGGGATCGCGCTGCTCGGCGCCGGCGTGCTCGCGATGTACGCCGTGTGGATCTGCTGCGCCGCGGCGTCGTTCTGGGTCGTGCGGCTCGACAACCTGACCTACCTGCTCGGCGCGGTGTTCGACGTCGGGCGCTGGCCGGTCCAGATCTTCCGCGGCGCATGGCGCGTCGTGTTCACGTTCATCATCCCGGTCGCGATCATGACGACCTATCCGGCGATGGCCCTGCTGGGCCGGCTGTCGACCGCGACCGCGCTCCTGGTCGCCGCCGGCGCGCTCGCGATGCTCGCCGCCAGCCGGGTCGTCTGGGTGGTCGCGATCCGCAACTACACGTCGGCCTCGTCGTAGCCATGACGCCGGTGTCAGGGTCCTCGAGGGCTTCTCGAACAAACCGGCAACCACACCCGTAGTTCCCGATACTTGGCGCGGCACGGGGCGTGGACTCCATCCCGTCATGCGCCAGACGATCCTCGCCGCCGCCGCCGTCCTCACGCTCGCGACCACGACCGCCCACGCCGACCAGGCGCGCGACTTCGACCCGATCCCCGAGCCGCAGCAGCAGGTCGTCGAGTCCCACGACAAGAGCCCCGAGCTCGCGGTCGGGATGTCGATCGGGATCACGATCGGCGGCTACGTGATGATGGCGAAGAGCAGCAACGGCGGGATGTCGGCGCTTGGCTTCGGGGCCGCGTTCCTCGGCCCGAGCGTCGGCCAGTGGTACGCCGGCAAGACCGGTGGCATCGGCATCGGCGCGCGCGCGATCGGCATGACGATGATGGTCTACGGGCTCGTTCAGCTGCTGTCGTCCTCCCAGGACTGCTTCGACTGCGGCTCGAGCCCGTCGACGGTCAGCGACGATCGCCGCGCCAAGGTCTACCTCGGCACCGGCGCCGCGCTGTGGGTCGGCTCGACGATCTTCGACTTCGTGATGGCCTACCGCGAGACCGAGACCTACAACCGCCGCCAGCACGCGCAGCTCGTGCCGACGCTGATCCCGACCTACAACGGCACGCAGGCGCCGGGCATGGCGTTCTCGACGCGGTTCTAGCGAAGACGGCCCGGTGGGGTCAGAGCGTCTCGAGGAACGCGGTCAGGTCGGCGACCTGCTGGTCGTTGAGCTTGCTGGTCTCGGTCATGCCGTGGACCGCGCCGCGGTCGCGCAACAGCGCCTCGAGGGTCGCCGCGCTGCCGTCGTGATAGTACGGCGCCGACGCCGCGAGGCCCTTGAGGCTCGGGGTGTCCGCCTCGGCGAGCGTGCCCGCGAGCTTGTGCTTCTCCTGATCGGTGTACATCACGCCGTCGTGGCAGCTGCGGCAACCGAGGCTCTCGTCGAACATCTTCTTGCCGCGCGCGACCGAGGTGGCGTCGCGGGTCGGGACGCGCACCGAGGGCAGCGACTCGACGTACGACGCGAGCGCGTCGGTCTCTTCCTTGGGCAGGCCGACGCCGCCGAGCCGCTTCATCGTCGACGTCAGGCTGTCGCGCAGCGTCGGATCTCCGCCGTCCCACTTGTACGGGTGCGTGCCGACGACGCGGCCCGAGAGCAGCGGCGTCTGGAGCTCGTGCTTGTCGATGCGCCACGACAGGCCGTCGGCGCGCTGATCCGGGTGGCACGTCGAGCACGCCATCGCGCCGCGCTGGCTGACCTGCGCCTCGGCCTCGTGGAAGATGACCATGCCGGAGTGCTGCTTGTCGGTGAGCGCCGAGGCGACCAGCGTCGGGCCGGCGGCGACCGGGGGGGCCGCCGCCGCGAGCGCGCCCTTGGCATCGACGAAGTCGATCTTCTCGACCGTGCGCGAGAACGAGCACCACACGAAGACGTCGCCGTCGCTGGCGACCGCGAGGCCCTCGGGGCCGCAGCGATCCTTGCCGTTGTCGGTCGTCAGGTTGGCGACGACGCCCTCCTGGATCGAGACCTGCGAGGCGTTCTTGATCTGCAGGATCGTGTCGCTGCCGAGACCGGCGACGTAGAGCGCGTCGTGCGCCTGATCCCAGGCGAGCGCGCGGGGCTGGTGCTGCGAGACCGCCGCGGTCGTCTGGACGGTGTGGCCGTCCTTCAAGCCGAGGAACGCGAGCTCGTGCGTGACCGGCGGCTCGAAGCCACCGCCGTAGCTGCCGGTCCGCTCGGAGCCACCGGTGATCTGCACCGGGGTCTCGCGCTGGAACGCCGTCACCGCCTGGTTGTTGCCCATGAACGTCACCGCGAACGCCGCGCGCGCGAAGCTGTCACCGTTTTCGTTGCCGCGAAACCGGCCGCGCCGCGCCGACGCCGCGGTGGACAGGGCGATGTGCTCGGGGCGATGGGTCTCGACGAGGTCGACCTGATCGACGGTGCCGGTCGAGATGTACGCGACCATCGCGCGCGTGCCGTCGGGCGACACCGCGATGCCGCGCGGCTCGCGCGACAGCGCCGAGCGCCAGCGCTCCTTGCCGGTCGTGACGTCGTACGCGACGAACGTGCGGTCAGCGATCGTCGAGACGAACAACGTCTTCTTGTCGGGCGACAGCGCGACGCCGTAGGGCTCGGCGGGCGTCTTCCACGACTGCGCGATGTCGAGCTTGGCGCCATCGGCCTTGACCGCGACGATCCGGTCACCCTGGCGATCGGCGACGTAGGCGATCTTGGTCGCGGCGTCGTAGGTCATGAGGCCGGCGTCGCGACCGATCGCGAGCTGGCCGATGTTCTTGCCGGTCTTGTCGGTCTTGATCAACGCGCCGCTGTCGGCGTCGATCACGAGCGCGCCGTCGTCGGCGGCCATGATGCGCGAGCCGGTCAGGTGCGCGGCGGTCGCGACCGCGGGCTGGGCGCCACCGATCGGGCGGCCGAGCATCTCGAACGTCGGGACGCCGGGGTCGAAGTTCTGCACCATGCGCTTCGCGAGGGCGAAGCCACCGATCGAGAGGGGAACCGCGGCTGCGAGAAGGACGGTGAGCTTGCGGGAGCGCATGTGTTCGCTGAAACGAACGGCAGGTCCCGCGGATCTATTTCGCATGTCGGTAATGACACCGCGCGCCGCGTTCGGTTTCGGCTACGGCAGAACCTCCACGGTCGCATGTAGGACCATGTCCCCGATCTGCAAGGCATCCGCGAGGTTCTGGCCGGTCTCGACCGTCCCGAACCAGGTGTAGCGACCGTCCAGGTGGGGCGCGCGCGAGTGCATGATGAACCACTGAGACCCACCGCTGTCCCGGCCGGCATCGGCGATCCCGACCCCGCCGGTCGCGAAGCCAGGGCCTTCCGCCCCGCTGGCGGGCTCGGCCGGGATCGTGAATCCGGGGCCGCCGGAGCCGGTCATCGTGGGGTCGCCGCCCTGGACCACGAAGTTCGGGACCACGCGGTGGAACTCGATGTTGTCGTAGAACCCGCGCCGGGTGAGCGACACGACCACCGCGACCGCCCACGGCGCGACGTCGGGTCGCAGCCGGATCACGATCTCGCCGCGCGACGTCATCACGTGCCAGCGCAGGTGCCGGCCGATCACGTCCGCGACATCGACCGGTGGCGGGGTCTGCGCGGCGAGCGCGCCGGCCGGCGGCTCCGCCTCGCCGAAGGCCTTCAGGCACGACCGCGCCGCGGCCGCCCGCACCGGGTGACCGCCGAGCCCCGCGCGACACGCGCCGACGCCGTCCGCGAGCTTGTGCTTGCCGATCAACTCGAGCAGCGACGTGGCGAGCTCGGGGTCCTGCTCGGCGCGCGCGCGCGCGATGATCGCGTCGGCGATCGGCTTTTGCTGCACGGGGAGCAGCGCCTCGGCGGCGTCGATCGCGGCGCCGGCGATCGCGACGTTCTGCGCGCCGAGCAACGAGACCACGACGCCGACGAACCCGTCGGCATCCTTGCGCGCCGGATCGACGAACGACGCGATCGTGCCGAGCATCGCGACGACGACGCGCGGGTCCGGCGACGCGAGGCCACTCGCGACGATCGCGAGCCGGCGATCGACGGTGTCGACCTTGGCGGTGACCAGCTCGGCGACCAGCTGCATCCGCAGGTGCATCGGCAGATCGCCGCACGCCACGTGGTCCTTGTCCTCGACGAGCGCGGCGAGCGACCGCTTGCCGTAGCGCACCGCGATCGCGGCCGCGCGACAGTGCACCCAGCCTAGCGTGAGCGGCGACTGGTCGGGCAGCTTCGGCAACTCGAGTGACGCGACCAGGCCGGCGTGCTCGTGCGCGAGCAGCGCGGTCAGCGTTTCGAGCAGCGCGTCGATCGAGCGATCGTCGAGCGTGCGATGGCCGAGCACCTGCCACGCGGCCTCGCGCCCGGCGGCGTCGCCGGCGTCGCCGGTCAGCGCGCGCACGGCCTCGACCGCGACGCGCCAGTCGGAGTCCGCGAGCCGAGCCGCGAGCGCCACGTGGGCCGGCGCGACGGTCTTGCGCCGCGCGAGCGCGAGCGCGGCCTGCGCGCGCGTCTCGGGATCGTCGTCGGCGAGCCGCGCGACCAGCGCCGTCCTCGCCCCGAGGTCATCGCCCGGCTCGTGCTCCCGCGCGAGCGCCCAGGTCGCCGCGAAGCGCACCGCGACGCCGGGATCGCCGGTCGCCGCGACCAGCGCCGCGCGCGCGGTCGCCGAGATCGCGATCTTGCGCCGACCGTGGCGTCCGAGCGCGATCGCGACCGCCTCCGCGAGGTCGCGATCGCCGGCGAGCGCGACCAGCTTGTCCTGCACGCTGGCGTCGCCGGCGCGGCCGAGGGCCTCGACGAGAGCGCGCCGATCGGCGACCGCCGGCTTGGCCTCGAGCGCGGCGATCACCGCCTTGCCGAGCGCGAGCTGGTCGGCGGGCGCCAGATCGTCGAGCGACGCGGCGACGCCGATCGCGCCAGCCGCGGCGCCGACGACATGCGGGTCGTGCAGCAGCTCCGCGAGGATCGCGAGCGAGCGCGCGCCGCCGAGTCGGCCGAGCGCGCGGATCGCGAGACCGCGCTCGAACGGCTTGCCGTGGCGCGCGAGCTCGTCGAGCTTGTCCTCGCCCTCGCCGCGCGTCGCCTCGAGCCGCGCGACACGAATCCGCGCCGCCGGATCGTCGGCGTCGATCGCGTTGCCGTGCGGCGCGACGACGGCCGGGGGCTTGTGAGTTGGACACCCGAACAGCGCGACGGTTGCAACGATCGCGAGATGGCGAAGCACGCGCGCAGTCTAATTGAAGCCGACGAGCGCGCGTGACATCGTGATGACCATCATGCGTAGCTCGCTCGCGATCGCGTTGCTCGTCGTCACCGCCTGCGGTGGCAAGCCCGACGACACCAAGGCCACCGGATCGGGCTCCGCGCCCGCCAAGCCCGTCGAGCCGAAGAAGCCGATCGATCACACGCCGCTCCCACCACTGTCGGCCGACTCGGCGACATCGGGCGGCACCGGCAAGACGAAGTGGGCGGTCGGGTTCGGCGGGCTCCAGAGCGACACGCCGCGCGGGATGGCGATCGCGCCGAGCGGCGACACCTATGTCGTCGGCGCGTTCGAGGGCGAAGCGACGTTCGGCGCCGCCGGCAAGTTCACCGCGCCCGACAAGAAGTCCGACGCGTACCTCGTGAAGATCGATCCGACCGGCAAGATCGTCTGGGCCAAGACCTGGGGCGGCAAGCGCGACGACGTCGCGACCGAGGTCGCGGTCCACGGCGACACGGTCGTCGTCGTCGGCCAGTTCCTCGACGACATCAAGATCGGCGAGTTCGTCAAGAAGTCGGCGGGCTCGGACGACATGTTCGTCGCCGCGTTCGACACCAAGGGCGAGCCGCAGTGGCTGTGGACCGGCGGCGGCGTCGACTCCGATGGGCTCAACACGATCGCGAGCGCGCCCGACGGCGGCTGGGTGGTCGGCGGCTCGTTCAGTCAGTCGTTCGATCTCGACGCCACGCACCTCAAGTCCAAGGGCCACACCGACGCCGTCCTCATCAAGTTGAAGGCCGGCGGCGACATGGAGTGGGTGAAGACGTTCGGCGGCCGCTATGACGACACGATCCTCCACGTCGCGATCGACGGCCACGCCAACATCATCGTGCAGGGCCACATGAAGGACCTGTCCGACTGGGGCGGCAAGCAACTCAAGGCCGGCGGCGGCTCGGACAACGACATCTTGCTCGCGAAGTACGACGCCAACGGCGATCACGTGTGGTCGCAGAACTTCGGCAACGCGTTCAACGACGTCGCCGGTGGCGTCGCGGTCGATCCGTCGGGCGCGATCGTGATGACCGGCTCGTTCGACAAGACGGTGTCGTTCGGCGCCGGCGACACGCCTCACCCGTCGGCCGGCGAGTCCGACATCTACGTCGCGCGCTACTCGCCCGAGGGGAAGTTCCTGTGGGTCAAGACCTACGGCGGCGACCGCGAGGACCAGGGGTTCGGGATCGCGGTCGACAAGGCCGGCGCGGTGGTGTCGACCGGCTTGTTCCAGGGTGAGGTCGACTTCGGCAAGGGGCCGGTGAAGAGCAATACCCCCAACAAGGACGTCTTCGTGATCAAGCACGACGTCAACGGCAATCTGGTCTGGGTCAAGACCTTCGGCGACCACGACAGCGATATCGGCCGGGCGGCGGCGATGGACGCCGACGGGAATCCGACCATCGCCGGCACCTACCGGTTCAAGCTGGACGTCGTCGATCCGCCGCTGGAATCGGTCCGTGACGAGCTGGATCGCATCCCGAAGGTCGACACCTTCGTCATGCACATGGACAAGTGAGGGCATCGCCCTCACGACGCGAACAGTTCGCGTCATGAAACTGAGGTATCATTTTAGGAGGTGATCGCGCCTCCGATCTACCTCGTTTGTGCGTGTACCTCCGGCGAGGAGTTCGTCGCGGCGTTCCGCCGGTACGCGGACAAGGGAGGCATCTTCGTCCCGATCGCGGAGCCGATTCCGGCCAACCGCCGCGGGAGATTCGCGCTCGTCCTGCGCGACGGCAGCGTGATGATCGAGGGCGACGCCGAGATCGTGGCGTCGTCGAAATCGCCCTCACCCCTCTACGGACGCGTCGGCATGACGATCCGGTTCGTCGAGCCCGACGAGGCCAGCAAGGCCGTGCTCGCCGATCTCGACCGCGCCCGGCTCGCGACCAAGGTCGCCCCATTGAGCGTCGCGCCGCGCCCGACCACGGACGTCCCGGCAGCGCCGCGCCCGGTCACGCCGACGGCGAGCGGCCGGATCGACGCCGCCAACGCGCTCGCCGAGACGGTCGCGATCGGAGATCTCGCGAGCCTCAAGGATCTCGGGCCACCCAAGGCGGGCCCCAAGTTCGTGATCCCGGCGATCCCGTCGGGCCCGGCGGGCTCGGCGCGCGGCAAGACGCCGAGCACGTTCCCGCTCGTCGAAGCGCGCACCGCGACGCCGAACGAGCGCACGCGTGCACCGACCGCCCCGCCGGCGCTGGTCACGACGATCCCGCCGCGCGCGAAGACCGGCACGGTGCCACCGGCGCCGTTCGTGCCGACGACGAAGGACACCCAGCCGGTCGCCGTCGTGCCGCCACCGCGGCACGATCCGGCCGATCGCCGCGCCGGCCAGTCGTCGGTGCTGCCGTCGCTCGAGTCGTTGAAGGTCGGCCAGACGCAGGCGGTCGCCGTGGTGCCACCCCCGGCGCTGTGGGCGCCGAAGAACCTGTTCGAGAACGCCGACGACGCGGTCGACACCGATCCGTCGCGCGCCGACGGCGCGACCCCCGAGGCGATCGACGACCTCGACGACGTCGCGCCGGCGCCGTCGCTGTCGACGCCGACCTCGATCACCGCGCAGCCCGAGCCGCCGCCGTCGACGTTCGACGCGCAGCCGCCGTCGACGATGACGCCGACCGCGACGCTGATCCCGCCTGCCGAGCCGATGCCGATGGCGCCGCGGATGCCGGCCGGCGGGCCGCCGTCGCTCGCGGACCTCGTGCGCAGCGCGGCCGCCAATGCACGGCCACGCGTCGACGCGAACCCGACGCTGCGCGGGACGAGCGCGCCGGCGCGCCCGAACCTCGCCGCGCTCGAGGTCGACGAGAAGACCGATCTGACGTCGATGCCCGACATCCGCATGACCGCGGTCGGCCTCGGCGTGCCCCCGGTGCACGATACCGAAATGATCGCGGCCGAAGCGGGCGTGACCGTCGACGTCGAGCTCGATGGCAACGATCGGCCGACGACCCAGCGCCCGGTCGCCGGACCGACGATCGAGGAGCCGACGCCGAGCGGCAACTGGACGATGACGCCCGACGGCGCGATCGAGGTGCTGCCGACCAAGCCCGTCGCGCCGCCGCCCGCCGCGCCTGCTGCCGACGACGGCGACTGGACGATCACGCCGGATCAGGACGCCCCGGTCTACGCCCCGGCGGCCGTGGCGGTCGTGCCCGCGCCGTCGCCGCGAGCGCAGCCCAAGGGGATGGCGCCGAAGACCAAGGTGATCCAGGCAGTCGACGCCAACGACGTCGATCAGCCAACCGAGCCCAAGGTGCAGATCGATCCGACGCTGATGGATCACGCCATGCCGCTGCCGGCCCCGCCGATGCCGATGCCGCCGGTCGTCGCGCACGCGCCGGCACCGATGCCCGGCATGATGATGGCGCCGGCCGCGATCCCGACGCCGCATCCCGGGGTCATGATGCAGAGCGCGATGCCGTCGCCGCAGGCGTTCGCGTCGTCGAGCGGGGCGTCGCCGATCTACCCGACGCCGATGCACGTCCCGATGGCGCCGCCGATGGCGCCGATGGCGCTGCCGATGGCGCCGCCGATGCGCCCGCTGACCGACACCGGCGCGGCCGCGTACTACCGCGCCAGTGACTCGGTCAACAACGCGATGCCGGTGCGGGACATCGACGCGCCGGTCAAGCGGCGCCGCTGGCTCGTGATCATCCTGTCGACGATCACGGTGATCGCGCTCGGCGTCGGCGTCCTGTGGTTCGTGATGCACGACAACAAGACGCCACCGCCGAAGGTCCCGGTCCACGCGGTGCTCCCCGCCGAGATCGGGTCGGGCTCGGGCGGCTCGGGCTCGGGCTCGGGCTCGGCCTCGGCCGAGATCGTGCCCGTTGTCGTCGTCGATGCCGGCGTGCCCGCGAGCGCCGATGCCGCGAGCACCGCGACCGCGGAGTGCTCGGTCGACGTCGTGACCGCCCCGCCCGGCGTCGACATCCTCGACGAGAAGGATCTCCAGATCGGCGTGTCGCCGCAGAAGCTCGTCCTGCCGTGCGGCCCGGCGCGCCTCGGCTTCAGGAAGGCGACCTACGCCGAGACTGCCCGCAACGTCGTCGCCACAGCGGCGGGCGCCAAGCTGCGCGTCGCGCTCGGGCACGCGACGTTCTCGGTGAAGGTCAGCTCGACGCCGGCCGGCGCGTCGATCAGCGTCGGCGGCAAGCCCAAGGGCTTCACGCCGACGACGGTCCAGCTACCGATGCTCGAGACCTCGACGATCGTGTTCGCCAAGGATGGCTTCGCGGGCGAGAGCGAGAAGATCACGCCGCGCCAGAACAACCAGGCCGTCCACGTCACCCTCAAGAAGAAGCCGCAGAAGCTGCGTTAGAGGCCGCGGCGCACGGCGGCCATGAACGCCGCGCCCGGATCGGGCTTGTCGTTCGCGTACGTCGGATCGCGCTCGATGTAGTCGGCCGTGCCGATCAACGTCGCGCTCTCGCTGTGACCGATCACGCGCGCGATCGGAAACCGGGTCGCCAGCATGCGGACCAGCGCGATGTTGGCGTCGACCTGGGCCTGCGTGAGCGGGGCGATCGTCGCGTCGCCGACATTCTCGATCCCGATCGCCACGTGGTTGAGCCCGATGCAATGGCGCGCGAACCGGGTCTCGGGCTGCAGCTGATAGATCGTGCCGTCGCGATCGACGACGAAGTGCGCCGACACGTTGACCGCGCCGGCGCTCGCGAGGCGGGTGCGGCTCGGCTCGATCGTCGGGTTGTCGAAGTACGCGCGCGTCGCGGCGGCCGAGTCACCGCTCGTGTAGTGGAGGACGATCACGCGCGGCGCGATCGTCAGATCGGTCGCGGCCGGATCGCTGTGCGCGCGCCGGTACGCGAGGGTCGACGCGGCGCGCTCGGGTGAGAACGCCATCGGCGCATCGACGATCGCGACGCGCCCGGGTGGCGTACACCACCCGAGCGCGAGGACGACGACGATGAGCGGACCCACGCCCGTGCGATAGCGCGGCTACTTCCAGAACGCGAGGCGAGACTTCTTCGCCGGCTCTGCCCCGCCGCCCGCGAGCGCGGTCAGCGCGGTCGCGACCGCCCCGATCTCCGCGGGATCGCCGGCCACGAGCGCCGCCGCGAGTCGCGCGATCAGCCGCTCGACCTCGGCCGCGAGCGCGTCGAGCCCGCCGACCGAGCGCACGTCCTCGACCCACTCGACGAGCCGCTGGCGCACGAGGCGCAGCGCCGCGGCGTCGCCGGTCGCCTTGCTCGCGAGCTCCTTGGCGAGCGCCGCGAGCTTTCCGTGATAGGCGGTCGTGCTCGGCGCCGCCAGCTCCTTGGCGTCGCTCGAGTCGCGCTTGCTCTTGTCCGCCATGCCGGCGCTCGCCGACCGCGACATCTGCACCTGCATCGGCGCGGGGGACGCTGGCGCCGGCGCCTTCGGCGGTGCACCCATCGGGGCGCTGGACGGCGCTGCCATCATCGTCTTCATCGCGCCGCCCCTCGTTGCGCCGGCACCCACCGACTGATGCATGATCATCGACGGCGGTGCCGGCTGTGGCGCCGCCTGGGCCCAGCCCGCCGGCGACTCGACCGGCTGCACGACCTGGCGCAGCGTGCCACCCGGGTTCGCGACCTCGCTGCGATCGACCGCGAGGTAGGCGGTGAACCGCGACAGCACGGCGTGGCGCTTCGAGAGCGCGACGATCTGCGCGGCGAGCTCGGGCGACCCGGCCACCGCGTAGGCGTCCTCGAGATCGCGGATCCGCGCGCGGGCCCAGCTCGCCGGCAGCCACGTCCCGGCGGTCGCGCGATCGCGGACCACGCGGATCGCGAGCGGCTCGCCAAAGCTCGTGCCGGCGATCGCGATCGACGCGTCGGGCGCCACCGTGCCGGCGTAGCGTCCGAGGATCGTGACCGGCGCACCGGCGTAGACGTCGGGCAGTCGCCCCGGCGACAGCGTCGCGAGATCGATCGCGATCCCGGTCGCGGTCGGGACGAGCTCGGTCGCCATCGGCGTGCCGATCCGGCGATGGACCTTCGCCATCACCGCGTCGAGCCGGTCCTCCGACTCGACGAGCTCGCACAGCCCACCGCCCGCGCTCGCGAGCCGGCGGAGGAACGCCGCGTTGACCGCCTGATCGATACCGAGCGCGAACATGCGCACGTTCTTGATGCTCGGCACGAGCTCGTGGAGGATCTGGTCCTCGTTGCCGACCTGGCCATCGGTGATCAGCACGACGACGCGCTCGCGCTCGTCGGTGCCACCGGCGAGCATGCCGACCGCGCGGCGCAGCGGCTCGGCGAGCTCGGTGCCGCCGCGCGCGTCGACCTTGCCGAGCGCCTCGACCGCGCGGAACCGCTCGCGATCGGTCGCCGCGACGAGGCCCGCCGCCGGCATCAGCTCGGCGACGTTGTCGAACGCGATCGTGCAGAACCGGTCCTTGCCGGTCAGCGAGTCGATCATGCGCGCCGTCGCGCGCCGCGCCGCGACCATCTTCCAGCCGCCCATCGAGCCCGACCGATCGATCACGAACACGACGTCGCGCGGCCGCGCCCCGACCGTCGAGGTGGCCGGCGGGACGAGCGTCAGCATGAACGTGCCACCACCCTCGGCGTCGGGCGCGACGACCAGCGAGCTCTGCAGCTCGGCGGCGGCGATCGTCCAGCGCAGGATGAAGTCGCGATCGAGCTTGTCCCCGGGTTGCACCGAGATCACGCGCGCGTCGCGCACGGTCTCGGTCACCGCGTGGAGGCTCGACGCCAGGTTCGCGATCGCGAGGTCCTCGAGCGCCACGCGGATGCCGAGCCGCACCGGGTTCGCGCAGCCGCGCAGCATGACCGGCGGCGAGATCCGCGACGCGTCGGGCACGAGGTCGGTGTCGGCCGCGGTGCCGAGCCCCGCCTGATCGCCGGCGAGGCCGTGGCCCGGGATGTAGCGCGGCGCGACCACGAGCGGAAACCGGAACGTGACCTCGCCGTCGTCGACCGGCAGCGGCCCGACGAGCGACAGCCGCACGGTCGCGGCCTCGCCGGCCAGCAGGTTGCCGACGCGCAGCGTGAACACGCCCGGCCGCTCCTCTTCGCTGATCGCCGCGCGGTGCCCGGCGGCGATCGCCTGATCGTACTGCTCGCGCGCCGCGCCGCGCTCGTCGACGACGCCCTCGATCGTGCGCGCGCCGATCGTCATCCGGAAGCGATGCACGGCCATGCGATCGGGCAGCGGGAAGATGTAGGTCGCCTCGATCGCCGCGCCGGTCGTGTTGACGAACGTCTGCGCGAGCTCGATCGACGCGATCACGCCGGCGACGCGCGCGTCGACGTCCATCGCGGCGAGCGGCAGGCAGCCGCGCTCGGTTCTTAGCGCGCCGAATCCGGCGTCGCTATCGGTGCCGAACTTCGCGACGTCGTCATCGGTCATCAGGCTCATCAGGATCGGTTGCGCGGTCATACGGTCTCCTCGAGTTGGACGGTGATCAGCAAGGTCTTGCCGGGCGCGACTTGCACGCGCATCTGGATCGGCTGGTGGGTCGTCGGGATCGGAATCGGAACGTGGGGCGTGGGCATGGGCGCCGGGTTCGCCTTCCAGAACTCGCGCGTCGCTGCCGGCAGCTCGATGCCCGACATCCGCTGGAGCGTCGGAGCGTCGAGCGTCGGCCACAGCGCAGCGATCTCGGCGAGACTGCGCCCGGCGGTCTGCAGCCGCTTGATCGCCACGATCTGCGCGAGGTGCTTCTTGCCGTAGAGCGCGGTGCGTCCGCGCATCGCGGTCGGACGATCGAGCAGGCCGAGCGTGCCGTAGTAGCGGACGGTCCGATCGTCGGGCACCGCGCGGACCTGGCCGTTCTTCGGCGCCGGCAGCGCCGCGATCCGTCGCTTCGCTTCGTCGACCAGCTCGCTCAGGGTCCAGCTCTCGTCCACACCCCAATCTAACACTGTTTGATTCACTGTCAATATGAAGCGTCGTAACGAACCGTTACTACACGGCCTCTCGGCCGGCGCGATTTCGCGCATTTGGCGCTGGCACGAACGGTGATGGACCTCGACAGTGGTGAACGCCGTGGCTCGCATCTTGATCGTCGACGACGACCGCTCGATCCGCCGGACGCTCGAGAAGTTTCTCGGTGGTGAGGGCTATGACGTGGTCACCGCGCAGGACGCGCCCGGCGCGATCACCGCGGTGGCCGGGACGACGTCGCTCGATCTGATCCTGCTCGACCTCGGGCTGCCGGGTGGCTCGGGCTTCGACGTGCTGTCGGCGCTCGCCGGCCGACCGCACGCACCCGCGGTCGTCGTGGTCACCGCGCGCGACGACATGCAGTCGACCGTCAAGGCGATCCAGCTCGGCGCCTACGAGTACGTCGTGAAGCCGGTCGACATCGACAAGCTGCGCGCGGTCGTGCGCGGCGCGCTCGACAGCCGCGAGGCGCGCGGTCAGCTCGTCGAGCTCGCGCACCCCGATCACGGCAGCGGCGAGATCCTCGGCAAGAGCCCGGCGATCCGCGAGGTCTGGAAGCACATCGGCTCGGTGTCGACGACGCGCGCGCCGGTGCTCATCCGCGGCGAGTCCGGCACCGGCAAGGAGCTGGTCGCGCGCGCGATCCACAACGCCGGCAAGCCGGACCAGCCGTTCGTCGCGGTCAACTGCACCGCGCTCGCGCAGGGCGTGCTCGAGAGCGAGCTGTTCGGGCACGTCAAGGGCGCGTTCACCGGCGCGATCGCCGACCGCCCGGGCCGCTTCGAGCTCGCCGGCAAGGGCACGCTGTTCCTCGACGAGATCGCGGAGATCTCGCCCGACCTGCAGGCCAAGCTGCTGCGCGTGCTGCAGGAGCGGACGTTCGAGCGCGTCGGCGACGCCAAGCCGATCGCCCTCGAGGCGCGGGTGATCGCGGCGACCCACCGCGATCTCGCCGGCATGGTCGCCAAGGGCACGTTCCGCGAGGACCTGTTCTATCGCCTGCGCGTCGTCGAGATCGCGCTGCCACCGCTGCGCGATCGCGCAAGCGACATCCCGATCCTCGTCGAGGGCCTGCTCAGCAAGATCGCGCGCGACGTCGGCCGCGAGATCCGCTACGTCACGCCCGCGGCGCTCGCGCGCCTCGCGAGCCACGCGTGGCCGGGCAACGTGCGCGAGCTCGAGAACCTCCTGACCCGCGCGGTCGTGCTCGCGAAGTCCGACGTGCTCGACGAGACGCTCCTGCCGATCGCGACCGCCCTGCCCGCGCAGCCCGGCGCCTTCGAGACCGACGCGTCCGGCGCGCTGCCGACGCTGCGCGAGATGGAGCGCGCACACATCGCCCGCACGCTGGTCCACGCCGAGTGGAACAAGCGGCGCGCGTGCGCGATCCTCGACATCAGCCGCCCGACGCTCGATCGCAAGATCGAGGAGTACGGCTTGCGCAAGGACGAGGCGTAGTGCTGGTCGGCATCATCCCGCTCGCGATCGCGGCGATCGGGGCGTCGTACGCGTGGCTCGTGCTCAAGGGCGCGCGCTCGCGCGACAACCTGATGTTCGGCGCGCTCGCCCTGGTCGACGCCGCGATGACGGCCTGGCGCGGGATCAACGTGCTCGCCGGCGGATCGATCGTCGCGACCCGCGTGCTGGTGTTCTGCACGATCGGCACCGTCGCGCTCGCGCTGCTCACGCTCGAGTTCCTCACGGCCTTCCCGCGCCGCAAGCCGATGGCGCGCGGGCTGCGCTTCGTGATGCTCGCGTGGGGCGCGGTCGGCCTCGTCACGGCGTGTCGGAGCGCGATGGCGCAGTGGATGCGCACGCCGTGGTCGGAGCTGACGTTCTTCTTGCCGGCGACGGTGATGATCATGGTCGTCGGCGTGTTCGCGTGGCGCGCGGTCGGTCGCGTCGACGTCTCGGCCGGGAGCCGGCGCGCGGCGCGCACCGTGATCGGCATGCTGATGTTCCGGTGGGCGTTCGGGTTCGTCACGTACTTCGTCGGCCCGCTGATCGGACGCTTCGAGGAGCTGGTCTGGGCCGAGACCACGTTCGCGTCGCTCGTCGGGTTCGTCGTCGTCGGCACCAGCGTGCTGCGCACCGAGCTGTTCTCGATGAAGCAGGCCGCGACCGAGGTCGTCACGATCGCGACCGTGGCGCTGCTCGTGATCTGCGGCGGCGGCGCGGCGGTCGCGGCGGCGCTGTACTTCGTGCCACCCGGCGACTTCCAGCACGTCGCGCTGTTCGTCGCCGCGTTCGTCCCGCTGCACCTCGCGGCGCTCGGCAAGCGCCTGTATCCGCGACTCGAGCGCCGCGTGCTCGCGCAGATCGACGAGCGCCGCGCGCGCCGCATGGGGGTCCAGGGCGAGCCCCTTCCGTTCGCAGCCGACGCGGCGATCGCCGAGGCGCTCCACCGGATCGCGACGATCGGCGATGGCGCGACGGTGTGCTGGCAGCTCGCCGCGGCGCTGCCCACCGGCACCGCCGCGCGGCTGGTCGGCGGCAGTCCGCTGCGCCGCGACGAGGAGCCCGATCTGTTCGCGTGCCTCGTGGTCCCCGCGATCGGTGGCGACGGCAGCGTGCTCGGCGCGATCCTGGTCGACGGCGGCACGCTCGATCGAGACACGTACCTGGTCGCGCGCGAGCTCGCTGCACGGATCGCGCTCGTCGTCGAGCGCGCCCAGGCGCTGACCGCGCTCGAGGACGCCCGCCGGCTCGCCGCGCTCGGCCAGTTCGCCGCCGCGATCGCGCACGACATCCGCACGCCGCTGACCAGCATCTCGCTGAACGTCCAGATCATCCGCCGCAAGCTCGCGATGTCGCCCGACGACGCCGAGCACCTCGACATCGCGCTCGAGGAGCTCGCGCGGCTCGATCGCTCGGTCGCCGAGATCCTCGACTTCGCCAAGCCGGTCCGACTCGCGACCGAGGCGATCGATGTCCGCGAGCTGATCGACACGACGACGCGCGGGATGTCGCCGGTGCTCCTCGAGAAGGGTGTCGCCGTGCGCTGCGAGCAGGCCGCGACCGGCGCGGCGACGCTCCCGGTCGTCCACGGCGATCGCCAGCGGCTGCGCCAGGTGCTGGTCAACCTGGTCGACAACGCGGCCGACGCGTCGACGCCGGGCGCCGAGATCACGGTGCGCGCCGGGCACTCCGAGGGCGGCATCGCGATCGAGGTCGAGGATCGCGGGCGCGGCATCGAGGCGGCGGATCTCGCGCGGATCTTCGAGCCGTTCTTCACGACGCGCTCCGACGGCACCGGCCTCGGCCTCGCGATCGTCCACAAGGTCGTCGAGGCGCACGGTGGCCGCATGGAGGTCCGCTCGCGCGTCGGTCAGGGCTCGACGTTCACGATCGTGTTGCCGACCTAACCCCGTACTCGGCGATCCGGCTCACCTCAAGTGAGCTTGGCGTTAGCGCGATACACCGGCACGACCTGCGACTTGCCCTTCAGCTGCACCGGCGGCAGCGGCTCGAGCCGCGCGGTCTTGTCGAGCAGCGCGTGGGTGCCGCCGCCGAGCAGGATCTCGCCGGGCCCGGCGATCGAGCACAGCCGCGACGCGACGTTCACGGTGTCGCCGATGCACGTGTACTCCATGCGCCGCTCGTTGCCGAGCGAGCCCGCGATCACCGGCCCGGTGTTGATCCCGATGCCGACCTCGAGCACGAGCGCGCCGGCGGTCGCGTTGCGCACGCGCGCGGCCTCGACCATCTGTGTCGCGGCGGTCAGCGCGCGGCGCGGATCGTCCTCGTGCGCGACCGGTGCACCGAACACCGCCATCAGGCCGTCGCCGAGGAACTTGTCGAGCGTGCCGCCGCAGGTCAACACGGCGTCGGCGAACCGGCCGAGCACGTCGTTGAGCGCGTTCATCACCTGCTCGGCGGGGAGCGCCTCGGCGATGCTGGTGAAGTTGCGGAGGTCGGCGAACAACACGGTGACCTCGCGCTTCTCGCCCGACAAGACGACGTCGCCGGCGCGCAGGATCTCGTCGACCACGGCGTCCGACGTGTAGCGCGCGAACAGCTTCTTCATGCGCTCGGTCGCGGTCGTGCGGCGCACGATCACGTCGATGCGCGCGGCGAGCTCCTCCATCGACGTGCCCTTGCGGATGTAGTCGTCGGCGCCGGCGCGCAGCCCGACGAGCGCGCGCTCGCTGTCGTCGGCGGTCAGGATGATCACCGGCAGCTGACCTGCCGTGCTCGCCTTGACCCGGCGACACAGCTCGGCGCCGTCGATCCCCGGCATGTTGAGATCGCTGACGACGATGTCGGGAACCTCGGTGGCGATGAAGTCGAGCGCGAGCAGCGGATCGTCGAACGCGGTGACGTGATAGCCGAGCGACGTGAGGCCCTCGGCGACGAACGCCTTCGCGATCGCGCTGTCGTCGACCAGGACGACGCGCGTGTCGGTCGCCGGCGCGCGGTCGCTCGGCTCGACGGCGAGCTCGCCGATCGGCACCGCCATCGTCTGCTGGACGTTGAGCGCCTCGTAGATCTGCTGGTACGAGCACGCGCCCTGTTCGACCAGCAGCTCGCCGAGCGGCCGGCGATCGGTGTGCTGCATCACGAGCATCGCGTCGAGCCGGCTCTGGTCGAGCGCCGACATCTGGACGAGCACCTCGCCGAGCCGCGGCTTCTTGAGCTCGACCGGCTGGCCCTGCTGCATCGCGAGCAACAGCGCGCGGCGCAGCTGCGATGGCGTGATGTAGCCGAGCTCGACCAGCGCCTCGCCGATCCGGTTGCCGGTCCGGCTCTGGTGCCGATAGCCCTCGTGCACCTCTTCTTCGGTCGCGAAGTTGAGCGAGACCAAGAGGTCCCCGAAGGGCGTGGTCCCGGTCATCTTCTGAACGAGCGTAACGGATCGTTACCCGTCGGGGGAACGGTCCATCCCGTAAGTTCGCGAATCGGCTGGGGTGAACGTCGGCACGAGAGCTGCTCCTCGTCGATTCGCATGTGGAATCTGGCTCGCAAGCTCCTGCTCCACGACAAGCTCCGCTTCGTCGTCGCGATCGCCGGCGTGTCGGTGTCCGTGATGCTGGTGCTCGTCCAGGTCGGCCTCTACTTCGGCTTCATGAACACCGCGTCGTCGGTCATCGACGCCAGCTCGGCCGACATCTGGGTCGGCAAGAAGGGCAACGAGTCGTTCGAGTTCGCGTCGCCGTTCGACGACCGCGCGTACTACAAGGTCGCGTCGGTGCCGGGCGTCGCCCACGCCGAGCGCGTGCTCATCAACTTCGCGCAGTTCAAGCTGCCCGACGGCGGCGACCTCGGCGTCCAGATCGTCGGCGTCGAGCAGCCGACCGCGACGCACGGCGCGCTGATGGCGCCGTGGAACGTGGTCGCCGGCGACCCGGCGCGGCTCGGCGAGGCCGGCGCGATCGCGATCGACCGCTCGGAGTACGCGAAGCTCAAGATCGACAAGGTCGGCTCGGTCGCCGAGGTCTCCGGCGCGCGCGCCGAGGTCGTCGCGATGACCTCGGGGATCCGCTCGTTCACGACCTCGCCGATCGTGTTCGCCGACCTGAAGACCGCGCGCAGCTACCTGCCCGGCCTCGGCAGCGACGCGGTGACCTACGTGCTCGTCAAGGTCGCGCCGGGCGTCGACGTCGAGGACGTCCGCGCGCGGATCGACAACCTGCCCCACCTCGCCGCCTACACGACGCACGCGATGTCGCAGCGCACGCAGTCGTACTGGTCGAGCCGCACCGGCGTCGGCGCGGGCTTCTTCACCACCGCGGTGCTCGGCGTGATCGTCGGGTTCGTCGTGGTCGGTCAGATCCTCTACAGCGGCACGCTGCAGTACATCCGCGAGTACGGCACGCTGAAGGCGATGGGCGCGCGCAACAGCGCGGTCGTGCGCGTCATCCTCTCGCAGGCGATGATCTCGGCCGCGCTCGGGTTCGTCGTCGGCGGCGGGCTCGCGGTCCTGATGCGCGGCGCGATGAAGGCCGCGAACCTCACGGTCGCGCTGACGCCGGGCCTCTACGCCGCGACCGCCGTGATCACCGCGCTGATGTGCGCGTTCGCCGCGCTGCTCTCGATCGTCAAGGTCCTCCGGCTCGACCCGGCTTCGGTCTTCAAGGGGTAATCACCATGGTCGCACTCGCACTCTCGGAGACGTTGCTCGCGGTCGGCCCGCAGCAGACCTCGCTCGCCCGGCTCGTCGACATCGGCAAGACCTACGGCACCGGCGAGCACGCGGTGGCCGCGCTGCGCGGCGCCGATCTCGACATCCGCGCCGGCGAGGTCACGCTGATCGAGGGCCCGTCGGGCTCGGGTAAGACGACCTTGATCTCGATCCTCGGCCTGCTCCTGAAGCCGTCGGCCGGCCAGGTCTGGCTCGAGGGCCGCGACGTCGCCGGGCTCGGCGAGCGCGAGCTGCCGGCGCTGCGCGCACGCCACTTCGGCTTCGTGTTCCAGGGCTTCAACCTGTTCCCCGCGCTGTCCGCGCTCGAGAACGTCGAGATCGCGATCAAGATGAAGGGCGGCCAGCACGCGAAGCACGCGCGCACCGAGGCCAAGCGGCTGCTCGATCAGGTCGGGCTCACCAATCGCATGCACCACCTGCCCGCCGATCTGTCGGGCGGCCAGAAGCAGCGCGTCGCGATCGCCCGCGCGCTCGGCGGCAACCCGCCGATCATCGTCGGCGACGAACCGACCGCCGCGCTCGACACCAAGACCGCGCTGTCGGTCATGGAGCTGTTCCGCGAGCTCGCGACCAACCAGGGTCGCGCCGTCGTCGTCGTCACCCACGATCCGCGCCTCGAGCGCTTCGCCGACCGCGTCGTGCGCGTCGAGGACGGCGAGATCCAGGCGATCACCACCACCGAGAGGACTCCGTCATGACCAAGCTCAAGTACTTCCTGTTCGCGCTCCCCGTCGTCGCCGCCGGTGGTGCCCTGTGGGTCGGTGCCGGGACCAAGACCGCCGCCGCCGAGCCGCCCGCCGCGACCATCACGCGCACGATCATCGCGCCCGGTCACGTCGAGCCATACCGCGATCCGGTCAAGCTCGCGTTCGAGGCGCAGGGTCGCATCGTCGCGATCGACGTCGACGAGGGAGATCGCGTGCGAGCTGGCGATCCGATCGCGCACCTCGACGATCGGATGGCGCGCGCGCGCGTCGCTTCGGCCCAGGCCAACCTCGCGGCGGCCACCGCACGACATGCGCTCGCGGTCCGTGGCCCGCGCACCGAGGACGTCGCCGCCGCGCGCGCCGATGCCGACGCCGCCCAGGCCGCGGCCAGCCACAGCGCGACCGAGCGCACCCGCAGCGAGGCGCTCGGCAAGTCGGGCGCGATCTCGAGCTCCGTGGTCGACGGCGACGATGCCGCCGCCCGCGTCGCGTCGGCCCAGGCGTCGGCCGCGGCCGCGCGCTACCAGTCCCTCGCGCGCGGCACGCGCAGCGAGCAGATCGCCGAGTCCGCCGCCGCGCTCGACGCCGCGAAGGCCGATCTCGACGCCGCCAAGGTCGCGCTCGATCAGACCGTGCTCCGCGCGCCGAACGACGGCGTCATCCTGCGACGCACCGCCGAGGTCGGCCAGCTCGTCACGCTGACCACGCCGATGCCAGTCGTCACGATCGCCGACCTCGGCAAGCTCGAGGTCCGCACCGAGCTCGACGAGGCCGACGTCGCCCGCGTCACCCTGGGCCAGGCCGCGTACATCACCGCCGACGCGTTCGGCGACCGCCACTTCCCGGTCAAGATCACGCGCATCACCCACGAGCTCGGTCGCCGCCAGGTCCGCGACGACGACCCGCGGGCCAAGATCGACACGCGCGTCCTCGAGGTCATCGCGACGTTCGACGGCACGCCCAACGTCGAGCTCCCGCTCGGCCTGCGCACCAGCGTCCACTTCTAGATCTCCCGGATGCGACGCGGCGCGCTCGGGCGACCCGCGAGGAACCGGCTCCGCGCCGCCTCGAACGACCGCACGATGACGTTCGGGCTCGACAGCAGGCCGGCCGCCCTGTCGCTCGCTTGCACCGCGTTGTGGTCGAACTCTGCGCGGCGAAACTCGACGTGCTCGCCATCGACGATCGCGAAGGCCGCGCGCGGATCGCTGTCGCGCGACTGGCCGACACTGCCGGGGTTGATCAGGTAGCGCTGATCGGCCGCGAGGTCGAACGCGTCGGCCGCCGGCATCGCGATCGAGGTGCCATTGCGCCATGCGTGGATCGCCGGCTCGCGCGTGTGGCCGAACCAGCAGACCCGCTCGCGGCGGGTCGCGAGGTGGAGCAGGTTCGTCGCGATCCGCGACGGCGTGTTGATGTGAACCTCGCAGTTCGGGATCGGCGCGAGCGCGCCGTGAACCAGGCAGGTCTCCGGATCGAGCGCGACGAACGTCGGCAGCGACCGCAGGTACTCGAGCTGCTCGCGCGGCAAGGCCCGCCGCGTCCACGCGATCGCCCGCCGCGCGACGTACGGCAGCTCGACGGGATCGAGCATGCCGGCGACCGCGCGGTCGTGATCGCCCGCGACGACGACCGCGCATCGCGCGCGCACCGCGGCGATACACGCGGCCGGCTCGGCGTGATAGCCGACCAGGTCACCGAGGCAGATCACCCGATCGACGCGCTCCGCATCGAGCACCGGAACACCGCGTCGAGCGCGGGGAGGTTGGCGTGAACGTCGGACAGATAGGCGGTCTTCACGGGTCGATCGTGTGTGAGCACACACGATGCCAGCCGAACTCCGCGAACCCTCGCCGAGAAGTCGCGCTGAGTCGCGCTCCCAGCGCACGCCGAGCGAGCGCGCGCGCCTCGAACTGATCGCGTAGATCTACGTAGTCGCGTTGCGCTCGACGCCGCGATGGTTGCGGTGAGCCTACTTCTTCTTGCCGGCGATCGTCTTGCCGCCCTGCTCGACGGTCATCCCGATCACGGCGTGGGTCGCAGGATCGCGATCGAACACCAGCATGGCATCGAGCACCTCGATCGCGAAGCGGTCGCGGCCGCGGTACTCCAGCGGGAAGCGCGGCTGGTTTGGCGGCGCGACGATCAGGTGGTCGCCCTCGACGACGATGTCGACATCGCCCAGGCCCGGGAGATCGAACGTGCCGGCGTACGCGGGCAGCTCGGCCGCAGCGATCGCGACGACGTCCGACGGAATGTTCAGCGCCGCGCGCGCGATCGCCTTCTCGGTGGCGGGCGCGGCGCGCGACTCGGTGTTCGTGAGCACCGCGATCGTGATGCCGTCGGCGGGATAGTCGTGGAGCTCGGAGATGAAGCCGTTGATGCCGCCGTTGTGGAACACCGAGGGGTGACCGTGGACGTCGCCGAGCTGGAGGCCGAGGCCGTACTTCTCGTCGCCGGCGATGCCGTGCGACGTGGTCATCGCGACGTAATCGGCGGGCGACACGACCTTGCCCGCGGCGAGCGCGGCATTCCAGCGCAGGAGGTCCTCGACGGTCGAGCAGATCGATCCGGCGGAGAACGGCACCGACATGTCGAGCGGGTCGGCGTTGACGAGCTTGCCATCGGGCTTCGGCGCGTAGCCCTGGGCGCGGCGCGGGTCGGGCTTGGACTCGTCGCAGTACGACGTCGAGGTCAGGCCGGCGCGCGGGAACACCGAGGTCGCCAGGTAGGTCGCGTACGGCTGACCCGACAGCTTCTCGACGATCATGCCGAGCACGACGTAGCCGGTGTTGGAGTAGCTGTACTTCGTGCCGGGTGGGAACAGCCACGGCGTGTCCTTGACGAGCGCGACGAGCTCCGCGGGCGTCATCTTCTTGGTCGTCGCCTTCTCGAACGTCGGCAGGTCGGTGTAGCTCGGCATGCCCGAGGTGTGATGGAGCAGCTGCGCGATCGTGATCGCGTTGCCTTCGGTCGGCACCGCGATGTATTTCGTGACGTCGTCGTCGAGCTTCAGCTTGCCGGCCTCGGCGAGCTGCAGGATCGCGGCGGCGGTGAACTGCTTGGTGACCGAGCCGATGCGATAGATCGTCTGCGATGACGCGAGCGTCTGACCGACGATGTTCGCGTAGCCATAGCCCTTCTCGAACGTGATCTTGCCGCGGCGCGCGATCGCGATCGAGATCCCCGCGGTCTCCTGCTTGGCGACCGCGGCCTTCGCGAGCTGATCGATCGTGGCCTCGAGTGGATCGTGCGGCACCTCGGGCGGTGGTGGCGCGTGGTGGACGCAGGCGGCGAGCGCGAGGCACGGCAGGAGGCGGAGATGCACGCCGGTATTGTTACGCCCGGATCGTGCGCAGGATCCACGCGATCGCGGCGATCCCGATGACGATCGTGATCGCGAACACCACGAACCCACCGGCGACGACCGCGTTGTCCGAGGTCTCGATCGTCGCGATCCGGGGCGCCTCGCGGACGACCGCGGCGGCGACCAGGGCGATCGTCGTCCCGGCGGTCGCGAGCGTGAGCCCGGCTCCTTCGGGCGCGCGCCAGGTCCACGCCCAGCCGGCGACCGTGGCGATGGCGCCCGCGATCAGGATGTAGAGCCAGCCGTGCGCGGCGACGTCGTGGGTCGCGCGGGACGCGAGCACGCCACCTGCGAGCGCGGCGACCGCGATGCCCCCGATCGCGCCGATCGCGAGCCGCGCGCGGGCCGCGGCGTCGGCCGACCACGCCGTGACCGTCGCGAACAGCGCGACCGCACCGCCGAGGAACATCGCGGTACGCAGCGGGATCTCGATCGCGGTGTAGACGCGGTGGCCCGCCTCGTAGAACGCGCGCCAGCGATCGTCGGCGGCCATCAGCTCGTGGAGCTCGCTCCACGAGTAGGCGACGAACGCGAACGCGCCGAGGCCGACCGCGAGCGCCCGCTGCCGCCACCTCGGCGAGCTCTTCGAGCTCTTCGCGACGTAGAGCGCGTAGAACCCGACGACGAGCGCGGGCACCACGAGGATCCAGCGCGGGCCGAGCAGCAGGTTGGCGGTGTAGAACCGCCGCTGGTGCAGGAGCTGGATGAACAGGAGCGGCGCGACGCCGGCCGTGATCCCGCAGCCGAGCATGAACGGCAGCCGATCGCGCACCTGCTCGGCGAGTGGCGAGCTCCGGCGCACGAGCGCGAACGCGGTCCCGGCGACGACGTAGCCGACGAACACGGCGTGCAGCGCCCAGGTCAGCACGAACAACACGAGGTACAGCGACTTCTGGTCCATCATCGGGTTGACCTGGTTCGAGCGCGCGTCACGGCGGGGCCTCCGCGAGGTAGGTCGCGATGCGCGCGAGCACGCCGGGGTCGTCGGACGTCGGCCAGGTCGGCGGGCGATCGGCGATCTCCCACTCGAGCAGCTGGACGAGCGCCTCGACGTCGCCGGCGTTGCCCGCGAACGGCGGCATGAAGCCCTTGGTCTTCTGCAGCTTCGCGATGTTGAGGCGCGCCTGCTCGACCGTCCAGGTGCGCGACAGCTCGACGAGCGCGTTGGCCCCGCGCATCGTGTGGCAGGCGTCGCACAGCGCGCGCTCGACGAGGGCGCCGCGCTGGACCTGTGCCTGCGGGTACTGCGCGGCGTCGCGCAGCGGATACGGATCGTCGACGGTGACGCCGACCTCGCGGAGGTGCGCGACCTCGCCGGGCGCGATCGACGTCGAGTACAGCGTGTCGCGCACGGTGTACGGCTTGCGCGCGCCCTCGCGCACGAACTCGCCCGCGCCGGTCGCGGCGAACGCGAGGACGAGCAACAGCGTCGCGGTCGCGCCGTTGATGTACAGCCGCTTGAACACGAGCCCGACGATCACGTAGCCGCCGATCAACACCGACGCGCCCGCCGCGACCGCGACGAACATCATCATCGGCATGCTGCCGCCGAGCAGCCAGCCGCGCGAGTCGGCCGGCAGCACCGCGAAGTACCACACCGCGAGCAGCGGCATCGCCGCCATCGGGAGCGCGAGCCGCGCGGCGTGGCGGATGAGGACCGCACGGCGCGCGCGTTCGTCGTCGGAGAACGGCATCGTGTTGATCACGATGCACGCCGCGAGGCCGGCGAGCGTCGCGGCGACGCACGTGCGGAACAGAAGCGACGGCCAGAAGCCCGCGTTGAAGAAGCCGTCCCACACGCCGTGCGAGGTCACCCAGTCGCCGGGCGTGAGCTGCCACGACAGGATGCCGTTGATCCAGAACAGGCTCATCCACGCCGCGGCCGCGTAGAGCGCGAGGAGTCGGAGGCGCGCCTGGTTCGACAGCCGATCGCTGCAGCGATAGAACGCGTAGCCGGCGCAGACCTCGATCGCGAACCACACCCACTCGGTGCCCCACAGCCAGTGAAACTCGTCGATCATGAGGCCGATCGTGCGAGCGCCGACCGCGATCGTGGTGAACCAGATCGCGACGCCGGTCAGCGCGCCGAGCACGAAGCTGACGAGCACGAGCACCTTGAAGAACCCGTCGACGAACGTGCGCGCGTCGACCAGACCCTTCTGCGCCTGCCGCTCGAAGTACACGAGCAGGAGGCCACCGCCGATCGCGAACTGCGCGAGGAACACGTGAAGGATCCCGACCCCACCGATCACGAGCCCCTTCATGAGGGGCCCGAAGTCGTTCACCGGGTAGTGCGGGATGCCGGACACGCTGTGGCGCGATGCTACCAGTAGTACAACCCGACCCATGGGCAAGCCCAAACACGATGAGGACACCGCGCGACCGATCGGTGCCTACGATCCGACCGGCTTCGTCCACGCGTACGTCCTCGACGGCAAGGGCGGCGGCAAGCAGCTTGCGGGCTGGCCCGACATCGCCGCGTGGCGCCCGGCCGACGGCGTGCTCTGGGTCAACCTCGACTACTCGATGGAGGTCGCGGCGCGCTGGCTGGTCGACGAGGCCGGGCTCGACGCGACGGTGCGCGAAGCGTTGACCGACTCCGATCCGCGACCGCGCGCCACCGCGTACGACGACAACCTGCTCGTGATCGCGCGCGGCATCAACGTCAACACCGGCGCGGCGCTCGAGGACATGATCTCGATCCGCGGCTGGTTCGAGCCGACGCGCGTGCTCACGCTCCGCCGCCGCCGCTCGCGCTCGGTCAAGTCGATCGGCGACGACCTCCAGCGCAACCTCGGGCCGCGCACGACGAGCGAGCTGCTCGCGACGCTGATCGATCGGATCGTCGAGCACGTCGGCACGCACGTCGATTCACTCGGCGACGAGATCGCCGCGGCGGAGGACGAGGTGCTCGGCGAGCGCCGCGGCAACGACCTGCGCGGCAAGCTCGCCGATCAGCGCCGGCGCGCGATCGCGCTGCGCCGATTTCTCGCGCCACAACGCGAGGCGCTCGGCAAGCTCGCGGTCACCGGCGTGCCCTGGCTCGACGAGGTCGCGCGCGGTCGCCTCGCGCAGAACGCCGATCGCATGACCCGCACGGTCGAGGAGCTCGATGCCGCGCGCGATCGCGCCGCGGTCACCCAGGAGGAGCTGCAGTCGCGGCTCGCCGAGCTGACCAACCAGCGGCTCTACGTGCTGTCGGTGATGACCGCCGTGTTCCTGCCGCTCGGGTTCGTGTGCTCGCTGCTCGGCGTCAACGTCGGTGGCGTGCCGCTGCAGAACGCGTCGTGGGCATTCTGGGCGCTGTGCGGCGTGTTCGTCGTCGGCGTCGCGATCCAGCTGTGGATCTTCAAGATCCGCGGCTGGCTCGGGCGCTAGAAGAACGAGCAACCGATCGCCCGCGACGACACGCCCGCGGCACCGGCGTTGACCGCCGAGGGGCCCGCGGCGCCCGCGATGCCGCCGATCAGCGTCGACTGCGGGATGGCGATCGTCGCGGTGCCGACGCACGCGACCGCGGCCGACGGGCCGCCGCCACCGCCACCGCCGCTGCCGGCCGCGCCGCCCTTGCCGCCGACGCCGCCCGCGCCACCAAAGCCAGCGTCGTCCTGCTCGCTCGTGTTGCTGTAGGGACCGCCGGGCCCCGAACCGCCGGCGCTGCCGCCGCCGCCGCCGGTACCGCCACGACCGCCGTCGCCGGCGTGCCCACCGCTGACCTTGGAGCTCTTCACGGTGATGGCCGAATCGATCGACACGACCGCGACCGAGGCACCACCGCCGCCACCGCCGGTGCCGATCGTGCCCGCGCAACCACCGGCACCGCCGCCACCGCCCGCCGAGCCGTACGAGTCGCACGAGGTCGTGCCACCACCACCACCACCGCCACCGCCACCACCGCCACCGGCGGTGCCGACCGTTCCGGACGCGCCGTCGGAGGGCACGTACATCGTGCCGGCGAACGCGCCGATCGACATCCCGCCCGATCCCGACACGCCATCATCACCGGGAATGCCGGTGCCACCGACGGCGCCGTTCCACGGCCCGGTCGTCGGGGGCGGCGAGCTCGGGCCACCGCCACCCGCACCACCGGCACCGCCACCCGCGCCGCCGGTACCGATCTCGCCGGTGTCGCCGCCGCTGTTGCCGTTGCCGGGAAACCCACCGTGACCGCCGGGACGACCGCATGCCGAGGTGCCACCCGCGCCGTACACCGGGCGCGGGTTCGAGCTGCAGAATCCGCTCGAGTCCTCGACGCCCTTCTGGCCGACGATCCCCGGACCACCGTTCGCGCCGTTGACGCCGTCGCCACCCGGCGTCCCGGCGGCACCGGCTCCCGGCGTGACCGTGACGGTCGCGAGCACGATGTTCTTCGAGTGGCCGGTGACCAGCACGCCGATCGAGCTGCCACCCGCGGTCGTCGCGTCGGCGCTCGTGATGGTGAACGTGTCGAGCGTGGTGCCGTCGGTGATCTGATCGAACACGACGGCGGGCGATCCGCCGGCGATCGTCGTCGGCGTCGTGCCGCGCGTCCACGTCGCATCGAACCCGCCGTACAAACTGACGCCGGCCTTCATCGTGACGGTCTCGGCGTAGCTGCCGGCCGCGACGAACACCGCTTTTCGCGGCGAGGCAGCGAACGCCTTCGCGATGCCCTGCCCGATCGTCTTGACCGGCGCGGCCATCGTGCCCGGCGCACCGTCGGTGCCGGTGGTCGCGACGTAGATCGCGTCGCACGGCAGCGTGCCGCACAGCGCGGCGTCGGGGCCGGTGTTGCCATCGTCCCCACCGGAGGCGTCGACGGCGCCCCCCGCGCCACCCTTGGCGCAGGCTCCGAGCATCGCGACGAGAACGAGCGATCGAACCATCGCGCAGAATTCTAGCGCACCCGGAACCGGCCTCGCGCGGTGCGCACTTACCTACATGGTTGACGCCGATCACGTATGGTCTGGTCGATGCCCGACCTCGCCGTCGACACCCGCGTCACGCCCGATCCGGACGTGGCCGGACGCTATCGCCTCGCGCTCCCCGATCACTGGGACTATCTGATGCCGTCGGGCGGCGTCGTGATGACCGCCGCGCTGCGCGCTGCCGAGGCCGCGGTCGCCGATCCGGTGCTGAGGTTCGCCTCCGCGACGACGATCTTCTGCACGCCGATCCACGCCGCGCCGCTGGTCGCCGACGTCACGGTGCTCCGTCGTGGCGGCTCGACCGCGCAGCTCCAGGTCGCGCTCGCGCACGCCAAACCGATCGAGCACGGCGAGGGCGACCTCGATAACCGCGGCATCGTGGCGACCGCGACGTTCGTCCGCGAGCGCAAGGGACCCGATGTGATCGGCGTCGCATTCCCGACCGACGTGCGTCCGCTCGCCGACGCGATCCCGACCGATGACACGGCCGCGAACAATCCGCACGCGCGCTTCCGGTTCTACCAGCAGCTCGAGTGCCGGATCGCCCACGGCGATCGCTACTGGACCGAGGGGCTCGTCGAGGGCCCGGCGCGCTACGCCCGCTGGCTGCGCTACAAGGTCCCGCAACGCGACGCGAGCGGCCACTTCGATCGCCTCGCGATCCCACCGCTCGTCGACACGATGCCGACCGCGCTCCACCGTGCGATCGGGCCCGGCTCCTACCGGTTCTACGCGCCCAGCCTCGATCTCACGACCTACGTCGTCGACGACACCGACCGCGAATGGCTGCTGGTCGACGTCCGGGTCCGCCGCGCCCGGGGCGGCTGGGCGATCGCGGATGTCGAGGTCTGGGACGACGCCGGCCGGTTCATCGCTTACGGGGCGCAGACGATGTACGTTCAGGGCCTCGCCGGGCAGCCTCCGACCGTCGACGCCAGCCGCAGGTAAGTGGCATTCGGCCCGGTCCGTCGAATAGACTCGCGCGCGTGCGGGCGATCCATCTGACCTCGGTGTTGTGCGGCGTGTTGGCTGCATGTTCCTTCAACGGCGGCAACAACGGCGCGCCCGATGGCGGCGGCGATGACGACGCGCCGCCGACGCTCTCGGTGAGCTTCGACACCGCGACCACGCTCACCGACGAGCACGGCGCGCCGATGATCCCGGTCCACCTGTCGCAACCGGCGACCGTGCCGATCAGCGTGACGGTCGGCGCCACCGGTGGCACCGCGACCGCGGCCGACTACACGCTGCAGACCGCGACCCTGACGTTCGCGCCCGGCGAGACCGCGAAGACCGCGGACCTCCAGATCGTCGACGACGGCCTCGCCGAGCCCGACGAGACCATCGAGCTCTCGCTGTCGGCGCCGACCGGCGGCGCCGCGCTCGGCGCGACCGCGACCAACACGGTCACGATCAGCGCGAGCGTGCTGCCGCGCGTCTCGTTCGTCACCGCGACGTCGAGCGCCGCCGAGACCGCCGCGACGATGATCGGCGTCCAGCTCGACACCGCGTCGCCGCTGCAGATCACGGTCGACTACACGCTCGGAGGCACGGCGACCCAGGGCACCGACTATCAGCTGGCGCCCGGCACGGTCACGTTCGAGCCGCAGGCGATGGCGAAGTCGCTCGCGCTCGGCGAGAAGACCGACGCCAAGGACGAGGACGACGAGACCGTGATCGCCACGCTCACCAACCCGGTGAACGCGATCGTGTCGTCGACCGAGGGCGTCCACACCCACACGATCGTCGACGTCGACGCCGCGCCGACCGTCACGATCAGCGTGGCCCCGGCGTCGGTCGGCGAGGCCGTCGGCACCGCGAACTTCACGATCACGCTGTCGGCCAAGAGCGGCAAGACGATCTCGGTGCCGGTCACCGCCGACGCGACGTCGACGGCCGCGGCGACCGCGGACTACACGTTCACCTCGCCAGTCACGATCCCGCCGGACACGTTGTCGGTCCAGCTGCCGGTCGCGATCGTCGACGACCTGATCGACGAGCCCGACGAGACCCTGATCGCCAAGCTCGGCACGCCGACCAACGCGACGCTCGGTGGCGCGACGATGGCGACGCTCACGATCATCGACAACGATCTCGCGTGCTACGGCAGCGGCACGTTCAAGGCCTGCTTCACGCGCACGCCGACCGGCACCAAGGCGCTGTCGGGCACCATCGATACGTCGCCGGGATCGAGCGACTGCAACGCGACCCAGCCGGTCGGCTGGACGGCCGCCGGCCAGGTCGACGCGTGCGTGATCTCGGCGGCCACGGTCAACATCGCGACGGTCGCCGTCCTCGGCTCGCGCCCGCTCGTGATCGTCGCGGATGGCGCGATCGCGATCACCGGCGGACTCGACGCGAGCAGCAGCCGCATCGCCGGTCGAACCGGCCCCGGGGCGCCGTTCGCGCCGTGCCTCGTCAGCATCGGGTCGAGCCCGAGCGTGAACGGCGGCAGTGGCGGCGCCGGTGGCACGTTCATGACGATCGGCGGACCCGGCGGGAAAGGGAACTCCACCGGCGCGGCGACCGGTGGGGGAATCTCGGGTGACCCGTTGACCACGTCGCCGCTGGTGCTCCGCGCCGGCTGCTCGGGCTCGGTTGGCGGCGGCGGTGATCCGGCGAAGTCACAGGTCGCGGGCGCGATCGGCGATGGTGGCGGCGCGGTGTATCTCGCCGCGGGCACGTCGATCTCGATCGGTGGCACCGGCATCGACGCCTCCGGCGGATCGGCAGCACACAGCGCCAGTCCGGTCGCAGGTGGCAGTGGTGGCGGCAGCGGCGGCATGATCGTGCTCGATGCGCCGGCGATCTCGGTGACCGGCACGGCGAAGGTGTTCGCGAACGGCGGCGGCGCGGAGTCCGGAGGGAATGCGACCATCGGTGGCACGGCCGGCAGCGATCCGACGTTCAGCGCGGCGGCCGGTGGCGTCGCACCGACCAGCGCCGGTGACGGTGGAGCTGGCTTCTTCGCGACCAACGCCGGGGGCGCGGGTGGCGATGGCCTCGCGAAGTGTGGCGGTGGTGGTGGCGGCGGCGGCGGTGGCTACATCAAGTCGTCGGTCGCGCTGCCCGCGGCAGCCACGAGCGCCGGCAAGATCGATTAGCTCCAGTAGCCCGCGCGTACCCGAGGCCGGCGAGCCGATCTGCTAGCATGAGGCCGCTATCCGCTGGTCCTCGCTCGGGTTCATCGTCCTGGCCGGCGCCCTCGCCGGCTGCCGGTTCGGCGCCTATGCAGGCTCGATGCGCGGGCGCGGCGACTCGACGATCGCGCCGCCGAACTTCGGCCAGGATCCGAACCCGCCACCCGGCGTGAAGGGCGACTCGAGCTTCGCGCTATCGATCTACGAGCTGACCGCGGACGTCGTCTACAAGCACTTCGTGCTGCTGACCTCGATGGGCGGCGGCGAGATGCGCGTGCGGGCGCGGACGCCATCGGCGATGGCGAGCGGGACCCCCACGCTCGAAGAGACCGATGGGGTGCTCGATATCTGGGGCGGCCTCGGGGTCGGCTATCAGGTCGTCGAGGCACCCGAGTATCACCTCGCGGTGTTCGGGCTCTACACCCACTCGATCTTCGTGCTCGACGACCAGCCCTCGCTGCCGAACCGGTTCAGCGCCGGGATCGAGATCGGGGTCGGGCCGCACGATCGATTCGGCATGGTCGCGCGCCTCGGGCTGACGCACGCGAGCGGGCCCTACGCGAACATCGACAGCTCGCGCACCGGCGATCTCAGCTGCACCGCGATCATGCTGCAACTCGGCGGCTTCCTGTCGCTCACCCTCGGAGACAAATGAGCAAGCCCGGCCCACGGCTGGGCGCGCAGCAACGCCGAATGGCGTTGCGGAGGTACCGATGAGACTCGCCATCGCGCTCGCGACGATGCTCGCGATCGGCGGGTGCGCCGGCAAGGGTCAGCACTACGCGCTCGGCTACGCGATCGCCAACGGGGCCGCCGTGTTGCCACCGACCGCGACGCGCGGCACGACCGCGATGATCAACTATCACGAGGAGGCCGGCGTCGTGGCGCGCACGATCATCCTGGTCGTGACCGCGATGGGCCTGAAGAACCCCGAGGGCGACACCTCGACGTCGAGCAAGTCCGAGAGCGAGGTGATCGGCGACACCCGCTACACGACGACGACCACGACCACGACGTTCACCCCGACGACGCCCGAGGAGCGCGCCTCGCGCCTGGCGGCGATCGAGGACTTCAAGAACGTCGTCGCCCCCGGCATCATCAACAACGCCCTGCCCGTCACGCTGGACATGGGATGGGCGCGGCCGAGCCTCGGCGGCGACACCCACGGCTTCACGTTCGACATGAGCTACCAGGCGGTGCTCGCACGAACGACCGCGCTGTCGATCGGCTTTGGCTATCACTCGTTCACGTTCAACAACCGCTCGATCGCCCACGTGTCGCTCGATGGCGGTGGCGTCGCCACGTCGACGCGCACGATGGGCCCGATCGACTACAGCTTCATCGGCTTCCCGCTGCGGTTCACCCAGGGCGTCGCGCCGCGCACGTCGGTGTTCTTCCAGTGGGACCTCAACATCCGCGCGTTGACCGACGACTACGCCTCGCCGGTGACGCTCGGCATCACCTACAAGCTGCCGGTGATCTCGTTTCGCGGGACGGCGATGATGGATCGCCTCGATCCGCACGCGATGACGTTCGGCGCCGAGGGCATCGTTGGCTTCTAGATCGATCATCGCGCTCGTCGCGCTCGTCGGGCTCGGGGGCGTCGCGCACGCACAGGATGTGCCCGATGCACCGGTCGCCGACGCGCCGGCCCCGGTCGAGCCGCCACCGCCGCCGGCCGAGCCACCACCGCCACCAGCGGTCGAGCCGCCGACCCCGCCGACCCCACCGCCGACCGAGCACCCTCGCGACCACCCGCGCGACCGCCCGCTGATCATCGTCGGGCTCGGGCTCGGCCTCGCGGGCGCGACCGGCACGCCATCGGATGTCTACGGGCCGGCGTTCGGCTTCGCGATCAACTTCGGGCTCGGCGTGGACGGGCTGTCGATCGAGGCCCGGACCGGCATCGGCTTCTCGTCGCTGCCCAAGCAGGACGGCCTGCAGGGCTCGAGGACGCGCGGCAGCTTCGACCTGCGCTCGGTGATCGTGCGGCACCGCTTCGTCGACTCCGAGAGCGCGGCGGTATCGGGCTTCGCCGGCATCGCGACCGCGAGCGTGCCGTTGCTCGCCGCCGGTGGGGACCAGTTCGATGCCGCGGCCGTGTCGACCACGACGGTGACCGGGACCGGCCTCGCGTTCGGGGCCGCGGTGCACCTGCCGCTCGCCCGGCACCTCGAGCTGGTCGGCGAGCTCAGCGGCTACGCGATGCGCTGGGAGTTGCCCGGGCGGGCGTACATCGAGCCGATGCCCGCCGCGACCGACATGCCGAACACCGTCACCGTCAAGACGCTGACCGACGACATCTCGAGCACGCCGTGGTCGCTGACCGTCGGGCTGCGCGCCGAGCTGTAGCGCTACGCCGGGACCGCGAGGTTGAGCGCGCGCGCGAGGCGCTCGAGCGACGCCACGACCTGCGCCGCCGCCGGCTCGGAGCGCGCGAGGTCGCGCAGCGCCGGCAGACGGTCGAGCAGGCGGAACGTCGCGTTCTGCGCGAACCACAGGTCGACCTGCGACTTCATGCGCGCCGCGACCTCGGCCGCACGTGCGACGGTGTCGAGCGCCGCCGGGTCGATGCCTGCCGGGCCGCCGGTATGCGCGCTCGCGCGATCGATCAGCCGGCGCAGACCCTCGCTCGCAGCCAGCGCGATCTCCGGCGTGTCGAGGCTGATGCGTGCCTCGGTCGCCTCGAGCATGTGCTCGCGCAGCGCGCCGAAGCTCGCGTCCGTCGCGCGCAGGTTCGCGAGCACGCGGTGGCGCAGCGTCGCCTCCGAGGTCGTGCGCAGGATGTCGGGCACGGGCAACTCGAGCGACACCAGCCACCGGATCAGCGGCGCGTGCTGGTCGTAGGTCGCGCCGAGGTTGTCCTCGGCCGCCGAGATCGCCTCGCCGAGCACGGCGGCGAGCACGCGCTCGCGACTGCCCGGCAACAGCGATGCGAGCGAGAGCCGGCCGCCGGGGAAATGATGATCGATCACGCGCTGCGCGGCGAACACGTCGGCGGTCTTGAGCGCGCCGGTGAGCTCGTCGAGGATCGCGGACCACGCCTTGGCCTCGGGCGGCGAGCGCACGCCGCCGGTGACGTGTTGCTCGCCGAGGTGGAGCCCGGCGAAGCACACCACGGTCGCGGCCTCGGTCAGCTGGCTGCGCACGCGCACCGTGCCGGCGACCATGCGGACGCGACCCGAGCGGCGCTCGATCCGATCGATGAAGTCGACGTGATAGCCGAACACGTCGAGGTGGTGCGGCGAGTCGGGCTCGACGAGCGCGAGCACCGCGACGTGCGCGCAGACCTTCTCGGGATCGATGCGCGCCGGCGTCACGCGCTGTGCCCACACGCGGCGACCGTCGCCCTCGTCGGCGAGGTTCGAGTGCGCCGCGCTCAGCCGATCGATCAGCTCGGGCTCGACCGGATCGCCGCCGACCTCCTCGATCAGCTCGGCGACACGCGCCGCGTACTGCATGCACTGCACGGTCTCGATGCCCGACAGATCGTCGAAGAACCAGCCGCAGCTCGTGTACATCAACATCGCGTGGCGGGCCATCTCCATCAGCGACAGCGCCCGCACGCGCTCGACCGGCTCGAGCGCGTGCGCCGCGTGGGCCGCGAGGAACGCGTCGCGCGCCGCGGCGCTGCGATCGAGCAACACCTCGATGTAGCCGTCGCGAGCCGCCCACGGATCCTTGAACAACAACGCGCCGACCGAGTCGAGCGCAGCCGACGCCTGGTCGCGCAGCCAGTCGAGCGCGTCGCGCAGCGGGCGCCGCCACCGCTGGTTCCAGCTCGGGTGACCGCCACCGTTGCAGCCGCAGTCCTCGCGCCAGCGATTGACGCCGTGCGCGCAGCTCCACGACGTATTCTCGGAGAGCTGGACCTCCCAGGTCGGCGGCACCTTCGCGCGGTACTCGGCGTAGTTCGTCAGGCGCGTGCCGTGCCAGCCCTGCTCGACCTGCGCGAGCGCCCACGCGAGCGCCATGTCGCCGTAGCGATGATGGTGACCGTAGGTCTCGCCGTCGGTCGCGATGTGACACAGCGTCGGCTCGCCGCCCTCGGCATCGCCGCGTCGGATCATGCGCGACACGATCTCGTGGCCGTTCGCGAGCAGCCGCTCGAACGCGACGGCCTGCGCGGTCGCGCCGTCGTAGAAGAACAGATCGATCGACCGCCCCGACGGCAGCGGGCAGCGATAGCACCGGCCGGTGTCGACCGGCGTCGTGCGCCACGCGCCGTTCGCGGGCCGCCACGCGCGCGCCTGGTACGGCGCGAGCACGGTGAACGCGATGCCCGCAGCGGCGAGCGTCTCGAGCGACGCGGTGTCGGCGGCGCACTCGGGCAGCCACATGCCCTCGGGCGCGCGGCCGTAGCGGCGCGCGAAGTCGGCGATGCCCCAGCGCACCTGCGTCGCGCGATCGCGCGGCGACGCGAGCGGCATGATCATGTGGTTGTAGGCCTGGGCCATCGCCGAGCCGTGGCCGGAGAACCGACCCATGCTGGCGCGGTCGGCGTCGATCAGGGCCTGATGGACATCGGGCGCGTGATCCTCGAGCCACGACATCAGCGTCGGCCCGACGTTGAAGCTCATGCGCTGGTAGTTGTCGACGATCCGGATGATGTGGTTCGTGCTGTCGACCACGCGCGCCGCGGCGTTCGGCCGGTAGCACTCCGCGGTGATCCGCTCGTTCCAGTCGCGGTACGGATGCGCGCTCCCCTGGGGCTCGACCACCTCGAGCCACGGGTTCTCACGCGGTGGCTGATAGAAGTGGCCGTGGATGCAGACCCACTTTTCGCTCAACTTAGGACGAATACTACGACGCCGAGCGGGGGCACGGTGATCACGAGCGACTGATCGTGGCCGTTCGATCCCACCGGGTCGGTGTGCATCCCACCGCGATTGCCGACGCCGGTACCGCCGTAGATCTCGGCATCCGAGTTGAGGATCTCGGCGTAGTAGCCGGCGCGCGGCGCGCCGATCCGGTAGCCCTCGCGCACGACCGGCGTGAAGTTCGCCGCGATCAAGACCGGCGGCGCGTCGGGTGCGTAGCGCGCGTACGCGAGGATCCCGCCGTCGCGATCGTCGCCGACCAGCCAGCCGAATCCCGCGGCCTCGCAGTCGGCCGCGTGGAGCGCGCGGTGCCGGCGGTACGCCCCGTTCAAGTCGCCGACCCAGCGCGCGATGCCCGCGTGCGCCGGATGCGCGCCGACTCCCCAGTCGAGCTCGGCGTCGTGGTTCCACTCCTTCCAGACGGCGATCTCGCCGCCCATGAACAGGAGCTTCTTGCCGGGCAGCGTCCACTGGTAACCGAACAGGAGGCGCATCGATGCGTAGCGCTGCCACGGGTCGCCCGGCATCTTCTCGATCAGCGAGCCTTTGCCGTGGACGACCTCGTCGTGCGACAGCGGCATCACGTAGTTCTCGGTCGACGCGTACATCGCGCGGAACGTGAGCTCGTCGTGGTGCCAGCGGCGATGCACCGGCTCGCGATGCAGGTGCGTCAGCGTGTCGTGCATCCAGCCGAGGTCCCACTTGTAGCCAAAGCCGAGCCCGCCGTGATCGGGCGGCCGCGTGACGCCGCCCCACGCGGTCGATTCCTCGGCGATCGTCTGGACGTCGGGATGCGCGGTGTACACCGCGTGGTTGAGCTGCTGGAGAAACGCGATCGCGTCGCGGTCGTGGTTCGAGCCGTCCTCGTTCGGCACCCACTCACCCGGCTTGCGCGAGTAGTCGCGATACAGCATCGACGCGACGCCGTCGACGCGGAGCCCGTCGATGTGGAACCGATCGAGCCACGAGATCGCCGAGCTGATCAGGAACGCGCGGACCTCGTGGCGCGCGTAGTTGAAGACGTACGTCGTCCAGTCCGGATGAAAGCCGCGGCGCGGATCGTCGTGCTCGAACAGGTGAGTGCCGTCGAACATGCCGAGGCCGTGGCCGTCGGTCGGGAAGTGTGCCGGGACCCAGTCGATGATCACGCCGATGCCCGCCTGGTGCAGGGTGTCGATCATCGCCATCAGATCGTCGGGCGCCCCGTAGCGCGCGGTCGCGGCGAAGAACCCGGTGACCTGGTAGCCCCACGAGCCGTAGAACGGGTGCTCCATGATCGGCATCAGCTCGACGTGGGTGAAGCCGAGGTTCCGGCAGTGCTCGGCGAGCTGCTTGCCGAGCTCGCGATAACCGAGCACGCCGCCGCGCGCGTGCCGCCACGAGCCGAGGTGGACCTCGTAGATCGAGACCGGCGCGTCGTGCGCGATCGTGTGCTTCCTGCGCGCGAGCCAGGCTTCGTCGTGCCAGTGGTGGCGGGTCTGCCAGACCACCGACGCCGTCTCGGGCGGATGCTCCGAGCGCACCGCGAACGGGTCGGCCTTCTCGCGCGTCACGCCATCGGCGCCGACGATCGCGAACTTGTAGCGCTCGCCGTGGCCGATGTGCGGCACGGTCAGCTCCCAGATCCCCGACGACTCGCGCGGCCGGAGCGGATCGCGACCCGCGGTCCAGCCGTTCCAGTCGCCGATCGCGCTGACCGCCTTGGCGTTCGGTGCCCACACCGCGAACTCGGTGCCGCGCTCGCCGACGTGCGCGCCGAGCTTGTCGTGGAGCCTGTAGTGGGTCCCCTGGTTGAACAGGTAGAGGTCGTCGGCGGTGAGCGTGCTCAAGACGCCGGCGAGAGTAGCCGCCGGGGACAATTGTCTCCAGCCCGAGATCAACCGGTTGCGCTGGCACGCCGGGTGCTGCCGGGTACCGCATGTACCGCCCGCTCGTGTTGACGTGCGTCTTCGTCGCGGCCTGCCTCGACGCCGGCGCCGAGGACGATCAGGACGACCTGATGAACCAGGCGTTCGAGAACGCCCAGGGCGACGGCAAGGCCGATGGTGGCTGCTCGGGCGTCGTGGTGCCGGATCGCAACGGGTTCGACAAGCACGTCGCGCTCACGTTCGACGACGGGCCGAACCCGGCGACCACACCGCAGATCATCGCGATCCTGAAGAAGCACCACGCGCCGGCGACGTTCTTCAACAACGGGATCCGCTACGCGGTCGCGGGCGCCAAGGAGCTCGCCGCGCAGATCGCCGCCGACCCCGATTACCTGCTCGGGAATCACAGCCAGCACCACCTCGATCTGTCGAAGGAGTCCGCGACCAAGGTCGCGTCCGAGGTCGCGCTGACCGACACGCTGATCCGCGCCGCCGGCGAGACGCCGAAGTACTTCCGGTTCCCGTTCGGTGCCGCGAGCTGCGCGGCCAAGGCGCACGTCGAGGGCCTCGGCTACACCGTCGTCGGCTGGCATATCGACAGCGCCGACTGGTGCTACGCGGCCGGTCACGGCACGTGCAAGAAGGCGACGTTCAAGTACGTCCCCGATGCGCTCCGCTCCGACATGCTCGGCTACGTCATGTCGCAGGTCCACGCGACCAACGGCGGCGTGATCCTGTTCCACGACATCCACCAGTCGACCGCGGACCACCTCGACGCGGTGCTGACCGCGATGGAGCACGCCGGCTTCTCGTTCGTCCGGCTCGACGACGCCTCGGTGTTTCCGCGCCTCGCGCATGTCTCGCCGAAGTTCATCGGCGACAGCTGCGCGGCCGACACCGACTGCACGTTCTCGGGCGGGCGCTGCCACCCAGCCGGGTTCTGCACCGTCGCGTGCAACGGCACGTGCGCCGACGCGACCGGCAAGGCGTCGACGTTCTGCATGGCCGACGACATCACCGCCGACACCGGCATGTGCGTCTCGAAGGCCGCCGCGCAGAACCAGAGCTGCGCGCTCCTGCCGGACACCGAGGCCCGCGTGGTCTCGCGCTTCGTCGGCACCAGCGCCTCCGCTCCGGCGACCGCGAACGTCTGCGCACCGCGCTGAGCTCCTACGGGCGACCCTTGCTCGCGCCGCGCTCGACGCCGCCGGCGATGATGTGCGCGAGGCGCAGCGGCTCGGGGATGTTGCCGTGCGAGGTGGTCGCGGCGAGCAACTCGCTCGCCTCGGTCTCGCTGAGGCCGACCCGCTGGATCCACAGCGCGCCGAGCTTGGCCGGGGCACCCATGCGTTCGACGAGCTTCCACTTGTCGGCGCCGCCCGGCGTTCGATCGAGCAACGCGGACTTCACCATCGCGAGCCGTGGCTGCTTGCGCACGACGACGAGCACCGGCAACCCGGTGTCGGCCGACAGCTTCTCGAGGTCGACGACGTTGAACCCGGCGAGCGCGATGCCCTGGAGCAGGATCGCGCGGATGTGATCGGCGAACCGGCTCTCCGTGATGAGCGTCGCGAGCCGCTCGGTCGAGTTCGAGCCGTCGCGACGCACCGTGGTCGACAGCACGCCATCGAGCCGGGTCCGCGCACACACCGCGCCGACGACGCGGACGTCGCCACGGTGCTCGTAGGCGAACGGTGAGTCGTCGAATCCGACGACGTTCGAGAAGCTCCGCGGCTTCAATCCCAGCCGGAGTCGAGGCCGTCGCCCTCGGTGGCGCCGTCACCGGCCATCTCGCTCGACGATGGCGTGGTGTTCGTGTTCGTCCGCGGATCGTCGGCGGGCGGCTTTTCGGGCTCGGCCTGCGTCGTCGGGTCGTCGTCGCCGAGATCCCAGCCGACATCGGCGGCTTCCATCACCGGCATCATCGACGGCGTCTTGGCGCGCGGCGAGATCGCCGGCGCGGTCGGCGCGTCGTGCGCGAGCTGAGGCACGCCGGACGGTCGGGTGACCGCCTCGGACACCGAGACCGGGATCGCGGTCGGCACGTTCGCCGCCGGTGCCGGCGGGGGTGCGGGAGGCGCGACGCCGAGCGACGCGCGCACCCTGGCGAGCGTGTCCTCGAAGCGCACGGTCTGCTGTGCGTCCGACGCGTCGAAGAACGGACCTGCCGCGGCCCAGCTCGCGGCGAGCTCGGCGACGACCTCGATCGGCTCGCGCCCTGCCCAGCGCAGATCGCCGAACGCGTTCTTCTGCATCGCCGCCTTCAACTGCGCCGCGACGTCGACCTGCGCGGGCGCCGCGGCCGCCTTCGGCAGCAGCTCCTCGGCGCGCGCGATCAGCTTCTCGCGCCGCGCGCGCAGCTGCGTCGGATCGAGCGGCGTGCCGACGACCGCCGCGGCGTGCGCGGTGACGACGTGCCGGATCATGTCCTCGACCTTGGCGCCGAACGAGTCGTGCGCCGCGGCCTTGTCGCGTGCCGCGATCGCGCGAGCGACGACGTCGTCTCCGCCGGCGATCACGCCCGCGATCTCGGCCTCGAGGGCCGCGAGCTCGGCGCGGTGTGCGTTGGCCTCGCCGTCGCGCGCGTCGTCGCGCTTGGTGAACAGGCGATCGCACGCCGCGCGGAACTGCTTGTAGATCGTGTCGGCGTCGCGCCGCGGCACGTGACCGATGTCCTTCCACTGCTGCTGCAGCCCGCGCACGTCCGTGATCGCCTTGCCCCATCCACCCGGGCCGGGTGCGCCGTCGGCGATCGCGTTCGCCTGGGCGATCAGCGCGTGCTTCCTGGCGAGGTTGTCGGCCTCCTCGGTGCCACGCGCGTCGATCACGAGCTTTCGGCGCTCGAAGAACTTGTCGCACGCGGCGCGAAACCGCTTCCACAGCTCGTCGCCCTGCTTGCGCGGTAGGTGACCCGACGCGCGCCACGCGGCCTGCAGCGCCTTCAACTTGTCGGCGGTCGCGACCCAGTCGGTCGATGCGGCCAGCGCGTCGGCCTCGGCGATCAGCGCTTCCTTCGCCTTGGCGACGTCGCCGAACTGCACGGCGGCGACCGCACGCTCGGCGCGCACCTTGTCGTAGACCACGTCGCACGCGGCCTTGAACTGATCCCACAGCTCCTTGCTGCGGCGCGGCGGCATCGCGCCGACTTCCTTCCACAGCGCCTGCAGGCCACGCAGCCGGTTGCCGAGATCCGCGGTCGCGGGCAGCGTCGCCCAGTCCTTCGCGGTCGCGATCAGCGCCTCGGCCTTGGGGACGTTGCCCCAGCGCTCCCAGTCCTCGGCCTCGCGCAGCTCGCCGATCTTCATGACGAGCTTGCCGCGCGCGACCGTGTAGCGATCGGCGAGCTCGTCGCGCTTGTCGGCGGCGAGCTTGCCGATCTGATCGAACGCCTTGCCGGCCTGCGCGAGCAGGCGGTCGACGTGCTTGGTGTCCTTGAGCGGCTGACCCGCGACCGTCTCCATGTCGGAGACCAGCGTGGTCAGCGATTCGGCGAGGGCGAGCGCGCGATCGGCGATCTCCTTGTCGCGCGCGGCGCGCTCGGCGGCCTGCGCGGCGCGGCGGGCGTCGTCTTCGGCCTTCAGCCGCTCGCGCTCCTCGCGGCGGGCGTTGGCGTCGGCCTCGCGGGCCTCGCGCTGCGCGTCGGTCTCCGCGGGTGCGGGCGGTTCGACCACGACGACGATCGGCGCCGGCGCCACGCGGGCGGCCTTGGCCTCGCGCTCGACCGCGCGGAGCTCGTCCGGCGTGCGGGTCTGCTGCGCGTGGGTCTCCTTGCGGCGCGCGAACCGCGCGACCGCCTTCTTGAACCGATCGTCGCCGTCCTCGGCGTCGACCGCGAGCGTCTCCCAGGCGGCCTCGGCGGCCGCGATCGCCTCGCTCGCCTTGGCGAACTCGAACGTCTCGGCGTGCGACTCGACCTCGCGGATCAGCTGGGCGCGCTCGGCGCGACGGCGCTTGACCTCGTCGGGGACGACCGGCTTCTTGACGCGCTCGGCGTCCTTCATCTCGGTGACGATCTTGCGAGCGCGCCCGCGGACGGCCTTGTTCTTGGCCTTCTGCGCGATGTTCTCGAGCCGGTCGAGGTCGTCGAGCTTGTCGACCGCGGCGAGCCCGACCTCCTTGGTCGTGGTGTCGATCGCGAGCGCGCGGAGCACGTCGCCGTCGTCGATCCGGGCGACCGCGCCGAGCCGGAGCTCGGTGGCGGCATCGCGCTTGGCGAGCTCGGCGAGCGCGCGCGGATCGCGGATCTCGGCGAACGCGCGCTTCTTGACCGCCGCGCTCTCCGCGTTGACGACGACGTCGACCAGGGCGAACTGGTCGCCGAGCTTGATCATCCCCGACAGCGCCGCCGCGGCCTTGTCGGCATCGGAGCCGCAGGCACGCGCGCGCCACAACCGGGCGGCTCGCTCTCCCGCGAAGTCGCGCAGGCTGCGTTCGGTCTCGTCGACCGCGATCTCGGCGAGGACATCGGCCTCGTCGATCTTCTCGATCGCGATCCGGCGGACGCCGATGTCGCGATCGCTCTTGGCGACCTGGATCAGGATGGCAGCGTCGTCTGCGGTCAGGGCCTTGACGGCCTCGGTCCGGACGCGAACGTCGCTGTGGCGGTGTTTGGGGCGAAAGAAGTCGGCGATGCCCATGGCAGGGGCGCACCGTACACTAACCGGTCAGAAGTTGCCGCCCACGCCGAGGCCCGCCGAGGTCACGTCGGCGTCGTGGTTCACGACCGGGATCAGGTGGACCGGCGAGTTGTGGAGCGACGACACCACGATGCCGACCGAGGATCCGACGATCGCGCCGCCGATCGCGTCCGTGATGAAGTGTTGCCCGGCCATCACGCGCGAGACGCCGACGCTGGCGGCGACCGCGAGGCTGATGCCGAGCACGGCCTTGGTTCCGTTCCACTCCGGGTGAAGCCTCCGCTCGGCGATGTAGAACGAGGTCGCGAGCGCGAAGGCCTCCGCGGTGTGGCTGCTGATGAACGACAGCCCGGCGTCGTAGCTGTTGCGCATCACGAGCGGCGCGGACTCGCTGTAGAGGTACGGGCGCGGCCGTCCGGCGGCGAGCGTCATCACCGAGGCGAGCGCGGTCGCGCTCACGGCCGACTCCACGATCACCACCGAATCGTTGAGGGCCGCGAGCGGCCCCTCGTCGAGGAGGAGCGTCGCGACCGCGCCGACCCCGAGCCCGACGAGCTCGAAGTCCGAGGCGGTCGACCAGCCCTTGCTGTAGTAGCCGACGGTCCACTTGTCGAGGGCGTTCAGCCCGCTCTTGTCGGTGCAGAGCGGCGCGCAGTACGCCGGTCGCGTGTTGACGCCACGGCCAAACGCGAACACCAGGCCGGTCGCCAGGATCGGCAGATCGATCTCGGCGTAGAGCTGGAATGCGGGCCGCGTCGGATTGTTCGGGCTCGGGATGATCGGCGTGAGCGCCGCTTTCTTCGCGACGGCCTTGGCCTTCTCGACCTGGTCGGGAGGCGCATCGGGTGCCGGCTTCGCGATCCCGGACGCGGAGCCCGCGCTGTCACCCACCACCGGCGCGGGTGCCTTTTCGGGGTCGGGGGTCTGGGGCTGGGCGAACGCGGGCGCGCCGATCGACAGCAGGAACGAGACAAGGAAAATGCGCATCGGCGCCGACCTATGCACGCCCCTCGCCGCTGCCGATCGCACGCGTGCGTGGCGTTTCGGTCGCGGCGACCGGCCCACCGTGCGCGCGCGTGCGCCGACCGAGGCACCAGCGCTCGGTCGAAGAGGGCGATCGAGCCAGCTGTGGCGTTGCTGCTTGTCACGTGGGTTGCATTTAATCGGTCATTCTGGGGGCACGCACGACAGGGCTCGCGATGGTGGTGGCGATCGGCTTCGCTTCGGTCGTACACGCCGATCCGAAGCGACCGGTGCCCGACTACGACGGCCGGGGCAATCCCGATCGAGAAGCGGACTCGTGGGCGCTCTGGATCCCGCGCGTCCTTCTGTCACCGATCTACCTGGTGAACGAGTACGTGCTCCGCCGGCCGCTCGGCGCGTTCGTCCGTCATGCCGAGCGCGAGCACTGGGCCGACACCGTCGAGGAGGTGTTCACGTTCGGCTCCAAGGGCAACAACATCATCTATCCGACCGCGCTGTTCGACTTCGCGCTGCTCCCCAGCGTCGGGATCTTCCTGAAGTCCGAGGACCTGTTCGTCGACGGCAACACGCTGCGCGTCCACGCCGCGACCTGGGGGCGACCGTGGATCGATGTCACCGTCGCGGACCAGCTGGACCTCGATCGCCACGACGTCGTCGAGCTTCGATTCGCGTTCCGCCGCGCCGAGGACAACCTGTTCTTCGGCATCGGGCCCGATGTCACCAAGCACACCGAATCTCGCTACGGGCTCGAGAAGCTCGAGGGCACGGCGTCGTACGACTACAAGCCGTTCGGCGAGTCCCACCTGCGTCTGACCGGAGGGATCCATCGCCTCGCGAGCATCTCCGGATCCTGTTGCCACGATCCGACGATCGGGGACCGCGTCGCCGCCGGCGAGCTACCGCTGCCCCCCGGGTATGGCGAGACGTACACGAGTGCGTTCGCCCGCGGCGAGCTTCGCCTCGACTCGCGCGGGGCGCGCCCGGTGCCGGGAAGCGGGGTGTTCCTCGCGCTTCACGGTCAGCCAAACTTCGACGTCCACCACGACCGCAAGTGGATGGGCTACGGAGGTGCCATCGGTGCCGCGGTCGACGTCACCGGGCGGCAGCGCGTGATCAAGCTGCAGGTCGCGGTCGATCTCGTCGACTCGATCACGAACGGCGATGGCTCGATCCCGTTCACCGACTACGCCGAGTTCGACCCTGGCCTCATGGCGGGATTCGTCCCCGGTTGGCTCCGCGGGCGCAGCACCGCCGCGGCCCAGCTCGGATACGCGTGGCCGGTCTGGATCGGCTTCGATGCCCAGACGCGCCTCACGATCGGCAACGCGTTCGACGAGCACCTCGCCGGGCTCGGCCCGAGCAAGTTCCGGTGGTCGTGGGATCTCGGGCTGACCCGGAACGCACAGCGCGATCAGGGGCTCGAGCTCCTGTTCGGCCTCGGCTCCGAAACGTTCGATCAGGGCGCGGGCATCACGTCGGTGCGCGTCGCCATCGGATCGCGGCAAGGATTCTGATGCGCCCTCTCCCCTGGCTCGTCGTCATCTCCGCGTGCGCGCGCCCGACCACGCCGTTCGCGCTGCGCGATCCGTTCGTCGTCGATCCGGACACCCACCCGGTCTCGGTCGCGTGTCGCGCCGAGCCCTCGAAGGACGACCCGGCGGCGCAGAACTGCGCGCCCCGCGAGTACATCTCGCCGTTCATCTGGGATCAGGTCGACAACCTCTTGTTCGCGCGGATCTCGCGCGCCGCGTCGTTCGAGCGGCACGCCGAGGCTCGCAACATCAACAGCCTCGACGAGGTGGCCGACTCGTCGTGGTTCACCAATCGCCAGCCGGTCCCACCGACCGACGCGCCCGGCTCGTGCCGGCCCGAGGACATGCTGCCCGCACCCGAGACCGTCGCCGCCGGGACGTGGGTCGTCGACCACGGCAAGGACAACGGCTCGACGCTGGGGTTCCGCGTCGACATCCCGGGCAAGGGCAAGTACATGTTGAAGGCCGACGATCCGGGCAAGCCAGAGCGCGCGACCGCCGCCAGCGTGATCGGCTCGGCGATCTACGACGAGCTCGGCTTCAACTCGACGTGCGACCAGCTGGTCTCCGTCAAGCGCGCGCAGCTGTCGCTCAAGCCCAAGCTCGTGGTCGTCGAGAACTCCGGCGTCATCAAGCCGTTCGACGAGGCCGCGCTCGGCAAGGTGCTCGCGAGCGCGACGCAGCTGCCCGACGGCAGCGTCCGGCTGCACGCCTCGAAGTGGCTCGAGGGCGCGCCGCTCGGACCGTTTCGCTACATCGCCACGCGCGCGGACGATCCGAACGACGTGATCGACCACGCCGATCGGCGAGAGCTGCGCGGCAGCCGCCTGCTCGCCGCCTGGCTCGATCACTGGGACGCCCGCGAACAGAACTCGATGGACATGTGGCTCGCCGTCGACGCCGCGCACAAGAAGTCGTCGCCGGGCTACGTCAAGCACTTCATCCTCGACACCAGCGACATCATGGGCGAGGAGCTCACGCCCGACGACATGGCGCGCCGCCTGGGCCACAGCTACGAGTTCGATACCAACGACATCGGCCGCGCGCTCGTGACGTTCGGCATCGAGGAGCGCCCGTGGGATCGCGCGCGTCACACCCCGGGTCGCGAGAAGTTCGGCTACTTCAGCGAGCGCGACTTCGATCCGACCCAGTGGCGGCCGTTCTATCCGAACCCGGCGTTCCTGCGGATGACCGAGCGCGACGGCGCCTGGATGGCGCGCAAGATCGCGCGGTTCACGCCGGACGACCTGAAGCGGATCCTCGCGCTCGGCCGCTGGAGCGATCCGTCGGATGCGGCCTACCTGCTCGACGTGCTGCTCGAGCGCCAGCGCCTGATCCTCGCGCGCTACCTGACCCGACTCTCGCCGCTCGGCGAGGTTCGCACCGACGGCGATCGGATCTGCGCCACCGATCTCGCGCGGCTGCGCGGCCTCGCACCACCCGATCGGTTTCACTACTCGGTCATCGAACACAGTCGCTCGTCGGTGGGACCGATTCCGGTCGACATACTCGACGACGGCCGCATCTGCTTCACGCCCCGCGCGACGCAACCCGGCGACGTGGCCGACACCGATGACCTCCGGCGGGTCGACCTGGTCGTCCGCAACGGCCTCGGCGCGACGCCGCTCGTGATCCACACGTTCGACCTCGGGCCGCGCGGCATGAAGGTCGTCGGGCTGACGCGATGATCGGGGCGCCGCGGGCACGTCGTGTCGCGGCCGTCGCGACCGCGGGGCTCGCGAGCGTCGGGTTCGTCGTCATCGCGCGCGCGGTCGAGGACGCGTCGGTCGACCCGCTCGACGTTCGCGCGGCCCTCACCCTCCAGCACGCGCTCGACTCGACGGTCGGCGACGCGTGCGCGAACGCCGCGTCGTTCATCGGCTCGAACCTCGTCCTCCTGCCGACCGTGGCGATCGTGGCCGCGCTCGCCGTCCGCCTGCGCCACCGCGCCGCCGCCGTCGTCTTGGGGATCGACACGGTCGTGGTGGTCGGCGTCGCGAACCTGATGAAGGTGTGCTTCGCTCGCGCGCGCCCGAACCTGTTCGTCAAGGCCGAGATGCCACCGGACTACAGCTTCCCGAGCGGCCACGCGATGTCGGCGGTCGGTGTGTGGGGCCTGGTCGCCGCGATCCTCGCCGTGCTCTATCCCAGCCACCGCCGCGCGATCATCGCCGTCGCGGTCCCGCTCGTGATCTCGATCGGGCTATCGCGGATCTATCTCGGCGTCCACTGGCCGTCGGATGTGGTCGCCGGTGCGCTCGCCGGCGTCCCGCCGCTGCTCGCGAGCCTCTTCCTGATCAGACGCCGACCTGGATCCCGATCATGAACCGGAACTGCTCGTACCACAGCGGGATCTGACCGAGGTGCGGGATGGGGAGCGCGAACTCGGCCGGGTCGATCACCAGGCGGGTCCGCTTGCCGAGATCGACGTCGATGCCCAGGAAGCTGATCCCGAGGTACGGCCCGGTGCTGTACTTGGGTGCGCCGTAGATATCGAACAGGAGCGTCGACGCGCCGAGGTGGAGGGTCGACCGCAGGTTGACGCGCTCGAACTTCATCGGGAATCGACGCACCAGGGTCGCCGTGTAGGTCGCCACGCCGGCGCGCCAGCCGATCGGCGCGGTCGTGATCCACGGGTTCCAGCCGATATCGGCACCGAGGAGCCAGGCATCGTTGATCCGGTAGCGAACGCCGACGGTGGCGACCGCGGCGGTGCGCAGGATGGCGCCGCCGATCGACGACGTGAACGCCCACGTCCCGAAGTCACCGGCCTCCGTCTTGACCTTGACCTCGTCGCCGATCACGACGGTGTCAGGCGCGCCGTTTTCCTTGGTCGCGACCGAGCCCGGCAACAGGATCGAATCGGCGCGCGCCGAGCCCGGCATGCCGATCAACGTGGCCGCGACGAGCAGCCCGGTGACGGCGGCCGCCGCGTGGCGGCGCCGCATCAGCACGAGCGCGCCTGCGACGAGGGCAAACGTGCCCCACGGCGCGTCGCCGCCGGTCGAGCAACCGCCGGCCGCCTGGACCTTGGCATCCGGCGCGCCGCACCACTCGTTCGCCTTGTTGCAGCCGGGCTGGTACGCGAGCCACTTCGCGGTGACCTCGTCGAACGCGGCGATCTTCTCGACGCGCGACCGCTTCGGATCGAGCGCGACGGTCAGGAGCTCGGTCACCGCGTCGGTCGCGAGCGCGAAGTTGCGGGCGATGATCGGATCGGCGAGGTTGCGGCAATCGTCGAGCGCGGGGATGTGCGCCGGCCCGTCGCGCGTGTCGTCGTAGGGGCCCTTGGCGAAGTCGATCCAGTTGGTGACCGTCGTGACGTGCGAGCCGTCGGCGGTGCGGAACGTGTGGGTGAAGCCGTCCTCGAGCGCGTGCATCGCCGGCCCCATCTCGACGTAGAACCGCGGCAGCAGCGGTTTGATCTCGCCGGCGATCTGCGCGAAGAACTTGAACTCGACGCGGTTCGACGCGTCGACCGTGCCGGAGGCGTCGAGCCCGTCGAGCGCCATCGTGGCCTGGTCGCGGATGTACGTGCGACACGCCTCGAGCGCGTTCGCATCGCCGGTCTCGTTGTCGTCCTCGAGCCGCCGGATGCAGTGCTCCTCCTGCGTCGTCGGGTTGCCGTGGACCTGCGTGAGCTCCAGCGTGTTGAACGGGTTGATGCCCTTCAGATCATTGTTGCGGACCCCGAGCAACAGCGAGATCCCGCCGAGGTCGTTGACCAGATCGATCGGCGGCGAGAACAGGAGGTCGGCGATGAACGCCGACTCGTTTCGGTCCGGATTCAGGGTCGGTGCGGTCTTCACCTTCATCCGGGTGCGACGCAGCGCCTCGGCCGTGATCAGCTCGTGGCAGCCCTTGTTGTTGAGCTGGCTACCGATCGCCCAGGCGTGCGCCGGGGCGGCGGCGAACGCGACCAACGATCCCATCAATAAACCAACCAGCTTCGATCTCATGGCGTGCGTGCGATGCAAACGCACGTCCAACGCGGGGGAGAACGGCGTCCTCGGAGTCGAGGTCGCGCGACGTGCGCACTCGCCCTGCGAGCGTTGGCGCACGATGCACTTGAGATGCGAGCCCGTCCGTCGCACTCTACGAGCGTTGCGCGCCCTGGTCATGGCCCTGGTCGTCTGCGCCGTGTCGGCTCCGGTCCACGCCGACCCCGTCAGCCCGGAGCTCGACCCGTACGTCCCCTGGTACCGCGGCAAGTACGGCCACAACCGGGTCGTCCACCTCGCGGTGACCACCGGGCTCGGGGTGGTCTACCTCGCCTCGGAGACCGTGTTGAAGCCGACCCTGGCGTCCAGCACCTGCCGCTGGTGCGAGCCACCCAGCTTCGATCGCGCGGCACGCAACGCGGTCGTGTGGGACGATCCGAAGCGCGCCAACCTGCTCGGGACGCTCGACGCGTACGTCGTCGCGCCGATCGTCGGCATCGGCTTCCTCATCGCATCGGACTCGGACGCGAGCTGGGCCCGGCTGATCGACGACGTCCTGCCGGTCGCCGAGTCTGTCGCGGTCGCCGAGGTCCTCACGCAGGCCATCAAGTTCTCGGTCGCCCGCCAGCGCCCGTACGCGCACTTCGATGACGCGGCCGCAAATCGCGGCAACCATGACGACAACGTATCGTTCATCTCGGGGCACAGCGTCCTGGGATTCTCGATCACCGCGAGCGCTGGCCTCCTGTGTCACTGGCGCGGCTACTGGACCGAGCCGTACGTGTGGGCCTCGGGCATCGCGCTCTCGCTGTCGACCGAGTACCTCCGCATGGGCGCCGACAAGCACTACCTGAGCGACGTCGTGGTCGGTGGGTTCGTCGGGATCGCGAGCGGCCTCCTGGTCCCGCGCCTCATGCGCCGAGACATCAAGATCGTCCCGATGGCGAGCGGGGCCGGCGTGGTCGGGAGTTTCTAGCTACACAGCTCGAGCAGCTCGGCGACGATCTCGGTGAGCTTGTAGTCCGCGGGCGTGAACACGCGGCGCACGCCGACCGCGGCGAGGGCCTCGCGATCGTGCGCCGGGACGGTGCCGCCGAGCACGACCGGGATGTCGGCGCCGCCACGCGCGCGCAACTCGGCGATCAGCGCGGTCGCGAGCTCGACGTGCGAGCCCGACAGGATCGACAGGCCGATGACGTCGACCGACTCGTGCACCGCGGTCTGCGCGAGCGCCGCGGGCTCGACGCGGATGCCGGCGTAGATCACCTCGAAGCCGGCGTCGCGCGCGGCGACCGCGATGACCTCGGCGCCGTTCGAGTGACCGTCGAGGCCCGGCTTGCCGACCAGGAGGCGCGGCCGCCGCGCGCGCGCCGCGACCTTCGCGCGGAGCGCGTCCCAGTCGCCGGACGACGACGCGATCGACGCGCCGCCGACGCCGGTGGCCGCGCGGTACTCGCCCCACACGCCGCGCAAGGCGCCGGCCCACTCGCCGGTCGTGACGCGGGCGAGCGCGCACTCGATCGACGCCTCCATGATCGGCTCGCCGGCGGTGGCGGTGCGCACGAGCGTCGCGAGCGCCGCCTTCGCGCGATCCGGATCGCGGCGCGCGCGGGTCGCCTCGAGCGAGGCCCGCGCGGCCTCGCCGGCGGCCGGGTCGGCGCGGAACACGCCGCCGTCCTCGCCGCCGACCAGCGGCGACGGCAGCGCGTCGACGTACTTGTTGACGCCGATCACGACCTGCTCGCCGCGTTCGATGCGCCCCATGCGCTGCGCCATCGAGCGCACCAGCGCCTGCTTGCAGTAGCCGTTGTCGATCGCGCCGGTGATGCCGCCCATCGCCTCGATCGCGGCGAGCTCGGCGCGCGCGCCGTCGGACAGCTGCGCGACCTTCGCGGCGATCACCGGGTTGCCGTCGAACAGATCGGCGTACTCGAGGAGATCGGTCTCGAGCGCGAGCACCTGCTGGAGCCGCAGCGACCACTGCTGGTCCCACGGGCGCGGCAGCGACAGCGCCTCGTTCCAGGTCGGCAGCTGGAGCGCGCGACACCGCGCGTTCTTCGACAGCGTGACGCCGAGCGCCTCGATCAGGATCCGCCACGCGTTGTTCTCGGGCTGCTGCTCGGTGAGCCCGAGCGAGTTGACCTGCACGCCGTAGCGGAACATCCGCAGCTTGGGATCGGTGACGCCGTAGCGCTCCTGGCACAGCGCGTCCCACAGCTCGGTGAACGCGCGCATCTTGCAGAGCTCCTCGACGAAGCGCATGCCCGCGTTGACGAAGAACGACACGCGCCCGACGCACTGGCCGAACGCCTTGGCGTCGACGCGGCCGCGGCGCTTCACGCGATCGAGCACGCCGACCGCGTCGGCGAGCGCGAACGCGAGCTCCTGCACCGGCGTGGCGCCGGCCTCCTGCAGGTGATAGCTGCAGATGTTCGACGGGTTCCACTGCGGCATCTTCGCGACGCAGTACTCGTAGGTCTCGGCGATCAGGTCGAGCGACGGCTCGGGTGGGAAGATGTACGTGCCACGCGCGAGGTACTCCTTGACGATGTCGTTCTGCGTCGTGCCACGGAGCTTGGCCTCGTCGTCGCCGCGTTCGCGGGCGAGCGCGACGTAGAGCGCGAGCAGCCACATCGCGGTCCCGTTGATCGTCATCGACGTGTTCATCTGCTCGAGCGGGATGCCTTCGAACAGCAGGTGCATGTCGTCGAGCGACGCGATCGGCACGCCGACCTTGCCGACCTCGGGGCGCGCGAGCGGATGGTCCGGGTCGTAGCCGCACTGGGTCGGCAGATCGAACGCGATCGACAGCCCGGTCTGGCCGGCCGCGAGGTTCGCGCGGTAGAGCGCGTTCGACGCCGTCGCGCTCGAGTGGCCCGCGTAGGTTCGGAAGATCCACGGCTGGTCGGGCACGATCCAACGCTAGCGGCGACGTAGACTCACGGCGAGCCCGGCGAGCACGATTCCGGCGCCGAGGTACGCGCGCCAGGTCAGGGCGATCTGGGTCTCGAACAGGGCATCGGTGACGAGCGCGACGATCGGATAGAGGAACACGAGCGTCGAGGTGACCAGGAGGCTGGTCTTGCCGAGCAGCCAGAAGTACGAGAGGAACGCGACGACCGACCCGATCAGCGCGAGGTAGCACAGCGCGATCGTCGGTCCGACCGGCGGGGGCCACGGCAGCGCGGCACCCTTGACGAGCGCGATCGGCGCGAGCACGAGCGCGGTCACCGCGATGAAGATCGTGGTCGACACCACGCCGTGCACGCCGGGCGCGTGGCGCTTCATGATCATCGAGTAGATCGTGGCGACGACCACGCTGCCCTCGACGAGCGCGACGCCGACGGCCTGGCGCGCGTCGATCTGCATCCGATCGAGGACCAGGACGACGACGCCGGTCAACGAGATCACCGCACCGACCAGGTGCCGCCGCGTGATCGTCTCGAGTCGCGTCGCCCACAGGAACAGCCCGAGGATCAGTGGCATCGTGCCGTAGACCACGGCCGCGATCCCGCCCGAGACGCTCTCCTCGCCGGTGTAGACCAGGAGGTACCCGAGCGCGTCGAGCGCCCCGGCGAGCGCCAGCCAGCTCCACTGGCGCCGGGTCGGCCACGGTCGGCAGCGCAGCGCGATCGGCAGGAGCGCGAGCGTCGCGATCCCGAACCGGAGCGCGAGGGCGTCGTAGGTGTCGTAGCCGCCAGGGCCGATGCAGACCCGGATCCCGAACCACGTCGTGCCCCAGATCAGCGCGCAGGCGGCGTAAGCGGCCAGGATGCCCCGCGACACGAGGTCTTGTACACGACGAGGCAAAGGTTGGGTATGGTCCTGCCCATGCGCAGCATCCTGTTCGTTTCCCTCCTCGCCGTAGGTTCCTTCGCGGGCTGTTCGAAGTCGTCGACCGACGCCGGTTCGGAGACCGAGAAGGTGAAGCTCCCGACGGTCACCGTCGATCAGCTCGACACCATGCTCGCCGGCAACCAGTGCCAGGCGGTCGACGCCAACGGCGACGAGACGCGCAAGAAGATGGGCGTCATCCCGGGCGCGGTCCTGCTGTCGGACAACGACAAGTTCAACGCGTCGGAGCTGCCGACCGACAAGACCAAGTCGCTGGTGTTCTACTGCGCGAACACGCATTGCGGCGCGTCGCACGAGGCGGCGGAGCACGCCAAGCTCGCCGGCTACACCAACGTGAAGGTGCTCCCCGCCGGCATCGCGGGTTGGGTCCAGGCCGGCAAGAGCGTCAAGCAGATCTAGTGTGATCTAGTCTCTCGGCGTGCCCGTCTGGCGGTAGTCGTCGCCGGCGCACGCCGGGCCCTCGGTGGTCTCGGTGATCGCGCCGAGCGTGCAGCCGCCGAGCTGCTTGTAGTACACGGTGCCGGGCATGCAGCCCTGGCGCTCGCGCTGCATGACGAGCTCGATCGTCGCGCCGGCCGCGAGCTTGGTGAGACAGGCCCGATCGGCCGCGTGGCGCTGATCGTGCGGATCGCCGGCGGTGAGCACGACGTGGGTCTCGGGACAGGCGACCGGATGAACGACGATGCGGGTCGCGCCAGTGCCGACCGCCTCGACGACAACCGCGCGCGCCTTGCGGTCGTGCGGATCGTCCGCGTAGCTGCACGCGAGCAGGGTCATCGCGAGCGCCACCACCGGGATCCGGACCTGCATGGTCGTCCAGCCTACCGCGTGGTCACCGCTCGCTGGAACCTTCGGGCGACGTTCGATGGCGCGAGCCGCCCGCTCGCGATAATTTCGCGGCGTGCAACGCCTCGTGCTGGCCGCGACCATCTTGCTCGCGCACGACGCGTGGGCGGACGGCGTCAGCCTCGGCGACGTCACCGCCGCGGTCGCCCGCGCCCCCGCCGCGCCGATCGCGACGTACGAGATCGCCGCGGCCGAAGCCGCAACGGCGGCATCCGGTGCGTGGACGACCGCGCCGAGCGTCAGCGCGGCGACCAACCGGCTGACCGCGCAGGTCGTCGTCGGTGTGGCGCTGCCACTGCCGGTGTTCGGGACGCTCGGCGCCGCGCGCGACGAGGCCGCGGCACGCGCGCGTGTCGTGCATCTCGAGGCGACCGTCGAGCTGCGCGACCTCCGACGCCGCGCCGTGCTCGCGTGGATCGCGCTCGCCCGCGCCGACAGCGAGGTCGCGGTGCGCGTGGTCGCGGCGCAGCAGGCCGCCGAGCTGGTGCGGCTGACCCGCGGTCGCCTCGACGCGGGCGCTGGCGCCGAGGTCGATGTCACCGCGGCCGTCGCGGCGCAGGCGCGCGCCACCGTCGCGGTCTCGGCTGGACGCCGCGCGCAGGAGGCGACCGGCGCCGAGCTCGCCGCGATCGTCGGCTGGGATCCGACGCGCGCGATCGCGAGCGACGGCGTCCTCCCCGGTGGCAGTCCCGTCGCGCTCGACGCGCTGCGCGCACATCTCGCCGAGCATCCCGAGCGCGCCGCGGCGCTGTCGCGGATCGCCGCCGCCGAGGCGACCCGCGCACACGTCGCGACCGCGCGGATCCCGAGCCTCGCGCTCACGCTCCAGGGCTCGTTCCGCGATCCGACGACGCCCGGCGTCGACGTGCTCGCCGGCGTGACGCTCGACCTGCCGGTGTTCGCGCACGTCGGCGATCAGGTGCGCGCCGCCGACGCCGGCACCGCGGTCGAGCGCGCGCGACTCGCGACCGCCGAGGCGATGCTCGCCGGCGATCTGGTCGCCGCGTATCGCCGCTGGCAAGCGGCCGGCGAGACGGCGGCGGCGCTCGCCAAGGACGTCGTGCCGGCGCAGGAGCGCGCGACGCAGCTCGCCGAGCAAGCCTACAAGGAGGGCGCGCGCGACCTCGGCACGGCGCTGCAGGCCGAGCGCGATCTCGCCGCCGTGCGCGCAGACCTCGCGACCGCGCGCGCCGATCTCGCGGTCGCGTGGATCGAGCTCCAGGTCGCCGCGGGCGTGGAGCCGGGCGCGTGAAGCGCCTGCTGATCCTGCTCGCCGCGTGTCATGCCGCGCCCGAGGCCGATCCGCCGGAGACCCAGCCCCCGGCGGCGGTGACCTGCCGCGCGATCGCGGCGACCGAGGTCCACGATCTCGTCGAGGTCACCGGCCAGATCGCGCCGCCACCGCGCGCCGACGCCGTGATGAGCTCGCCGGTTGCTGGCCGGGTCACCCAGGTCACCGTCGAGGAAGGCGATCGCGTGATCGCCGGCGCGCTGCTCGCGGTCGTCGAGGATCCCGCACTGCCGGCCGGCACGATCGAGGCGCGCGCGCAGGTCGCGTCGGCGAAGGCCGCGAAGACCGCCGCGGATCTCGAGCTCGCGCGCCAGACCCGGCTGGTCGAGACCGGCGTCGGCGCGCGCCAGGGCCTCGACGAGGCGCGCGCGCGGGTCGCGACCGCGCAGGCCGAGCTCGACGCCTCGAACGCGCGCGTCGGGCTCGCCGATCGCCAGCTCGCACGCCGCGAGCTGCATGCGCCGCACGCGGGTGTCGTCTTGCACCTGTGGAAGCGCGCCGGCGAGAGCGTCGACGGCACGACCGCGACGCCGATCGTCGAGCTCGCCGATCTCTCGGTGCTCGAGCTCCGCGCCCAGGTGCCGCCGCGTTCGCTCGTCGCGATCGCCGAGGGCATGCCGGCGACGGTGCAGGTGATCGGCATCGACGCGCCGCTCCTCGCGAAGGTCGCGCGCGTGTCCCCGGCCGTCGATCCGACGACGTTGCTCGGCACGATCCGGCTCGAGCTCGCGGTCACCACGCAGAAGCTCCCGGTCGGCAGCGCGGCGACCGCGCGGATCACGACCGGCGTCCACCCCGGGGTCGCGGTGCCGACGACCGCGCTGCGCCGCTCGATCACCGGCAGCGACGAGCTCGTCGTGTGCGACAAGAACGTCGCCAAGGTGCGTGCCGTGACGGTCGGCGCGCGCGACGGCGCGACGGTCGAGATCGCGACTGGCCTCGCCGCCGGCGAGCAGATCGTCGTCGACCACGTCCTCGGGCTCGACGATGGTCAGGCCCTCGTCGGATCGAAATGATCCGCTGGCTACGAGGCAACGGCGCGGTGGTCTGGCTCGCGGCGCTGGCGCTGGCGATCGTCGGCGCGCTGTCGATCTTCTCGCTGCCGAGCAGCATCTATCCCGAGATGTCGTTCCCGCGCGTCGTCGTCGTCGCGCACGTCGGCCAGCTCGCGCCCGAGCTCGTCGAGGCGCGCGTGACACGGCCGCTCGAGGAGGTCCTCGCCGTCGTCCCCGGCGTGCGCCACGTGCGCGCGAAGACGATCCGCGGCGCGGTCGAGCTCTCGCTCCAGCTCACCGACGAGGCCGATCCGCTCCAGGCCCAGCAGGCGTGCCGCGCCGCGATGGATCAGGTCGAGTTGCCGAAAGGCACGACGACGCGCGTCGAGCGCGTGCTGCCGACCTCGGTCCCGGTGATCACGTTCAACCTGTCGGCCGCGCCCGGCGCGACCGCCGATGGCCGCCGACTGCGCGACCTCGCCGAGCGCATCGTGCGACCGGCGTTCGTGCGCGTGCTCGGCGTCGGCGGCGTCGAGCTCGCGGGCGGCCGCATCCGCGAGGTCGAGATCCTCGCCGACCCGACGCAGCTCGCCGCGCTCCACCTGACGCCGACCCAGCTCGCCGACAAGCTCGAGGCGAGCGATCAGCTGGTCGCCGCCGGCCACGTGTTCGACGAGCACCAGACGCTGCCGATCGTGGTCGACGCCCAGGCCGTCGATCTCGACGCGATCCGCCGCATCCCGATCGCGCTCGGCCCGACCGGCCCGATCCCGCTGTCCGCGGTCGCCGAGGTCGTCGAGGGCGCCGCCGATCCGGACGTCCTCGTGCGCGGCCCGGCCGGCGAGACGGTCGCGATCTCGGTCGCGCGCCTGCCGGGCGCGAGCACCACCGCGGTGGTCGCCGAGGTCCAGGCCCGCGCCGCCGCGCTGCGCGCCGCGCACACCCTGCCCGCCGACGTCTTGCTCCAGCCGGTCTACGATCAGGCGTCGCTGGTCGACGAGTCGCTCGCCAGCGTGCGCGACGCGATCCTGATCGGCATCGCCCTGTCGCTCGTCGTGATCGCGCTCGCGCTGCGCGATCTGCGCGCCGGCATCATCGCCGCGGTGCCGGTACCAGTGACGCTGCTCGGCACGTTCGCGATCATGCGGTGGTTCGGCGTCACGTTGAACCTGATGTCGCTCGGTGGCCTCGCGATCGCGATCGGCCTGGTCGTCGACGACGCGATCGTCGTCACCGAGGGCATCATCGCGCGCGTCGAGCAGGGCAACGAGATGGATCTCGCGATCGACCTCGGTTACCGCGACATGTTCGCCGCCGTGATCGGCACGACGATCACCACGGTCGTCGTGTTCGCGCCGCTCGCGCTCCTGTCGGGCATCACCGGCCGGTTCATCGGCGCGTTCGCGATCACGCTCGCGATCGCCGTCGTCCTGTCGATGGTGATGGCGCTGTCGCTGATCCCGGTGCTCGCGAAGCAGCTGCTGCGCGCCAAGCGGCCGCATCCGCCCGGTCGCGATCGGATCGCCACGCTGATCGGCTGGCTGATCCGCCACAAGATCGTCGCGCCGATCGTGGTCGTCGCGCTGCTCGCGGTCGGCGTGTTCGCGTTCGGCCGGCTCCCGACCGGCTTCCTGCCGCCGATGGACGAGGGCGCGTTCGTCATCGATTTCTACCTGCCGCCGGGCACGTCGCTCGAGGAGACCGATCACATCGGCGAGGCGATCGATGCGGTCTTGAAGGAGACGCCCGGGGTCGCCACGTTCACCCGGCGCACCGGCACCGAGATGGGGCCGGCGACCGCGACGCAGCAGAACCGCGGCGACGTCATGGTCCAGCTGGTGCGCGGCGACCGCGGCTCGGTCGAGGACATCATCGCCGGGCTGCGCGACGTGCTCCCGCAGCGCGTGCCCGAGGCGCGGCTCGAGTACGTCCAGGTGCTCCAGGACGTGCTCGCCGATCTCGCCGGCAACCCCGCGCCGATCGAGCTGCGCGTGCTCGGCGACGATCCCAGGGCGCTCGAGGTGTGGGCCGAGGCCGCCGGCGCGCAGCTCGAGAAGCGCCCCGAGCTGGTCGACGTGTTCGACGGGCTCGAGGGTCGCATCCCGGTGTTGCGCTCGACGATCGAGCCGGTCCAGCTCGCGCGCCAGGGTCTCGACGTCGCCGGGATCGCGAGCGATCTGCAGATCGCCGTCGAGGGTCGCCACGTCGCCGAGATCATCCGCCCGGAGCGCACGATCGGCGTGCGGCTGCGCTATCCCGACGCGATCCGCTACTCGGCGGACGCGCTCGCGCGCACGTCGATCGCATACGGCTCGCACGCGCTGCCGCTCGGCCAGGTCGTGACGTTCGACCGCCCGCTCGCGCCGAGCATCCTGCGCCGCGACGGCCTTCGCGCGGTGCTCGTGATGCACGCGGCGACGCCGGGCGGCGATCTCGGCGCGGCCGAGGCGGCGGTGCGCGAGGTCGTGAAGGCGGTCCCGTTGCCCAAGGGCGCCCAGGTCGAGATCGGTGGCCAGGCCGAGTCGAGCGCGGCCGCGCGCCACGAGCTGATCGTCGTCGCCGGCGTGGCGACGATGCTGGTGCTGCTCGTCCTGTTGCTCCAGCTGCGCTCGCTGCGCTACGCGCTCGTCGTGTTGCTCGGCGCGCCCCTGTCGACCGCGGGCGGGCTGCTCGCGCTCGCGATCACCAACACGCCGCTCGACATCTCGTCGATGACAGGCCTGATCCTGCTCGTCGGGCTCGTGGTCAAGAACGGCATCCTCCTGCTCGAGCACCTCCAGGTCGAGCTCGCCACCGGCATGCCGTTCGAGACCGCGCTGATCGGCGCGGCCCGTCGCCGCATGCGGCCGATCGTGATGACAACGGTCGCGACGCTCGCCGGGCTCGCGCCGCTCGCGATCGGCATCGGCGCCGGCTCCGAGCTCCAGCGGCCGCTCGCGATCGCGGTGATCGGCGGCCTCGTGCTCGCCACCTTGGTCACGCTCGTCGTCATGCCAGGATTGACCGCCCTGGTCACGCGCGGCAATCCCGAGCAGCTCGCAGCACCGCCGACCGCGACCGCACCGCCGACTGCTACATCGCAGGAGTGAAGCTCGCCCTCGTCGCTGTCGCGCTCGCCGCTCACGTCGCGCACGCCGATCCGCACGAGGATCGCCATCGCACCCGCCGCGCGCTCGCCCTCGCCGCCGCGGCAGGCGTCTACGCCACGTGGGAGACCGCCGCGAAGGGCTCGCTCGCCCCCGACGCATGTCGGTGGTGCGTGCCGAGTGGCTTCGATGCCGGCGCGCGCGAGGCCCTGGTGTGGCGCGATCCGGCACTCGCCGCCACGCTGTCCGACGTCGTCAGCAAGGTCGCCGCGCCGCTCGCCGCCGCTGGCCTGGTGCTCGCCGTCTCGGATCACCGCGTCGACGACCTGACCTCGGTCGCCGAGGCCGCGATGTACTCCCAGCTCGCGGTCCAGGTCTTCAAGTACTCGTTCGGGCGCGAGCGGCCGTACGCGCACTACATGACCGGCGTCTATGCGCCGAGCTCCGACGACCACCTGTCGTTCATCTCCGGCCACAGCGCGCTCGCGTTCTCGATCGCGACCGCCGTCGGCATGATCGCGCACCGCAATCACAGCCGGTACGAGCCCGCCGTCTGGATCACCGGGATGGCGATCGCCACCGCGACCGCGTACCTGCGCATCGCGGCCGACAAGCACTACGCGACCGATGTGCTCGGCGGCGCCGCGCTCGGGATCGCGGGCGGCCTCGTGATCCCCGGCGGGCTGTCGGGAGAGTTCTAGGCCAGCGTCGCGCGCAGGCCGTCGACCAGCGCGGTCTTCGCGACGACGCCGAACACCTCGCGCAGCCGATCGACGCGCGCGCGCGACTTGAGAATCTCGCCCGGTCGCGCCGGGGCGTGCTCGATCGTCGAGCGCCCGCCACACAGCTCGACGATCGTGCGCGCGAGCTCGGTCACCGTGATCTCGCCGCCGGTGCCGACGTTCGCGACCTGGCGGCTGTTGCCGTCGGCGGCCGCGGCACACAGCGCGCGCACGACATCGCCGACGTAGACGAAGTCGCGGGTCTGGCCGCCGTCGCCGAAGATCGTGAGTGGCTTGCCGGCGCGCGCGCGGTCCGCGAAGATCGAGATCACGCCGGAGTAGGGGCTCGACGGATCTTGTCGCGGGCCGTACACGTTGAAGAACCGGAGCGCGGTCGTCGCGATGCCGTGCACCGTCGCGTAGTAATCGAGCGCGAGCTCGCTGGCGTACTTGTTCATGCCGTACGGCGAGACCGGCCGGCACGGCACGTCCTCGGCGACCGGCATCTCGGTGACGTCGCCGTAGACCGCGGCCGACGACGCGAACGCGACCTTCTTGACGCCCGACGCGCGCGCGTACTCCAGCACGTGAAGCGTGCCCCCGTAGTTGATCGACATGTCGACCAGCGGGTTCGCGACCGACGCGACGACCGAGACCTGCGCGGCGAGATGGACGATGCGCTCGACCGGACCCTTGGCCTGCGTGATCGGAGCGAGGGCAGCAAAGATGCCATGTGACACGTCGCACATCACGACGTCGAGGTTCGGCGAGCCGGTCCAGCGCGCGAGGTTGGCGCGCTTGCCTGTCGAGAAATTGTCGAGCACGACCACGTGGTGGCCAGCCTCGATCAGGGCGTCGACGGTGTGCGAGCCGATGAAGCCGGCACCGCCGGTCACGACGGCGATTGGTGCAGTCACGCCGCGATGATATCAGTCGCCGTACGCGAGTCGGCCGAGCCGGCCGAGGATCACGTCGAGCGCGACCTTGTTGTCGCCGCCCTCCGGCACGATCAGATCGGCCCAGCGCTTCGACGGTTCGACGTACTCGAGGTGCATGGGGCGCACGGTCGCGTAGTACTGGTCGCGCACCGACTGGAAGCTGCGGCCGCGCTGTTCGATGTCGCGGCGGATGCGCCGGATGATCCGGATATCGGCGTCGGTATCGACGAAGATCTTGATATCCATGAGCTCGCGCAGCGCCGGCTCGGTGAACACCAGGATGCCCTCGACGATCACGACGCGGGACGCCGGGACCGAGCGGGTCTCGACGCGGCGCGTGTGGTTCGCGAAGTCGTAGATCGGGATCTCGACCGGGCGCCCCTCTCGCAGGGCGCGCAGGTGCTCGGCCAGGAGGCTGCTCTCGAGTGACGCCGGATGGTCGTAGTTGATGATCTGGCGCTCGGGGAGCGTGAGATGGGCCTGATCTCGGTAGTACGAGTCGTGCTCGACCCGGACGCACCGACCCTCGGGCATGGCGGTGGCTAACTTGTGGGCCACGGTCGTTTTTCCCGACCCGCTACCCCCCGCGATCCCGACGATGGTCGTAGCCCAGGTCGACATCGCGGCGAGTCTTACTACGATTGACCGGCAAGACGCAGCGACGAGACGGCCTGTTCGTTGCTAGATTTTCTTACGTGTCAGGAGGGATCCCATGATCAGGCTCGCAATCGCCGAAGACCACACCATCGTCCGTTGGGCCCTGCGCGAAGCGCTCGGCAAGGCCGAAGATGTCGAGGTCGTCGGCGAAGCCGGTACCGCGGAGGAGACGCTCGCGATGATCGAGCGCGTCAAGCCCGACGTCCTCCTGCTCGACATCACGTTCCCCGATCGCTCGGGGCTCGAGGTGCTCGACGATCTCCGGAAGAAGGAGACCGCGCCACTCGTCGTCGTGTTGACCTGGCACACCGAGGCGAGCTACGCGACGCGCGCGATCGCCGCCGGCGCGCACGGCTACGTGAACAAGTCGGTCGAGCCCGCCGAGCTCCTCGCGGCGATCCACGCGGTCAGCCGCGGCGAGCAGGTCCTGCCCGCCGGCATCGACATGCTCAACACCGACGGCAGCCCGGTCGCCGGCCTCACCGCCCGCGAGCAGCAGGTCATGGAGATGCTGGCGCGCGGCATGACGAACCGCGAGATCGCCGAGAACCTCGCGATCTCGATCAAGACGGTCGACACGCACCGCGGCCACATCCTCAAGAAGCTCAACCTGCGCAACAACTCCGAGCTCACGCGGTTCGCCGTCAAGCACGGCTACGTCATGGCGTAGTCGCCCGCGCGGGCTGGATCCAGGCCTGCTTGCCGTCGTCGCGGGTGACGACGGCGCGAACGTAGCCGGTCGCCGGCAGCGCACGCCTGGCGGTCTTGCCGGCGACGTGCGCCACGGGCTTGCCGTTCTCGATGAAGTCGATCGCGTAGCTGCCGGTCGCGGCGGTCGCGACCTCGACGACGAGCTCCTTGCCGGCGACCTCGGCGTGCGCGAGCTCGACGCCGGTCGAGCTGTAGAAGTGCCCGGCCGCGATCGCGTCGACGATCGCCTGCGGATCGCGCCGCGCCTTGACGACGATCCAGCCGCCGCCGGCCGGATACTTGTCGCTCTTGGCCCCGTGATAGTCGTGCGCGTCGTCGGACGCGATGCCCCAGACCGTCGCGCCGCGCCCGAGCGCGTCGTCCCAGATCGCGGCCATCGACGGATGATCCTTGTCGCCCTTGTTCCACTTGGGGAACTGGACGTTCGCGATCTCGAGGAGGCCGATGCCACGCTTCGCGAGCTCGGCGACCAGCTCGCCGCTCATGCCCCAGAACCACTGCGGATGGTTGAGCTGGACGAGCGACGCACCGAGCGACCGCGCCGCGACGATCGCCGACTGGTACTTCTCGAGCCGATCGTGCGTCTTCCTGTTCGCCCAGTCGAGCTTGCCGGTCGGGCGCCCGGTGACGCCGATGGCGTTGACGTGGATCCGGCACTTCTTGCTCTTGTCGCCCGGCGGCAGGCAGCCGCTCGGGTTGTGCGTGAGCTCGATGCCGGCGAGCACGATGAGCCCGGCGGTCGGATCGCGCACCGCGATGCCGGTGGTGTGCGCGGTCTTGTCGAGCTCGGTGACCTGGTTGTGATCGGTCAGCGCGATGAAGTCGTAGCCGTGCTTCTCGTACCAGACGACGACGTTCGGGATCGGCTCGCTCGAGTCCCCCGACGGTCGCGCGTGGACGTGCGTCGAGCCCTTCAGCCACACCTCGGGTTCGATCGGCGCGGCCGGCGGGGCGTCTTCGACCGGCGCCGCATCGACGACGATCGGCGGCGGCGGCACGACGATCGACGCATCGGCCGGCAGCGGTGGCGCCGGCACCTCGGGCGCCGGCACGCTCTGCGAGCACGCGGCGAGCACCACGAGCCAGCGCTTCACGGCAGCGAGGCCTCGTCGAGCGCCGCGGCGCCCGCCGCGCTGACGTTGGTCGTCACGCCCCACGCCGCCTTCTTCCACTGCTTGCGCAGCGCGAGGAACATCGCGAGGTTGTCGGTCAGCATGCGGCGCTCGACCGGCAGCGTGCCGCCGAGGTCCTTTCGCTCTTCGGGATCCGCGACCATGTCCTCGACGATCGGCGCGCCGGTCACGCCGACCCGGATCTTCCAGCGTCCGATCCGCATCGCGTGCGCGTACTCGTACATCGAGACGTACGACGGCATCGCCCAGCCCTTGCCGACACCTTGCGCCTGGAGCTCGAGCGGGCGGCCCTGTGCCGCGGCCGGGGGCGTCGCGCCGATCGCCGACAGGATCGACGGCATCAGGTCGACCTCCTCGGCGCCCTCGTCGACGACCACGCCGCCGGGAAACCGCGACGGATCGTGGATCAGGAGCGGCACGCGCACGAGCGAGTCGCGCAGCGAGCCACCGTGGCCGCAGCGGATGTCCTCGAACAGCTCCTCCCCGTGATCCGCGGTGATGATCAAGAGCGTCTGGTCCCAGATCTCCCACGACTTGAGCTGCGCGACGACGCGCCCGACCTGGTTGTCGATGTAGCTGATCGCCGAGTCGTAGATCGCGCGAAGCCGCTCGATGTCCTCCTTCGGCGGGATGATCGCGCAGCCCATCGAGTCGGGATGGATGCCGAGATCCTTCGCGGTGCCGTAGTCCTGGAACGGCCCGTGGTACGGCCCTGGCGAGTAGATGTCGATCCACGGCTTCCGCGCGACCCACGGGCCGTGGGTGTCGATCGTGCCGAGGAAGAGATAGGTCGGCTCGCTGCGGTGCGCGTCGAGCCGCTTCAGCGCCGCGTCGACGATGGCCTTGCCGTAGATCAGGTTGTTGTCGATGCCGGTCTCCCGCATCATGTTGCGGAATTCCTTGAAGCCGCGCGCGTAGCCACCGTCCTCGTTGACGAAGCCGTTGCCGGTGACCGCCTCGGTGTAGAACCCCGCGGTGGTCAGCTCGCCGGCGAGCAGCGAGAACTGCTTGCCGAGCTGCCACGTGCCGCCGACGCCGGCCATGCGCACGTTGTGGTTGGCCGGATAGAGCGACGTCCACAGGCTCGAGTGGCTGGTCTGCGACTCGTTGCCATGGACGTAGTACTGGCGGAAGATCGTCGACGTCTTCGCGAGCTCCTCGAGGTTCGGCACCTGCGTGCGCGCGCCGGGCGTGAACACCGGGATGTGGTCGGCGCGCAGCGCGTCCATGATCCAGAGGATGACGTACTTCGGCGGAGCTGCCTTCGGAAGGAGCTGCGGGTCCGGTCCGTGGAGCGTGATCCGCGGCGCGGTCAGCCGGGCGCGCGGGCAGTCGAGCGCGGTCAGCACGATGCCGACGACCTTGCCGGCGCTCGACGACAGATCGACGCGCGCGTTGTCGCCGGCGAGCACGCCCCCCGCGAAGCTGTCGTCGGAGGCCCGCGCCTTGACCTCGACCTTGCAGCCCGGCGACACCCTGGCGACCAGGTTCCCGCCGTCGGGCAAGGTCGTGTACCAGATCAACGAGGCGTTCTGCGCCAGCTCGATCGCGTCGCCCTTGGCATCGAACGTCGCGGCCTCGCGCGGATCGGGATCGACCTGCGCGGCCGACAGGCGCATCCACGCGATCGCGGCGTTCTGCTTGCCGCCACCGGTCTCGAGCGCGAGCTGGTTCTCGCCGACCGCGAGGCGACCTGCGTCGATCGGGATTGCGATCGACTGCCAGCCGTCGGCGAGCGCGACGGTCGCGCCGGCCGAAGCCTTGCGACCGTTGACCTTCAGCGTGACCGTCTGCTTGGCCTCGCCGTGGACGTGGAGCACGAGCTGCCGGACCGTCGCGATCTGCTCGGCCGCGAGCGGGACCTCGAACGACGCCAGCCGATCGGGGACCGCCGCGCGCACGCCGTCGACCAGCTTGCCGAGCTTCCAGCGCAGCACCGGCACGCCGAACCGCGTGTAGCGCGCGAACCCGATGTCGGCGGCATCGATGACGAGCTCGCCGTCGACGATCCGGTGCGCGGCGTGGCGGTTGTCGACGAACGAGAACGCCGTGTGCTCCGGGCGCGCCGGGGCCGCGTCGGGTAGTACCGCGTCGTGCACGACCGGCCGGGCATCCGCCGCCTTCGCCGGCGCATCATCGGGCGCGGCTTTCTTGCTCCCGCAGGCGACGAGCAGCATGACGGCGAGACCGCAGCGGACAACCACGCGGCGAGGTTATGCTGACCAGCGATGGGTGTGGTCAGATCGATCCAGTTGTTCTTCCAGGAAGGCTCGTCGGACAAGGTCTACAACGCGCAGATCGTCGAGGACGGTGGCGCGTTCACGGTCAAGGTCCAGTGGGGTCGGCGCGGCAGCTCGCTCGCCGAGGGCAGCAAGGCCGTCAAGGTCGCGCGGGCGATCGCCGACAAGAAGTTCGACTCGCTGGTCCGCGAGAAGACCACCAAGGGCTACGAGGAGCTGAAGGACGGCCACGCGCCGGCCGCGGTCGCGCCACCCGAGGGCAAGGGCTCGGCGAGCAAGTCCGGCGTCAATCGCCGCGCCAAGGTCGGCCTGCCCGCCCAGCTCCTCGAGCCCGCCGACGAGGACGAGCTCGAGGCGCTGATCGGCAACGACCTCATGATCGCGCAGCAGAAGCTCGACGGCATCCGCGTCCTCGTCACCGTCGGCGAGCCGCTGATCGCGACCAACCGCGACGGCCAGGTCACCAAGCTCGCGAGCGACGCCGCGATCCGCGGCGTGCGCTACCTGCCCCATGGCACCGTGGTCGACGGCGAGATCATGGGCGAGGAGTACTGGCTGTTCGACGTGCTGATGATCGGCGAGGACGACGTCCGCGACCGCGGCTACCTCGAGCGCTACGAGCTGCTCGACGAGCTCGAGCCCGCGTTGACCGACGAGGTCCGCGTGCTGACCACCGCGATCGGCCACAAGGCCAAGCGCAAGCTCCACGAGCGCCTGCGCGACGCCAAGGCCGAGGGCATCGTGTTCAAGGATCGCGCGGCGCCGTACAAGGCCGGCCGCAACACGACGCAGCGCAAGCACAAGTACGTCAAGTCGTGCGACGTCATCATCACGGAGAACGCCGGCAACGCGTACCAGATGGCGGTCTACGACGGTAAGAAGCTGTTCGAGATCGGCCGCGTGTTCGCCGGCACGACCAACGCGTCGCGCAAGGCGCTCGACGCCGCGCTCGGCAAGGGCGAGTCGCCCGTCTGCGAGGTCAAGTACCTGTACGCCACTGATGATGAGCAGCTGTTTCAGCCGGTGTTCGTGCGGATGCGCGATGACAAGGCGGCGAAGCAGTGCGTGCGGGGGCAGCTGCAGAAGACCGACAAGAGCGTCGCGACGTAGGCGGCGTTCGGCAACCGCGTGCGGCGTGCGGCGTGCGGCGGCTGCGTGCGGCGATCGGCGGTCCGCGTGCGGCGATCAGCGATCAGCGATCAGCGGGCCGCGACCGGTGGGCGGCAACGGCGAAGCGGCTCCGCGGCGCTTTCACTTCGTTGCCCACGGCAGCCGGGCTCGCCCTCGCGCCCTGACGCGCACCGGCCCACGCCGAGCGCATGAGCGGTCGCGCGACCACTGCGACAGCCGCGGAGATGGGCCACCGACGAGGGCGCTGAGGGGCGAGAGCCCGGCTGCCGTGGCGGCAGGGCCGTTTCCCAAGACGACGAAAGGCAACCAACATGTTCATCGATGCCGCCGAGAGCATCTCGCTCAACCTCGGCGAGGGCCGGCGACGGCACGACGGCGATCGGCGGCGTCACTACGAGATGGCCGCGGGCAGCACGAGCGAGTGCACCACCGCGCTGCGCGTCGCCAGGATCCGCGGCTACATCACCGACGCCGATCACGCCGCGACCGACGTCGTCCTCGATCGCCTGCGCGGCCTGATGTTCGGCCTCACGCGCCGCTGACCGCAGAACCACGCATCGCAGCATCAGAAATCCGCACAGCGCGTCGCGAGTTGCCTTAGTTCGCGGGGACGCAACTCGGCATCGTCGCGAAGATCCGGTCGCGCTCGATCGGGTCGGCGACCACCAGCCCCTGCTGCCGGAGCTCGACGCGTCGCTGCAGGCAATCGCGATGCTCGGCCTCGATCATTTCGAGATACGCGGCGTTGCAGCGCACCACGCGCACGTGCCCTACAACGGCGCTACCGATGAAGCCAGCCGTCACGACAGTCGCGAGTAGCGGTCACCACGAGCTCGGTCTCGAGCCCACACGCGCTCTCGCCGGTACCATTGCGGTCGGCGGCACGCGGGAAGGTGGCGGTCGCGGCAATCGCGAAGACCGCGATCGCGCCAATACCGAATCCGCCGGCCGCGACTCCGTCGACGACGATCGGGGTGTTGTCGCGATCGCACACCGGCACTCGGTGCGGCGTGCGCCGCCAACAACCCCGTCTGGCGCCACACCGTGAGGTCAGCGCTTGTTCTTGGGCGCGAGCTTGGCGAACGGCGAGTTCGTGAACCCGGCGACGCCCCAGTTCTCGGTCGGCTTGGCCGGCGGAGCGTCGTTGCGCGGCGGCGGCGAGTCGTTGCGCGGTGGCGCATCGCGCCGCGGACCATCGTTGCGTGGCCGATCGTTGCGCGGACCATCGTTGCGCGGACCGTCGTTGCGCGGACCGTCGTTGCGCGGCGGACCACCGCGGCCACGCGCGTTCTGCGGCGGGCCCTCGTAGCCACGGCGCGGCGGGCGCTGCTGCTGCGGCTGCTGGGGCTGATCGCTCCGCGGCTGCTGCGACGGCTGATCGCTCCGCGGCTGCTGCGGCGGCTGATCGCTCCGCGGCTGATCCGGACGCGGCCCCGATCCGCCACCGCCACGATACTGCCGGCGCTGATCACCCTGCCCGTGCGGCTGCTGCGGCGGCTGATTCTGCTGCTGATTCTGCGGGTGCTGCTGCGGCTGGTCCTGCTGCTGCTGTTGCTGCGGCTGACGCTGCGGCTGCCGCTGCTGTTGTGGCTGACGCTGCTGCTGCGGCGGACGCGGCCCCCGCGGCGGGCGCGGCCCCTGCGGCTGCTGTTGCTGCGGCGGCGGCTGCGCCTTCTTCGCCGTCAACGAGATCCGCTTGCGCGGCAGATCGACCTCGAGCACGCGCACGGTCAGCTTCTGGCCGACCTTCACGACCGCACCCGGGTCCTGGATGAACTGATCGCTCAGCTGGCTGACGTGGACGAGGCCATCGTTGTGGACGCCGATGTCGACGAACGCGCCGAACGCGGTCACGTTGGTGACCACACCCTCGAGCACCATGCCCTGCTTGAGATCCTCCATCGATGTGACGTCGTCGCGGAAGGCCGGCGGCGCGAACTCGGCGCGCGGATCGCGGCCGGGCTTCCGGAGCTCCTTGGCGATGTCCGCGAGCGTCGGCTCGCCGAGGTCGTCGGCGACGTACTTCGCGAGCTCGATCTTGTCGACCAGCTCGGCGTTGCCGATCAGGTCGGCGAGCGTCACGCCGAGGTCGGTCGCCATCTGGGCGACCACGCCATAGCGCTCGGGGTGGACGGCCGATCGATCGAGCGCGTTCGTCGCCTCGGCGATCCGGAGGAACCCCGCGGCCTGCTCGAACGCCTTGGGCCCGAGGCCCGCGACCTCGGTGAGCTGCGCGCGCGAGCCGAACGCGCCGTGCGCGTCGCGGTGGAGCACGATCTTCTTGGCGAGCGACTTGCCGATACCAGCGACGTAGCCGAGCAGCATCGCGCTCGCGGTGTTGAGCTCGACGCCGACGTGATTGACGCAGCTCTCGACGACGTCGCCGAGCTTCTTGCCGAGCAGCGGCTGGTGGACGTCGTGCTGGTACTGGCCGACGCCGATCGACTTGGGCTCGATCTTGACGAGCTCGGCGAGCGGATCCTGGAGCCTGCGCGCGATCGAGATCGCGCCGCGGATCGTCAGGTCGAGCTCGGGGAACTCCTCGCGCGCGAGATCCGAGGCCGAGTACACGCTCGCGCCGGCCTCGTTGACCTGGACGACGAACGGCTTGGTGTCGCCCTCGGATTGTACCTGCGCAACGCCATCCGGCGTTGCTGCGCGCCCAGCCGGTGGCTGAGCTTGCAACTCCTTGAGCGCGTCCTTGACGAACGCCTCGGCCTCGCGACCGCCGGTACCGTTGCCGACCGCGATCGCGCGCGGCGTGAACTTGGCGACGAACGCGAGGAAGTCGGCCTTGGCCTTCGCCATCTGCGCGTCGCCCTGCGTGATGTAGAGCGTCACGGTGCCGAGGAACTTGCCGGTCGCGTCGATCGCAGCGCACTTGCAGCCGGTGCGCAGGCCCGGATCGACGCCGACGACCGACGCGGTCCCGAGCGGCGCGGCGAGCATCAGGTTCCGCAGGTTCTGCGCGAACACGTCGACCGCCTGGACGTCGGAGCGCGTCTTTAGCTCGGCGCGAACGTCGTTCTCGATGCTCGGCGCGAGCAGCCGCTTGCGCGCGTCGGCGATCGCCTGCTCGAGCTGCGCGGCCCACGGCGACTGCGCCGAGCCGTCGGGGAGCTTCTCGCGCACGAGGCGCTGCATCCCGGCCTCGACGCGGGCCTCGTCGAGCACGACGTGCGCGCGCAGCACCCCCTCGGCCTCGCCGCGGCGGATCGCGAGGAACCGGTGCGACGGAATCGTCTTCACGGCCTCGGCGAACTTGTAGTACTGCTCGAACTTGGTCGGCTCGTTGTCCTTGCCGGGCACGACCTGCGACGCGAGCTCGCCGTGCTCGGCGTAGATCCGGCGCAGCCACGCGCGGATCTCGGCGGTGTCGGCGACGACCTCGGCGGCGATGTCGCGCGCACCCGCGAGCGCGTCGGCGGCGGTCGGGACGGCCTCGGTGACCAGCGCCACGGCCTCGGCGGCCGGATCGCCATCGAGCGGCTGGGCGAGGATGCGCAGCGCGAGTGGCTCGAGGCCCTTCTCGCGCGCGACCGACGCACGCGTCTTGCGGCGCGGGCGATACGGCGCGTAAAGATCCTCGAGCTCGGACTTCGCGGTCGCCGCGCGGAGCTTGTGCTCGAGCTCGGGCGTCAGCTTGCCCTGCTCGGCGACCGACCCGAGGATCGCGGCGCGCCGGGTCTCGAGCTCGACGACGTAGGTCCGGCCCTCCTCGATCGCGCGGATCTGGACCTCGTCGAGGTTCCCGGTGCGCTCCTTGCGGTAGCGCGCGATGAACGGGACGGTGTTGCCCTCGTCGAGCATGGCCACGACCGCCGCGATCGAGCGCGCCGGCAGCCCGAGCTGGGCCGCGAGCTGCGGCACCGGATCGAATCCAACAAGTACGGGAGTGGCAGTCGTGTCGTCGGTCATGGCGGGGCGGCGACCGTAGCCGCACCCACCGTCCGCATCAAGCGCTCGACGGAGCCTACTTTTTCGGCGCTTGCTTCTTCATGCCGCGAGCTGCTCGCGGCTTCGCCCTTACTTCTTCGCCGGGGGCGTCGCCGGCTTCGCCGGGGGCGTCGTGGGCGTCGCGGCCGGAGCCTGCTTCGCGATGACCTTGTCCTTGAACTTGTCGTAGGTCGTCTGCGGCACGATCTTCTTCGAGACCAGCTGGGTCTTGTTGGCGTACGGGCGACCCGCGATGATCTTCTTCGAGTACGCATCACCGATGCCGGGGAGCGCCGAGAGCTGCTCGGCGGTCGCCGAGTTCAGGTCGACGAGCTCGGCGGGCTTGGTCTCGACGACCTTGCCCGAGCCGGTGCCGGTGCCCGAGCCGGTGCCCGCACCGGAGCCGGCGCCCTTGTCGGCGAACGACGCGGAGGACGTGAACAGGGCAGCGAGGATGGCGAACGTGGCGAGGAAGGTCTTCATGGTGGGCCTTTCGACGTCGTAACCCATGCAAGTATTCGCCACAACCCGCCAATGACTGCCGAGATCGACAGCCTGATCCGCCGCCTGCCCAAGGTGGAGCTCCACCTGCACATCGAGGGCACCCTCGAGCCGGAGATGATGTTCAGCCTGGCGGGCAAGCACGGGGTCAAAATGCCCTACGCGTCGGTCGAGGCGGTGCGCGCAGCCTACGCGTTCCACGACCTCCAGTCGTTCCTCGACCTCTACTACGCAGGTTGCGCGGTGCTTCGCGACCGCCGCGATTTCTACGCGCTCGCGATGGCGTACTTCACGCGCGCGCACGCCGACAACGTCGTCCACGCCGAGCTGTTCTTCGACCCGCAGACCCACACCGCGCGCGGCGTCGCGATGGAGACCGTCGTGTGCGGGTTGCGCGACGCGCAGGACGACGCGCTGCGCCGCTACGGCATCACGTCCGAGCTGATCCTGTGCTTCTTGCGCCACCTCTCCGAGGACGACGCGTTCGCGACGCTCGAGGCGGCCGCCCCGTTCTGCCGCGAGATCGCCGGCGTCGGGCTCGACTCCGGCGAGCGCGGCAACCCACCCGAAAAATTCGCACGCGTGTTCGCGAAGGCCCGCGATCAGGGCCTTCGCCCGGTCGCCCATGCCGGCGAGGAGGGTCCCGCGGCCTACATCACGCAGGCGCTCGATCTCCTGAAGGTCGAGCGCATCGATCACGGCGTGCGGTGCGACGAGGATCCCGCGCTCGTCGCGCGCCTCGTGCGCGACCAGATCCCACTCACCGTGTGTCCGCTGTCGAACCTGAAGCTGTGCGTCGTCAAGGACCTCCGCGATCACAACTTCGCGAAGCTGCTGCGCGCCGGCGTGCGCGTCACGATCAACAGCGACGATCCGGCGTACTTCGGCGGCTACATCGGCGAGAACTATCGCGCGACCGCCGCGGCGCTCGCGCTGACGCCGTCGGAGATCGTGTGCTGCGCCGAGAACGCCGTGCGCGCCGCCTTCCTGCCGGCCGCGCAGAAGGCGACGCTGCTCGGCCAGATCCGCGCCGAGGCGGCGCGATGAAGGCCAAGGTCGAGACGAGCGCCCAGCTGCTCGCCGCCGGATATCCGCACCTGCGCCGCCTCGTGACGCCGCATCCGGATGAGGCGAAGGCGATCGCGTGCGCCGAGCGCGCGCTCGACGAGATCGATCCGATCAGCTATCACGTGACGTGGCCGCGCGACGTCGCGCTGCGCTACCTGCGCGGGCTCGGCGAGGTCGGCGCGCACGGCATCGGGATCTTCAGCCTCCACCTGGACGCGCCGCTCCCCGAGGCGCGCGCCGCGCGCGCCGCGGTCGCCCGGGGCGGCGAGATCGACGTCGCGCTCGCCACGCAGATCATCGAGCGCCGACTCGCCCCGGGTGCTGGCGGCTACGGGTTTCACGCCGCGCATGCCGTGTTCCTCCTCGAGGAGCTCGTCGGCGGCGCGGCCGTCGTCGAGGCCGCGCTCGCGTTCTGGGAACGCACGCCCGGCGCGAAGTGGGACGCCTCGCACAATGCCAACGAGCTCGCGTACCACCTCGGCTTCGTGCTCGCGCGGCTGCCCCCGAAGAAGGCCGCACCGCTCGTCAAGCGCGCCCGCGCGCTGGTCGCCAAGGGCCGGCCGGCCGACTGCTACACCGCCGAGATGCTCGACTACGCGGTCAACGGGGCCGACGCGATCGCGCGCAACGCCGCGCGCCGACCGGGGCTGTACTTCATGCACTTCGTCGACGATCCGGCTCGATTGCTCGAGGTCGCGGCGAGCACGCCGAACCAGATCGATGCTCACCACGTCCATCGCGGCGGCCAGAAGCTGCTCGCCGTGCTCGGTGCCAAGCTGACCAAGGTCCCCAAGTGGCGCAAGCCGTGGCTGGTCGACGAGCTCGCCGTGCTCGGCTCCAAGGCGGCCAAGGCGGTCGCCGCGAAGTTGCCGAAGCACGCGCCCAAGAAACGCTAGACGATGCCGCTGGCGACGGCGATCGCGCGCACCGCGTCGATCGTGTCGGCCTCGGCCGCGGTCTTGTCGTCGCGGTAGCGCACGATGCGCGCGTGGCGCAGCGTCAGGCCCGCCGGGTAGTGCGGCGAGCGCTGCACGTCGTTGAACAGCGTCTCGACGACGAGCTCGGGGCGCACGTGGACGACGTGGCCGTCACGATCGATCTCGCGTCGGAGCAGCTCGGCGGTCTGCCACTTCAACACCGCGTCGGTCATGCCCTTGAACGTCTTGGTGAGCATCACGAAGCCATCGCCATCGCGCGCCGCGAGGTGGAGGTTTGACAGCAGGCCCTTGCGGCGTCCCGAGCCCCACTCCACCGCGATCACCACGAAGTCCATGCGGAGGATGCGCTTGATCTTCAGCCAGCCGGCGCCGCGGCTGCCGGCGTCGTACGGCGCGTCGAGCGACTTCGCCATCACGCCCTCGTGGCCGTGCGCGATCGCATCGTCGTAGAACGCCGCGGCCTCCGCGGCGTCCGCCGTGATCATCCGCGACACCGCGTGCGGCCCGGCGTGGTCCGCGAGCGCGGCGAACCGCGCGTGCGCCGGCAGCCCGATCAGCGTGTCGTCGTCGACCAGGAGCGCGTCGAACGCCGCGAGCGACAACGGGATGGCCACGGTGGTCTTGGTGCGACCGAACCGCTGCATCGTGTCCTGGAACGGTCGCGGCCGGCCGTCGGGGAACAGCGCGACCGCCTCGCCGTCGAGCACGAGCCGTCGCGCCGGCAACGCGCGCACCATCTCGATCAGCTCGGGCACCTGGTTGCTGACGTCGTTGAGCCCGCGCGAGTACGCGCGCACGACATCGCCGTCCTTGTGCATCTGGACGCGGAAGCCGTCGAGCTTGAGCTCGAGCGACATCGGGCCGGCGAGCTCGACGAGCGCGGCACCGGTATCGTCGGCGGTCTGCGCGAGCATCGGCAGGATCGGGCGGAACAGCTGGAGCCCGAACCGCGCGAGCCCGGCGGCACCATCGGCGAGCGCGACCTCGGCGACGACCCCGATGTCGCCGGCGAACATGTACGCGTCGCGCACGACCCGCGCGGCGATGCCGGTGGTCGCGGCGATCGCCTCGACGACGAGCGCGTCGAGTGCGCCCTGGCGGACCTCGCCGACGATCAGCTGCGCGAGCAGCGCCTGCTCGGGTGCGGTCGCGCGCGCGAACATCGCGCCGAGCAGATCCTTCTTGCGCTGCGCCGAGCCCGCGCCGGCGGTCTGCGCGAGCTCGGTGAACGTGCGGTCGATCTCGCCGAGCTCGAGCGACGGTTGGCTCGCCGCCGCCCCGCGCAGCGCGGCCACCGCCGCGTAACCGACGCCGGTCTTCTGCGGCACGATGCCCGACAGAAACCGTGCAGCGATCGCGCGGGCGTCGAAGGGCACCGTCGCGAGGAACGCCGCGAGGTGCCCGATCTTCTGCTTGCGACTCGCGGTGCCACCGACGGCGACGCTGGTCGCGACGAGCGCTCCGAACCTCAGAACGTGAACGGAATGGCGAACGACCCGCCGCCCGTGGTCTTCGCGAACGTCGCACCCTTCATCGCGCCGGCGACGCAGTTGCCGAGCGCGTCGTCGGGCGATGACTTGACGGTCACGCCGGTGACGTTGCCGCCCGGGCCGACCTTCACGCTGACCTTGACCTGCCCCTTGGCAGACGACTTGCTGCCGCACGCCTGCGCCTTGGCGCGGACCTGGCTGACGCCCTTCTGGATCATGTCGCGATCGAGCGATTCGGGAAGATCGCTCTTGGGCTTCTCGCCAACGCCCGGGTTCGCGGCCGTCGTGCCGCCCTTCTTCTTGTACTTCGCACAACATGCGTCGGCGTAGCCGCTGATCACGCAGTTGACCTCGTCGCACGCACCGCCGGTGTCGGGCGGCTTCTTGTCGACCGGCGGGGCCTTGTCGGGCGTCTTGTTGGTCGTCGGCGTCGGCGTGTGGTTGGTCGTCGGCGTCGGCGTCGGCGTCTTGTCGGGAACCTTGTCCGGCGTCTTGTCGGGCGTCTTCTCGGCCGCGGTGGCCGAGCCCGAGCCATCGGGCGTCTTGTCCGGCGCCTTGTCGGGCGTCTTGTCGGGCGCCTTGTCGGTGCCTTCCTTGGCGCTGCCGTCCGAGCCGCCGCCCATCGCGACCGCGCTGCCGGTCGTCGGATCCGGGGTCTTCTTGTCGCCGCCACCCTTCATGAGCAACACGACGATGACGATCGCGAGCAGCGCGACGACACCAACCGAGCCGATCAGGATGAACATCATCTTGTTGTTCGCCGCCGGCCGCGAGGTCGGCATGATCGCGACCGGATCGGAGAACCCACCCGACGAGAACACCGGGAGGTCGTCGATCGAGCCGATCGCCGACGACGCGGTCGGCTTGGCCGAAGCGCCGCCGCTCGACGGGCCGAGGTACGCGCTCGCCATCGACCGGATGTCGATCAGGCCCGAGCCTTCGCCGCCGGCCGCGCCGGTCGCCGCGCCCGCGGTGCCACCACCGCCGCCGTGCGACGACGAGGGTGCCGGAGCCGGCTTGCTCGCGAGCTGCGCGAGGTTGTTGAGCGAGAACAGCACGGAGTTCTCGTTGCGCTCGCCACGCAGCTTGGCGTTCCCCGCCGCGGCCTGCTCGGCCGCTGCCGACGACGGCTTGCTGCCGAACAGATCGCCGCCATCGTCATCGCTCGCGCCACCGCGACCCGCCGCGGCGAACAGGTCGCCCGGATCGCTGCGCATCGTGCCCGACTCGTCGCTGCCACCAGCGCCGCCGAACATCGCAGCGACGTTGGCACCACCGCCACCACCGCGCGCGGCCGTCGCGCTACCGGAGGCGGCGAGCGCGGCGAACGCATCGACCTGCGCCAGCGGCAACCAGTCGGTGAATCCCTCACGCCAGGCGAAGGTCTCGGCGTCGATCTCGCCGGACGCGAAGCGCTGCTGCACCTCGCCGGCGGTCATCGGCCCGACCTGCTCCTGGTTGACGACCACGTGCCAGACCGACTCATCGCCGGCCGCGGCGCCGTCGCCACCCTGGTAGCCGTAGTCGTAGACGTGCGTCTCTTTATCCTGGGTCGGGGCCGGTGCAGCTTCCGCTGCCCCTGCGCCACCGCGCACCACGATGATGTTGCTGCACTTTTTACAGCGGATCTTGAAGACCTTGCCTTGGACCTTGTCGTCGGAAATCGAGTACTTGGCCTGGCAGGCGTCACATACGATCTTCATGCGTATTCCCCGTGAACGGTTCGAGTGTTCGGACCCCCGAGTCCGAACCTCCTTGGAAAAAATTCTATCACGGTGTGTACAACTTACGCGAATGGGTCGGTCAACCGGATGGTCTCGGTCCGGTCGGGACCGACGGAGACCAGGCAGAACGGCACGCCCGCCATGCGCTCGATCGTCTCGACATAGGCCCGCGCGGTCGGTGGCAGATCGAGGATCGTGGTGGCCTCGGTCGGCAGCTTGTCCCAGCCCGGGAACGTCCGGTAGATCGGCTCGGCGCGCGCGATGTCGTCCGGATCGACCGGCGGCTCGTCGAGCTCCTTGCCGTCGACCTTGTACGCCACGCACACCTTGATCTCGCCGAGCCCGCCGAGCACGTCGAGCTTGGTGAGCGCGAGCGACTGCATACCCGACAGCCGCACGCCCATGCGGAGCGCCGGCAGGTCGAGCCAGCCGCAGCGGCGCGGCCGACCAGTGGTCGCGCCAAACTCGCCACCCGCGATCCGCAGGCGGTCGCCGGCCTCGCCGTGCAGCTCGGTCGGGAACGGTCCCTCGCCGACGCGCGTCGCGTAGGCCTTGGTGATGCCGACGACGGCGTCGATCTGGGTCGGCCCGATGCCGGCGCTCTGGCACGCGCCGGCCGCGATCGTCGAGCTCGACGTCACGTACGGGTAGGTGCCGTGGTCGAGATCGAGCAGGCAGCCCTGCGCGCCCTCGAACAGCACGTGCTCGCCGGCGCGGATCACGTTCGCGACGTGGCGGCCGGCGTCGCCGGTGTACGGCGCGAGCTTGGCGCCGGCCTCGAGCGCATCGGTGATCCAGCCGGCGATCACGGCCTCGGTCGGCGGGGTGCCGCCGAGGTGCGTGATCAGCGGCGCGAGATCGTCGAGGTTCGCGCGCACGAGGTCGGCGAGCCGCGCGGGCTTGGCGAGGTCGCGCATGCGCACGCCGCGGCGTCCGGCCTTGGCCTCGTAGGCCGGCCCGATCCCGCGGCGCGTCGTGCCGATCGCCTTGCCACGCTTGGCGCTGTGATCCTCGCGGAGGCCGTCGAGCAGCTTGTGGTACGGCAGGATCACGTGGGCGCCGAGCCCGACGAGCAGCTCGTTCTGCATCAGGAGGCCGCGCGACTGGCAGTCGGCGATCTCCTCGAGCAGCGTCTGCGGATCGATCACCATGCCGTCGCCGAGCACGCAGCTCTTGCCCGGGTGGCACACGCCCGACGGCACGAGGTGGGTGACCAGCTTCTTGCCGTTGATCACGAGCGTGTGGCCGGCGTTCGCGCCGCCACCGTAGCGGACGACCGCGTCGGCGCGCTCGGTGAACAGGTCGACGACCTTGCCTTTGCCTTCATCGCCCCACTGGGCGCCGACGACGATCACGACAGACATCAGCGATCTCCTTGCAACTGACGAACGAGCGCCGCGACATCGTCGACCGGCGCGTGGACCACCCGCTCGAGTCCCGCCGCGACGAGCCACGCCTGATCGGGCTCGCGCTCCACGACGATCGCGCGAACCTGGTGCTCGCGCAGCGCGCGCGCGACGCTCGCGGCCTCGACCCCGAAGACCGCGACGCCCGGCCGCGGCGCCGGCACGCCGATGTTCGCGGCGCGCTGCGCCTGCGCGACGGCCTCGAGATCGAGCGCGAAGCCGGTCGCGTGCGCGGGGTGCCCGTAGCGTCCGAGCAGCTCGTCGTAGCGCCCGCCGCGCAGCACGGCATCGGGCGCACCACCGACGTACCCGGCGAACCGCACGCCGGTGTAGTAGTCGAAGCCGCGGAGGTCTCCGAGGTCGATCGACGCGTTCGCGATCGTCGCGGGATCGACCGCGAGGACCTGCGCGCGCGCGAGCACGTCGGCGAGCCGATCGAGCGACGCGGTGACCTCGGCCGGCCACGCGAGCTCGCGGGCGCGCGCGAGCGTCGTCGCAGCCGGGCCCCACAGCGAGACCAGCGCCTCGGCGAGCGGCGCGACCGCGGCCGGCAGCGCGCGCGCCGCGATCCGGAGGCCCGCGCGATCCTTGCGCCCGAGCGCGGCGACGATCCGGTCGCGGGCCTCGGCGTCGGGTGCCGCGGCGAGCACGTGGCGCACCGGCGCGATGTGGCCGAGGTCGAGCCGGATCTCGGGGAGCTGGGTCGCGCCGAGCACCGCGGCGGCGACCGCGAGGATCTCGGCGTCCGACGCGCGCGCGTCGCGGCCGTCCGCGTGCTGATCGATCAGCTCGACGCCGGCCTGCAGGATCTCGTGCTGGCCGCGATCGCCGGCGAGCCGCATGATCGCGCCCTCGTAGCTCAGCCGGATCGGGCCGGCGACGTCGGCCATCCGGGTCGCGACGACGCGCGCGATCTGGGGCGTGATGTCGGGACGGAGCGCGACGATCTCGCCGGTGCCGGGCTCGACGAACCGGATCGCCGCGGCGCGCGCCTGATCGCCGAGGCCGCGCTCGAGCACGTCCGCGCACTCGAACACCGGCGTGATGATGCGCTGGTAGCCCCACGCCTCGAACACCGCCATGACCCGCTCGGCGAGCGAGCGACGCCGGGTCGCGGCGCGCGGCAGGAAGTCGCGGACCCCCGAGGGCAGGCGGATGGTCGGCGGCGTCACGCGCCGGATACTAGGCTGTTATGGGGGGCACGCGAAGAGCGTGGTGCCCACCTTGATGCCGCGATCGACCAGAGGTGTCAGATCGGCGACGGCCACCCCCCAGATCCCGGCTTTCTGACGCTGATGCGGGATCGCGGTGGTCGGATCGGCCTTGTCGGTTCGCAGCTCCCAGGTGCGCCCGTACTCGAACCGGCCGACCTTGCCCGCGAGCCTCGTGGCGACGATGTCGGTGAGCTCGCCGAAGTTGCGGATCGTGCTCGACAGGAGCGGCAGCTTGTCGAGCCCGAACGGCGTCAGGTCGATCGTCACCAGCTCCTCCTTCACCATCGCGATCGCCGCGGGTTGATCCGCAGGATCGGAGGCCATCACGCGCTGCAACTTCTCCGCGAGCACCGCGGTACTCATCGCGTGGAGGTCCACGTTCGGGCTGGTCTTCGCCAGCCAGATGCGCACCGACGTCACGCGCGGATCGTCCGCCAGACGCGTCGCGAGCAGGTTCGCGGTCTCACCGAGCGCGTCCGCCATCGCCTTGGGGATCTGGTTCTCGAGGCTCGCCAGCTCGGTCGCGTGCCGGACCCCGAACGGCTCGAGCTTGTTCGCGAGGTCCTTGCCGACCGACTCGATCAAGATCGCGCGATCGAACGTGCGCCCGAGCAGGCGCGGATCGATCCGCACGATCTCGGCGACCTTGTTGATGTCCATCGCGACGAGGTCGTACAGCGACTGGATCCCGGCCGCGCGCAGCGCGAACACCTTCGTCGGATCGAGGTTCGGGACGCCGTCGAAGTTGTTGGTCGAGTCGCCCGGGAAGTCGGGATCGAGCGCGACGCTGAATCGCTTGCCGATCGCCTCGAGCGCACGCACCGGAAACACGCCGGCGAAGAACACGAACAAGCGCGAGACCGCGCCGTCGATCGGCGAGCCGGACAGCGCGAAGCTGAGCAAGATCACGACGAGCCCGCGCACGAGGAGCGAGAACATCGCCCGATCGTCGAAGTCGTCCTGCGCGAAGCGCTGCGACGCCGTGATCAGCGCATAGAGCAGGAACCCGACGAAGCCCGCGACGATCACCGGGGACTGCGAGAACGAGGTCGTCCACAGCGTGAACGAGGTCTCGCCGGCGAGGCCGTGCTCGTCGGCCAGCGTCATCAGGTACGTCGTCTTGAGTCCGAGCGGCGCGAACACGTAGTTGGTGCCGAGCACGAGCAGCACGCCGAAGCACAGCCGCGGGATGAGGAAGCTGCGGCGCTCGCCGAGGATCTCCTTGTCGCGCGTGCTCAGCGACTTGCGCACGCCATCGGACGTCGACTCCTCGTTCGCGTGCTCGAACCACTGCTTGTCGACCGCCTTGCGCGCCTTCGCGACCGCGACCGCGAGCAACACCGGGATCCAGAACACGAACAACCCCTGCGCGAGCAGCGCGAGCAGGAAGCCCGCGAACGTGGCGTCCTTCGCGCCGGCGCGCACCTTCGCCGGATCCCAGCCGTCGGCGATCAGGTCGTTGCCGATCACGCGCGCGATCTCGATGAAGCGCTGGCCCTCGGCGGTCGCCTTGCCGAACCGCGCGTCTCCGAGCTTGACGACCACGGACGTGATCGTCTCGGCGGTGATCGGCGGCGAGATGTACTGCTCCGCTGCGACCGCGACCTTGATGTCGGTGGCGAGCTGCTCGATCTGATCGAGCGCCGCGGTGCGCTTCTGATCGTGTTGCCAGGCCGCGCCCAGCGAGAGCGCGACGAACGGGAACAGGCACCAGAACGGGATCAGCGATCGGTACCAGACCCGGTTGACCCCGGCCGAGTACGGGATCGCGAGGTCGAGCAGCACCAGCGCGGCGACCGCGACGACCGCGAGCCCGAAGCCATGCTCGCCGATGCTCGCGCCTGTCATCCCGCTGCTACCGACGACGATCGCCGCGATCGCGACGCCCAACAAGAGGACGCAGACGCCCTTCCAGATCGTGAACTGCCACGTGCGCATCCACCGCCCCATCGCGACCCCTCTCGTGTGTTCGAGGCATCCTAGCCGCGCTCCGGATCGGGTGGCAACTCGAGTTGCCAATTGACCAGAAGTCAACAGCTGCGCTACGCCCGGTGGGCCATGCTCCGCACGCCCTTCTGGATCTCGCTCGTCCTCGCTGCCGGCTGCGGCGACTCCGGCTCGCCGACCGTGCCGGTCGCCGCCGACAGCCCGTGGCCGAAGTTCCGCGCCGACGCTCGCCAGACCGGGCGAGTCGACATCGCGCCGACCCCGGGCGACGCGGCGCCGTGGGCGTTCCAGACCGGCAAGGGCATCTTCTCGTCGCCCGTGATCGGTGGCGACGGCACGATCTATGTCGGCTCGGCCGACCGCTGGTTCTACGCGATCGCAGCCGACGGCACGCTGCGCTGGAAGGTCGAGACCGGCGAGATCATCGACTCGTCAGCGCTGCTCGACGATCGCGGTCGCGTCTACTTCGGCTCGGGCGACGGTCACCTGCGCGCCCTCGACGCCGCGACCGGCGCGGCCGTGTGGGACTTCGCGGCCGACGCGCCGGGTGGCGCGCTGAACCCGAGCGCGATCATCAACTGGTTCGAGGGCAACGTCACGCTCGGCCCCGACGGCACGCTCTACGCCGGCAACGACAACTTCCTGTTCTACGGGCTCGATCGCGAGACCGGCACGGCGACGTGGAAGTCCAAGGTCCCCGATCAGACGTGGTCGGCCGCCGCGGTCGATCCGGCGAGCGGCGCGATCTATGTCGGCAACAACAGCCTCCTGTCGGTGCTCGGCGCGAACCTGCTGTCGTTCGACGGCAAGGGCGGCGATCGCTGGCGGCAGCGCGCGTGGGACGGCACGATCGCGGCGAGCCCGATGATCGCGCGCGACGGCTCGATCGTCGTCGGCGGGTTCGACGGCGTCGTGCGTTCGCTGGTCCCGGCGACCGGCGAGGTGACCTGGGAGTTCGCCACCCGCGATCACATCTACGCGAGCCCGGCCGAGGCGGCCGACGGCACGATCATCCAGCCGTCCGCCGACGGCACGATCTACGCGCTCGATCCGGCGACCGGCACGCAGCGCTGGGCGTTCGACACGCTCGAGCCGATCCGGAGCTCACCGGCGATCGACGCCGACGGCAACATCTACGTCGGGTCCGGCGAGGGCCGGCTGTTCGTCCTCGACAAGGACGGCACGCTGCGCTGGTCGATGCGCCTGATCGACGCCGACCGCAACGACCTCAACGCGTCGCCCGCGCTCGGCAAGGACGCGATCATCATCGCCGGCGAGAGCGGCGCGGTGTTCTCGGTGCCGTACGACTACTGCCTGGGCGCGGCCGGGCTCGCCGATGCGCGGTGCGCGACCGGCGGCGAGGATCTCCCCAGCGACGGCGCGGTCCTGCGCTACACGACGGGGCTCGGCGCGCCGCTCGCGACGCCGCCCGCGACGATCGACGCCAACGCGCCGCTCGTGCTGTCGCTGTTCGTGCGCGTCGCCGGCGACACGCAGCTCGCGCTGATCGATTCGTCGACGGTGACGGTCGATGTCGAGCCGGCCGCCGCGACCCGCGTCGAGGTCTCGGGCGATCGCCGGTTCCTCGCGATCACGCCGGACGCCGGGTTCGCGGCCGGCTCCGTCAGCGTCCACGTCCACGGCGACTACCTCGTCGGGCTCGTGCGCGAGGGCCTCGTGTTCACCGGCGGGACCAAGGGCGGCAGCTTCGACCAGACGTTCGCGTTCGCGGTGCGCGCCGACGACCCCACCGCGATGCCGCTCGCCGCGCCGGCGCTGGTCGGCGATCCGGCGACGACGTGGGAGCTGTCGCGGCTCGCCGCGCCGCTGCCGACGATGCTGCCGAGCTACAACCAGATCGGGTTCGACTCGCTGCACTACCTGGTCGGCCTCGTCGAGCCGCACGTCGCGTGGGTGATCGGCGCGTCGCTGACGCCCGCCGGTGTCGCGGTCCCCGATCCGACGACCAAGGGCGTGTTCGCGCTCGGCGTCGACTACCGCGGCGGCGCGCTGACGCTCGACAACTCCGCCGGGTTCTCGCTCGAGGCGATGGGCGCGACCTTGACGTTCGAGCGGTTTCGGGTCGCGACCCGGCTCGATGCGACCGGCGCGACGACGACCGCGCCCCAGCTCGGCGTGTCGACGATCTGCTCGGACATCCAGCTCTACGGCCCGTTCGTCGCGATGCTCGGCCTGTGCAACCCGCAGACGAACCTCTTGCTGGTGTCGGGCGGCGTGCTGTTGACGCCGCATCCGACACCGCCGGTCGCGGCGAACGCGCTCGGCGCGGTGACCTGGAGCGTCGACGGCGCGCAGCTCCGCGCCACGGTGGCGCAGACCGCGATCCGGCCCGATACCCACGCGGTCGGGATCCTCCTGGTCGACGCGGCGACCGGCGCCGCGGTGTCGACCAGCTACGGCCTCGCGACGACGCGCACGACGAAGGCCGACGGTTCGCTCGCGTCGGTCACGCTGACGCTGTCGGGCACCGAGCCGAAATCGGTCCGCGCGTACCTGATGATCGACACGTACCCGGCGGCGCAGGCGACGCTCGCGCTGCCGTGATCCACGCTACGATGCGCCATCATGCGGACGATTCTCGCGATCGCGCTCGCGATCACGGCGTGCAAGGGCAACGACCCCGCGAAGCCAGCGCCGGCGACCACCGTGACGCCCAGGCCGATCGACGCCGCCCCTGCCCCACCCGCGATCGGTGACCGGACGATCCGGCGCGATGGCGTCGGGCCGATCACCGCGGCGACGCCGGCGACCGTCGAGGCGCTGATGCCGCTGTTCCCCGGCGCCGATGTCGTGCCGAGCGCGAACCGCGGCGATGCCGCCGAGGTCAACGATTCACCCCGCATCGAGATCGGCGATCAGCTGATGGTGCCGCTCGCCAAGGGCACGCCGACCGTGACCGACGTCGAGGTGATCGCCGACGGCTACGCGACCGCCGCGAAGATCCACGTCGGCTCCACGGTCGCCGAGCTCGCTGCCGGCGAGCCGACCGCGCAGTGCAACCTGCACGCGAGCGACAACGTCAACGAGCTGACCTGCTACGTGCCGGGCACGTCGCAGATCGTCTACTCGGTCGAGGACGGCGGCTACGGCGGCAAGGCCGGCCCGACGGCGACCGCCGACATCGCGCGTCGCGTGATCACCCAGATCACCTGGCGCGCCCGGTAGTCCGATATCCGGCCTGTGGATTGGGGACGCTTTTCCGAGTTGCTCGGG
>JBBQEX010000020.1:0-122994 GCA_038321315.1 Haliangiales bacterium | reverse complement strand
CCGAACACGTACCTGCCGTTCCTCCAGGAGTGCTGGCGCCTTCGCATCCCCGAGGCGTGGGCCGAGCGCGGCTACGAGTACGACAAGACGGTCCCGATCGAGGAGCTGATCTTCGTCCCGAAGAACTCCGACCTCTACGCCGCGTACGGCGCGGTCTTGTTCGGGCTCTACGAGCCCGCGTCGGTCGGCGCGTATCGCGGCCTCGAGCCGCTCGACGAGTTCATCGCGCACGGGCGCAAGGCGAAGCTCGGCGAGAGCGCCGGTCCCGGCCTCGTCGAGCAGCCCGTGCAGGTCGACGCGTTCACGCTCAAGTACAAGGAGCCGCCGTACGAGGACGCCAAGCTCGAGAGCGGCGTCACCTACAAGGGTGTCATCGGGCTCGACGGCGGATCGACGTCCTCGAAGTGCGTGTTCATCGACCACAACGAGAACATCATCAAGAAGGTCTACGGCCTGTCGAAGGGCAACCCGATCCAGGACATGAAGGACATGTTCACGGATATGAAGGCGTGGGCGACGGCCCAGGGCGCGACCCTGGAAGTCACCGGCTTCGGCGTGACCGGCTACGCGGGCGACGTCCTCGAGAAGTCGCTCGGCGCCGACGCCAACATCGTCGAGACCGTCGCGCACATGATGTCGGCCAAGCGCTGGTTCCCGGCGGTCGACGTGATCTGCGATATCGGCGGGCAGGACATCAAGGTGATGTTCATGCAGAACGGCGACGTGAAGAACTTCCGCCTGTCGAACAGCTGCTCCGCCGGCAACGGCATGCTGCTGCAGGCGATGGCCGATCAGTTCGGCCTCCCGGTCCGCAAGTACGCCGAGGTCGCGTTCGAAGCGCGCCTCGCGCCGAAGTTCTCGTACGGCTGCGCCGTGTTCCTCGACTCCGACCGCGTGAACTTCCAGAAGGAAGGCTACTCGCGCGAGGAGCTGCTCGCCGGGCTCGCGCTCGTCCTGCCGAAGAACATCTGGCAGTACGTCGTCCAGATCCCGCGCATGGCCGAGCTCGGTCGCGTGTTCGTCCTCCAGGGCGGCACGCAGAAGAACCTCGCCGCGCTGAAGGCGCAGGTCGACTACATCGAGAAGCGCGTGCCGAACGCCGAGGTCTACCTCCACCCGCACTGCGGCGAGGCTGGCGCGATCGGCGCCGCGTTCGAGGCGCTCCGTGTGACCCGCAGGAAGGGCTCGACGACGTTCGTCGGCTTCGACCAGGCGATGAACATCGACTACACCGCGACCAACGACGAGGCGACGCGCTGCAACTTCTGCCCGAACAACTGTTCGCGCACGTTCATCGACACCAAGACCCTCGACGGCAAGACGGCCCGCTACATCTCGGGCTTCTCGTGCGAGAAGGGCACCGTCGAGAACATGGACGCGCTGAAGCTCCTCAACAAGGACCGTCAGAAGCGCATGAAGCAGTACCCGAACCTGGTCGACTACGAGGCCAAGCTCGCGTTCAAGAGCTTCTACGAAGCGCCGCCGATGCCGGACCACGGCGCGCCGGTCGACGACATCCAGGTGAAGCGCACGCTGCTCGGCGCGGTCCGTCACAAGGCCGTCAAGCGCCCGTTCCAGCGCGCGTCGGCGGACGTGTGGGCGAAGCGCCGCGACACCCGCATCGGCATCCCGCGCGTCCTCAACATCTACTCGACCGGCCCGTTCTGGCGCACGTACCTCGAGGTGCTCGGCGTCGACTCGCGCAATGTCGTGTTCTCCGACGAGACGTCGGAGGAGATGTGGCAGGCCGGCTGCAAGTACGGCTCGGTCGATCCTTGCTACCCGAGCAAGGTCTGCCAGGCCCACATCCACAACCTGCTGTTCAAGCACCACGAGAAGAAGCCGCTCAACTACATCTTCTTCCCGGCCATCACGCACGTCCCGACGTTCATCGTGAACCAGATGGACACCGCGAGCTGCCCGGTCGTGTCGGGTACCCCCAAGGTGCTCCGCGCGGCGTTCACGAAGGAGACCGACTTCTTCGCCGAGCGCGGCATCAGCTACCTCGACACCGCCGTCACGCTCAACGAGCCGCTGATGTGCAAGCAGCAGATGTTCAAGGAGTGGGGCCCGCTGCTCGGCCTGACGCAGGACGAGAGCGACTTCGCGATCGACCAGGCGTTCCTCGCGACCCAGGCGTTCGAGGACGAGATGGAGCGCAAGGGCAAGGAGCTGCTCGACCAGGTGACGCGCGAGAACCGCGTCGCGCTCGTCATGCTCGGCCGCCCGTACCACAACGACCCGGGCATGAACCACGCGATCCTCGAGGAGTTCCAGGCGCTCGGCTATCCGATCCTGTCGATGCGCTCGCTGCCGCGTGACAAGCCGACGCTCGACAAGCTGTTCGCCGAGGACATCGCCAAGGGCGTGATCGAGAGCGGCCTCGACGTCACCGACGTGTGGCCCGAGAACTACTCGACGAACTCGGTGCAGAAGGTGTGGGCGGCCAAGTACGCCTCGCGCCATCCGCACCTGGCGTGCCTCGATCTGTCGAGCTTCAAGTGCGGCCACGACGCGCCGACCTACGGCCTGATCGACTCGATCATCGCGTCGTCGGGCACCGCGTACTCGGCGCTCCACGACATCGACGCCAACAAGCCGTCGGGCTCGATCAAGATCCGCGTCCGCACCTACGGCTACACCCTCATGATGCTGCGCGAGCGGCTCGAGGATCAGGCCACCAAGGTCGCCGAGCTCGATCGCTCGGTCACCGTGAAGAAGCTCGAGCTGATGAAGGCCCTGCAGCAGAAGCTCGCGCTCACCGGCAAGCTGGACTCGCGCCTGGATCACCAGGTCAAGGAGCTCCAGGACACCGTCAACGTCTGGGAAGCCGCCCAGCCCAAGAACCCCAAGCGCCCCGCGGCGCTCAACGTCCTCCGTACCTAAGCCCTCGTCGAGAAATCAGGAAAAGAACATCATGAGCACCACCAACGACAACAAGACTGGTTCCAACCTCGACGAGATGTCCCTCGAGGCGATCGAGGCCGAGCTGAAGAACTTCGAGACCGAGGAGCGCAAGCGCCTGGGCCTGCCCACCGAGAACGTCCAGCACTGGTTCGACGCCGTGCCGCGCGCGTTCACCCGCGACCAGCGCGCCCACACGACGATCCTCGTGTCGGGTCTCACGATGGCGCACGATCTGTTCATCCAGAGCGCGCTCCGTGGCATCGGCTACAAGGTCCTCGCGATGGACACGCCGGACAACGACGCGCTCCAGTACGGCCGCGAGTACGGCAACCGCGGTCAGTGCAACCCGACGTACTTCACCGTCGGCAACCTGGTGAAGTACCTCGACGGACTTCGCGACCAGGGCATGTCGAAGGAAGACATCGTCAAGAACCACCTGTTCATCACGGCCGGCGCCTGCGGCCCGTGCCGCTTCGGCACCTACGTGACGGAGTACCGCAAGGCCCTGCGCGACTCCGGCTTCGACGGCTTCCGCGTCCTCCTGTTCCAGCAGACCGGCGGCCTCAAGCAGGCGACCGGCGAGGGCGTTGGCCTCGAGATGAACCCGACGTTCTTCTGGGGCGTCGTCCGCGCGATCCTGATCGGCGACGCGCTCAACGCGCAGGGCTACCGCATCCGTCCGTACGAGGTCGAGCCCGGCGCGACCGACCGCGCGCTCGAGACGTCCAAGCGCATCATCGCGCTCGCGTTCGAGAACAACACGTCGATCCCGATGGCGCTCTACCGCGCGCGTCAGGTGCTCTCGAAGGTCAAGGTCGACCGCCTGAAGATCAAGCCGCGCGTCGGCATCATCGGCGAGTTCTGGGCGATGACGACCGAGGGTGACGGCAACTACGGCCTGCAGCGCTTCCTCGAGGCCGAGGGCGCCGAGCCCGACATCCAGATCGTCACGTCGTGGCTGCTCTACATGATCTGGCAGGGCGGCTATGACACCCGCCAGCGCGCCGAGCTCCGCGGCGCCGACAAGGCGTTCAAGGATGCCGATGGCAAGCAGGCCGTCGGCGGCTCGAAGTTCAGCCTCGCGGGCGTCGACGTCCGCAAGCGGCTGGCGTCGCTGTGGGCCGGTGAGAAGGTCCTCCGCGGCCTGTTCACCGCGTTCGGCAAGGCGCTCGGCCTCAACGACTACCACCTGCCGGACATGGGCAAGATCGCCGACATCTCGCACGCGTTCTACGACAACAACCTCCGCGGCGGCGAAGGCCACATGGAGGTCGGCAAGCTGATCCAGAACGTCGCTTACTCGAAGGTCAACATGACCCTGTCGGTGAAGCCGTTCGGGTGCATGCCGAGCTCGTCGGTGTCCGACGGCATCCAGTCGATGATCACCGAGCTCTATCCGCAGGGCATCTTCCTGCCGATCGAGACCAACGGTGACGGCGCGGTCAACGTCTACAGCCGCGTGCAGATGCAGCTGTTCAAGGCCAAGCAGCTCGCCCAGAAGGAAGTCGACCAGGCCCTCGCCGAGGTCGGCATGACGATGGAAGAGGTCCGCGCGTACGTCGAGAAGCACCCGGAGCTGAACTCGGCGTTCCACCGCAGCCCGCACCGCGCGGGCGCGACGGCCGCGGATCTCGTCTACGAGGTCGGCGCCAAGCGCAACAAGCTCGCGTACTGGAAGACCAAGATGATCAACGCCGTGACCGGTCGCGATGCCAAGGAGCACGCGATCGCCCACGACAAGCTGCTCGACGTCGCCCGTCGCGCGGCCGCGAAGACCAACAAGAAGACCTCGGTCGTGACCGTCGCGCCCGAGCTGACGGATGCCGAGCTCGAGGACGCGACGCGCACGCCGGTGCCGGCGGGTCGCAAGAGCCTCCGCGTCGTGAACTGAGTCGAACGATGGGCCTGCGCGATCGACTCGATCGTCTGCGAGCGGTCGCTCATGACGGGCTCGCGAAGCTCCCCGGCAAGCCGGGCGAGCTCGTGCGTCGCGCGAACGACGCGCTCGGCCGTCCGCTCGCCGCCGAAGGCGAGCTGGCGGAGCGGCGCTCGTTCGGCGATCGCGGCGAGGTCGCGGCAGCCGCGGCGGCCAAGCCGGTCGTCACCCGGACGGCCGCGCCGGTGATCGTCTATCACATGGACAAGCAGCGCAGCGACGTCTCGAAGGTGACCGACATCCTCGACGTCGCGGGGATCCCATACACCATCCTCAACATCGAGAGCGATCCGGCGGCGCAGTCGGCGATCCGGCGCGACTCGAAGGGGCATCGACTGCCGGTGGTGTTCATCGCCGGCGAGTGCATCGGCACCAAGGTCGAGCTCGTCAACATGTCGACCAGCGGCGAGCTGGCGAAGAAAGTCTACGGATCATGACCAGCGAAAAAGCGTCGTTCGGCAAGCTCGCGACCGGCAAGGTACTCGCCGCGCTCAACCGCGCGGACGAGATCGGCGGCGAGGTCCGCGACTTCCTGCAGGACAAGGTCGCGACCGATCCGCGCTACATCGCGGCGCGCAAGCGGCTCGCGAAGCTGACCGGCAAGGCCTTCGTCAGCAAGGACGAGGCGGCCCACAAGGCGCAGGCGCAGGAGAAGGCACGCGCGGCCAAGGCGGCGGTCACCGTCGATCGCGCGGTCGTCGCGGAGGCCAAGAAGGCGGCGGGCTTCGGCGACCCGACGGTCAAGGCGCAGATCTTCGGCAAGAAGAGCTGCCCGTGGAGCGGTCGCGCGATCACGATCCTCGAGCGCCTGAAGGTCGACTTTGACTGGATCGATCTCGAGGAGCCGGAGCACGAGGCCAAGCTGATCCCGCTCGGGCTCGAGACCAAGCAGCACACGGTGCCGTACGTCTACCTGCGCGGCGTGTTCATCGGCGGCTACAACGCGCTGGCGGAGGTCGAGCGGCTCGGCCAGCTCGACGTCGCGATGATGACCAAGGCGGAGCGCGAGGCAGCGCCGGCGCACCTGAAGATGGTCGAGATCGTGGCGCGACCGAACACCGACGAAGTCGTCCCGGCCGACCAAGACGTTGTGTAAATCCTTGCACGAACGGTGACTTGGGTCCGTTCGCTGGGGAGATGGGGCACCAGGCCGCGTCGGGCAACTCGCTAGAATTGCTCGCCGGTCCGCTGGCATCCCACGTGTACAGAGTGTGGGCATGAAGACACTCCTTGGCGCCTCGCTCCTGTCGCTGGTCGCGGGTTGCACCGATGGTGCGACCGAGCTGAGCTCGACCGCGGGCACGCAGACCTACGAGGAGTTCAAGGCGGCGACCTACCAGGAGCCGGGCACCGACAACTACGTCCTCGACTGGGACATGGTGATCCACGGCGACGCCGCGCTCCACGAGTACTTCGCGTCGATGCAGCAGGGCGCCCTCGCGGTCTACAACGTCAACGGCCAGGACATCATCTGGACCGCGGCGCAGCGCAAGCAGCTGACGTACTGCGTGAGCAACACGTTCGGCGCCCAGAAGGCGGCGGTCGTCGATGCGATGGCCAAGGCGAGCGACGGCGGCTGGGAGAAGATGGCCGACGTCAACTACATCTACGTGCCGGGCCAGGACGCGACCTGCACCGCGTCGAACGCCAACGTGATGATGGACGTCAACCCGGTGAACAGCGGCGGGCAGTACCTCGCGCGCTCGTTCTTCCCGAACGACACGCGCGCGAACCGCAACATCCTGATCGACACGACGGCGTTCGACCCGGCCAACACCGGCAACATCCCGCTGTCGAACATCCTCGGCCACGAGATGGGTCACACGCTCGGCTTTCGCCACGAGCACATCCGCCCCGAGGCGAACGCCACGCAGTGCGCCGAGGACAACAACTTCCGCGGCGTGACGACCTACGACTCGGCGTCGGTGATGCACTACCCGCAGTGCAACGGCACGTCGACGACCCTCGCGTTCACCGCGAAGGATCAGCAGGGCGTGGTCTCGATCTACGGCCCGCCCACCGTGAACATGCCACCGACCGCGCAGGTCACGTTCCCGGCGAACAACGCGACCGTCGCGCCGTCGTTCATGGTGCAGGCGTCGATCGTCGATACCGACATCGCCAAGGGCGAGCTGCTGATCGACGGCACGGTCTACGCGACGATGACCGCGGGGCCGTTCATCTTCCAGGTCACCGACGAGGCGCTCGGACCGCACGCGCTCGAGGTCCGCGCGACCGACGCCGCCGGCCAGACGACGTCGACCCAGCTGAACGTCACGGTCGCCTCGGGCGGCCAGACCGGCAACGGCGGCGGCACCGATCCGACCGGCAGCAACGGCAACTCGACGCAGGATCCGGGCGCCCCCGGTGACGTGACCGGCGGGTGCTCGACCGGCGGCGGCTCGACGGGCCTGCTGTTCGGCCTCGCGATCGGCGGCCTCGTGATTCGCCGCCGCCGTTAGGGTACAACCCCGCCATGCTCGATGGCGCGCGCCTGAAACGGACGGTCACCACGATGATCGTGTGGGCGGTGTTCGTCGGCGCGCTCGTGATCCTCGGCCGCCAGTCGCGGTTCGCGCTCGGCGGGCTCACCGGACTCGGGGTCGCGTTCATGCTCGTCATCGTGATCACGCGGATCGCGAGCAAGCGGACCGCCGCGCGGATCTGGCCTGCGGTGTTCGCGATCCCGCTGCTCGCGCCGATCGGCCTCGTCGACAGCGCCGAGCTCGCGGAGGGCGTGTTCGCCGGCGGCGCGGTCATCCCGCTGATCCTGGGCGTGGCCTGGCTGAGGCGCCGCGGCCAGACCCGCGCTTAACGACGGCGGCGGCGCAGCAGCGCGACGAGCCCGACGCCGAGCGCGATCGGGCTCGCGCCGGTCTCGGTGTGACATCCGCAGCCGCCGCCCGGTGCGGGCGAGCCACCACCGTCCGTGCCGGCATCGCTGCCGCCGTTGGTCGGCGCGTCGCGATCCCACAGCGCGAGCACGTAGCTGCCGGCGCCAAAGCCGACCATCGGGACCTCGCCGGCGTAGTCGCCGGTCATGCGGTCGTAGTTCTCGGGGACCAGATCGAAGTTCTGGCGCGCCTGCGCGGTGACCCACGCGATCAGGTTGTCGGCCGCGGCGCCACGTCCGGCGCGACGCTGCGCGGTCGCGATCCGCATGTCGATCATGATCCACTCGCGGCGATCGTAGTCGCCGCCGTCGTCGTTGCGATGGTAGCCATGGCCGACCGCGCTGTTCCACAGGCCGTTGTCGAACGCGTCGAGCGTCGCCGTGGCGGTCGCGCCGGTCGCCGGCACGACGTCCCAGTCGAGCGCCTCGACCGCGGCGGCGTCGAGCGCGCTGGCCTCCTCGAGGTTGCCGCGCAGCGCGCCGGCGGGGTCGACGAAGTGCGCGGCGAACGCGGCGGCGATCTGATCGGCGGCCGCGCGGTAGCGAGCGGCGTCGGCGGGTCGCGCGACCGCATCGGCGAGCTCGGCGGCGCGGCGCAGGCCGTAGACCGCGCTGGCCTGGGTGTACGCGAAGTGCTTCTTGCCGCCGTCGTACCAGTGGGCCTCCCAGATCGACGAGTCGGCGCGCACGAGGCCCTGGTAGGTGCCGCTGGCCTCGATCAGGCCGACGAGGACATCGGCGGTCTTGCCGAAGATCGCGCCGGCGTGATCGGTGACGAACTGGGTGTCGCCGGTCGCCGCGACGTAGTCGGCGGTCGCGGCGAGCGCGAGGCCAAAGCCATCGAACTCGACGTTCGGGCCCTCGGCATTGGAGTCCGATTCCTCGACGCCGTCGCCGGTGTAGCGCACCACGCTCGGCGCGTACGCGGTGCCGACCCACGGCCCGCCGTCGCGATCGCAGCACACGTACTGGCCGGTGCTCGCGGTCCACCAGAAGGCGAGGGCGGCCTTGGCCTCGGGCGCGAGTCCGGCGCGCGCGAGTGCCATCGTCGCGTACGCCTGGTCGCGGACCCACGCGACGTTCCACATGCCGGTCGGCAGCGACGCCACGATCTGTCCGGATCCCGGACCGTCGGCGCGCACCTGACCCATGCGGATCACGGCGAGCTGCTGGCGGTACACCGCGCGCTCGTCGGGCGACAACCCGGCCGGCAGCTTCGCGCGCGCGAAGAACGCGTCCCACTCGGCGCGCGCCGCGGCGAGCGCGGCGGTCGGATCGGCCGGGATGCTCGCGAGCTGGGCGTCGAGCGCGCCGCGATCGCCATCGGCGCGATGCGCGATCACGAGCATCGCCATGCGGGTCTCGCCGGGCGCGAGGCCGGTGAGGTCCCACTCGAAGCCGGCGACCGCGTCGTCGAGCGTGCCGCTGTCGGTCGTGTCGGTGAGCCGGTTGCCGGCCATCACCGTCGCGTAGGGATTCGCCGGCGACGCCGCGTGCTTCGCGCTCGCCGACGGCCGGTGCAGCACGAGGCCGCGTGCACCGCGCTCCTCGAACGCGTTGCTCGCCCACTGGATCCGCTCGCTCGTCGTGCCCGCCGCGCCGCCGCCGACGTGCGCGTTGTCGATCGCGAACAGCGCGGAATCGGCGAGCGTCGCCGTGCCGGTGTTCGTGATCTCGTAGACCGCGACGGTCACCGCGGCATCGACGGTGAACGGCGACCACATCGAGGTCGTGACGCGAACCCCCTGCCAGCTCTGCGTCACGCGCACGATGCCGCGCCCGTCGTCGTAGCCGGCGGTCTCGACCGGGCGATCGGTCAGCCACAGGTTCTGGCCACCGACTCGAAGCCCGGGATAGGCGTCGAACAGCAGCTCGTTGCTCGCGGCCGTCTGGGTGCGCTGGAACAGGTGATCGCGCAGGCTGATCATGCGGACGGTGCTGGTGTCGTACGCCCCAGCGCCGCGGCCGTTGCCCCAGGGGAGCTTCGACCACGACGCGTGGGGCCCGAGGCTCAGATCGCTCGACTGTGCCGTTGCGGTCGCCGAACCAGCGACCAGAGCGAGGCACACGAGCAGCCGCATTTCGGACCGGACACTCGCACGTCGCGTGCCGGGCGTGAACCGAGATCAGCGTCGTGGAATCGCGTGGTTGCGGCCAGGGCCGGGTGGTCCGTGTTGCGCTTCGCAACGTATGCTGCGGCGTGCGCGAGGTCATTTGCGGCGACGGCATCGCGTACCTCCGCGACACCCCGCTACCGGCCGATGCGGCGATCGTCACGTCGCTGCCCGATCACAGCGAGCTTCCGACCCTCGGGATCGACGGCTGGAAGCGCTGGTTCGTCGACACCGTCGCGCTCGCCTGCCGCGCCGTCGCCGACGACGCGGTCGCGATCTTCTACCAGACCGACGTGAAGCACGACGGCCGCTGGATCGACAAGGGCCACATGGTTCACCTCGGCTTCGACGCCGCCGGCAGCGCGCTCCTCTGGCACAAGGTGATCTGTCGCGTGCCCGCCGGCATGACGACCTTTGGCCGCCCGGCCTACGCCCACATCCTGTGCGCGAGCCGCAAGCTCCGCCTCGCGCCCGGCGCGTCGTCCCCCGACGTCCTGCCGGCGCTCGGCAAGATGAGCTGGTCTCGCGCGATGGGCGCGAACGCGTGCGACGCGGTGATCGACTTCGTCCTCGCCCACACCGCGTGCCGCACGATCGTCGATCCATTCTGCGGCCAGGGCTCGATCCTCGCCGCCGCCAACGCCAAGGGCCTCGCGGCCGTCGGCGTCGAGCTGTCGAAGCGCCGCGCGGCCCGCGCCCGCCAGGCCTGACCTTCGCCTCCCGGCTTGGATTGCAGTGCGGAACGCTCTGGTTTCAGCGCCATGCGGGCTAGCGACGATCTCGATCGGGTGGCCGGCGCCGTGGACGGTGCCGCGCCTGATGGACAGCGCCGCTTGGCCGTCGATGGCGGCGAGCGCTGGCCGCTCCCTTGCCGACGTGTTTGTCCGCCGGCCTCGGCCCGGGGGCCTGCGACGTACCGCTGATCAGGCCGCGTTCGACTGTTTCGTGAGTCGATTTCCGCTCCAACCCAAGAAAGATGTCTGGGCTTGGTAGTGGATGGCGCTGGCGCGAGCCAAGCCGTTGTGGTCGGGGGCGATGTTTCCGGTCTGGACCTGCAAATCGTCGTCGACAAAATATCGGCGATAACCTTGTATCGCGATCGACGTTGGTGCTAGGTTAAAGTGTGGGGATCCGGGTCAATCGCGCGAAGTCGCAGTGGGCGTTCGCGAAGCCGAAGATGAAGAACAAGGGTGGCCGGCCGCGGATCACGGACCGACGGGCAAGCGAGCGGCACGGCAAGCGCGAGCCGTTGAAGGCAGGGACGCCGGTGCACGTCACGATGCGGATCGTGAAGGACGTGGGCTACCTGCGAAAGCGGCACATCTATCGCGCGTTTCGCCGGGCGACGATCCAGGCATACGCGGCGAACAAGATCCACATCGTGCACCTCAGTATCCAGCACGATCACGTGCACGCGATCGTCGAGGCGAGCTGCAGCGAGGGGCTCGCGATCGGGATGCAGGGGTTCCAGATCTCGGCGGCGCGGCACGTCAACCGGGCGTGCAAGCGCAAGGGCGCCGTGTTCGCGGACCGCTATCACGCGGAGCAGCTGACGACGCCGACGCAGGCGCGCAACGCGATCCGGTACGTCGTCAACAACTGGCGCAAGCATCGCGAGGACGTGCGTGGGCCGTTCGCCAGGCTCGCGATCGATCCGTTCTCGTCCGGCGCGAGTTACTGGAAGCGGCCGGCGCTGTTCGAGCCGCTACAGATGTCGGGGCCGTCGACGTGGCTGCTGAAGATCGGCGTCGCACGGATGGGACCGATCGCGGCGACGGAGGTGCCCGGATCCGGCCTGGCGATCAGCTGCGAAAGCCAGCGGTGAACAGGAGGACGAGGCGGCGATAGTCGTGCTGCGGGCCGAGCAGCGATTGCCAGCCGACCTCGACGCCGAGCTCGAGATGCGCGCCGAGCCGCGTGTCGGTCCCGAAGCCGACGGGCAGGTGCCAGCCGTCGCGCCAGACGGCGAGGTCGCTCTGGTAGCCGGTGTGGAACCACAGCGCCCAGCCGCGCGCGGGCTGAAGCGCGGCGTAGAGCGGCACCGAGAGCGCGGTGCGATTTCCGCGTGACTGGTTCGCGAGGCCGATCCGCAGGTACGGATCGCTCGAGATCGCGACGCGACCGTGCGCCCACCGCACCAGGGCGCCGAGCGCGAGCGCGGGCTTGGCGGGATCGAGGTCGCGCAGCAGCACGCGCGCGCGCGGCGCGACGGCGAGCGGGCCATCGACGAGCTCGTAGCGGACGTCGAGGCCACCGCTCCGATCGATCCGATCGCAGGGGCCCTCGGTCTGGCGGACGCAGAACGAGGGGCCGACCGCGATCCGGTCTAGGCTCGGGTCGCTGTGGATCGCACCGATGGTCAGGCGGCGTGTGATGCCGAGCCAGAGATCGGGCGCGAACGTCAGCGGTCGCAGCCAGTGCGCGGCCTGGAGCCCGGCCTCGATCACGAGGCGCGCGTCGAGCTCGCCGGGATCGAGCGCGAGGCGGCGCGCGATCAGATCGTCGGGCGCGGCGGCGGCGGTCGCGGCGTGCATCGCGATCACGAGCGGCGGCAGCCAGCGTCGCACGTGGCGACCCTAGCACTGCTCGCGCTCGCCACCGGGTGCGGCGAGGCCACGATCGATCAGCTCGACGGGCCGTTCTACGACGGCGATCATCGCCTCGTGCACTGTGGCGTCAACCTCGACACCAGCGCGAACGCGACCGACGCGAGCATCGACCGCGGGCTCGATCGCGCGGCGGCGCGCGGCGAGACCCTCGAGCTCTACACGCACGACCCGGGCACGTCGGTGCCGATCGCGCGGATCGAGCGCGTGCTCGCAGGCGCGCGCGAACGCGGGCTCCGGTTCGTGACGTACGCGGACTTCGCGCACGACACCGCGGTGGGACCCGGCTTGGCGCTGTCGTTCGACGACACGTTCGTCGATGCCTGGACCGCGCTGCGGCCGCTGTTCGCGAGCTCGGGCGCACGGGTCACGTTCTTCGTCAGTCGATTCGCCGAGCTCGACCCCGCGCAGGTCGCCGAGCTCCACCAGCTCGCCGCCGACGGCCACGACATCGAGGCGCACTCGATCTCGCATCAGAACGCACCGGACTACGTCGAGGCGCACGGCCTGCAACCGTATCTCGACGACGAGCTCGATCCGTCCATCGCGATATTGCGCGCCGAGGGGTTCGAAGTGCCGGCGTTCGCCTATCCGTTCGGCGCGCGCACCGCCGAGCTCGACGCGGCGATCGGGCGGCGCGTGTCGGTGATCCGCTCGGTCGACTACACGTACAGCGTGATCCAGAGCCCGTGTCCGCGCTGACTACTTGCAGGCGGTGGCGGCGTCGAGCGTCGCGGCGTTCGAGATGCACGTGCGAAGCGCGTCGCTCCAGTCGTCCTTCGCGCACTTCGCGATGATCTGCTGCGCGGTGGCGGGGAGCTCGGCCTGCAGCCGGCGCTTGAGATCGTCGACCTGCTCGGCGGTCATCGTCTTGGCCTTCTCCTTGGCGGCATCGGCGATCAGCACGAGCGCCTGCATCGCGACCTGCTCGCAGGTGATCGCGTGAGCGGCGGTCGCGGTCGGTTGCTCGGGCGTCGCCTCGGGCGTGCCGGGCGTCGGCTCGACCGGCGTCGCCGGCGTGGCGGTGCCATCGTCGTCCCACGGGTCGCTCTTGGTGTTCTTCGGCGCCTCGGTGGTCGGCACGCTCGGCTTGTAGTTGATGTTGGTCGCGGCGCCGTTGGTCATGAACGGCTGGAGCAGGTGCTCCCACGCCTTGTTGATCTTGCGGAACTCGTCGGGGCAGCGGCGGGCACGCTCGGCCGTCAGGTTGCCCTGCGCGACGAACGCGGCGTACTTCTCGGGGTTCGAGCCGTAGATCAGGCAGTTGATGTTGTAGAAGCGCTGGCCGTCGAACGCGTGCTCGTCGGAGAACGGCATCGAGTGGCCACTGTCCTGCTGCACCTTGAAGTAGTGCGCGCCCGACAGCGCCATCGCGATGCCCTGGTCGCCCGCGGCGATCAGGATCAGCGTGGCGAGCTGATCGACCGAGTCCTCCTCGCGGCCGACCGCGGCGAGGTCGAGGATGTCGATCAGCCCGTGGCCGGCCTCGTGGAAGAAGCTGAACATGACCGCGCCCATCACCGCGTTCGACAGCGCGTTCTGATCGGTGATGTGACCCTTGAACGCGTCGAGGAAGTAGTCGAGCAGCTCGTAGCAGACGATGATCCGCTTGCTGCTCGGGTCGTAGAACGCGTTGACCGTGTTGCAGTCGACCGTGTTGATGTCGACGGTGGTCGGCAGCCGCACGGTCTGGTTGAGACCCTCGGCGACGCTCTCGAACACGTGATTCTTCTCGAAGATTTCGCGGTACTGCTCGTGCGCCGCGACCGGCGACGGGTTGTAGACCACGCGAAACCCGCTCTCCTTGACCGCGCCGAACCCGCTGATCTCGGCGCGGCTCGTGGCCTTGGCGATCTGGGCGACGTCGACCTTCTTGGCGAGGTCGGCGACCGGCGCGGTCTTGGTCTGATCGACGACCGCGATCGCCTTGGTCTTGTCGCCGAGCTTGGTGTCGCCCCCGGCGGGCGGGCCGTTCCACGGATCGAACGCGGCGACCGCGCTGCCCGAGCCGGCGTTCGGTGCCGCGCTACCGGCTGCGGGCGTCGGATCGGCCTTCTTGCAGGCGACGAGCGCGAGGATGCACACCACCACCAGTCGAGTCGTCATCTCGACAAGCGTAACTCACGGAGCTCGCTCAGTACGCGTCGTGATCGACGACTTCGAGCGCACCGTGCGTGATCTGTTCGAGGCTCGCGCGCGCGTGCTCCGCGGTGGTCACCGCGACGGTGACCGCCTGATCCGGATGCAGGTTGCGGGCGCACGCGGCGCGGACATCGGAGGCCGACAGCGCGGCGAGCGCGGCGGGCAGATGCGCGGTGTAGTCGGTCGGCAGATCGAACACGGCGTCGCGCACCGCGAGCTGCATGCGCTGGCGTGCGGTCGCGACGTGGAACGGCATCGCGCCGATCAGGTAGCTGCGCGCGAAGTCGACCTCGTCATCGGTCGGGCCGTGCGCGGCGAGCTCGGCGTAGAGCTCGAGCGTGAGCGCGATCGCCTGGGCCGCGACGTCGATGCCGGCGGCCATCCAGATCTCGAACCAATGTGGCAGTCGCGATCGGCGCAGCGCGCAGCCGGCGCCGTAGCTCCAGCCGCGCTTGACCCGGATCTCCTGCATCAGCCGCGAGCTGAACATGCCGCCGAACACGGCCTCGGCGATCGCGAGCGCGGCGGTGTCGGGCTCGCCGTAGCGCAGCGCGAGGTGGCCGATCCGGATCTGGGCCTGGGTGCGGTCCGCCTTGTCGACCAGGATCGTGCGCGCCCGAGACTGCGGCGTCGGCGAGGTGATCGCGGGCGGGGCGGGCCCCATGGGAAGCCGCTCGACGAGGCGCGCGGCGATCGCGGCGGCGCGCGCGTGATCGACGTCACCGGCGAGCCCGATCACGACGTTGTTGGCGACCACGGTGCTGCGCCAGATCTCGACCACGGCGTCGCGCTCGATCCTCGCGAGCGACGCCTCGGTACCGAGCGAGGTGCGGCCGTAGGCGTGGCCAGGGCTGCACGACCAGTCGAACCAGCGGGTCGCGAGCGCGCCATCGTCGTCGCGGATCTCGTCGAGGACCTGCGGGGTCTCGCGGAGCAGGCGGGCATGCTCGTCGGCGTCGAACCGCGGCGCGGCGAGGATGTCGGCCGCCAGATCGGTGACCGCGTCGAGGTGCCGCGACAGGCAGACGCCCGACAGGGTGATCGAGTCGCGGGCGACGCCGACGTCGAGCGCGGCGCCGAGGCCATCGAGCGTGTCATCGAGCGTGGCGCGATCGCGCGAGCCGGCGCCGCGGCGCGCGAGCTGGGCGACGTGGCGGTGCAGGCCCTCGATGCCGATCGGATCGGCGGCCGCACCACCGCGGATCGCGACCTCGAACCACACGAGCGGCGTGTCGGGGGAGGCGTCGACGATCGTCTGGGGCGCGGTCATCGTCCGCTCGCGTTCGCGGTCATTCGGCACCGTCGTCTTCATCGCCGTCGTCACCGTCGTCGGCGTCGGCATCCTCGGGCTCGGCGATCACGATCGTGCGGTGCTCGGCGGCGAGGTAGGTGCGAAGCACGCGCGCGACGTCTTCGACGGTGACCTGCGCGAGCCGCTCGGCGATCACGTCGAGCTGACGGAAGTCGCCGAGCGCAGTCTCGTAGTGGCCGAGCGCCTCGGCCTTGCCGTCGACGTCGACCAGCGAGGACCAGAAGTCGGTCTCGGCGAGCGCCTTGGCCTTCTCGACCTCGGCGCGCGCGGGCGGCGCGGCGAGCATCGCCGCGAGCTCGGTGTCGATCGCGTCGAGGATCTCCTGCGCGCGATGGCCACGCGCGGCGGTGACCGCGAGCCGGAACAGCGACGGATCGCGAAACGGGGTGAGCTGCGCGTCGACGCTCGACGCCGCCTCGAGATCGATCACGAGCCGGCGCTGCAGCCGCGCCGACGGGCAGCCGGCGAGCATCGTCGCGACGATCTCGAGCGCCGGCCAGTCGGCGTGGTTCTGGCCGGGCGCCTTGTAACCGACGAGGAGTCGATCGGTCGCGATCGGCTTGGGCGCGCGCACGACGCGCTCGCGCAGCTGCGGCGGCTCGACGACCGACGACAGGGCGGGGAGCTCGGCCGACGGGATGTGCTGGTAGTGCGACGCGACGAGGTCGAGCAGGGCGCGCTCGTCGAAGTCGCCGACGCACACGATCGTCGCGTTGTTCGGCGCGTACCACGTGCGATAGAACGCGCGCATCTCGTCGAGGGCGAGCGCGCGGATGTCTTCCATCCAGCCGATCGTCGGCCAGCGGTACGGGTGCACGGTGAACGCGTGCGCCATCAGCTGCTCGTCGAGCCAGCCGTCGACGTCGTCCTCGACGCGCTCGCGGCGCTCGTTGGTCACGACGTCGCGCTCGGCCTCGACCGGATCGTGCTCGAGCACGAGGTGCTGCATGCGCTCGGCTTCGAGCCGCACGCCGAGCGCGAGGTCGCGCGCCGGCAGCGAGAGGCGGTAGTACGTCCAGTCGACCCAGGTCGCGGCGTTCGACTCGCCGCCGGTGCGCTCGACGAGGCGATCGAACTCGCCGGGTGGCAGGCTCTCGGTCTGGCCGAACATCAGGTGCTCGAACAGGTGCGCCATCCCGGTCGCGCCGACGCGCTCGTGGCGCGAGCCGACGCGGAACCAGGTCTGCAGCGCGACGATCGGTGCGCGGTGATCGACCGCGGCGATCACGCCGAGGCCGTTCGCGAGTCGGAACCGACGCGCGACGACGCCGCGCCCGGCGGCGGCCTCGGCTTCGAGCTGCCATGGATCAACTGCGGCCATGCGACACCTTAGATACCACTGTATTGACCTCGCTGCGCTCGGCGCTCTCCGCTCGAAATTAGATCGACCTCGCTGCGCTCGGCGCTCTCCGCTCGAAATTAGGTCGACCTCGCTGCGCTCGGCGCTCTCCGCTCGAACCTGGTTCGAGCGCGCGGTTCGAGCGCGCGGACCAGCGCGCAAGCGCTCACGCGAAGCTCGGCTCGATGGTGAGGTCGCACAGGGTCGCGAGCTCGCGCAGCGCGCCCTCGGCGCGAAACAGCTCGCCGGGGGCGCGCATGCCGATCGGACCGTGGTCGCGCGCGGCGATCGCGAGGGCGCACCACGCGGCGATCGCGCCGGTCGTCCGCGTCGGATCGCCCCCGCGCACGACGAGCTGCGCCTGCGCGAATCCGCGGCGGACCTGGGCGACGACGGCGAACCGGGTGCGTGCGCAGGCGTCGGGCGTCGCCGCGTACGGCGCGAGCAACTCGCTCGCGCTTGCCGGCACGAACGACGCGGCGCGCGCGAGCAGGCCGAGCGCGCGACTCGCGAGCGGCCGCGCGGTCGTCGAGACGTAGGTCGCGACGAGGTTCGCCGCGACGTGGCGCGGCACGGTGATCGCGTCGCCGCCGCCGTAGCCGACCGCGTCGCGCTCGCCGAGCTCGTGGCCGGCGTTGACCCGACGCCGCTCGCCGCCGCGCGCCTCCTCCCAGCGATCGCGGCGCCACACGCGCGGCCTCGCGCCGATCGCGCCGAACAGCGCGCGCTGCATCCCGGCCGACAGCGCGAGGTCGCGATACAGGTAGCTCGTGCACGCCTCGTCGAGCGGGGCGTCTTCGGCGAGTCGCTCGCCGGGCTCGCCGCGGGTCACCGCGCCGAAGTCGACCGCGTCGGTGAGGTGTTGTGCGGCCCACGCGATCGCGAGATCCCCGAGCAGGCCGTCGAGCCCGGCCCCGGGCAGGGCGACGAGCCCGGCCTTCCTCGCGGTCGACTCGTGGCGCTCGTGCAGGCGATGCAGCACCGCCTGCTCGCCGCCGACATCGAGGTAGTGCGCGCCCGCCGCGAGCGCCGCGAGCAGCACGGGCTCGGCGGTGTCGCGCAGCGGGCCCGCCGCGTCGATCACGACGGTCGCGCCGGCGAACGCCTTCGCGAGCGCCGCCGGATCGTCGACCCGCGCGTCGTGGCGACCGAGCCCGATCGCATCGACGCCGCGCGCGACGAGCACCTCGAGCGCCGCGCGGCCGACGCAGCCACGCCCGTAGACCGCGACCCTAGTAGGAATAGGCGACCCCCAGCCGGAACGCGTGTTCGATCTTGCCGTAGTCGCCGGCCGCGGTCGGGATCGCGTAGCCCTCGCGCACCGCCTGACAGGCCGTCGTCGAGTAGTCGTAGCCGGCGTCGATGCAGTCGAGGCGCTCGCGCGGATCGAACGCGCTCTTGCCGACGCTCACCGTCGGGTAGTACTGGATGCCGTAGGTCAGCTGCGCGACCAGGCTGCCCGACAGCCGCAGCTGCGCGCCGACGTCGGCGGTCAACGAGGTCGGCGCGATCGTCATCGGCGACGTGCGCGCGGTATAGGTGCCCGAGCTCTCGATCCCGACGCGCGCGCCGAACCGGAGCCGCTCGATGTGGGTGTCGACCTGTTCGACGCCGCCCCAGAGCGCGAACGTGTCGTGCAGGCCGCGCGGCCGCTCGGTCCATTCGGGGAAGCCCTTGCCGAGCACGCCGCTTCCATAGATCCGCACGTCGTAGGCGTAGAGCCGCGACAGATCGATCCAGCGCCCACCGACATGGAGATCGAGCTCCGGCGCGATCCGCGCGCGGACCTCGGCATCGACGCTCGCGGGATACGAGACGTAGACCGTCGCCTCGCCGCTCGACACGTAGGCGCCGTCGCGCGGCGCGCCGGTGATCCGCGCCTGGCCGGTGAGCTCGGTCTGGATCGAGCCGCCGGGCGGCGTGTGATAGGCGACGCCGAGGAACACGTCCTCGACGAGCTTGACGACGAAGCCGAGGTTGACGATGTAGCCGACCTTGAACGACACCGGCTGCTGGACGTCGATGTCGTACTTCTCGGCCGCCGCCGGATTCTCGACGCCGCACGGCGCGCCGTTGCAGTCGCTGTCGACGCCGTTCGGGCCGTGGCCGTGCTCGAGCGCGGTGTCGCGCAGGTACTGCAGCCGGAGGTGCGCGTTGTCGAACGTCAGCGAGAAGCCGAACTGGAAGCTCGAGTTGACGTGGACGCCGAAGCCCGCCGAGAACCGCAGGTCGCGCTGGTAGCCGCCGAGCGAGTGATACCCGAGCGCGCTCTGGTTCGACACGAACTGCTCGGACGGCGGCGTGACGATCGAGCCACCGAGCGTGACCCGGCCGAGCGCGTGCCAGATCGCCCCGACCGCGACGCCGGGCCCGATCTCGGTGTCGCGCACGCGCGCGCCGTTCGAGAACGTGCCGGTCGCGAGGTCGAGCTGCTTCCGGTCGATCGAGATCTGGTCGATCACCGACGTCGCCGCGACGTAGACCTCGTCGAACGTGCCGAGCGCGAGGGCCGCCGGGTCGAGCTCGAGCGACGTCGCGTGCTCGGAGGTCGCGCCGGTGAACACGGCACGCCCGACGGTCGGATCGGTGCCGGGTGTCGCGTGCGCGCGCGCGAGGCTCGCGATCACGATCGCGCCGACGATCACCGGTCTGGCCATCGCGCGGACCGTATCACCACGATAAGCTGCCGCCATGCTCCACCGGTCATCCGCCGCGATCATCGCGATCACCCTGTCCCTGGCACTGGGTGCTTGCGAGAAGACGGATCACGACACCATCGACAAGTGGACCCACACGCAGAAGGGTCCCGAGAAGCTCAAGAAGGCGTTCGTCGACGAGTCGATCGACGCCGACCTGTCCGCCCACGCGGCCGCCAACATGCTGAAGACCGGCAAGGACGCCGACGTCCGCGCCGGGTTCGACACCATGTCTCAGCCGCGCCGCACCGCCGTGATCGCCAAGCTCGCGCCGCGGCTGTGGACGGTCGCGCGCGTCGAGAAGGAGCTCGATCTGCCGAATGGCGACCAGATCGGCGCCAAGGACGCGTTGTTCATGCTCCGCAAGTACGCCGACCCCGACCAGACCGCGACGATCGACGGCTACCTCAGCGACTGGTACTGCGTCGCGTCCTACGAGGGTCGCTCGCAGGGTGGCGGCGTGATCGGGCCCAAGGTGCTGCGCGCGATCGGGCCGGCGGCCGCCAAGAAGATGATCTCGGTGGTCAACGGGATCGTCTCGGGCCCCAAGAACAAGCTGAAGGATCCGGTCCTGCTCGCGCTCGCCGTGATCGGCACGCCGGAGACCGTGAAGTACCTGATCGACATCGCCAAGATGGACCGCCACGACGAGACGCTGCCGAGCCGCGCCACCGACGCGCTCGAGCAGGCGTACGTCAAGAACGACGGCCTGTTCGACGTCGTCACGCCGCCCGACGGCCTCGCCGCGAACCTCGAGCAGCTCGCGTCGATCGTGAAGGACGAGAAGATGCCCCCGCACGCCGCGAACAACGCGGTCGACCTGATCCGGGCGGTCGGCTTGCCGGGCTGCTTCCAGCCGCTCGTCGATATGATCGGCTACCCCCACCAGGCCGCCGAGTTCACCTACATGGCTGCCCAGAACGCGTTGACCTGCGGTGGGGCCAAGAATGTCGGCCAGGTCATCTCCGCGCTCCCCGACGGCGACTACGACTTGCTCGCAGTCCAGGGGGCCTTCGTCGGACCCACCACCAAGCTGACCCCGCAAACCCAGGTGGTCACTGCGCTTCGCGGCCTGCTCGATGACAAGAAGGTCATCACCCGCTGGGTCGCGATGGAGGCCCTCGGCGCGATGAAGTCCAAGGACGACGCCGCGAAGATCGGCGCCATCCACGACCCCATCAAGCTCGTCGGGTACTGGGGCCAGACCGGGGTGAAGAAGCCCGAGCCGACCCTGGGGGAGCGCGCCAAGGTGATCTCGACAGCGCTCGCGGCCGGAACCGACATTCCGGTGGAAAAGCCCTGACCACTCGCTCAGTCGCGCTTGTAGTTGGCTTGTAGTATCGTGACTGTGCCGAGAGCGGGGATTCGGACTGCGTTCCGACGTGATCACTCTCTCGTGGAGTAAGAGGAATGGACCAGAGCAAGAAGACGATGCGCCACTTTTACTGCCGGGACGTCCTTTGGGAGACGTTCGAGCAGATGGCCAACGACTTCGATTGCTCCATCGACTACTTGGTCAACGAAGCGATGCGGTACTACGCGCGCTCGAAGAACTATCAGTCGCCGGGTGGTCAAGGTGCGCCGGGAATGACCGGCGGGCAGCCGGTTCAGCCGGGTCGTGGTGAAGGTGGCGGTCCGGGTGGCTCGGGTCGCGAGCCGCCGCAGCCGTCGTATCCGCAGCCGCCCGTGGGTGGTGGCGGCGGTGGAATGGGCAAGGCGCCGCTCGGCGCGCGGGGAGGTGGGACGACCCAGCCGCCGCCGCAGCCGAACGGACCGACCGGTCAGCTGCCACCGCGCCGTCCCGCGCCGCCGACGCCGGGCTACCAGAATCCGAGCCCGCCGGCCGCGCGCCCGGCGAATCCCCCGATGTCGAACGGCAACGGCGCCGGCGTCGCGCCTGCCGGCGACAGCGGTCGTCCTCCGGTCCCGATGGGCGGCGGTCCGACGCTGTTCCTGGTCTACAACGGCCAGCGCTATCCGGTGACCAAGGACCAGTTCATCATCGGCCGGGGCAGCAAGACGTCGGACCTGCCGATCAAGGACGGCAACATCTCGCGCAAGCACGCGGCGGTGATCCGGCGCAACGGCACGTTCTACATCAAGGACCTCGGGTCGACGAACGGCATCGACTACAAGGGCATGCGCATCGACAACAAGCGCATCGATGAGGGCGACATCTTCCATCTCTGCGACTACGAGCTCCGCTTCACGTACCGCGCCGACGGCTGATCGTCGCTGATCGTCTCGTCAGGGGCGGGTGCTAGCGTGCTGGCGTGGACCTCGAGCTGCGACGCCGCGTCGACGCGCTCCGGCGACCGCTCGAGCTGGCGGCCGCCGACGGCTTCGCCGGCGTACGTCGCGTGCAGGGCCTCGGACACGCGCTGCGCAACGCGTGCGACGGGATCCTCGCGCAGGCTCCCGAGGATGCCGCGGCGTTCGCGCAGTGGCGCTCGACGCTTGTGGGCTGGGAGGCGCTCGACGAGCACCAGCAGACCGTCGAGGTCGCCCGCGGCATGCGGCTGGTCGCGCGCTATCCCCGACCGAGCGTCGCGCCGCCGCCGATCGCGCCGACGTTCGCGATCCCGAAATCCGCCCCGATCGTGCAGCGCGCGACGGTCCAGGCAGCGCCGGTGCCCAAGCCGGCGCCCAAGGCGACGACGATGGAGCCGCTCGCGGTCGTCGAGGCGCCGAAGAAGAAGAAGCTGCCGGTCCCGACGGTCGACGTCGATCCGCTCGCGCTACCGACGCACTCGCTGCCCGGCATCGGCCCGACGTTCTCGGCGAGCCTCGCCGAGAAGGGGCTCGCGACCGTCGAGGATCTGATCTGGCTCGTGCCGCGGCGCTACGACGACGTGCGTGGCGCGCAGCCGCTCGCCGAGGTGGCCGCGCTCGCGGACGGCGAGCGCGCGACGTTCGTGGCGCGCGTGATGTCGTCGCGCATGGTGTTCGCCCGCGGGCGCCGGTGGGGCGAGGTCCGGCTGACGCAGTGGGATGGCGCGCCGGCCTCGGCGGTCGTGCGCTGGTTCAACATGTTCGCCGGGATCGACAAGCGGGTGCCGGTCGGCAGCCGCGTCGTGCTGTCGGGCGCGGTCAAGCGGCGCGACGGCCGGCTCGAGCTCGCGAACCCCGACATCCTCGGCGTCGAGGACATCGCGGTCGCCGACGCGCCGGCGTCGGGCGCGCCGAAGCCTCCCAAGCCGCTCCCCGCGATCCTCGCGCGGTACCCCGATATCCCGGGCGTCCCGGCGGGCCGGCTGCGCTCGGCGTGTGCCGCGGCGTGCGCGCGGGTCGCCGACGCGGTCGAGGACGGCGTGCCCGCGGTCGTCGAGCGCGCGGCGAACCTGCCGAGCCTCGGCGAGACCGTCGCGCAGCTCCACGCGCCTCCCGCGACGACGACCGCCGAGGATCTCGCCGCGATGAACCTGGGCGCGTCGCGCTGGCAGCGCCGGCTGGCCTTCGGCGAGCTGTTCGCGCTCGGCGTCGCGGTCGCGCTCCGGCGGCGCGAGCGGCGCGCCGATGCCGCGGTCGCGTGCCCGCGCAAGAAGGGGTTCGACGCCGCGCTCCGGGCCGCGCTGCCGTTCGCGCCGACCGGAGCGCAGACCCGCGCGATCGGCGAGCTCGGCGACGACCTCGCGCGCCCGACGCCGATGAACCGGCTGCTCCAGGGCGACGTCGGATCGGGCAAGACCGCCGTCGCGTTCGCCGCCGCGCTGCAGGTCGCGCGCGCCGGTCGACAGACCGCGGTGATGGCGCCTACCGAGCTGCTCGCCGAGCAGCACGCCGAGACGTGGAAGCGCTGGAGCGCGACGAGCACGAAGGTCAGGCTCCGGGTCGAGCTGCTGACGGCGTCGACGCCGAGGCCAGTCCGCGCGTCGCTGCTCGCGATGCTCGCGGCCGGCGAGGTCGACGTCCTCATCGGCACGCACTCGCTGCTCGGCGACGGCGTCGGGTTCGCCGCGCTCGGGCTCGTCGTGATCGACGAGCAGCACCGGTTCGGCGTCGCGCAGCGCGCCAAGCTGCGCGACAAGGGCGACGGGCAGGGCTCGCCACACCTGCTCGTGATGACGGCGACGCCGATCCCGCGCACGCTCGCGCTCACCGCGTACGGCGACCTCGATGCCTCGATCCTCGACGAGCTGCCGCCCGGTCGCACGCCGATCGTCACCAGGCTCGCGGTCGGCGCGCGCGGATGCGCCGCGGCCTACAAGCTGATCGGCGAGCGCGTCGCCGCCGGCGAGCGCGCGTACGTCGTGTGTCCCAAGGTCGAGCCGAGCGAGCCGGACGATCGGCACCCCGACGATCCGAAGCGGACCTACAAGGATGCGACGACGACCGCCGACGAGCTCGCCGCCGCGCTGCCGAAGGCGCGGGTCGGCCTCGTCCACGGCCGGCTCGACGCCGCGGCCCGCGATCGCGTGATGCGCGCGTTCAAGGATGGCGAGCTCGACGTCCTGTGCGCGACGACGGTGATCGAGGTTGGCGTCGACGTCCCGGCCGCGACCGTGATGGTCGTCCACGACGCCGAGCGCTTCGGGCTCGCCCAGCTCCACCAGCTGCGCGGGCGCGTCGGGCGCGGCGGCGGCGCCTCGCAGTGCGTGCTGCTGTCGCAGGGCAGCCTCGGCGAGGACGGCGAGCAGCGACTCGGCGCGCTGGTCGCGTCGACCGATGGCTTCTTGATCGCCGAGACCGACCTCGCGCTCCGCGGCGCCGGCGAGCTGCTCGGCGCGCGCCAGGCCGGCATCCCGCGCCTGCGGTTCGGCGATCTCGCGACCCACACCCAGCTCCTCCTCGAGGCACGGCGTCATGCCGAGGCCGTGCTCGTCGACGATCCGGACCTCGCCAAGCCCGAGCATGGCGCGCTGCGCCGCGCGCTCGAGCGCCGACTCGCGAACCACGTCTACGGGCCCGAAGCCGGCTGAGTTGCGCACGAACCTGCACGACCTTTGTCGAGTTTCGGCGAAATCAACCGACGCCGCAGCCCGTCATTCGTTTTGTGGTTGATCGGTGAATGGCAATTAGTAGGATGCCCGCGATGATGAGGATCAAGCAGGGCATCTTCGTGTCCGTTTTCTGTGGGCTCGTCGGGGGCAGCGTCGGAGCTTGCGCCTGGGGAAACGGCAGCGACGCGGGCGGCGGTCATACCGGCACGGCTGCCGCGGTCTGCGGCGACGGGACCTGCGAGACCTCCGAGGTCGGCATCTGCGCGTCGGACTGCGGCAGCTCGGGCTCGGGCTCGGGCTCGGGCTCGGGCTCCGGCTCGTCCGGCTCGGGCTCCGGCTCGGGCAGCGCGGTGGCGTGCGGCAACGCGGTGTGCGAAGCGAACCTCGGCGAGGACGCGACGACGTGCCCGGCCGACTGCACCGGCGGTAGCGGCAGCGGCAGCTCGGGCACGATCAACTGCAGCGATCCGACCGCGCTGCTCACGTGCTTCCCGTGCCTCTCGGACCCGACGGCGTGCGACGCGGCAACCAACGCTGCGTGCGCGACCTGCTTCGGTGGTCCCTAGTCTCTAGAACATCGGTCGGGGTACAGTCCCGGCCGTGTTGATCGTTCAGAAGTACGGCGGAACCTCGGTCGGAACGATCGAGCGGATGCAGAACGTCGCCGCGCGATGTCTCGCGACGCAGCGCGCCGGCCACCAGGTCGCCGTCGTGGTGTCCGCGATGTCGGGCGAGACCAACCGGCTGCTCGGGCTGACCAAGCAGTTACAGGACGATCCGAACGACCGCGAGGTCGACGTCGTGATCGCGACCGGCGAGCAGGTCTCGGTCGGGCTGGTCGCGCTCGCGATCCGGAAGGCCGGCGGCAAGGCGCGGAGCTTCCTCGGCCACCAGTGCAAGATCGTCACGGACAGCGCGTTCTCTCGCGCGCGCATCCTCGCGATCGAGAGCGACCCGATCAAGGCCGCGCTCGCCGACGGCGAGATCGCCGTGATCGCCGGGTTCCAGGGCGTCGACGAGACCGGCTCGATCACCACGCTCGGCCGCGGCGGCTCGGATACGACCGGGGTCGCGATCGCGGCCGCGCTCGAGGCCGATGTCTGCGAGATCTACACCGACGTCGACGGCGTCTACACGACCGATCCGAACGTGGTGCCGACCGCGCGCAAGATCGAGCGCATCAGCTACGAGGAGATGCTCGAGCTCGCGTCGCTCGGCGCCAAGGTGCTGCAGATCCGTTCGGTCGAGCTCGGCATGAAGTACGGCGTCAAGATTCACGTTCGCTCGAGCTTCTCGGATGTGTCGGGGACCTGGGTCGTCCCCGAGGAGATCGCCATGGAGAAAGTCACCGTCGCCGGCGTCACGATCGCCAAGGACGAAGCCAAGATCACCGTGCAGGATCTGCCCGACGTCGCGGGCGTCGCCGGCAAGCTGTTCGCACCACTCGCCGACGCCGGCGTGTCGGTCGACATGATCGTGCAGAACCAGGCGCACGACGGCGCCACGGACCTCACGTTCACCGTGCCGCGCGGCGATCGCAAGCGCGCGGTCGAGTTGCTCGCGCAGAAGGTGCCCGACCTCGTCGGTGTCGGCGGCGCGCGGATCACGTTCGACGACGAGATCGCCAAGGTCTCGGTCGTCGGCGTCGGGATGCGCAGCCACGCCGGCGTCGCCAAGACGATGTTCCAGCTGCTCGCGGCCGAGAACATCAACATCCAGCTGATCTCGACGAGCGAGATCAAGATCTCGTGCGTGATCGCCCGCAAGTACGCCGAGCTCGCGGTCCAGGCGCTACACGAGGGCTTCAAGCTCTCGGTGCCGCCGAGCGAGCGCGGGACGCTCTAGGTGGGCGGCTGCACGAACTGCGGCGAGAAGGCCGGCTGCGACGACCGCAAGGGCTCGATGATGGGCACGGTCGAGCAGGCGCTCGCCGACGTTTATCCGACGCGCACGTGGGGCGAGCCCGACGACGCGCAGGATCACGCGATGCCGCCCGACGAGCTCGCCGCGCTCGCCGACGAGCTGGCGACCGAGCTCGACGCCGCGACGTTCGTCCAGCTCGGCGGCGATGCCGAGCCGTGCGACTACATCTGGGTCCTCTGCATGGGCCGCGCGCCGTGCATCGTCCAGGTCCGCGACTGCGGCGTGCCCGCGCCGGCGGAGTGGGCCTCGGCCGAGTCGATCGACGAGCTGTACCTCCGCGTGTGCATCAGCCACCGCGCGCACGTCGCCGGCGTCCAGCAGGTCGCGGTCCGCGCGCGCGGCGACGGCGAGAGCGGCTACGTCGTCGACAGCTGTCCGCGCGCCGGCGTGTACGACGCGCCGCTCCTGCCACGCATGCAGAAGCTCGTCGCGATCTTGCCGGCCTACGATCTCCTCCACGTCGACTTCGGCGAGATCGCCGCGCCACCGCCGGGCTTCCATGCCGGCGCCTGGCCGGAGCTCTACGGCGCACCGGCGCCCGCGATCGCGAACTACCTGTTCTACCCGCAACCGACGACGATGATCGCCACGTCCCTCATCACCGGATGATCGAAGACGAAACCCGAGACGCGCTGCGCGAGCTGGTCGAGTCGATCGGCGCGACCAGCGTGCGCATCACGCTCGCGGTCGACGAGCGCACCGGCATCCCGGCGCGCACCGTGCCGCTCGGCGGCGGCGAGTACCTGCGCATCGAGTCGCCGAGCCGTGCCGACGAGCGCGCGCACGACGTCGAGGCCGCGATCGATCGCGTGGTCCGTCAGCTCCGCACGATCCGCCGCCGCTGGGAGGCCGCGCACCTGCCCGAGGTCGTCGTCGTGGCCAAGATCGACAGCGGTCCGGTGACCTCGGGCGAGCGCGTGATCGAGCGGATGAAGTCCTTCCTCGAGGCGCTCGCCGGCAGCGCGTCGGCGCCGGGCGGCAACGCGATCCTCGTCGTGCGCGGCAACCTGCTCGTCTCGGCGCGCGCGCCCGACGAGGTCGAGGCGACCCGCTGGCCGTTCCTCGCCAAGCGCGTGCTGGCGACCCACGCGCCGCACAGCTCGCACGGCGAGATCGTCGATCCCGACGCCTACGCGATGAGCTTCTGGTACGACGCCGCGATCGTCATCCTGCTCGTCGAGCCGTTCGCGATCGACTTCGTGCGGCACCGCTGCCGCTCGGTCGCGCGCGAGATCGCGAACCTGTTGCCGCTCCTCGAGCCCGACCCGCACGCGCCCGCCATGGTCCGCAAACGGCCGCCGACCGGCCCGGTCTGACGACCGCGCCGGCGGATCGATCGCCTCGCGAAGCGCTCGCTATCCGGAGTCCGCTCGCGAGCTCGCGATGGCCGGCCCGGTCTGACGACCGCGCCGGCGGATCGATCGCCTCGCGATGGCGGGCCCGGTCTGACGCCGGATGCAATCCAATAGCGCCGTCGAAAGATCTCGCGGATACTGCCGGCGATGTCTGTCCGTCTGCGCTTGAGGATCCCGGAGGTCCAGGACCCCGATTTCGCGGCGGATGTGGTGTTCGGCGCCGAGGCAGTGCTGCGGCTGACCGGCACCGCGGATGCCAAGGCCGGCGCGCGGCTCGGCGAGTTGCTCGCACAGCTCCACGAGGAGCTCCAGGCCAAGACGCTGCGCGCGGTGCTGGTCGACATGTCGGCGCTCGACGCGATGGCCGCGAGTTGCTTCAACGAGCTGCTCGGCTGGCTGTCGAGCGTCCAGGATCTCGCCGAGGCCGAGCGCTACAAGATCCGGTTCCGGCTCAATCGCTCGGTCAGCTGGCAGGCCAACACGGTGCGCGCCCTGTCGTGCTTCGACACCGATCTGGTGACGATCGAGGAGTGATGGAGCTCCCGGATTCCATCGTCCAGCGGTTTCGCACCGTCGCCGTCGAGCGCATCGAACGGGTCGAGGCGGCATGGGCGCTGGTCCTCGCGCGGCTCGACGACGAAGCCGCCACGCTGATCCACCGCGAGATCCACACGCTGAAGGGCGAGTCCCGCGCGGTCGGCTTCACCGACGTCAACCTGGTCGCCCACAAGCTCGAAGATCTGCTCGAGGTCGCGCGCTCGCGCGGCTACGCGGTCGACGACGACTTCGATCTCGCGGTCAACATGGCGCTCCGCTTCATGGTCATGCTGATCAAGAAGAAGGTCGGTAGCCACCTCGGCGGCATCGATCTGCCGGGGTTCATCGGCCAGATCGACTCGATCCTGCGCCGCCACGAGCAGCACCATCGCAGCCGGCCGGGCAGCGTGCCGCCGCGCCTCCGTCAGGCCAGCATGGCGCGCGTGCCGACCGCGGTGCGCAACCACCTCGCCCCGGTCGCGGTCGAGGCGTTCCTCGAGTACTCGGTCGCCAAGGGCATCCGTCGCGATCGCCTGCGCGGCTCGTGGCACACGCTGCGCGACCTGCTCGGGATCCAGCGTGCGATGGTCGGCGGCGCGCAGTTCGAGACCGCGCGCGCGAGCGTCGCGCAGCTCGCGCAGCAGCTCGGCAAGCACGTCGTCATCAAGTTCGACGTGCCACCCGCCGAGGTCACCACCGAGGTGCTGCAGGCGATCGACGTCGCCGCGCTCCACCTCGTGCGCAACGCGATCGACCACGGCATCGAGGCACCGGCGGCACGCACCGCGGCCGGCAAGCCGACCACCGGCACGATCGAGGTCCGCGGCGCGTTCGCCGACAACGCCTACACGTTCACCGTGCGCGACGACGGTGGCGGCATCGACGAGACCCGCGTGATCGCGCGCGCGATCGAGCTCGGTCTCCACGCCGAGCGCTCGCCGGCCGGACCCGACAAGGTCATCGAGCTGCTCTGCCACCCCGGCTTCTCGACGCGCACGGTCGCGAGCGACGTGTCCGGCCGCGGCGTCGGGCTCGATGCCGTGCGCGGCGGGGTCGTCGACGTCGGAGGCACGCTCACCGCGCGGTCCGTGCGCGGGCAGGGCACGACGTTCACGATCGCGATCCCGATCCCGCCGCTGTCGACCACAGGACACGTCGTGCGCACGCCGGGCCTGCGGTTCCCGGTCGTCATCGATCCGAGCTGGCGCACGATGGACCGCGCGCCGCAGCTGCCGATCATCGTCGACCTCGGCCAGTCACTCGGGTTCACGCCGTCGACCAGCATCTCGACCCGGGTGTTCTGGATGACCAACGGCACGCTCGAGATCGGCATGGTGTGCGGCAATCGCCCCCAGCTCGTCGAGGCGCGCCGCCTGCTGCCGACCCCGCCGTCGGCGCTCGGGGAAATCATCACGATCGACGGGGTCGAGGGCATCCTGCTGCGCCCGGAGCGGATTCCTGGCGTAAGCTGATGAGATGCGCACACGCCCGTATGTGGTGATCGCTCTCCTCGCCGGCTGTGGCGACAACCTGCACGGCGCGATCGACGCCGGCGATGTCGACGCTCGCGCGATCGATGCTGCCGCCGACGCCGTCCCGCTCGACGTGCTCGCGTCGCCGTGCACCGACACCGTCACGACGATCCAGGCCGGCAACCCCGGCTCGACCGCCGCCGACTACCCCGCCGCCGGCTGGTGGTCCGACGACACCCGTGCGAACGGCACGGTCGCGATCGACACCAGCCTCGGCGTGCCCGATGGCTTCGGCTGCACGTCGGTGCGGATGACGACCGGCGCGTCGACGCCGAGCCCGTCCGCCGACAAGGCGCAGCTGATCTCGTTCGCCCAGGCCGGCGTCGCGCTGTCGACGATCACGACGGTCGGCTACTGGGCATTCCGCTCGTCGGCCTCGACCGGAGGTCCCGCCATCGATCTGTCGTTCAACGTCACGATCACCGGCTCGACCGTGCCCGGCAACTTCGCCACGCTGGTCTACGAGCCGTACAACCAGAGCACCGGCAACGCCGGGATCCTCGTCGACACCTGGCAACACTGGGACGCCACCGCGACCACGCTCGGCGATGGCCTGTGGTGGACGACGAAGATCGCCAATCCGAACCCCGGCAGCCAGTCGCACCCGCAGCCGTGGGCCACGTTCCAGGCGACCTACAGCGACGCCCTCGTGCACGGCTACGGCTTCGACGTCGGCTCGGTCAACCCGAACATGATCATCGGCGGCGACGGCATCACGTTCGGCGCCACCACCACCGACTTCTGAGGCCGCGTATCGTCGCCAGCATGGGACGAACAGGAAGCTGTTTGTGCGGTGCACTCCGGTACGCCATCGGGAGTTCGACGGCGTCTGGATGTGTCACTGCTCGATTCCGCTGGCTCGCCGGTGAAGATCACCGGGTCACCTACGCGCTGCGCCCGACGTACACCATCACGCGTTGCAAGACCTGCGGCACTCCGCTGCCGGCCGACACCGCCGGCACGCTCGATGACCCGCTCGGTGTCGGGATCACGAATCACACGTTCTACGGTTCGCGAGCCGACTGGGACCGCGATGCCGACGGCGCCCGCTACTTCGTCGAGCGTTCGGCCGGCCGCGGATCACGGACCGGCGGGCGAGCGAGCGGCACGGCAAGCGCGAGCCATTGAAGGCGGGGGCGCCCGTGCACGTGACGATGCGGATCGTGAAGACCGTCGGCTCGCTGCGGAAGCGCCACATCTAGCGCGCATTCCGGCGGGCGACGATCCAGGCCGCGAACCGGATCCACATCGTGCACCTCAGCATCCAGCACGATCACGTGCACGCGATCGTCGAGGCGAGCTGCCGCGAGGGGCTCGCGGTCGGGATGCAGGGGTTCCAGATCTCGGCGTCGCGCCACGTCAACCGGGCGTGTGGGCGCAAGGGGCCGGTGTTCGCGGACCGCTATCACGCGGAGCAGCTGACGACGCCGACGCAGGCGCGCAACGCGATCCGGTACGTCGTCAACAACTGGCGCAAGCATCGGCAGGATGCGCGCGGACCGTTCGCCAAGCTCGCGATCGATCCGTTCTCGACCGGCGCGAGCTACTGGAAACAGCCGGCGCTGTTCGAGCCACTTCAAGTATCGGGGCCGTCGACATGGCTGCTCAGGATCGGCGCGCGGAGGATCGGGCCGATCGCGCCGACCGAGGTTCCCGGCGGCGTGCGGCTCGCGGCGGAAAACCTAGTCGAGCAGCGCCTTCAAGACGCTGGCGTCGCCTTCGAGCGCGGTGCGCTGCATGTAGAAGTGCAGGCCGCGCTCGCCGCCGAGCTCCTCGCCGCCGCCGGCGCGACCGGGCCCGCCGTGGACGAGCGACGGCAAGACGGTGCCGGGGCCGGGCGACTGCGCCGCCATCTTCGACGAGCCGAGGTAGAGCCGGCCGGCCCAGCCCGCGCCGCGCGTGACGAGGGTCTGCACCCAGGCGCGATCGTCGGAGTAGGCGGACGACACCAGGCAGCCGCGGCCACGCGCGACGAACTCGGCGGCGACGCTCGCGGTGCCGTTGTACGCGCCGACCGTGGTGACCGGGCCGAACACCTCGTGGTCATTGAGCGCGTCGCACGCGAGCGGCGTGCGCGTCGATCGGATCACGGGGCCGACGAAGAAGCCCTTGCCGTCGGGGACGCCGATCGGCGTGATCGCGCCGGTGCCGTGGACCGCGTCGGTCGCGGCGGCGAGCCGCGCGATGCCGGCGAGGATGTCGCGCTGCTGCGCGGCGGTCGCGAGCGGGCCCATGCGAACGTCGTCGCGCGCGGGGTCGCCGATGACGATCGCGCCGACCCGCTCGACCAGCGCCGCGCCGACGTCGGCGAGCTTGTCGGCTGGCACGAGCACGCGGCGGATCGCGGTGCACTTCTGGCCGGTCTTCTGCGTCATGTCGCGCGCGACGTCGGCGAGGAACAGCGCGCCGAGCTCCGACGTCAGATCGACGTCGGGGCCGAGGATCGCGGCGTTGAGCGAGTCGGCCTCGATGTTGAGCCGCACCGAGTGCGCGGCGATCGCGGGGTGCGTGCGCAACGTCAGCGCGGTCGCCGAGCCGCCGGTGAACGCGACGACATCGCCGGGCCCGACGTGATCGAGGAGCTTGCCGGCCGGGCCGACGAGCAGCGACAGCGCCCCGGCGGGCAGGAGCGGCGCGAACAGCTCGACCATGCGGTGCGCGACGAGCGCGGTCGCGGTCGCCGGCTTGGCGACGACCGGCATGCCGGCGAGCAGCGCGGACGCGAGCTTCTCGCCGAGGCCCCAGCCCGGGAAGTTGAACGCGTTGATGTGGATCGCGACGCCGTGGCGCGGCGCCCACACGTGCTGGCCGCCCATGCGCGCGGTGCGGCCGACCTGGATCGGGTCGCCGTCGGCGAGCAGCGTGCGTGAGCCCAGCCTGGCGCCGAGCTCGGCGTAGTGCGACAGCGTGACGGCGGCGCCGTCGATGTCGAACTTGGCGTCGCCGCGCGTGTTGCCGCCGTTCGCGATCGCGAGCGCGATCAGCTCCTCGCGTGCACCGTGCAGCGCCTTGGCGAGCGCGCCGAGCAGGGCGCCGCGCTCGGCGAACGTGAGGGCGGTGAGGCCGGCGGCGCCGTCGCGGCGGGCGAACGCGAAGGCGGCGGCGAGGTCGGGCGCGTCGCCCGAGGCCTCGGCGACGACCGCCTCGGTCGCCGGGTTGACGAGCGCGAGGCGGTTCGCGCTGCCAGGGCTGGTCCACGTGCCGGCGAGATAGCTGCCGAGGATCTGCATGCCGTTGTCTTAGCCCAGTTTGGCGGCGCCGGGTTATCGTCGGAGGAACCACAGTGTTTCGCAGGCTGCTCACCAGCTTCACGGCCCTCGTCGTCGTCGCGCTCGGCGGGTCGACTGGCTACTTCATCATCGGTGGCGGCAAGTGGGCGTTCTCCGACTGTCTCTACATGACGGTCATCACGATCACGACGGTCGGCTACGGCGAGACCTTGGCCGACATGGACAAGGTCGAGTACGCGCGCGGCTTCACGATGATCCTCCTGGTGTTCGGCACCGGCGGTATCGTGTTCTTCGCGTCGACGATCACCGCGTTCATCATCGAGGGCGATCTCAAGAATGTCCTGTTCGCGAACAAGCTCAAGAAACGGATCAAGCGAATGAAGGATCACGTCATCGTGTGCGGCGCGGGCTCGACCGGGCACAACGTCATCGAGGAGCTCCTGAAGACCGGCGTGGCGGTCGTCGCGATCGATGCGCGCGAGGCGGCGTTGAAGGACATCTCGGACAAGCACCCCAAGGCCGACTTCAGCTTCGTCGTCGGCGACGCGACCGACGACGACGTCATGAACCAGGCGAACCTGCCATCGGCGCGCGGCCTGGTCGCGGCGCTGTCGTCGGACAAGGACAACCTGTACCTCGTGGTGTCGGCCCGCCAGCAGAACGCGACGATGCGGATCATCGCGCGCTGCGCCGAGGTCGGCCATGTGGAGAAGATCAAGCGTGCCGGCGCCGACTCGGTGGTGTCGCCGAACTACATCGGCGGCATGCGCATGGTGTCCGAGCTGATGCGCCCCGCCGTCGTCCGGTTCCTCGACGACATGCTCCGCGACAAGCGCGCGGCCTACCGCATCGAGGAGGTCCGGCTCGGCGACCGCATCACCGAGTTCGGCACGACGCTCGGCGACGCCAAGGTTCGCAAGGAGTTCGGCATGACGGTGCTCGCGATGCAGCGCAACGACAAGGAGCCGTGGATCTACAACCCGGACTCGACCGAGGCGCTCGGCCCGGGTTCCACGCTCGTCGTCCTGGGCTCCGCGGAGCAGGTCAAATCGCTCCGCGAACGCGTCGGATGAAGATTGCCGAACCGGCTTAAGTTCATCTCGACGAGGCCGAAACCTCGCCAACTCGGCCGCTTAGGCCAGACCTGTTAGATCTTCAACACTCCGTGTAGATCCGAACAGATGCGAGCGATCCGCGACCTGTGATAGCAAGGAGGATATGGGGTCCGACGCACGCAGCTGGTCAGCGCACGATGATGTGCGGCTGTCGGTCGTCGTGCGATCGTACAACCGGCTGCCCGCGCTCGCCGAGCTGCTGACCGCGCTGCTCGCGCAGGACCACGACAGCTTCGAGATCGTGGTGATCGAGCAGTCGACCACGCGCTTGCCGATCGATGTCGCGCGCGTCGATCAACTCGCGCGCGATCCGCGCGTCCGCATCTTCCGCCACGAGCCGCTCGGCGGCCCGGGCGCGCGTAACGCCGGCGTCCGCGCCGCGCGCGGCGACCTGCTCGTGTTCATCGATGACGACGATCTGCCGGCGAGCCGCGACTGGCTCGCGCGCCACGAGGCGAACTTCGCCGATCCGAAGTGCCTCGGCGTCACCGGCCAGTTCACCGATGCCGACGGCACCGCGAAGCCGTACGTCAACATCGACAAGGCGCGCCGCGACGTGCTGTCGTTCAACGTCCTCAAGTGGCAGCGGGTCTACGCGCGCACCGACGTCAAGAAGCGCGTCCAGAGCCTGATGGGCGGCAACGCCGCGATCCGGCGCCGCGCACTCGAGCGCTTCGGCCTGTGGGACGAGTGCACGCCGATCGAGGACGAACCGTCGCTGTCGTACCGGATCGCCGCCGGCAAGGCCGACGACGAGTACCTGTTGTTCGATCCCGACGTGAAGATGATCCGCCGGCTCGACGTCCCGGGTGGGATGGCCAAGCGCACGCTGTCGGGCCCGGCCTACGCCAAGAAGGTCTTCACGTTCCTGCACAACGTGCTCGGGCACTACTTCCCGATGCGCTTCGCGATGCTCTACCCGATCTACATCTACTTCGTCGGCTACCACGTCATCCAGTGGATCGTGTCCGACTCGAAGAAGCACGTCACGCTGCCCCAGCGGATCGGGGCGGTCACTGGCTTCGTGGTCGTCGCGTTGCCGCTGTGGTCGTTCTGGCTCGTCGAGCTCTATGGCAAGCGCCTCGTGTTCGGCAGCCCGGTGCATCGGCCGACGCTCGCGCCGCTGGCGAACTCGGGCGTCGATGTCGTCGCGGCCGACGCGCGCGCCCTGGCGTAGCGCTCACGGCTTGGGGCGATGGCCGTTGCTGCAGCGCTCGAGCGCGGCGGTCACCGAGTTGGTCGCTTTGCGGCACCGCACCGCGATCGCTTGCTGCGCCTGCGGTTCGATCGTGGTCTTCGCGCCCGCGGCGAAGTCGAGCTTGGCCTCCTCGATCCAGAAGTCGATCACCTGGGTGTCCTCGGGCTCGACGTTGGGGCACAGCTTCCAGCGCCCGAGCGCCTCGACCAGCGCGTCGCACTCGACCGTCATCGCGCCGACGACGAGCTCGATCGACGCCGGGAGTGGTGGCCCCGGCGCGACCGGTTCCTGATGCGCACAGCCCGGGATCGTCAGAATCAGCGCGATGGCGCTCGGGAGTAGGCGAGGCATGGGCTACAAAATTTGACCGGGAGCGGCGCGATGAAACGAGTCTTACCATGACGGTCACCGAGTTCACGCACCTCCACCTCCACACGCAGTACTCGCTCCTCGATGGCGCGATCCGCGTGAAGGACCTGTTCCCCAAGGTCAAAGAGCTCGGGATGAACACGGTCGCGGTGACCGATCACGGCAACATGTTCGGCGCGATCGACCTCTACACCGAGGCCAAGGCGACCGAGACCAAGCTGATCTTTGGCTGCGAGACGTACATCGCCGCGACCGATCGCACCGATCGGACGAACCGGCGCAACTACCACCTGATCCTGCTCGCGCAGAACGACGTCGGCTACAAGAACCTCACGTACCTCAACTCGATGGGCTACCTCGAGGGCTTCTACTACAACCCGCGCATCGACAAGGAGCTGCTGAAGAAGCACAGCGAGGGCCTGATCGGGCTATCGGCGTGCCTCGGCGGCGAGATCGCGCAGACGCTCGAGAAGAACGGCGTCGCCGCCGCCGAGGAGACCGCCAAGGAGTACGCGAGCCTGTTCGCGCCCGGCGACTTCTACCTCGAGCTGATGCCGACGAAGATGGCCGAGCAGGACACGCTCAACGGCGAGCTCGTTCGCATGAGCAAGAAGCTCAACATCCCGCTCGTCGCGACCAACGACTGCCACTACGTCAACCAGAGCGACGCCGCCGCGCACGACGTGTTGATGGCGATCCAGACCGGCAAGAGCCTCAAGGACGAGAAGCGACTCAAGCACACCGTCGACAGCTACTACATGAAGTCGCCGGCGGAGATGAACAAGCATTTCCACGACGTCTCGCAGGCGATCGAGAACACCGTCGCGATCGCGAACCGCTGCAACGTCAAGCTGAAGCTCGACCAGACATTCCTGCCGAAGTACCAGGTCCCCGAAGGCGAGACGCTCGACACGTACATCGAGAACCTGATCACGAAGGGCCTCGATCGCCGGTTCCGCGAGATGACCGCGCGCGGCATCCCGTTCGATCCGGATCGCTATCGCGAGCGCTGCAAGACCGAGATGGTCGTGATCCAGAAGATGGGCTTCTCGGGTTACTTCCTGATCGTCTGGGACTTCATCAACTGGGCGAAGGAGCACGGCATCCCGGTCGGCCCGGGTCGCGGCTCGGGCGCGGGCTCGGCGGTCGCGTGGGCGCTGCGGATCACCGACATCGATCCGATCGAGTACAAGCTGCTGTTCGAGCGCTTCCTCAACCCCGAGCGCGTCTCGATGCCGGACTTCGACGTCGACTTCTGCATGAACCGGCGCGGCGAGGTCATCAAGTACGTCCAGGACAAGTACGGCCGGGAGCAGGTCGGGCAGATCGCGACGTTCCATCAGCTGAAGGCGCGCGGCGTGATCCGCGACATCGCCCGCGCGATGGAGATCCCGTTCGGCGAGGCCGACAAGCTCGCCAAGATGGTGCCCGAGCCGGTCGCCGGCAAGTCGCCGCCGGTGCGCGAGGCGATCGAGCAGACGCCCGAGCTCAAGCAGCTCTACGCCGAGAGCCCGATGCATCGCGAGTTGCTCGATCTCGCGGCCGCGCTCGAGGGCCTCAACCGCAACGCCGGGATGCACGCCGCGGGCATCGTGATCGCCGAGCGCCCGCTCTGGGAGTACGTGCCGTGCTTCCGCGGCCAGAACGACGAGATCGTCACGCAGTTCGCGATGAAGGAGGTCGAGAAGGCCGGCCTCGTCAAGTTCGACTTCCTCGGCCTGAAGACGCTGACGGTGATCCAGACCGCGGTGCGACTGATCAACGAGCAGAAGCCGCCGGGTGAAGAGCTCGACATCGACGTCATCGACAAGACCGACGCCGATGTCTACAAGATGATCTCGCGCGGCGACACGACCGGCGTGTTCCAGCTCGAGTCGAGCGGCTTCCGCGAGATGCTCAAGAAGCTCAAGCCGGACTGCCTCGAAGACATCATCGCGGCCGTCGCGCTGTATCGCCCGGGCCCGCTCGAAGGCGGCATGGTCGACGACTTCATCGACCGCAAGCACGGCCGAAAGAAGGTCGAGTATCCGCATCCCTCGCTGTCCGAGGTGCTCGGCGACACGTACGGCGTGATCGTCTACCAGGAGCAGGTCATGCAGATCGCCCAGGTCATGGGCGGCTACTCGCTCGGAGGCGCCGATCTGCTCCGCCGCGCGATGGGTAAGAAGAAGCCCGAGGAGATGGCCAAGCAGAAGGGCATGTTCCTCGACGGCGCGAACGCCAAGCAGATCGATCCGAAGATCGCGAACGACGTGTTCGAGCTGATGGAGTTCTTCGCCGGCTACGGCTTCAACCGGTCGCACTCCGCGGCGTACGGCTGGATCACGTACCAGACGGCGTACCTGAAGCATCACTACCCGCACGAGTTCATGGCCGGCCTGATGTCGTGCGACGCCGACAACGTCGACAACATCGTGAAGTTCATCGCCGAGGCGCGCGCGATGGGGCTCGTCGTCGAGCGGCCCGACGTCAACGAGAGCGCGCTCGACTTCACGGTGACGCCGCGCCCGACCGAGGCCGATCCGAAGAACAAGATCGTCCGGTTCGGCATGGGCGCGGTGAAGGGCGTCGGCACGCACGCGGTCGAGGCGATCCTCGAGACCCGCCGCACCGACGGTCGGTTCGACAGCCTGTTCGAGCTGTGCCGCCGGGTCGACACCCAGAAGTGCAACCGCCGCGTGCTCGAGCAGCTGATCAAGAGCGGCGGGCTCGACGGTCTGCCGGGCGATCACCACCGCGCGCAGCTGCTCGGCGCGCTCGACGGAGCGATCGAGCGCGGCGCGGCCGAGCAGCGCGATCGCCGCAGCGGCCAGACGTCGCTGTTCGGGATGTTCGCGGCGAGCGAGCCACCGCCGACGGCCGGCTCGGGCGCGAAGCAGGGCGAGAGCTACGGCGACCTCGCGCCGTGGGGGCCCAAGGAGCTGCTCGCGTTCGAGAAGGAGGCGCTCGGGTTCTACGTCTCGGGTCACCCGCTCGATCGCTACCGCAACGACCTGTCGCGCTACGCGACCGCGACGACCGCGGACTTCGCGGCGGGCCGAAAGACGCCGGGCGATCACGCGATCGGCGGCATCGTCAGCCAGTACCGCGAGATGATCACGAAGAAGGGCGACAAGATGGCCCGCTTCCACCTCGAGGATTCCGAGGGTGCGTTCGAGGTCATCGCGTTCCCCAAGACGTTCGAGAAGGTTCGACACGTCCTCGTGTCCGACGAGCCGATCCTCGCGAGCGGCGCGGTCAAGAACGAGGGCTCGGCCGAGGCGCCCGAGTGGAAGATGCTGCTGGAAGCCGCGGCGCCGCTGTCGGAGGTCCGCCAGGCCAAGACGACGCGCGTCGACATCAACCTCAACGCCGACGTGCTCACGCCGGATCTCGTGGCCGAGCTGAAGACCATCCTCGCGTCGGCGGTGCGCGGCCACCACCAGGCGGTCCTGCGCATCAAGCTGGCGCGTCGCAGCGAGACCGTGGTCACGCTGCCCGACGCGTGGAACGTGGCGCCGACCGACGAGCTGCTGCTGTCGCTCGACCGGCTGTTCGGCGATCGGGTCGCGACGCTCAGTTGATTGGCCCGACCAGCTGATTTCGGTTGCGGTGCGGATCGCCGCGGATACGATGCCCCTCGATGAGGGCAATTCTGTTTGCCGCGCTTGGCGCGTGCGCGTCGGCCGGGGATCCGGCGAACCACCTGGGCCCGATCGACGCCGCGGTCGATAGCAAGAAGCCGATCGATGCGCCGAACGGCGTGCCGATCGACGGGCCGGCACATCACGACGCGGCGGTGGTGCACGACGCACCGCCCGACGCGTTCGTCATGCACCCGCCCGACGCCGACACGACCGGCGCGATCTGCGGCTCGAACGCCGCGTGCACGACGACCGGCCAGTGCTGCCTCATCATCAGCGGCGGCGTCGGCCTCTGCACGTCGGGCACCGTCGTCGGCGGTACCTGCTTGCCGATCTGACCGGCCTCGGACCTCGGACTCTAGACTTCGGCCGGAAGCGCTCTCGTTCTGGCTGAAGTCCGTAGCCCGACCCCCGAGGTCTACTCCAGTCCGATCGCCGCGAGGTCCTCGTCGTCGAGCCCGAAGTAGTGCGCGGTCTCGTGGAGCACGGTGATCCGGATCTGATCGGCGAGCTCGTCGGCGTCCTGGGCCTCGCGCGCGAGGTTGCGCGGGAACAGCAGGATCGTCGTGACGCTCGGCGCGAGATCGCCGCCCTCGGGCATCGGCGTGCCCTGGAACAGCCCGAGCAGGCGCGGATCGACGCCGTCCTTGACCAGCTCCTCCGACGGCACGTCCTCGATCAGGATCGGCACGTTCTCGAGCTGCTTCCTGACCTCGTCGGGCAGCGCGCCGAACGTCTCGGACGCGATCTGCTCGACGTCATCGTCGGAGATCGACAGCTCGGGCGCCGGCGCCGCGAGGTCGAGCTTCCGGACCTCGAGCCACGCCTCGATCATCGCCGGCCGATCGCCGGTGAGCTCGTGGACGCGGCCGAGCACGTGGAGCGCGTCGGGCAGGAGCTCGGGCGACTTGCGCGCGATCTCGATCCAGCGCTTCGCGGCCTCGGGGTCCTCGGCGGCGGTCGCGAGGTCGGCGAGGTCGAGCGCGAGCGCGGGATCGTCGACCACGGAGCTCGACAGCTCGCCGAGCGTCTCGCGCGCGGCCTCGAGATCGCCGGTCACGAGCTGCGCCTCGGCGCGCAAGAGGACGCCCTCGAGCAGGTCGTCCTCGTCGTCGATGAACTCGAAGGCCGCGGCGAGGGTCGCGAGCGCCGCGTCGGGGTCGTCGAGATCGCGGAGCTCGAGGCGCGCGATCGACAGCCGCGGCATCGGATCGTCGGGGTTGAGGGCGACGAGCTGCTTGTAGGCCGCCATCGCCTCATCGACGTCGCCGGCGGCGTCGGCGCAGGAGGCGGCCAGCTGGATCACGCCGGGATGCGTCTTGTCGATGCGCTGGCAGCGCTCGAGGGCGGAGGCGGCGTCATCGATGCGGCCGTCCTCGAGGGCGGTGAACCCACGTTCGAGATCGGCGTCGAGGCGGTCAGAGCGGTCGCGTGCCATATGCCCCTGATTTGCACGACGGGGTGCGGATAGCTAGTCTCTGGGGGTGCACAAGTCGCTGGTCGTCGCCCTCGTCGCTCTCGTCGGGTTGGCGGCATGCCACCACCACACGCGCAAGACGCTCGCGCCGGAGCTGCCGAGGTCGGGCAACCCCGATGCCTACGCGCGCCTGACCGCGGCCGAGGCGAAGTTCAAGGACGACCACGCCGAGACCAGCGAGTTCGCCAAGATCGCCGAGGAGTTCCCCGACGATCCGATCGCGCCATACGCGCAGCTCGATGCCGGGATCTCGGCGATGCGCGGCCACAAGTACGCCGACGCGCAGGCGCAGCTCGAGAAGGCCGCCGCGGCGAAGACCAAGCCCGAGCTGATCGCGCGCGCCGAGCTCTACCTCGGCATCGTCAAGAACTACCGCGGCGATCCGGCCGGCGCGCTCGTCTTGCTGCGCAAGGGCAAGGACGCCGTCGCCGAAGACGATCGCACCGAGTTCATCGCGGCCGTCGCCTACGCGACCGCGGCCGGGCCCGAGGCGCTGACGGCGCTCGCGTACTTCGATCAGCTGTGGCCACGCGTCACGCTCGTCGAGCGCGCCGTGATCCGCGCGCGGGTCGCCAAGGTCGTCGCCGGCGCCGATCCGAATCAGCTGCGCAAGACGTTCGACGAGCTCGCCGATCGCAAGGGCGTCGGCGTCGCGATCAGCGGCACCCGTCTCGCGCTGCTCGCCGACGCGGCCGGGCGTGGCGGCGAGGCCGAGAAGCTGCGCGAGATGGTCGCGCCGGCGCGCCAGGCGGTCGGGCTGCCGGCGCAGATCGGTGACGACGAGGTCGCTCCGGTGACCGGCGCGGCCAACGAGTCGAGCCTGGTCGGCGCGGTCCTGCCGCTCAACGGCAAGCAGAGCCGGCTCGGCGAGGACGCCGCGTCGGGGCTCGGGCTCGCGGCCGGCGTCACCGACGGCAGGGCGGTCGCGGCGATCGAGGTGCGGTCGGCCAACGATCCGGCCGCGGCGGCCGCGGCGGTCGACGACCTCGCGAAGGCGAACGCGATCGCGGTGATCGGGCCGATCGACGGCGCGTCGGTCGATGCCGCCGGTGCGCGCGCCGAGGGCCTGGGGATCCCGCTGCTCAGCCTCGCCACGCGGCCCGAGGAGCGCACCCAGGGCAAGTTCGTGTTCCACATGCGCCACTCCGCCGAGGCGCGCGCGCGGGCGCTGGCGGCACGAGCCGTGGCGATGGGCGTGAAGACGTTCGCGATCCTGGCGCCCGAGTCGGGTTACGGCAAGGCGGTCACCGCGGCGTTCGAGGGCGAGGTCGCCAGACGTGGCGGCACGATCGTCGTGAAGGTCGTCTATCCCGACAAGACGAAGTCGTTCGCGAGCTTCGCGGGCAAGCTCGGCGGCGGGTGGGACGGCGTGTTCGTCCCGGCGCCGGCCGACGAGCTCGGTCTCATCACGCCGGCGATCGCGGCGTCGGGCAAGATCCCCAAGCCGGTCGGCACCAAGAAGGTCATCGGCGGCAAGCCGGTGCTGCTGCTGTCGACCGCCGAGGGCCTGTCCGCGGCCTACCTCGCCGACGCCGGCCGCCACAGCGAAGGGGCGCTGTTCGCGCCCGGGTTCTACCCCGACGACACCGACGCGCTCGACAAGCCGTTCGTCGAGCGCTTCGTGGCCAGCTACGGGCGCCTGCCGGGCGCGACCGAGGCGTACGCCTACGACGCGGCGCAGCTCGCCGCCGCGGCGGGGAGCGGTGGGCGCGCGGGCCTCGCCGCGCTGCTCGTGAAGGGCGAGCTCGCCGGCCTGACCGGCGTCATCAAGTTCTCCGACGAGCACCGCCGCGCCGATCTCGGCGTGCTCTACACCGTGGTGTCCGAGAGCGGCACGTTCGCGATCCGCGTCGCGAAGTGATATCCACGGGGCGTGGACTTCGTCGGTAATCGATTGATCGCGGCGCTCGATGCGCCGACCGGCGCCGAGGCCGAGGCGCTCGTCGAGCGCATGGCGGGGGTTCCGAGCTGGGTGAAGCTGGGGCTCGAGCTGTTCTGCGCCGAGGGGCCGCGTGTCGTCGAGGCGTTCGTGGCGCGCGGGCGCCGCGTGATGCTCGACCTCAAGCTGCACGACATCCCCGAGACCGTCGCGCGGGCGACCGCGCGGTGCGCGACGCTCGGCGCCGGACTGCTCACGGTCCACGCGGGTGGTGGGCGCGCGATGCTCGAGGCCGCGGTCGCGGCGCGCGGCGCCACCAAGATCCTCGCGGTCACCGTCCTCACCTCGCTCGATGCCACCGACCTCGACGCGATCGGCGCGATCGGCCCGATCGACGCGCTCGTCGTCCGCCGCGCCAGGCTGGCGATCGCCGCCGGCTGCGACGGCGTCGTCGCGTCGCCGCACGAGGTCGCCGCGATCCGCGCGGTCGCGCCGGCCGGCTTCTTGATCGTCACGCCCGGCGTGCGTCCCGCCGGCGCCGCCCACGGCGATCAGAAGCGCGTGATGACGCCGCGCGAGGCCCGCGCCGTCGGCGCCGACCTCGTGGTCGTCGGTCGCCCGCTGCGCGACGCCGCCGATCCCGCCGCCGCGGCGCGCGCCATCGTGGAGGAGCTCGCGTGAGTAACAGCCCTGGCGATCGCGTGGTGTACGGCGCGGGCCCGGTGCGCGAGGTGATGGCGCGCCGGCCCAAGGACATCCGCGCGATCTGGGTCGATCCCAAGCGCGCCGACCGCACGACCAGTGATCCGATCGCCGCGATCGTGGTCGCCGCGCGCGGCCACAACGTGTGGCTCGAGGATCGGCCGCGGGCCGAGCTCGATCGCGCCACCGACGGTGGTCTCCACCAGGGCGTCGTGGCGTGGCTCGGCCCGTTCGCCTACGCCGAGCTCGACGATGTCGTCGGCAAGACCGAGGGTCCCGCGCTGATCGTCGCGCTCGACGGCGTCGAGGATCCGCGCAACCTCGGTGCGATCATTCGCTCGGCCTACCTGCTCGGCGCGCACGCCATCGTGATCCCCGAGCATCGCGCCGCGCAGGTCACCGCGCTGGTCGGCAAGGCGTCCGCCGGCGCGAGCGAGCTCCTGCCGATCGTCCAGGTCAACCTGGCGCGCGCGCTCGACGAGATGCGCGAGCACGGCCTGTGGCGCGTCGCGGTCCACGCCACCGAGACCGCGCAGCCGATCGCCTCGATCGACGGCACGATGCCGCTCTGCCTCGTGCTCGGTGCCGAGGGCGGTGGCGTGCGGCCACTGGTCGCCAAGAAGTGCGACTTCCACGCGATCATCCCGATGGCGCGCACCGCGATCGGCTCGTTCAACGTGTCGGTCGCCGCGGCGCTCGCGCTGTACGAGATCCACCGCCAGCGCGCATGAAGAACGCGCCGAAATCGCTCGGGCCGCTCGGGCCGGTGATCTCGAAGCCGAAGTTCGAGGCCGGCGTGCTCGTCGGCTGCACGATCGTGAAGGACGCGAACCCCACCGCGGGTCACGCGCTGTGGTCGACCGTGCGCACGATCGACGCCGGTGAGTTCAGCGGCGCGGAGTACGCGAAGGTGTATCGCCACCGCGTCATGCGCGCGCTGCGCCACCTGACGTTCGAGAACGGCGACGACCTCGTCTCGCTGTGCACCGGCAAGACCAAGCGACCGATCGAGCGGCTCGTCGTCGACTGGTTGACCACCGACGCGCAGGCGGCGGCGCTCGCTCACGCGACGGCGCTGCCGAACCTGCGCGAGCTCGAGCTGCGACCGAGGGGCGGGAGGGACGATCGCCTGATCCAGATCGTCGCGCCCGCTCGCCTCGAGCGGCTCTGGATCGAGGTGCCGACGCACACCCCGCACCTCGTCGGCTCGATCGCCGCGACCGTGGCGGCGAAGCGGCTCGAGCTCTACGACGACACGCACTTTCCGATCAGGTGGGTGTTCGAGCGCGGTGTCGACGGTCGGCTCTCGCGGCTCTCGGTCGTCGCAGACCTGCCCGAGAAGTCGCGCCAGCACATGGGGATGTCGACCGGCCCGACCTGGCTCCCGGCGACGTTCGATCACCTCGAGGCCACGCTCGCGGCGCTACCCGGCGGCACGCTGAGCGAGCTCGTCATCACGGTGACGAAGGAGCCGTTGAAGAAGACGGCCAACAAGGCGCGGCTCGCGGCGATCGTGAAGCGCTTCAGTCCGAAGAAGTGAGCCGCTCCCACAGCGCGATCGTCGCGAGCGCTTCGGCCTGCGAGTCGCCGCACATCTCGCGTTGCGGCTGAAGTCCGCCGCACACCGCGGGGCGCTCGGGCTTGCCGAACAGGACGCAGCGCAGCTCGGCGTCGAGGTGCGGGCAGGGCGTGCCCGCCGGCTTGCCCGCGGGAAGCGCGGTGCACGGCGAGATCGACGGCGAGATACAGCACGCGGCGCAGCGTGCCCGGCAGTCCACGCTAGTTGTCGACCTTCTCGAGGAAGTTCGCCTTCAACAGCTTCTCGCCGTGGACCGGGAAGAACGCGTAGATCGTGTCGCCGACGACGCGCACGACCTCGCCGTCGCCGTACATCGCGTGGCGCACGAGGTCGCCCTTCTCGAGCGGGCCGAACACCGGGCGCTTGACGCGCTCGATCTTGAGCGCGCGACCGCGACCGCCGCGACCGCGCCGCAGCGCCTCCTCGATCAGCGCCTTGCGCGTGTCCTGATCGGCGGCCGCGCTGGTGCCGTTCGGCGCGTGGCGCGCGAGGGCGTTCGCGACGCTGTCGTTCTCGATCGCCGGGTGTGGGATCCCCTTGCCGCTGCGCTGGCAGTTGTCACACGTGCCGCACGACGACGCGTCGGTGTAGCCGAAGTACGTGACGAGCAGCCGCGTCCGGCACAGATGCGACTGCGCGTAGCGCAGCATCGCAGCGAGCCGCGCGCGATCCTGGGCCCGCTTCTGCTCGTAGCGGTTCGCCGAGCGTGCGAGGTCGTCGATGCTCGGCGGCTCGAGCGCGAGCGGCGCGAACCGCGCGCCGGGAGCCTCGGCCGCGAAGCCGACCTCCTTGAGAAACGCGAGGACGACGCGCGCCTTCTTGGCCGGCGTGTCGGAGCGCTCCGCGATGTCCTTGGTGGTCGCGAACGTGCCGTCGTCGGGCGCGTGCTCGTAGTCCTCGTCGCGCTTGGCGGTCTTGCCGTTGGTCGCGTGGACCAGCGCCTCGGCGACCGCGCGGGTCTGCTCGGGCGTCGGATAGCGGCCACCGAGGAAGAAGCTCTGGATCCGCTTGTCCTCGGGTTGATACAGGAGCACGCAGTCGGCGGGCAGGCCGTCGCGGCCGGCACGACCGGCTTCCTGGTAGTAGCTCTCGAGCGACCCGGGAAAGTTGTAGTGGACGACGAACCGCAGGTCCTGCTTGTCGACGCCGAGGCCGAACGCGTTGGTCGCGACCATCAGGCGCGGGTTGCTGCGCTCCATGAAGTCGCCCTGAACCTGCTCGCGATCCTTGGCGCGCATGCGGCCGTGATAGCGCCCGCACTCGACGCCCTGCGACCACAAGAAGTCGGCGAGCGCGTCGACGGTCTTCACGGTCGCGGCGTAGATGATGCCGCAGCCGGGCGTGCGCTCGATCAAGCGGAGGAGCAGCGCCTGCTTCTTGCGCTCGCTCGACGCCTTGATGACGTGGTAGCGCAGGTTCGGGCGATCGAGGCCGATGTCGATCACCGACGCGTCGGGGATCCGGAGCTGCGCGAGGATGTCGTCCTTGACCTTGGGCGGTGCGGTCGCGGTCAGCGCGAGCACCGGCGGGTTGTGGAGCGCGCGCACCGCCTCGCCGAGGCCGAGGTACGCCGGTCGAAAATCGTGCCCCCACTGCGAGATGCAGTGGGCCTCGTCGACGACGAACAGCGCGACGCGCACGCCGGACAGGTGCTCGCGGAACCGCGGCTCGCCGAGGCGCTCCGGCGTGACGTAGGCGATGCACGGCTTGGGCTCGGTCAGGCGCGCGAGCGCGGCCTGCTCGTCCCGCGGCGTCAGCGTCGAGTCGAGTCGCAGCACGTCCATGCCGAGCTCGGCGAGCTTGTCGTGCTGATCCTTCATCAGCGCGATCAGCGGCGAGACCACGAGCGTGACGCCGTCGAGCTCGAGCGCGGGCAGCTGGTAGCACAGCGACTTGCCGGCGCCGGTCGGCATGATGGCGAGCGTGTCGATGCCGGCGAGCACGTTGCGGATCGCGAGGGCCTGGCCGGGGCGAAACGCGCGGAGCCCGAAGCGGCGCTTCGCGAGCTCGAGCATGCGCGCGTCGATCGAGGCGCGATCGCTCTCGGCATCGAGCGGCTCGTGGTGATCGAGGTGATCGAGCTGATCCTCGGCGCCCTCGAGCGTCTCGACGACGACCGTATCGTGGTGGTCGGCGTCGAGCTCGTCGATGATGGACGACGCCGCCGGGCGCGGGAGACCTTCGCGCGTCCCGCGCGCCAGCTTCGGCGTCGGGGCGGGCTCCGCCTTGGTCGGCGCGGCCGTTGCCCGCTTGCGCGAGCGTCTCTCTACATCCTGGCTCTTCGCCATCAATCGGTAACGTCGCGCGATTGTCGTCGGTAGGCAAGGACAACCGACTCCCCGGATCGTGAGACAGACGCGTGTGGTTGCATACGCATGACGTGCGCACTCGCCCACCCCGATCGTCAAGACGGCTGAATTGACTCGAACCAGGTTCGAGAGGTGTCGCGAGCTTTCGCGAGCTCCGGATAATTGCGTACCGAATCGTCGTCGGTAGATCCCGACCACTTGCACTTGGTTCACACTTGTTGATGATCGCGCGCGATGCCGTTGCTCGAAGGTCTGCGCGTGGTCCACTCCAAGATTCATGGTTACGGCGTCGTCACGACGCGCCCCTTTCACGCAGGCGAGCTGGTCTGCTACGGCGACGGCGTGCTGTATCGCGAGCACGAGGAGTTCGACGACACCTACGCGTTGATCCTGCCGCGCGATGACAAGGATCCCGACGGCGAGCAGGTGTTCTGGGATCTCGCGTGTCAGACGCGGTGGTTCAATCACAGCTGCGATCCGAACAGCGACGTGCTCAGCCGCTGGGACGACGAGGCGCAGTCGGTCGTCGCCTGGTGGGTCGCGCTGCGCGACATCCCGATCGGTGACGAGATCACCTACGACTACGGCTTCGCGGCCGAGGTCGCCGAGCCGTGTCACTGCGGTGCGAGCACGTGTCGCGGCGTGATCGTCGAGGACGATCCGGACGAGCTCGCGAAGCTGTCCGACGTGTTGAAGCGACAGCTCCGCGCGGCGTGACGACCGCCGCGCTGTGTGCAACCGGTACACTGCGCAAGGATCGGACAGCCCGAGCCGTGTGACCTTCAGGGGTTGGCGGCGGTGCGATCCGTGCATTTGATGGCATCGAATGAAAGCCGTCTGGTTCGTCGCGCTCACCGCCTGCGGATTCTCGGGCTCCGGCGCGGCGACGATGGGCGGTGACGCCGGCGTCGGCGGGGATGGCAGCGCCGCGGGCTCCGATAGCGCCGACGCACCGAACAATCCGCAGCCCGATGGCAATCCCGGGACGCCGAGCTGCACCGTCGCCGCCGACCTCGGCGTCACGCTGTGTCCGGTGACGACGCCGAGCGGCGACCTTCACATCTCGACGACGACCACCATCGACACGATGGCCGGGACGTCGGTCCCCGCCGGGCTCGCGTGCGCGCCGATGATGGCCGGGAGCACGCAGGTCTGTGCGATCGCGGCGTCGACGATCACCGTCGACCTGGGCGTGACCCTGTCGGCGCACGGCACCCTGCCGCTCGTGCTCCTCGCGACCACCGCGATCGACGTCGAGGGCACGATCGATGTCGCCAGCCACGTCGGTGGCGCGATCGGCTCGGCCGCCGATCGACCGGGGTGCGCGAACGGGACCGATCCGAGCGGCAAGGGCGGCGGCCAAGGCGGAAGCTTCGGCGGGCTGGGCGGCGACGGCGGCAACGACGAAAATGGCGCGGGCAAAGGGACCGCCGGAGCCACGCTCGCGATCGCGAGCCTGCGCGGCGGTTGCCAGGGTCAGAAGGGCGCCGGCAGCAATGGCGCGGGTGGCCACGGAGGTGGTGCCGTGCTCCTGGCCGCCCCGACGATCACGATCGGCAGCGCGGCGCGAATCGACGCCTCGGGCGCGAGCGGCACCGCCACGAACCCGGGCAAGGGTGGCTGCGGCGCGGGCTCGGGTGGGCTGATCGCGCTCCTCGCCACGACGATCACTCGTGCACCCAGCGGCCAGCTCGTCGCCAACGGTGGTGCCGCGGGCGGCGGTGGGAGCAGCGCGAACGGCCTCGCCGGGACCGATCCGAGCGGCCCGCTCTCGGGAGGGATCGGCGGTGTGGGTGGCGCCGGTGGCGGCGGCGACGGCGGGATCGGCTATCCCGCAACGGCCGGTCACGCGGGGCACGACGGTGACAACGGTTCTGGCGGTGGCGGCGGTGGTGGTGGCGCCGGCGCGATCAGGGTCGACTCGCCGTCGACGATCGGTGGCGCGGGCGTGTCGCCGCCACCGAGCTGAGCTAGCGGCACGTGTCGGGGTGACCGGCGACGACCTCGCAGCGGTTCACGCACGCCTCGCTCGTCACCCCGGTGCCGTCGGCCTGGCAGGTGTAGAGCGTCCGCGGATCGCCGTCGACCTTGTCACCGCCGCAGTACCGGGTTCCGGTGGTGCAGCGCGGGCCGCCGCCGTAGCAGGTATCGTCGCGGTTCGTCCCGATCTGGCAGCCGCTCGCGCACGCGCCGCGCGCGTAGGCCATGCCCTGCGCGCCGCAGCGATACAGCGTCTCGGGATCGCCGGCGACCTTGTCGCCGCCGCAGTAGGTCCCGGTCGCGACGCACACCATCGCCGGGGGCTCGATCGCGACGACGAGCGTGGCACCGCCCGCGAGCTCGGTCGCCGCGAACCCGGTGCCGAGCACCTGACCATCGAGCCGCCCGGCGACGACGACGCCGAGCCCGACCGGCAACGTGACGTCGAGCGCGACGCCGGTTTCGACCGGCAACGCGGCCGGCGCGGCGAGCATCGTGATCGCGGTGCCGTGGCCGTCGCCGTAGGAGACGTCGAGCTCGAGGCTATCGACGCGCGCGATGCCGGTCGAGGTCACGCGGATCGTGGCGCACGTGCCGGCCGTGGCGCCGCACGGATCGCCGTCGCCACCACAGCCAACCACGGCGAGCAGCGCGAGCCACCTCACCGGCACCCCGTCGCATCGCACGCGATCGGCGGCAGCCGCGGATCGTCGCGCCCGCGGGTCAGCGCGTACGTCGTGCCGGCGGCGATCGCGACGACGCCGACGCCGATCGTCGTCCACAGCCACCAGCGGTGGTGCGGCTCGGCCACCGCCGCGACGGGCAGCGTGAACATCGCCTCGTCGACGCCGGCCGCGTGCGCCTCGACCGTCTGGGTCACCGACTCGAAGCCGGGCTTGCCGACGACGATCACGTGACTGCCGACCGACAGCGCGAGATCCGCCGGGGTCATCATCGGGGTCGCGCGCTGATCGACCCGCACGGTCGCCCCGGTCGGGCTCGACACGACGCGGATGTGGCCGATGCTGCGGCACTGATCGCGCAGCCGCACGAGCTCGCCGAGCCGCGCGTCGTCGGCGGCGACGCGCGCCGCGAAGCTCTCGATGTGGACGAGCGCGCTCGCGCAGTCACCGAGCCGGACGTCGACGAGCGCGAGCCAGCGATACGGGTTCGGCTTGTCAGGCGCGAGGACCTGCGCGGCGGCGAGCTCGACCCGCGCGTCGGCGAAGTTGCCGGCGCCGTACAGCGCGACCCCCGCGTCGAGGTGCTGCTGGGCCGTCCGCAGGTCGTCCGCCCCGGCACGCCCGACCAGGGCGACCAGCACGACGACGATCGTCCTCACCCACATGGCCGGCGAGGATATGATGCGGCGCGCCCGATGTCAGGAGCCCGTCACGATACCGAGGTCCTTCCCGTGTCCGGGCGGACCGTCGGCAACTACCTGCTCGGCACGTCGCTCGGCAAGGGCGCGACCGGCGAGGTGTTCGCGGCGCGCCATCGCTTCCTCGGGGACGAGGTCGCGATCAAGCTGCTCCACGCGCACGTGGCGACCAGCCCCGCGGCGACCGCCGAGTTCCTCGCCGAGGCCCAGCGGGCGCGCGCGATCCAGCACCCGAACGTGGTGCGCGTCAGCGACTTCGGCGACGAGCCGTTCCGCTACCTCGTCATGGAGCGCCTGGCCGGCGAGACGCTCGCGATCCGGATGCGCGCCGGTGTCGTCGACGAGCCCACGCTGCGCGCGATCGTCGTCGCGATCGCGCGTGGCGCCGCGGCCGCCCACGCCGCCGGCGTCGTCCATCGCGACTTGAAGCCCGGCAACGTCGTCCTGGTCGACGGCGGGGCGCGCCCCGTGATCGTCGACTTCGGGATCTCGCGGCTCGCGACCGAGGCCGCGCTGGCACCCGGCGTCGGCACGCCGGCGTACATGGCGCCCGAGCAGCTCGCCGGCGATCCGGTCGGCACCGCCGCCGACGTGTTCGCGCTCGGCGTGATCGCGTACGAGGCCGCGACCGGCGCGCTGCCGTTCGGCGCGACCGTCGACGCGCGCCGTGCGCGACACGACTATACGCCGGTCGCGGGCCCGCTCGCGGCGGTGATCGAGGCGTGTCTCGCCCGCGATCCGGTCGCGCGCCCGACGATGGCCGAGCTGATCGAACGGCTCGACGACGAGCGCCCGACCAACGTCGTCCCACCCCAGCAACGTGCGCGCGGCCTCCGCGTCGGTCTCGCGATCGGCGTGTGCCTCGCGGCCGGGCTCGCGATCGCGGTCGTCGCCGGCGCGTTCGATCACGCACCCACCGCCGTCGTCGTCGCGCGGCCGCCCCCAACCCCGGTGCCGGTGCCGCTCGCCGTGCCGGTCGCGATCCCGTCGCCCGCGCCGGCGAAGTCCGCGGCGCCGGTCGCGCCGAAGAAGAAACCGCCGAAGAAGCACGTGGGTGAGACCCTTGATTGATCCCCGCACCACCGAGGGCCTCGATCACGCGTCGGCCCCGACCGCGACCGTCCGCGAATGCACGCTGACCGCGTCCGACGGCACGGTCTATCGGTTCGCGCGCGCGACCACGATCGTCGGCGCCGATCCGCAGGCCGATCTCGCGCTCGCCGACACCGCGATGTCGAAGTTCCACTGCGAGATCCGGATCGTCGATGGCACCGCGATCGTGCGCGACCTCGGCAGCCGCAACGGCACGAACGTCGATCGCGTCCCGGTGATCGAGGCGCCGCTGCGCGACGGCGCGCTGCTCGGGCTCGGTCGCAGCGAGCTCCGGTTCGCGATCGGCACGCGCGAGGTCCCGATCCCGCTCGCCGCCCGCGACCAGTTCGGCCGGTTGCGCGGCGGCTCGATCGCGATGCGCGCCGCGTTCGCGCGGCTCGAGGCGGCGGCCGCGTCGTCGACGACCGTGCTGCTGCAGGGCGAGAGCGGCACCGGCAAGGACCTCGCGGCCGAGGCGCTGCACCACGAGGGCGCGCGGCGCGACCGGCCATTCGTCGTCGTCGACTGCGGCGCGATCCCGGCGAACCTGCTGGAGGTCGAGCTGTTCGGGCACGAGGCCGGCGCGTTCACCGGTGGCCAGACCAAGCGGATCGGCGCGTTCGAGGCCGCCGACGGTGGGACGCTCCTGCTCGACGAGATCGGCGAGCTCGCGCTCGATCTCCAGCCCAAGCTGCTGCGCGCGATCGATCGTCGCGAGGTCCAGCGGATCGGGAGCACGCAGCGGATCGCGGTCGACGTCCGGATCGTCGCGGCGACCAACCGCGACCTGCGCGCCGAGGTCAACGCCCGTCGGTTCCGCTCGGATCTGTTCTTCCGCCTCGCAGTCCTCGTCGTGACGATGCCACCGCTGCGCGATCGCACGTCCGATATCCCCCTGCTGGTCGACAGCATCCTCGACGATCTCGGCGCCGCGGCGTCCCCGATCGCGGTGGCGTTGCGCGGCGAGCTGGCGCCCGAGCTCGTCCGCCACGCGTGGCCGGGCAACGTCCGCGAGCTGCGCAACTACATCGAGGCATGCGTCGTGCGCGCCGAGCCCGCCGAGCTCGCGGCGCGCGGCGAGGACGCCGAGCCCGCGATCGATCCGAGCCTGCCGCTGCGGGTCGTGCGCGAGCGCTACCTGCGCCACGTCGAGCGGCGCTACCTCGAGCAGCTGCTCGCGGCCCACCACGGCAACGTCAGCGCCGCGGCGCGTGCCGCCGGCATCGACCGCGTGCACCTGCACCGGCTGCTCAGCCGTGTCGGCCTCAGATAGGTGGGATCGGCACGTTGTCGCGCACGTAGGTCGAGCCGGGGATCGCCTTGGCGGCGGCCTTGCCGACGGCCGCGAGCTCGGCGAGCCCGGCGTACGACCGCGTGTTCGCGAGCGTGACCGCAGCGATCGAGACGCTCATGACCGGGAACTTTCGCTGCACGCCGAAGCGATCCTTGGTCTCGATGTAGCCGCGCTCGCGGTCGGCCGGATCGTAGTACAGCCGGATCAGGTGATCGAAGCGATCGCAGATCCCGCGGCACACCTGGTCGACGCGGTCCGCGCTGGTGACGAACACGAAGTCGTCGCCCGCGATGTGGCCGATGAAGTCGCCGGCACCGCCGAGGCGCTGGACGACCGCGCGGATCACGTCGCCGGTCTGCCGGATCACGGCGTTCGCCTTGGCGTAGCCGTAGTAGTCGTTGAACGCCTTCAGGTTGTCGAGGTCGAGGTAGCAGGCAACCGTCGAGTCGTGCATCGGCAGCCGACGCTCGATCTCGGTCTGGATCGCCTCGGCACCGGGCAGCTGCGTGGTCGGCGAGGCGCCGAGCTCGCGCGCCTGGCGATCGAGCGCCTTGGCGACGCGCGCGAGCAGCTCGGCCGCGTCGAACGGCTTCACCATGTAGTCCTCGGCGCCCGAGCGGAACGCGCGGACCTTGTCGGCGGTGTCGCCGCGCGCCGACAGGAACATGATCGGCGCCATCGCGATGGCCGGGTCGGCGCGGATCATCTCAGCGGTGCGGTAGCCGTCGATCGCCGGCATCAGCACGTCGAGCAAGATCATGTCGGGGCGGAACCGGCGCGCCTCGGACAGCGCGGCGGTCGCCGAGCCGGCGTCGCGGACCTGGTAGCCGCCGAGCTCGAGGACCTCACGGCAGATCTGGCGGATCGAGGCGTCGTCGTCGACCACGAGGACCCGCGGCGCCTCGCGGCGGCCGCTCTCGACCAGCCGCAGGCACGCGTCGCGGAACACCGCGGGCTGGATCGGGAACTCGAGCAGGTCGTCGGCGCCGGCCGCGATCACGTCGGCGCGGCGATCGGCGTCGCCGACCACCATGACCGCGGTCTTCGCGGTGTCGGGATCGTGCTCGAGGATCGCGAGCAGCGCGAGCACGTCGGCCATCGAGCCGGCGACGACCGCGAGGGCGGGGTGCTCGATGCGCGCGGTCGCGATCGCGGCCTCGACGTCGTTGGCGACCACCACGCGGTCCGCCAGGGACATCAGTAAGCCCTTCAATAGCAGCGCGCGGCGCGGATCGTCATCGACGACCAGCGCGCACGAGCCCTCGCCGAGCCCGCGGCGGCGCGGCGCGGTGTCGAGGTTCGACAGCGCGATCTTCTCGGTCTTCTCGCTGCGCGGCGACACCGGCAGCGTGAACACGAACTTGGTGCCGCGCGCCTCGCCGTCCTTGTCGGGCGCGGTGGTCGGCGACTCGACCCAGATCCGGCCGCCGTGGGCCTCGATGATCGTCCGGCTGATCGACAGGCCGAGCGCGGTGCCCCCGACGCGGCGCGACGACGCCGAGAACGGCTCGAAGATCCGCTCGCGATCCTCCTCGGAGATCGTGTCGCCGTTGTTCGACACGCTGACGCCGACCGTGTCGTCGGTCAGCGGCGGCCCGAACACCTGGACGTCGATCACGGCGTTCGCCGGCGAGAACCGGATCGCGTTGGTCAGGAGGTTGCCGAGCACCTGGCCGAGCCGCTCGGGGTCGCCGAGGATCGCGATGTCCTCGGCCGAGGCGCCGAGCACGATCGTCAGCTGCTTGGCCGCCGCGGCCGCGCGGTAGCGATCGATGACCTCGCGCGCGAGCCGATCGAGCTGCACGTGCGCGGTCGCGACCGTGATGGTCCCGGCCTGGGCGCGCGCGAGATCGAGCAGCTGGTCGACGAGGACGTTCATCCGGGTCGCGGCCTGGCGCGCCATGTCGACGTAGCGCAGCTGGCGATCCGACAGCGTGCCGGCGTAGCCCGAGAGCACGATGTCGAGCGCGCCGGCGATCGAGGTCAGCGGCGTGCGCAGCTCGTGCGACATCACCTGGGCGAACTCGGCGCGCCGGCGATGGACGTCGGCGGTGTCGCCGAGATCGCGCAGGATCACGGTCGCGCCGCACGGGCCGCCCTCGGTACGCATCGGCGTGACGACCGAGTGCAGCACGCGATCGCCGATGCGAACCTCCTCGCGGATCGGCTGGCCCTCGGGGGCGCCGGCCGCGAGATCGAACGGGTAGAACCCGACGACGTCCTTCAGGTACGTCGTGTCGACCGGGGTCTCGGGCGGGATCTCGAGCATCTCGCGCGCGGCCAGGTTGATCAGCACCTCGCCGGTGCCGGTGTCGGCGACGATCGCGCCGTCGGCCATCGCGTCGAACGCGCCCCAGACTCGCTCGAGCAAGGTCACGCGGCTCCTTCGGCTTCCTGGCGGCGGAACGTGCGCTCGAGCGCGGCGTAGAACCCACCCCGCGCGACCAGCTGGTCGTGCTTGCCGGTCTCGATCACGACGCCCTTGTCCATCACGACGATCATGTCGGCGTTGCGGATCGTCGACAAGCGGTGAGCGATGACGAGTGTTGTCCGACCGCGCATCAGCTCGGTGACGCCCTTCTCGATCAGCTCCTCGGCCTCGGGGTCGACGTGCGCGGTCGCCTCGTCGAGGATCAGGATCTCGGGGTCGCGGACCAGCGCGCGCGCGAAGGCGACCAGCTGGCGCTCGCCGGCCGAGAAGTTGGCGCCGCGCTCGGCGACCTTCTCGTCGACCGTCGTCGCGCGGCGGGCGAGGGCGCGGTCGAGGCCGACGCGGCGCACCGCTTCCTCGACCTGGTCGCGCGTCACGCCCGGCTTGCCGAGCGTGATGTTCTCCGCGAGCGTGCCAGCGAACAGGATGACGTCCTGCGACACCACGGTGATGCGGCCGCGCAGGTCGCGGATCGAGAGGTCGCGGACATCGACCCCATCGATCTCGATCCCGCCGCCGTCGCGCTCGTAGAGCCGCGTCAGGAGCTTGATCACGGTCGACTTGCCGGACCCGGTGGCGCCGACCACGGCGACGGTCGCGCCGCGCTGGACCGTGAAGTCGATGCCGCGCAGCACCGGCTCGGCGCCGTAGCTGAACTGGACGTCGCGGAGCTCGATCGCGGGCACGCTCGGATCGACCGGCTTGCGCTCGACGATCGTGGCGGCCGGCGAGGCCGGGCCGTCGCCGTCGTACTCCTCGGTGTCGAGTAGCTGGACGATGCGCTCGGTTGCCGCCATCGCGCCCTGCATCACGGCGTACTTCGCGGACAGGTCGCGCACCGGGATGAAGAACTTGTTGATGTATTCGTGGAACACCACGATCACGCCGATCATCACCGGGTCGATCGTGCGGCCGCTGGCGAACCAGATCACGATGCCGATCGCGATCGTGCCGATCGCCTCGACGATCGCGTACATCGAGGCATCGGCCCGGATCTGGCCGAGGTAGGCGTCCCGGTGGCCGGCGTTGATCTCGTCGTACTCGCGCTGCGCGGTCTTCGCGCGCCCGAGCAGCTGGATCACGCGGATGCCGGAGAGGTGCTCCTGGGCGAACGCGTTCATCGCCGCGAGCCGCACGCGGATCTGGCGGAACGACGCGCGCATCAGGCGGCGGGCGTACTCGACGAGCACCATGAGGAACGGCAGCGTCGCGAACGTGACCAGCGTCAACTTCACGTCGATCGTGAACATGATGACCACGATCGCGCACATCTTCAGGAAGTCCGCGATCAGCGTGATCGCGCCCTGCGCGAACATCTCGTTGACGCTCTCGATGTCGTTGGTCATCCGCGTCATCAGCCGGCCGACCGGGATGCGATCGAAGAACGCGGCGCGCTGCGCGAGCACGTGATCGAACGCCGCGATCCGCAGCGCGTGCATCGTGCGCTGCCCGGCCAGCTGCATGAACCAGGACTCGCAGAACGACGACAGGCCCTGCGCCACGACCAGGCACATGAACATCACCGCGTCGACCGGCAGCTGGCTCGCGTCGCCGCCGAGCATGTGGTGCGCGAGCGAGAACTGGAACAGGCGCGGCTGGAGCAGCTCGAACGTGATCGTGAGCGGCATGAAGAACGCCCACAGCCCGAGCAGCTTGCGGTGCGGCCGGATGTAGCGCCACAGCCGGCGGAACAGCCGGACGTCGTACGCGCTGCCGGTGACCGCGATCTCGGGTTCGGCGGCCGCGCTCACGACGGGGCTCCGTGGACCGCGATCGGTCCGCTCGGGCGCACGAGCTCGGTGTCGAGCTGGGTGCGGTAGAGGTCGCGATAGGTACCACCCTCGGCGAGCAGCTCCTCGTGCGTGCCACGCGCGACGATGCGGCCCTGGTCGATCACGAGGATCTGATCGGCGTCCTTGATCGCGGCGATCCGATGCGAGATCAGGACCGCGGTGCGGCCGTCCATCACGGCGCGCAGGTTCGAGAGGATCTCGCGCTCGGTCTCGGCGTCGACCGAGGACAGCGAGTCGTCGAGCACCAGCAGGCGCGGCGCCTTGGCGAGCGCGCGGGCGAGGGCGGCGCGCTGGCGCTGGCCACCGGACAGCGTGATGCCGCGCTCGCCGACGATCGTCGCGAGGCCCTCGGGCATGCGCGCGAGGTCGCGCGACAGGCCGGCGGCATCGGCCGCGGCGACGATGCGCGGCTCGTCGCGCAGGTCGGCCTGCGCCGCGGCGCCGATCACGCGCTCGAGCTCCTTGGCGCGCGCCGCGGGGACCGCGCTGCCGCCGCCGTACCCCATCGCGACGTTGTCGGCGATCGTCGTCGAGAACAGGAACGCCTCTTGCGGCGCGTAGCCGATCTGATCGCGCAGCGACGCGAGCGGCAGCGTCGTGACGTCGCGGCCGTCGATGAACACGGTGCCCTCCGGCACCTGGATCAGGCGGCACAGCGCGTCGACCAGCGTGCTCTTGCCGGCACCGGTGCGGCCGACGATCGCGGTGACCGTGCTCGGCTCGAGCGTGAACGTGACGTCGTCGAGCAGCGCGCGGTTCGCGATCTTGATCGTGAGGTGCTTGACCTCGACGCGCGCCGGCACGCTGGCGGTCGCGAGCGGCGCGCCCGCACCGTCGGGGATCTCGGTGACCTCGCGCTGGAGCGCGACCAGGCGCGACCACGACGCGCGACCGCGCTGGACGAGCGCGAGCATGAAGCCGAGCGTCAGCGTCGGCCACACCAGCCGGATGATGTACGCGCTCATCGCGACGATCTCGCCTCGCGTCATGTCGCCATAGACCAGCGCGCGGCCACCGAACAGGATCAGGATCCCCATGCCGAGCGCGGCGAGCGAGTTGAGCATCGGGCCGAGCTGGATGCGGACCTTGGCCGCCTCCATGTTCTCGTCGAGCAGCTTCTCGCTCTGCTTGACGAACCCGACGCGCCGGACGTCCTCGAGCCCGTAGGTCTTGATCACCTGGATCGCGCCGAGGTCCTCCTGCAGCCGCGACGACAGCGAGCCGAGCTCGGCCTGCACCGAGCGCATCGTCTTGTAGATCCGCTTGCTCATCGCCTGACCGACGACATAGATCAGCGGGAACGGCAGGATCACCCACAGGGTCACGATCGGGTCGTGGATCAGCATCGCCGTCATCACCGCGGTGAACGCGACGATCGCGTTCGCCAGGTTGAGGAGGCCAGCGCCCCACATCGCGCGCACCGTCTGCACATCGTTGGTCAGGCGCGACATCACGTCGCCGGTCGGGTGGTCGCGGTAGTAGCTCGGCGACAGCGTCATCAGGTGGCCGAACAGGTTCGAGCGCAGGTCGTACTCGGCGGCGCGCGCGGCGTTGAAGATGAGGACGCGCGAGATGATGCGGGTGATCGCGGTGACGATCGCGAACCCGATCATCATCGCGACGTAGAGCCCGATCGTGCTTCGCGGCACGGTGCCGACCGCGTCGAGCGCGCGCCGGGTCAGCTCGGGCACGCCGAGGAAGGCCGCGTTCGTGATCACCAGCATGATCACGCCGACTGCCATCGGTCCCTTGTACGGCCGCAAGTAGCCGAGCGAGCTCGGGAGCTTATCGACGGTGGGCAACTTCGCCACGGAGGCCGAACCTAGCAGGTTTGCTCAGACCACGCGCCCCATCGCCTGCGCCTCGACCTCGGCCGCGCGGCGAAGATGTTCGAAGCGGATCCCGCCACCCTCGGCGGCAGCCAGGAACGCCGCGCGCAGGACCGCGTTGCGGATATGGCCACCCGACATCACGTGGCGCTTCGCGAGCCAACCGAAGTCGGCGTCGGCCGCGATCGTCGCACGTGAGGGGATGTGGGCCTTCCAGATCCGCTCGCGCTCGACCTCCTCGGGCATCGGGAACTCGACGGTGAACGAGATCCGGCGCTTGAACGCCGGATCGATCGAGGCCGCGAGGTTCGTGGTCAGGATCGTGATCCCGGCGAACCGCTCGAGGCGCTGGAGCAGGTAGTTGATCTCGAGGTTCGCGTAGCGATCGACCGACGACTTGACCTCGCCGCGCGACGCGAACATCGCGTCGGCCTCGTCGAACAAGATGATCGCGTGCCCGGCCTCGGCGGCGTCGAACACCTGCGCGAGGTTCTTCTCGGTCTCGCCGATGAACTTCGACACGATCTTCGAGACATCGACCTGGTAGATGTCGAGCCCGAGGCGGGCCGCGATCAAGGTCGCCGCCATCGTCTTGCCGGTGCCCGGGGGGCCGGTGAACATCGCCGAGAGGCCGAGGCCCTTGGTGTACTTGTCGGCGAAGCCCCAGTCCTCGTAGACCCGGCGACGAAACTGGATGCGCGCGACGAACTCGCGCAGCGCGTCCATCACCTCGGCGGTCGCGACCAGATCTTCCCAGCGCTGTGCCTTGGTGAGCCGCGTGCCGAGCGCCGCGAGCGCTTCGTCCATCGCGCTGCGCAGGCCGAGCTGGAGGTCGGCATCGCCGACGTGGGCATCGCGCGCCGACGCGACCGCCTCGGCCGCGCGACTGGCGTGCACGATCATCCCGGGCGTGACCGGGAACCGCGCCGCGACGTTCGCGAGGTCGACGTCGGGTGCCGACCCGTGCAGGCTGAGGCGCCACATCGCCTCGCGCTCGCCCTCGCCGAGCGTCGGCACCTCGATGACGATCGTGCCGCGCGCGAGCTTCAATGGCTGCGCGTTGCCGACGCTCGTGGTCGCCGCGATCGGCTCGCGCCAGCCGGCGAGGGCGCGGTCGAGCAGGCGCTCGCGGGTCCGCTCGCCCTCCTCGGTGATCTGGTGGACGTCGGCGAAGATCGGCATCGCGCCGAACAGCGTCGCCTCGCGCAGGATGGCCCGCACGACGTACGCGAACGCATCTGGATCGCGCGGGAGATCGCCACAGCGCACGACCAGCGCACCGCGCCCGCCACCGTGCGCGGTCGCGCCGAGCAGCGTGCGCCGGCCGCAGCCCGGGGGGCCGGCGAGGATGATCGCGGGGGTCGCGACGATGCCACCGGCGCCGGCCATGAGGCCGGTCAGCTGCGCGCGCAGCTCGGGCGAGACCACGATCGCGTCGAACCCCGGCGGCTCGGCGACGAGCTCGACGATGCCCGCGAGCTCCGAGTCGATCCGCACGACGCCGTAGGCGAGCTCGAGCAGCCGCGCGCTCGCGCGGATCGGCGCGTACATCACCGAGTCGGTGGCCTCGGTGGCCTCGAGGAGTCGGTTGTCGACCAGCGTCGAGCGGCGGCCGAGCTCGTGCACCTGATCGGCACGCCCGCGCGCGCCGTAGACCAGCACGCCGTAGAGCGCGCGATCGAGGACCGGGCGACGGCCGTCGTTGGCGAGATAGCGCAGCAGGCCTCGCGTGTGTGGCGAGACCTCGGCCGCGATCGCGATCGCGAGCACGCGCTCCTCCGACGCCGACAGCGCGAACCGCTGGCGCACGCGCTCGAGCGGCAGCTGGTCCGCGTCGGTCGCGCGCTCGGACAGCTCGCCCTCGAGGCGCGCGATCTCGTGATCGAGCTCGGCGACCCGGTTGGCACCGGCGGTGGTGCCGTGAGCCACGCGGCCGAACAGCGCCGCCTCGCCGCCGCCGTGATCGTCGAGCCGCGCGAGCTTGCCGGTCTCCCAGTGCGCGACGATCTGGCGCTCGACGAGGACGTTGACGAACGCGAGCACCGCATCGAGGTGCTCCGTCGGTCCCTTGAAGGGCTCCACGCACACCAAGGTATCAGGTTTCGGGCTACGCTCGCGCGGCATGGCTCGCACCCCGCCGCCGCTCGGCCTCGCCCGCGCGACCCGCTTCGGCGTCGCGGCCGGTCTGCTCGGGATCGACGCCGGGCCGATCGTCGATCGCCTGCATCACCTCGTCGAGACCGAGTACGGCATCCTCGCCTGGCTCGCGATAGATGCCCGCGCGCTCGCCGCCGCCGCGCTGCTCGAGCGCACCACCGATGTCACCGGCACGCTGCGCGAGCTGTCGGTCGGACTTTGCGGGCGCGACGCGCTGTCGCCGCTCGGCGGCGTCGACGCGAAGGAGCTCGTGATGCTCGAGCTCGGCGTCGATCGCGCCGGGACATACATCACCGCGTACGCGCACGGCGAGACCGAGCTCGATGCCGATGCCACGCTCGCGACCTCGCTCGGCGTCACTGCCGCCGCGTGGGCCACGCTGCGCGAGCGCCTGATCCAGGTCGGCGGCGCCGCGCTCGGCGAGCGCCGGATCTCGGTCACCGTGCGCGCGACCGGCGAGCCGGTCGTCGCGATCGCGCGCCCGCTGCGGCGCACCGACGACGCCCAGCCAGCCGCCGATCCGCTCGCACGCGTGCTCCGCCTCGGCGCGACCGAGCCGCAGCAGCACCTGCTGCCGCGGATCCACGCGATCCTCGCGCAGGATCACCCGGTGTTCGCGCGGGTCGACGGCGCGTCGTCGCGCGTCGATCTGGTCTACGGGCCCAACACGCTGGAGAACGCACTGAAGGTCGCGACCAACCTCGGCGGCGACGAGCTCGCGAAGCGGTTCGGCACGTTCACTGGCGCGCTCGGCGCCGACGGGGTCCACGCCATCGAGCTCGCGCTCGGCCCGACCGACCCGCTGCCCGCCCGGATCGCGGTCGCCATCAGCTCCAAGGTCTCGAATGCCACCTGACCCACTGCTCGACGCCGTGCTCGCGAACCCGGGCGCCCGCGAACCCCGGCTCGCCTTCGGCAAGGCCGCCGGCGGTGCGCGCGAGTCGTTCATCCAGCTCCAGCTCACCGCGAGCGACGCGCAGCGTGCCGGCAAGTCGTCCCCGGCGCTCGTCGAGGCCGATCGGCTGCTCGCCACCGGCGACCGCCGCCTCGCGTGGGCGAACGGGATCCTCGAGCGCGTTCCCGAGGCGCGCTTCCTGCGGGGCTTCGTCGAGCTGCTCGTGATCGACGCCGCGAAGCTCGTGATCGAGCACCGCGACCTCTACGCCCGCGCGCCGATCCGCCACCTCGACGTGACCGACGCCAGGCCGCAGCTCGCGACGCTGTTCGGCTCGGCCGCGCTCGCGCCGATCGTCGGGCTGTCGTTCAACCTCGACGGCACGCCGCACGGCGGCAAGCCGGTCGGCGACGGCGTGGTCGACGCGCTCCTCGCCTCGCCGCACCTCGGCAACCTGCGCTTCCTCGATCTGCGCGGCCAGGAGCTCTCGGCCGCCGCGATGCTGCGCCTCGCGCGCGCGCCGCAGCTCGCCGCGCTCGAGGTCGGCCTGCTCGACGGCCTCACCGAGGACGTCTCGACCGACTACGACCGCACCATCACCGACGTTCGTCCGAGCGACCCGCTCGCCGCGTTCGAGCAGACCGTCGGCACGCGCGTGCCGTGGCTGCACCCGGTCGAGACCACGAACCGCCGCGTCGTCCGCGACGCGTTTTAATCGACGTCTCGTCGGATCTGCAATCCGAACGCTCGTCACTATCCGACCGAAGAGTCTGGCTCGCCCCGTTCCAACAACCACAATTGATATTCAGACAACTTGGTTTGCGGTAGGAATTCTTCGAGTGCAGCGCTGAGCGCTGTACCTGCAATGTCCGAACGAGTCGGGATCCGTTCGCCTTGTCGAATCGCCTGCACGTCCGCCAGGATCGTGAGATATCTTGATTCTTCAATCCATACAGCTGTGTGAGACCGTTCACCATACGGTAGGTGGCGAATTGGATCTTCGATGGCAATTGGGGTTGATGAGATTGTGAGCGCCATGCCACGAAAGACGTGAATGGCAACCTCACTTGGAGTACGCCAACCACCATAGGATGGCTCGAACGGGGGCCAAGGAGTGTGAGGTAGCCCTCTGACTAGGGCGATATGAAGGGCGGGGTGAGCCTGAATATAGACATCGTCCGGTGAGAGTACCCCCCCCACCTCGGGCTCTAAATCATAGAATGAGTGAATCTCGATCGGAAAATTGGCGTTGGGGCGGTCCTTCATAGTCATGTCACCTTACCAACGCGGACCTGGTGGTCGAGAAAAGGTGAATCCCTCGCGCATGTAACGGTGTTCCCATTCCTTTATCTCGGGGAAGTTGTCCCGGGCGAAGGCATTTATTCGACTCTCGTCTCTGCCTAATCCGGCATCTTCGGCATTGATCCTCCATTCATTAACACCCTTTGCGTGCTCCTTGAGGACGTCCGCCGGCGCTTTCTTGTCGATTAATCTCAGCATCTCCTTTAGCCGATTATGATACTCGAGAATGCTATTCTGCCGAGTCGTGACAATGCCCTGACTCTCGTTGCCAATCGGCCTGCGCTTTGCTCCGTTGTCGAGTTGGACCATTCTCTCTGTGGCGGGATCTCCAATCTTTTCGAGTTGGAGGACGTGATCGAACTCGTGCTCGAGATCCAGGAATCTCATCTTGGGCTTTACGTAGATCGTCTTCTTGGTCTCAAGCACCTTTCCGCGTTCATCGCGGAGTTCGAGGATTTCAACCTTTGCTCCGTCACCGTTTTGGATCTTAAATCCTCGCTTGTTCGCCTCTCCAACGATCTCGCTGTAGCGAGGATGTAGTTCCATTTCGACAGTGCCGTTGGCCACCGATTCTACCGACTTTGGCAAGCCCTGACGAGCCTCCGTTTCGAGAGCTTGTCCGTGACTTGGAGCCGTCTCTGCCGACTCAGTCGACTTCGGACCCCGCGTCGTTGGCTCAGTTGGACTGTGGGCGCCGCCAACCGGCTCAGAAGTCTTTTCTGCTTCGGGGTGTTTCATGCTCGATTCTGGGCCTCGCGACTCGGCGACCCCACCCCCAGCTTTCTTGATGCCGTGCGCGCCCTTCCCGACAAGTGCACCCGCCGACATCGCAGCCATGATCATGTGAATGCCGAGGTGCGCGAACATCTGCGAAGCCATGTCGACCTGGCCCTGTTCGCCGTGGGCTGTCTTGACGTCGTTCCACCACAACCGTGAGTACTTGACGACCTCGGTACCCTCATCGACGGAGGTCTTGATCAAGAACACGATGATGAGTGCCTGAAGCGCGATCGCGGCGACCTTCGTGACCATCGTTGGTTCGGGCATCGCCGCGAGGATGCCGACTCCAAGCTCGGCGGCGACCAGCGCCGCAGTCACCTGCATGAACTCGAGCCACTTCTCCCGACTGTCCGGCATGCTTTCGATGAATGCCTGCGGCAGGTACTTCGCGCTACCGAAGATGGACTGCTGGATATCCGCGATCAGCTGGTAGTGCGGGCTCTGCTTCACGCCCTCGCGAATGATCTGCGCCGCCGGGCCGCCAATCCCGATTCCCATGATGTCGAAAGCATCGATGCGGGAGACCTCGGCACTGGTCTTCTCACCAACCGGACCCACCTTCCCGCCTCGCGCCACCGCGTCGGCGGCGCCATCGGCTTCCTTCTCGTGGGCGTCGCTGGATGACGAGATCGCTTTCTTGGATTGGACCTTCGCGGGCGCGCTACCCACACGCTGCTGCACGACGTGAGCGAGCTCGTGGGCCACGAGCTCCTTGGATGGGGACGCCTCGGCGAACGCGATATGATTGCCCACCGCGTATGCTCGCGCGCCGATCGCGGTCGCTGCCGCTTGCGCTTCTGGCCCGAAGAACGCGCGCACGTCGGCGAACGATTGGCCGAATGCTTGTTCCATCTCCGGGCGATAAGGGATCTCCGTCGAAGGCCCGGAGAATCCCGACCTGGCAGCATCGGCCCCGGCGGCGCCGGTGAGTGACGGGGTACCCTCAGCCTTTCGATTCACCGGCTTGATCGGCTCTTTCTCCTTCTCCTTGTCCTTCTCGCCGTGCTCCGGGTTGTTCGACAGGTCCGCGTTGATCGCCGTCTGGTAGATCGAGCCCGGCACGCCGCGCGAGTCCTTGGGCACCGTCGGGTCGTTGGTCTGGCTGTCGAGCAACGCGTCGAACTTGCCGACCTCGCCGGGGACGAGCATGTCGCGCACGCCTTCGGACGTCATCTGGCTGCCGCACAGCTTGATGCCGACCTCCTTGCCGGCCTTGTCGACGCCGATCAGCGCGGTGACACGCTCGACGCCGGCGACCATCCGGATCTCCATCTTGAAGAACAGCTGGCCGGGCTTCATGCCCTCGGGGAGCACGGGCTTGCTGCCGATCGCGCTGACCACGCCGTCGACGAAGATCGGGCCGCCGGAACCCTTGACCTCGACCTGGCCCTTGTTCGGGCCCTCCTCGACCACCGAGGCATCGGTCATCCCGTTGACCAGGATGACGCGGCCTTCCTGGATCGCCTTGAACAGCGGCGCGTTGCGCTCGTTGTACGCGCGGTAGTAGGTGTTGATCTGCTCGGGCGTCAGGCCGAGCGCGGCGAGCTCTGCCCGGACGGTCTCCGACGGGGCCGACTTCTCCTTGCCGCCATACCAGTAGACCAGCTTCGCGCCCTGCTTGAGCGCGGACTCGCACGCCCACGCGCCGGTCGCGCCGTCGCCGACGACCGCGACGGTGTCGGCCTTGCCGGGGAGGGCGAGGTGCTCCTGCGCGTGGACCAGCTTGCCGGCCGCGAGCATCTTGGCTTCGTTGCTCTGACCGGTCGCGTCGACCTCGGCGAGCTTGCTGCCCGGGCGGCCGAGCTGCTTGGGCGCACCGAGCCCGAGGCCCGAGTCGCACGAGTTGCAGTAGATGTAGACGTCGCCGCACTTCACGCGGAGGTTGGTGTCGTGCGGCCAGGTGCCGTCGCGCGGGTTCATCTCGACGGCCTCGGCGGTCGCCTTGAACGTCGTCATGCCGGTCTCGAACCCGGTCATCGTCAGCGCGTTGATGAAGTCGGATGACTTGGTGCGCGAGCCGTGATCCTCGGCGAACTCGCCGGGCTGGCGCGTCATCGCCGGGTTCGCGAGCTCCTTGGGGCCCTGGCCGATCAAGAAGTCGCCGTGCGCGGCGAACATCGAGCCGCCCGGCGCGATGCAGATCACCGGCGGGATCGCGGTGATGTCGACGCCGGGCACGCCCTTGGGACCCTTGAGCGTCGCGAAGTCGAACGTCGACGACTGACCGGCGCCGAGGATCACCTTGTCGAGCACGATCGTCTTCTGCGCCTTGATGAGATCGGTCAGCTGCTGATCGCGGCGCTGCTGGATCTCGGCCGCCTTCTTCGCGGCCTCCTGGTTCGCCTTGGCCTCGGCGGCGGTCGGCTCGCCGGTCAGCCCGGGCCGCTCGGTGGTGAGCGACTCGACGATGTGCACGCTGGTGCCGTCGGGGTACTTCACCTCGTACATCGGGCGGCCCTCGGCATCGGAGCCGGCGCTCGTCACCTCGCCGCCGAGCTGCTGCTGCTTGGCGAGCTGGTGCGGCATGTCCTCGCGCGGCGCCTGGTACGCGCCGCTGTCGAGCTGGCGCAGCTGGGCGAGCGCCAGCTGCTTCTTCGCCGTCTGCTCCGGCGTCATCGTCTTGTGCTCGGTCGACTTCTGATCGGTCGTCTTCTGATCGGTCGGCTTTGGCTCGGTCTCCTTCTTGGCCGGCTCCTTGTCCGACAACGGGATGTCGCCCTCGAGGCCGTTCATCCGCAGGAAGTCGTTGCGCTGGTTCTCGGCGACCGCCTTGTCGCCGCCCTTCTTGATCGCCTCGTCGTAGAGCTGCTGCGCCTGCTTGCGGAGCGCGGGCGCGTCGTGCTCGGAGGTCTGCACGGCCTTGAGCGTCAGCTTCAGGTTGAGCAGCGACGACTCGCCGCTCTTCAGGAGGTCGCTGACCGCGAGGTACTGCTTGCCGACCTCGGCCGTCGCGGCCTTGTCACCGGCGGCGTCGGTCTTCTTGAGCAGCGCCTGGGTGTCGATCACCGCCTGGCGCAGCTTGGCGATCGAGAGCTCGCCGAGGCCGATCTCGGCTTCGATCGACGTGACCGCTTGCTTGGTCAGCGCCGGATCGCGCGGGCTCTTCAGCTTGGCGATCACGTCCTCGGTAGCGAGCGCGCGGCCCGCGGCTTCGGCGAGCTTGGCGCGCTCGGCCTCGCCGGCGGCCACGTGCGCCGCGGCCTCGGCCGCCGGTCCGGTCGGCTTCACCACGCCGCCGAGCGAGGCGAGCACCTCGGCCGGGCTGCGCTGCGCGCGCACGCGATACTCCTCCTGCGATCCGGCCTCGCGGACCCACTTGCAGAACCGATCCTGCTGGTCCTTGGCGAGGTCCTTCAGGCCCGGGTTCTGGCGCGCCATCAGCTCGCGCGCGGCGAGGAACTCGGGCACCGACGGCGGCGTCCCGGCCGCCTCGCTCGCCGCCTTCACGTACATCTCGCGCTCGGCGTTGTTCGCGAACTCGTTGAAGTGCTGCTGCGTCTGCTGCTCGACGTAGCGTGCGCTGCCGTCGTGGATCCCGAGTCCCATGTCGCGCGTCGCGCTCGCGTAGCTCGTGCCCGCCTGCGAGGCGAAGCCCTTGACGCTGTCGTTCTCCTTGAGCGCGTTGCCGACCGCCGCGTCGGCCACCGCGGTCCCGACGTTGGCCGGGAAGTCGTTCTTCATCTGCGTCAGCACGCGCTTGGCGCCGATGCGCTCGCCCGGCTTCAACGGATCGCCGTTCTCGGCTTCCTTGCCGCCGTGCGCGACGTCGCCGGTCATGCCGCCGATCGCGCCGGTCACGAACGCGCGCAGCGCCGAGCCGGGGACCGCCTTCAGATCGGCGAAGAACTTCGCGAGCGTCTTTTCCCAGCCCTCGTCGAACCCGTTGACCCAGTTGGCCGGCGACAGCGCGCTGCCCGCCGCGGTCGAGAGCCCGGTGCCGACGCTGATCAGGCCCGCGGTCGTGCCCGCCTTGCCGCCCGCCTGCAGGATGCCCTGCCAGCGCGGCACCGGCGCCTTGGCGGCCGACGCGACCTGGAGGCCCTGACCGGCCGCGTTGGCCTCGGCGCCCGCGAGGCTGCTCATGATCTTGCCGGCGTAGAACTGCGAGCCCGCGGCGATCAAGCCGGTCGCGGCGCCGGTGAAGATCGTGCGCGCGCCCTCGTCGGTCATCTGGTAGTTCGACTCGCCGATCATCACCCGCTTGGTGACCGCCTCGCCGGTCGCCGCGGCGGCGCCGACCAGCGCGCCGTACATCGCCATCGCGAGCAGCGAGCCCGCGCCGGGCAACGCCGCGGTCAGCAGCACGCCGACGAGCACGCTGACCACGGTCGCGGCCATCTGCGCCGCCTCGCTGCGCGCGGCGACGTACGTCGCGTTCATGTCGTTGACGTTCTGGTCCATCCCGGCGAGCTTGCGGCCCTCGGCGCCGTCGATGTCCTTCGGCTTGTCCTTGCCGGTGGCGTCCATGCCGTGGGTGTCGTCCTCGGCCTTGTTGACCTCGCGCTTGTAGTCGCCGAACGCGCGGTCGAGCTCGCGGCCCTCTTGCTCGCCACCCGCGGAGCGCCCGTCGCGCCGCTGGTCCATGTACGCCTCTTGCGTGCCGGAGAACGTCTGCAGCGCGCCGCGCAGCGCGCTCGTCACCATCGCGGCGTCGGTCCCGGTCGCGCCGATGCTCGTCGCGACGGCCTCGCCCTTGACCGCGCGGATGCGCTCGTTCATCTGCTTGCGGTACTTCGAGTAGTTCGGGTTCGCGCGCTCGAGCTGTTGCCCGGCGTGCGTCGTCTTGTCCTTGTCGCCGCTGCCCGATCGCTCGAGCATGATCTCCTCGAAGAACCACGACGGCTCGATCACGTAGTGCTGGAAGTTGAGCGCGTCGGCGTCCATCAACTTCTTGGCCTCGACGACGCCGGTCGCGCTGGTGGCCGACTTCTTCGCGTAGTCGGCGCGCGACGCGTTGTAGGCGTCGAACACCGACTTGAACGACTTGCCGTCGCCGCTCGTCGCCTTGAACTTCGGCTCGACGACGCTCGACCACTTCTGCAAGACGATGTCGTCCGACGCGCCGGTGATCGCCTTGCCGATGTCCTCGTCGTCGTTGCCGACGAAGTCGTGCATGTGGCGATCGAGCAGGTACGACGACGGATCGCCGCCGGGGTCCCTCATCACCGCGTGGCGCAGGACGTCCTCGAAGTTGCCGCCCTTGGTGTCCCACTTCGCGAGCCCTTGCTCGACCCCGAGCGGACCGATCACCGGCTCGACCTCGCGCCAGACCTCGCCGCGCAGCTTGTGCTCGTAGTCGGTCGACGCCTTCGCGAGCGCGTCCGCGGTCGGCGCGGTCGGGACCGCGCCGGGCGCGAGCGGCTCGGCCGACGCTGGCGGCGCCTGGAGCTGCGGCTTGAGGTCGAGCTTGTAGACCGCGACCGCCTGACGGAGCAGGAGGTCCCAGTCCTTCGCCGCACCCATGCGCAGCTTCTCGACCGCCATCAGCTTGCTCGTGGCGAGCCGCTCGACCTCGGCCGCCGGGACCACGCCCGGCGTGTTCTGCAGCGCGAACAGCTGGCTCGCGCCGGGGACGTCCTTCTTGTCCTTGTCTTGCGTGGCCGTCGAGGTCGCGCCGATCGACTGCGACGCGAGCTTCAGATCCATGCCGACGATGTCCGCGATCGTCTTCTTGAGATCCTCGGTCAGCGGCTGGCAGATCTGCGTGACCAGCTGGGGTCGCTTGCGCAGCCGCGCGTACTCGGCCGACGACAGCGCCGCGCACAGGCCGCGATGCTCGCCCTGGAACAGGTCGGCGCTGATCTCGATCAGCCGGCCGATGTGATCCTCGCCGGCGGGCTCGTCGGACTCGATCGCGAGCATCGCGAGCTGGTGCTTCAGGCCGCGCAGCTCGGTGGCGAGCCGGATCATGAACTCGGGATCGGTGCGATAGCGCTGGCGCTGCTCGACCGGCAGGCCGCGGATCGCGGCGAGGATGTCACCCGCCCACTCGAACTCTGCCGTCGTCAGCTTGGTCGTCGCGTCGGCCTCGCCGCCGTTGAGCATCTGGTTCTTGATCGCGACGCCGTTCTCGTTGAGCTGGTTGCCGCCGCGGAACATCAGCGACAGCTCGCTCTCGATCACCGCGCGGACGTCGGGGTTGTTGTACTGCGCGACGACATCCTTCCTGACCTTCGCCTGGATGTCGGCGTCGTCCGGCGGCTGGTGCTGCTTCTCGTACTCGACGGTGTAGAACTCCTTGCGGCGGGCGGCGTAGTCCTTGATGTCCGCCTTCATGCCCTCGGTGTCGGTCGAGCTGAACGCGCGGTCCCACTTGCCGTCGACGTTGCCCTCGGAGCGCGAGAACATGCGGGTCGCCATGTCGCACGTGCCGGTCAGCGCGGCGTAGACCCGATCGAAGTCGACCTGGCCGAGCCCGCGCAGCTGCTCGATCAGCTGCGAGTTGCCGAGGATCGTCTTGCGTTCGGCAGGCGTCGCGTTGTCGGCGATCCGGAAGATCTCGTTCTTGTTCGAGCTCGCGATCGCGTTCCGCACGCGGGTCTCGATCGTGACGTCGGCGGTCTTCGTGAGGTCGGCGAGCTCGGCCCAGTTCGAGGCGTCGCCCTTCTGGCTGACCGCGTCGTTTCCGGCGGGCGCGCCGGCCGCGTGAGCGCCACCGCCGCCGGTCGGGCGCGTGTTGTCGCCGAAGCCCGCGCGCGCGCGGAGCTCGGCCGATTGCTTCATGTAGAACAGCAGGTCGATGCCGGCGCTGAACTGCCGGAACGCCGCCTTGATCCAGTCGAGCTCGTCGGGGCGCTTGCCGTCGATCATCACCCGGATCTTCACGGGGTCGCCGTTGTCGTGGAGCTGATCCCAGATGTGCTTCGCGGTCTCCTTGGCCTGATCGCGCGTGAAGCCCGACGGCAGCACCTTGACGGTCTCGTCGGTCGCGGGGTCGGCCTTCTGCTCGCCCTCGATCGACGCCTTGTCGATGTGGAGGAACTCGGCCGCCTGATCGACGGTGATGCCGTTGTGGTAGCCCATCATGCGGCCGACCTCGACGACGTGGCGCTGCGGCAGGATGCCGTACGCCTTCTGATAGAACGCGCTGAACGGTGCGGGACCGTGAGCCGGTGCCGTCGGGGTGGCGCCGGGGACGAGCGCGGCCGCCTTGGGTGCGTCGAGCGCCTTGCCGGCGTCGTACGCCGCGCCCGCGAGCGGCAGCTTCTGGCGCACGCCGGCGCCGGCGATCACGAGCGCGTCGCTCAGCTTGGCCCACAGGTCGGCGGCGACCGGGCCGAACGCCTTCTCGTCGCTCGGTGCCTCGGCCTTGCCCTCGGCCGCGCGCTCGTCGATCTTGACCTGGCCGAGCTCCATCGCGGTCGTGATCTGGGTCAGCTGCTCTTGCTTGCTGAAGCAGCCCTTCACCTTGGTGAGCAGGTCGCCACCCTTGGGCACGGTCGCGAACTGATTCTGGAACAGCTCGATCGCGTGGAGCTTGGTGACGCCGGTCGCGGTGGTGATCGCCGGCTTGGCCTTGTCGAACGCCGCGTTGTACGGGTTCCAGATCCCGAGCACGAGATCGACGTGGCTGCCGAACCGCCACGAGTCGAGCTCGACCGCCATGCGCTGCGCCGCGTCCTGCGTGAGCTGCGAGATCGTGACGCCGTCGACCAGGACCTCGCGATACGCCTGCGCGAGCGGCACCAGCGGCTTGCCGTCCTTGTCGGTGCCCGTCGGGTTGGTGACCTGATCCTTCTTGTCGTCGACGAGGTGGACCTCGCCGCCGATCTTGCCGGCGGTCGCCGCGTCGATCTTCATGCCGAGCACCCGCTCGCAGATCTGCAGCGCATCCTCGTCGAGGCCCTTGTGGAGCCGGTTGCGCAGGCTCCCGATCTCGGGATCCTCGTTGCAGCGCTTGGTCAGCTCGACGCCGGGCTGGAGCTTCGCGCGCTGGAGCAGATCCTTCATGCCCGCGGCGCGATTCTCGAACTTGCAGAGGCAGCTCTTGGTCGCGTTGTCGTTGACGCCGGTCCACGCCAGGAGGATCGGCTTTAGCTCCGCGATCGTCTCGCCGAACAGCGCGTTGATCTTCGTCCAGTCGGCGGGCTCGAGCTCCTTGGTCACGCCGGTCGCGTTGGTCGCGTCCTGCGGGAGGTTGCTCTCCTTGTCCGCCGTCGACTTCGCGGTGACGCCCATCGAGCGCATCACGAAGTCGTGGACGCTGAGCTTCACGCCGTCGAACTCGACCGGCTCCTTGAGCGTCGGCGACTCGAGCGACGCGCGAAAGATCGGATCGGCGCCGATCGCGCCGAACCCGGTGGTGCCGGCGATCGTCATCGCCGCCTGCATCGCCTGCTTCGCGGTCGAGCCCGCGCCGGCCGCCGCCTCGTGGAGGATGTCGATCGGCTGCTTGACGAGCGAGCCGCGCGCGATCAGGCGCTGGATGTCGCGCTGGCGCTCGCCGCTCATCATCTTGATGAAGTTCTCGAGCTTGTCGTAGACCTGGCGGCGGACCGCGCCCTGCGTGGTGACCTCGCCGGGCTTGGCGTCGGCCGGATCGGGGCGCTCCTGCAGGTAGAGCTTGATCGTCTCGAAGTTCTCGCTCGCCGAGTGCGCGACGCACAGCGAGTACAGCCGCGTCAGGCTGTCGCCGTTGGTGACGAGGCCGTAGTTCGTCTTCGAGAGCTGGTTCAGCTTGGCCGAGGCCTCGGGGTCCGCCTTCAGGCGATCGATCACGCGCGAGTCGACGGTGCGCATCTGCTCGACGAGCGGCTGGGTCTCGCCGTAGGTCGCGGTCGGCTTGAGATCCATCAGCTGCTTGCGCAGCTCCTTGAACGTCTTGTCGAGCAGCGGATCCGGCGCGGCGCCGGCCGGCGCCACGGTCGGCGAGTCGAGCGGCTGGAGCTCGGACTTGCCGGTCAGCAGCAGCTTGATCGCGTTGAGCGCGTGTTCCCGCTCGCCACCCTCGGCCGCAAGCCCCGGTGACATCGGGATCGCTGCGACCTCGGGCTGATGGCCGAGCCGCTTGCGCCCCTGGATCGTGAGCTGCGCGTACGCGACGAGGCAGGTCGCGTGCGTCGCGCGCGGGTCGTAGCCGGCGGCGAGCTGCTTCAGGCGGTCGACGATCGTCGTCGTCGGCTCGCGATCGCGAATGACCGCGACATCGGCATCGTTTGCGGCCTTGGCGTACGCGGCCAGCGCCGGGTCGGCGCCGAGGTACGCGACCATGGCGGGGAAGCCCGCGAGCTGGCGATCGAACAGCGCGTCGTAGACCTGGGCCTTGAACGCGTCGAGCGTGGCGGCGCCGACGGCGCGCGGCAGCTTGTCGATGATCGCGACCCACGGTGCCGCGGTGATCGCCGCCTTGAGCGTGTCGAGCTTCGCCTGCTTGTCGTCCACCACCGGGCTCGCGGGAGTCCGGTCGGGGGCGAAGGTCTTGTTGTCGCGGTCGTCACCCATAGGTTTGGCAGTCCTTGTACGACTGGGGTAGCAGGAACCTGTCCTCGGTAAGTGGGTGATCCCGCCACTCCCGGACGTCGTCTAACCGCGCGAATTAACTAGTGCATCGTGGTTGTGTGGCGAGGACCTGCATGGGTAACCTCGACACGCTCATGGCCGACCTGTCCTCGATCCTGGCTGTTCTCGAGCACGATCCCGACGACGCCCAGGCGCTCGACGCGGTCCCCGCTGCGGCCCGAGCGGTCGCGGCGGATGTGCGCACGCAGCGGTTCGGCAACGCGCGCAAGGTGATCGCGGGGCGCGGTCGACCCGACACCGTGATCCGGTTGCTCGATGCCGAGCTCGCGGCCACGACCGACGTCGAGCGCAAGGTCGACCTGTTGCTCGAGAAGGGCATGACGCTCGATGGCGATCTGCTCGACGTCCCCGGGGCGCGCGCGTCGTTCCGCGAGGTGCTCGCGCTGCGGCCCGACGACACGATGGCCAAGGAGGCGATCGACGAGCTCGATCTCGCCGCGGGCAACTGGCAGAAGTTCGCCGAGAAGTACGTCAAGGAGGCGCAGGGCTCGACCGATCGCAGCCTCGCGACCGGGCTCTACATGTCCGCCGCCGAGGCGTTCGTGCGGTTCTCGCCCGACGCACCGGAGGCCGAGCGCTATCTCGAGAAGGCCCTCGAGGTCGACGCCAAGAATGCCAAGGCCGCGTTCCATCTCGCGCGCCTGTATCGCCGCGCCAAGCGCTGGGCCGACGTCCAGAAGCTCCTCGAGCAGCGCGCCGAGATCGGCACCGGCGACGAGAAGATCGCGGCGCTGATCGCGCTGGCCGAGCTCGCGCGGGGCGAGCTCGCACAGGCGACCAAGGCCGACGAGGCGATCCGGCGCGTGCTCGCGCTCGATCCCGGTCAGCCACAGGCGCTGCGCGCGGTCGGCGACTCGCTCGCCGGCGCCGGCAACTGGAAGGAGCTCGTCGCGGTGTTCAGCGCCGCGCTGCGCGCGCGCAAGGAGGACGATCTCGGGTTGCTCCTCCAGGTCGCGATGATCTCGTGGCGCCACCTGAAGGATCTCGATCAGGCGGAGGAGTACTTCCGGCGCGTGCGCAAGCTCGAGCCGGCGCACCCGGCCGCGCTCGACTTCTATCGCGAGTACTACCCCGCCAAGGGCGAGCAGGGAAAGCTGCTCGCGCTGTTGCGGTCCGTCGAGAAGGACACCAAGGAACCAGTGGTCGAAGCGCAGAGCGCGGGCGCTCGCAGGCGACCGATCAGCATGGAGATCGCGGTCTTGTCCGAGTCGCAGAACAATCCCGAGAAGTCGATCGAAGCCTGGAAACAGCACCTCCGTCAGGATCCGACGTCGAGCGAGGCGCGCACCGCGCTGCAGCGGCTCTACCGCAAGACCGAGAAGTGGAACGCGCTCCTCGATCTCATGAAGGACGAGATCGAGAAGCTGCCGGAGACCGACGTCGAGGGTCGCGTGACCCGCCTGCTCGACGTCGTCGAGATCTATCGCGACAAGCTGCGGCTCGACGTGATGGTGATCAACACCTACAACGCGATCCTCAAGATCGATCCGGACAACCGCCGCGCGACCGACGAGCTCGCCGCGAAGTTCCGCGCGCTCGGCCGCTGGAACGATCTGATCGCCGTGCTGACGCGCAAGAGCGAGGCGCCCGACGTGCCCGACGACGAGCGCGTCGTGATGCTGCGCGAGGTCGCCGATCTGTGGGCCGATCGGTTCGGCAACTTCGCGAACGCGATCAAGCCGCTCGAGAAGATCCTCGAGCTCGATCCGTCCGACGTCGACGCGGTCGCGCGGTTGAAGGACATCTACACGCGCCGGCGCCAGTGGCGCGCGCTGATCGACGTGCTCGGTCGCGAGGCCAGCGCGCTCGCCCCGGTCGAGCGCCGCGCCAAGCAGATGGAGATGTCGCGGCTGTCGGCCGAGCGGCTCGGCGACACCCGGCTCTCGATCGAGATCCTGAACGTCATCCTCGGCGAGGCGACCACACCGGCCGAGGCGACCGAGGCCCTCGCCGGCCTCGCTGGCCTCTACGAGCGCGAGAAGCGCCACCTGGCACACGCCGAGATCCTGCATCGCCAGGTCGCCGCGGTGACCGGCAAGGATCGCCTCGGGCTCCTCGAGAAGCTCGGGCAGGTCTACGCCGATCGGCTCGCCGCGCCGCAGAACGCCGCCGAGCAGTGGCAGGAGATCCTCGAGATCGAGCCGAACCACGCGCGCGCGCTGCGCACGCTGCGCGAGCTCTACGCGGCCGCCGGCGACTTCGCCGGGCTCGAGCGGCTGTACGCCAAGCTCGGCCAGGAGGACGAGCTCGTCGAGGCGCTGCTCGCGATCGCCGATCGGATCGACGCCAAGGACAAGCGGCTGCCGCTCGTCGAGCGCGCCGCGCAGCTCGCGCAGGAGCGCGCGGACAAGGCCACCGCGGGCACCGCGAAGAAGACCGACAGCGGCAAGACCGACGCCCAGGCCCTCGAGCGCGCGCGCCAGGTCTGGGAGCGCGTGCTCGCGGTCGAGCCGAACCACGTCGCCGCGGCCACGGCACTCGCCCCGATCTACACCAAGCAGGAGAAGTGGAGCCGGCTGATCTCGGTGCTGGAGATCGAGCTGGTCGGCGCGAAGACGACCGAGGCCAAGCTCGCCAAGCTGGCCGAGATCCGTCAGGTCAGCGAGCACAAGCTCGGCTCGCGCACCGTCGCGTTCACCTGGACGATCAAGGCGTTCGATCTCGATCCGGAGAGCGAGCCGCTGTTCGATCACGTGCTCCGCCTCGCGAGCGAGCCCGAGCAGTGGCGCGAAGTCGTCGCGGCGTTCGAGCGCGGCCTCGCCGCCGAGCGCACGCCCGCGGTCAAGCTCGCGCTCAACAAGGAGCTCGCGAAGATCGCGGCGCGCCGGCTCGGCGATCCCGAGCGCGCGCGCGGCTATCACCGCGCCGTCCTCGCGCTCGTGCCCGACGATCGCGCAGCCGAACAGAGCCTCGAGGAGCTCGCGATCCAGCTCGCCGACTGGCCCGAGCTGCTCGCGTCGTACCGCCGCCGAGCGGCGCGCGAGAAGGACGCGACCGAGCGCGCGTCGCTGCTGATCGAGATCGCGTCGCTGCAGGAGGAGAAGCTCGTCGATCTCGACGGCGCCGCCGCGACCTATCACGAGGCGTTGGGCGTCGGGCGGGGCGCCGAAGGGCGCGAGATCCCCCAGGTGCGCGCGCTGCGTGCGCTCGCGCGGATCGAGGAGGCGCGCGGCGACTGGGAGTCGCTGGTCGGCGTGCTCGCGCAGGAGCTCGCTCAGACCACCGAGCCGACCGCGCGGTTCGGGCTGCTGATGCGGCTCGGTGAGCTCGAGGAGAAATCGCTCGAGCGCCCGGCGCCCGCGCTGGCGCACTATCGCGAGGCGCTCGCGATCCCGGCGGCGAACGGCAGTGTCCGGCCGCAGGCGGTCGTGGCACTCACCCGGATCGGCCTCGATCCGGCGTCGAAGATCGCGAGCGACGAGCGCGTCGCGACCGCGCGCCTCGTGCTCCCGCACCACGAGAGCGGCAAGCAGCACGCCGAGCACGCGACCGCGATGGAGACGATCCGCAAGGCCGACACGACGCCGGCCTCCGAGAAGCTCGAGCTCGATCGCGCGCTCATGCGGCTCTATCACGTGGAGCTCGGCGATCCGGCCGCGGCGTGGCAGGCCGGTCTGCGCGTGGTCGCCGCCGATCCGACCGACACCGAGGTCCGCGGCTCGCTCGGCGTGCTCGCCGGCCAGCTCGGCCGCGACGGCGAGTGGGCCAAGGAGCTCGGGCAGGCGCTGGCAACGGTGCGCCCCAACGGCGCCCCGGGCGAGATCCGCGCGATCGCGACCGAGCTCGCCCAGGTCGCCGGCGCGCGCCTCGGCGACAAGTCGGCGGCCGAGAAGGCCTGGCTGACGGTGCTCGAGGTCGAGCCCGACGCGCCCGACGCGTTCGATGCGCTGACCACGCTGTATCGCGCCGATCAGCGGTGGAGCGATCTGCGCGCGTTGCTCGAGCGTCGCGCCGACGTCACGGTCGACGATCGCGTGCGGCTCGCGTCATTGCTCGAGCTCGCCGCACTCGAAGAGGACGTGCTCGGCCAGCCGGCGCTCGCGGCCGCGGCACACCGCCGCGTGCTCGAGCTCGATCCAACGTACCTGCCGTCGTACCAGTCGCTCGATCGGCTGTACGCGAGCGGCACGCAGTGGAAGGAGCTCGAGGAGCTGCTCGCGCGCCAGACCGATCACGCCAAGACGCCACGCGAGATCGTCGAGCTGCACTACCGGCGGGCCGAGCTGTTCGCGCACAGGCTCGTCGAGCCGGCCCGCGCGGTCGATCTCGTCGAGGACATCCTCGCGCGCCAGCGCAGCCACGCCGATGCTCGCGAGCTCCTCGAGGAGCAGCTGCCGACCGATCTCGCGAAGATCGAGAAGACCGAGCTCGTGATGCGCGTGGCGCGGCTGCTCGAGCCGCTCTACGAGGCCGACAAGCTGTGGAAGGACCTCGTCCACGTGTTGCGCGTCCAGCGCGCGATGGTCAGCGGCACCGAGGCGGTCGAGTTGCTGTCTCGGATCGCGACGATCGAGGAGGCCGAGCTGTCGGGCGCGCGCAACGCGTTCGAGGCGTGGACTGGCGTGCTCGCGCTCGATCCGACCCACGAGCGCGCGCGCGTCGAGATCGTCCGGCTCGCCGAGTGGCTGCAGCGCTGGCCCGAGGCGACCGCCGCGCTCGAGGCCGCGGTCAACGCGGCGCCGAGCGGCGACCTCGCGACCCGCGCCGCGCTGCTCACCGAGCTCGCGAACTACTACGACGTCCAGGCCGGCGATGTGCCGCGCGCGATCGCGACCTACAAGAAGTTGCTCGAGACCGATCCGGCGACGCCGGCGTCCGTGCGCCGCGCCGGTAACTCGCTCGCGCGGCTCTACGAGGAGACCGAGGCGTGGGGCGATCTGCGCGACGTCACCCGCAAGCAGTCCGAGTGGGCCGAGGATCCGGCCGAGCGCCGCGCGCTGCTCGCGCAGGTCGCCGGCCTCGAGGAACAGCAACTCGACGATCGCCGCGCCGCGATCAACACGTGGCGCGACGTCCTGGCCGACAGCCCGGGTGACACCGCCGCACTCGCCGCGCTCGAGCGCCTGTACCTGCTGGGCGAGCGCTGGCGCGACCTCGTCGAGATCCTGCGCAAGAAGCTCGAGCAGCTGATCGCCACGAGCGCCCCCGCCGATCTGACCAAGCCGCTGCTCGCGCGGATCGCCGAGATCCACGAAGGCAAGCTGACCGAGCCCGACGAGGCGATCGCCGCGTACCTCGAGCTCATCGACATCGAGGAATCCGAGACGCCGGGGATCGACGTCTACGACGCCCATGCGCTCGTCGAGCTCGCGCGGCTGTATCGCGCGTCGCAGCGGTACGCCGATCTGCTCGACATCCTCGAGCGTCAGGCCGCACCGCTCGCCCCCGACTCGCCATCGCGCCATCAGCTCGGCGTCGAGATCGCGAACCTGCTCGCCGGGCCGCTCGGTCGCAACATCGACGCGCTCGAGCGCTGGGCCGAGATCCTGCGGCACGAGCCCGAGCACGACGTCGCGCTCGCCGCGGTCGAGAAGTCGCTCGCCGACCTCGACCTCCGCGACAGTGCCGCCCAGATCCTCGAGCCGATCTACGAGGGCACGGGGCGCCACGATCGGCTCGCCGAGCTGCTCGGCAAGATGGCCGATTGGTCCGACGATCCGGGCGCCAAGCTGCGCGCGCTCGGTCGGGTCGTACGGCTGCGCGAGACGGCGCTCGGCGACAAGGCGGGCGCGTTCACCGCGCAGCTCGCCGCGCTCCGCCATGCGGCCGCCGAGCCCGAGCTCGCGCAGGTCGTCGCCGAGTCCGAGCGCCTCGCCGGCGAGCTCGGCAAGGAGAACGAGTTGATCGACGCGTACCGCGAGGTCGCGCCGAACGTGCTCGACGCCGAGATCCAGCGCCGGCTCTACCTCGACGTCGCCGATCTGGCGCGCGCGGTGCGGCGCGATCACGAGCTCGCCCGCACGTACTACCAGAAGGTCCTCGAGAGCCAGCCCGACGATCGCCGCGCGCTGATCGCCCTCGAGAGCATCTACCGCGACACCCACGACGACGAGCGCCTCACCGAGGTGCTGCTGCGCCAGGCCGACATCACCGGCTCCGACGTCGACGATCGCGTCCACGCGCTGGTCGAGGCCGCCGGGCTCTACAACACCGCGAAGCGGTTCGACGACTCGATCGCGACGTGGGAACAGGTCCTCGCGGTCGCCCCCGAGCGCCGCGATGCGGTCGCCGCGCTCGAGGCGCTGTACCGCGAGCAGGGCAGGTGGCCCGACGTGGTCGATCTCTACGAGCGTCGACTCGGGTTCGCGACCAGCGTCGAGGAGGCCGTCGCGCTGCAGGTCCAGCTCGGCGAGATCCACGAGGTCCACCTCCGCGATCTCGAGACCGCGATCGACAACTACTCCGCGGCACTCTCGGGCAACTCCGCCCACCCGGTCGCGCTCGCCGCGGTCGAGCGCTACCTGCTCGATCCCGACATCCGCATGGTCGCCGCCGAGGTGCTCGAGCCGATCTACGTCGCGCAGCACCGCTGGCAGGATCTCATCCGGGTCTACGAGTCCAAGCTCGACGGCACGAGCGACGTGCGCGAGCGGCTCCGGCTGACCCGGTTCGTCGCGCGCCTCCACGAGGAGCAGCTCGAGGATTTCGAGAGCGCGAGCCGGTGGTACGCGCGGCTGTTCCGCGAGGCCCCGAGCGACGCCACGATCCGCGATCAGCTGCAGCGACTCGCCGCGGTGGTCGACAACTGGGCGTTCGTCGCCCAGGCGTATCAGGGGTACCTCGACGACGAAGCCGGCGAGTCGCCCGATCTGCGCGAGGTCGCGATCGCGGCCGCGACGATCTACGACCGCCGGCTCGGTCTCGTCGATCAGGCGTACGTCGCGTACCGACGCGCGCTCGCGATCGACACCGACGGCGCGATCCCCGACGAGCGCGAGCTCCTGAAGCGGGTCGAGGACATGCTCGATCGCGCGAACCGACCGGCCGAGCTGGTCGCGATCTACGACGACACGATCCAGCGTGCGGGCGACGAGCTCCGCCGCGATGCCCAGGTCAAGCGGGCCCGGCTCGTCGAGCGCGGGCTCGGCGATACCGCCCGCGCGATCGATGCGTGGCGCGACGTCGTGCTCACGACCGAGGACGGCACCGACCGCGGCGACGAAGCCGCCTACCGCGAGGCCGTCACCGAGCTCGAGCGGCTGTATCGCGCACGCGCGACCGCGGGCGAGCGCAACCGCTGGCGCGAGCTCGTCGAGTCACTCGAGGCCCGGCTCGGTCGTGCGCAGGGCAAGGATCCGCGCGAGGTCGCCGATCTGCGCCTCAAGCTCGCCGAGATCCACGAGGTCCAGCTCGAGGATCTCACCGCCGCGCTCGACCAGTACGAGCAGGTGATCATCGAGGGCGTCGGCTGGGAAGCCGCGGTCGGCGCGCTCGAGCGCCTGGTCGTCCACGAGGCGCACCGCGAGCGGATCGCCGAGCTGCTCGAGCCGGTCTACCGCAAACAGGACTGGTGGCAGCGCCTGGTCGTCATCCTCGACGCCAAGCTCGCCTACGTGCGCGATCCGGTCGATCAGATCGCGACGCTCCACGAGATCGCCGAGATCCACGAGCTGCGCGACGGCGCGCTCGATCTCGCGCTCGAAGCGCTCGCGCGCGCCTGGCGGATCGATGTCGTCGAGGACGACAGCTTGATGCGGCTGCTGTCGCTCGCCGGCAAGCTGCAGGCGTGGGACATGGTGATCAAGGTCATCGAGGAGGGTGCGCCGTCGGCGCCGAACTCCGACATGGTCGCCGGCCTGTGGACGCGCGCGGCGCAGATCCACGAGCAGCAGCGCGGCGACAACGTCTCGGCGATCCACGCGTGGCGCCAGGTCGACGAGGCGCGACCCGACGATCTCGTCGCGCTCGCGGCCCTCGATCGGCTGCTCGCGCTCGAGCGCCGCCCCGAGGAGCTCGTCAAGGTGATCGCGCGGCGCGCCGAGCTCACCGAGGATGCCGGCGTTCGCCTCGTGCTGTTCCATCGGGTCGCGACGCTCCACGAGGAGGTCCTTCACGACAAGCCGGCCGCGATCGCGACCTACAAGAGCGTGCTCGGCGTCGACGACAGCGACCTCGAGGCGCTCGATGCGCTCGAGCGGCTGTATCGCGAGACCGGCGATGGCCGCGAGCTGGTCGCCACGATCGAGCGCAAGATCGAGCTGACCGCGGATCTGCCGGCGCGGCAGGCGCTGCGCCACGCCGCCGCGCAGGTCTACGAGACCCAGCTCGACGACGTCTACCAGGCGATCAATCACTACACCGCCGTGCTCGACGACGACGCCAGCGATGCCGCGGCGCTCGCCTCGCTCGATCGGATCTACGTGAAGCAGCGGATGTGGCCGGAGCTGCTCGACGTCGTCGATCGCCGGGCCCTGCTCGCGATCAGCGCGACCGAGCGCGCGGATCTCGCGCATCGCGCCGCGGTGCTCGTCGAGACCGAGCTGTCCGATCCGGATGCCGCGATCCCGCGCTACGGCGCGGTCCTCCAGGTCCACGCGCCGCACGCCGCGGCGCGCACGAACCTCGAGGCGCTGATGGCGCGGGACGAGCACGTCGAGTCGGTCACGCCGCTGCTCGAGCGCGTCTATCGCGCCGACAGCGACGTCCCTGGCCTCGTGCGCGTGCTCGAGCGCCGGCTCGCCAAGCCGAGCGACGATCTCGGGGCGCGCCACGCCGACTGGGAGGCGCTCGCCGAGGTCCACGAGACGATCGCCGGCAAGCCCGCCGCGGCGTTCGCGGTGTGGGCGCGCGCGATCGAGGAGTCGCCCGACGAGGTCGAGCTGTTGAAGCCGCTCGACCGGCTCGCGCAGAGCCAGGGGATGTGGGCGGATCTCGCCGCGCTGCTCGACCGGCTGCTCGACAAGAAGCCCGGCGCGGCCGAGGTCGAGCAGGCCTACGCCGCGCGTTTGGGCCAGATCGCCGAGGACAAGCTCGCGAACCTCGACCGCGCCGCGACCGCCTTCGAGCGCGCGTCGCACGGCCCCGAGCCGCGCACGGGCCTCGCCGCCCTCGAGCGCGTGCTCGCGCGCTCCGGTCGCTGGGGCGACCTCGCGGGCGTGCTGCGCCGGCAGGCCGATGCCAGCGAGCGCGACGATCAGACCGCCGAGTACCTGTTCCGACTCGGCGATCTCCAGGAGACCACGCTGCATCAGACGCGCGACGCGATCGCCGCGTACCGCGAGGTGCTCTCGCTGCAGAGCAACCACGCGCAGGCGCGCGCCGCGCTCGAGCGCATCCTCGCGAGTGGTGCCGGGCGCGACGACGTCGTCGAGATCGTCGAGGTCCTCGAGCCGCTGTTCGAGCAAGACAACGACGCCGCGCGGCTGGTGATGGTGCTCGAGGCTCGCCTCGGCATCACGCCGGATCCGCTCGATCAGGCCGGGTTGCTCGCGCGGCTCGTCGAGATCGCCGAGGATCGGCTCGGCGATCAGGCGCGCGCGCTCGACGCCGCGTTGCGCTGGCTCGCGGTCGAGCCGTCGTCGCACCAGGCGCTCGCGACGATCGATCGGTTCGCCGAGCGACTCGATCGCTGGCCCGACGTCGCCGCACGGATCGACGCGATCGTCCACGTCCCCGAGGCGCGCACGCGCGACGCCGAGGTCCAGGTCGGCCTGCTCGTGTTCCTCGGCGGCATCCAGCGCGAGCGGCTCGACGATCTCGACGCGGCGGCCTCGAGCTACCGCGGCGCGCTCGGCCTCGAGCCGGACTCGCTGACCGCGCTCGACCCGCTGATCGACATCCTGCGCACGCGCGGTGCCGATGCGCGCGCCGATCTGGCGGACGCGTTGCGCCAGCGCGCGAAGGTCGTGACCGAGCCCGCCGAGAAGCGCGCCGCCCACGCCGAGGTCGCCCAGCTCGCCGAGGCGCTCGGCGATCGCGCCGCGGCGATCGCGGCGTGGCGCGACATCATCGACGACGACGGCGACGATCGCGCCGCGCTCGACCAGCTCGCCCGGATCTATCGGTTCGGCGGCAAGGCGGATCGCGGCGAGCTGATCGAGATCCTCGGACGCTCGGCGCGCCTCGCCGCCTCGGCGACCGAGGAGAAGAGCCTGCGCGTCGAGGTCGCCCGCCTCGAGGATGACGGCCCGCGAGCGGTCGCCGCGTGGCAGGCCGTGCTCGATCTCGATCCGGACGATCCGGCCGCGCTCGGCTCGCTCGAGGGCGCCTACGGGCGCGCGAGCGACTGGGCGGCGGTCGCCGACGTCCAGGGGCGCCGCCTCGCCCTCGCGAGGACCACGGCGGAGCGGATCGCGATCCACGGCGAGATCGCCCAGCTCGCCGAGGGCAAGCGCAACTCGGTCGACGACGCGCTCGCGAGCTGGTTCGCGGTGCTCGACCTCGACAACGCGCACGTGCCGGCCTACCGCGAGCTCGAGCGCCTGCTCACCGCGGCGTCGCGCTGGCACGACCTCGTCGATCTGCTCGAGCGCGAGGCCGAGCTCGCGGCCGCCCGGGGCGACGCCGCGCAGGAGCTCTCGCTGCTCGCGCGCTGCGCCGACATCTGGGAGGGCAAGCTCGATAACCCCGACGCCGCCGGCGAGATCCTCGAGAAGATCCTGGCGCGCGATCCGAGCTCGGTCGCCGCGCTCACGCGGCTCTCGAAGATCTACGAGCGCGCGAACGACTGGGACAAGTGCAAGGCGACGCTCGAGCGCGCGCTGAAGCTCAACCCGACCGGCCGCGATGCCGCCGATCTGTTCTACCGGCTCGCCGAGGTCGCGCGCGTCGGCGACGGCGATCCCGACACGGCGATCCAGCACGCGAACCAGGCGCTCCGTCACGATCCCAACCACGGGCCCGCGATCGCGGCGCTCGAGAAGCTCGCGCGCGACAAGGGCAACCAGACGCTGCTCGCCGACATGCTCCGCAGGAAGGTCGAGACCGTCGCGATCCCGACCGAACGCGTCGCGATCTACGTCGAGCTCGCCGAGCTCGAGCGCCGGGCCGGCCACGACGACGTCGCGCTCGCGGCCCTCGCGCGCGCCTCGGAGGCCGCACCGAACGACGTCCGCGTGCTCGGCCCGCTCGCCGATCTGTACTTCAACGCCGGCCGGCTCGACGAGGCCGCGCCGATCTACGGCCGGCTCGCCGAGGAAGCCAAGGCCGGGCGCCGGATGAAGGACGTCGCGCGCTATCGCCAGCGCGAGGGCGGCATCCTCGAGAAGCGCGGCGACAAGCCCGGCGCGCTCGTCGCGTACGAGGACTCGCTGCGCCTCAACCCGACCGACGTCTCGACGATGAGCGGGCTCGGTCGGCTCTACTTCGACACCCAGGACTGGGAGAAGGCGCGCCGGATCTACCAGTCGCTCGTGCTGCAGAACAACATCGAGGTCGACGCCGGCGTCACCAAGGCCGAGGTCTACTTCGCGCTCGGCACGATCCACCTGCAGCTCGGCCAGCCGCCCAAGGCCAAGTCGATGTTCCAGCGCGGCCTCGAGATCGAGCCACAGAACCAGCGCCTGAAAGAGGCGCTGGCGTCGGTGCTATAGCCCCCAGTTACTGTTTGCCGCACTGCGCGGCGGCGTGGCGCGCGATCACGACGACGGCCTCGTCGTCGAGCGTGACCGCGAGCAGCTTCTGCTTGGCAGCAGGTGTGCAAGCGGGGCCGAGCGCGCCGAGGCCCATCGCGGCCGCGCTGACGATCTCGGGATAGCCGGTGTCGTCGAGCGCCTCGGTGAGCGCGTCGGCAGCGCCCGGCGGCGCGAGCTGGCCGATCGCGGGCGCGGCGTGCTCGAGCAGCTCGAGCGCGGCCTTGTTGTCGGACGCGACCGCCTGCCAGTCGTAGAACCGCGCGAGCAGCGTCACGCCGAGCGCGCGATCGCCGAGCTCGGCGGCGAGATCGATGGCGCGCCCGCGCAGCGCGATCGGAGCGCGCTTGTCGTCCCAGGTGCGCGCGAGCGTCTGCGCGATGTTCGGCGCGTGGCACTGCACGAGCGCGCCGAGCGCGTCGAGCCGGACGCCGGTCTCGTGGTCGCCGGCGATCGCGGCGACGAGCGCGGCCGCGGGGCCGGGCCGCATGCAGCGGGTGCCGAGCGCCTGCGCCGCCTTGCGCCGCACCTCGGGCCAGTGATCGGTGAGCGCGGTGACGATCACGCGATCGACGCCGTCGACGCCGGCCGGCGCGTGGCCGGGGCCGCCCGGGTCACCGTCGGCGGTCGCGAGCGCCGACAGCGCGGCGAGCCGCACGCCGGGGTCGCTATCGCGCGCGAGGTCCACCACGATCGGCTCGGCCTCGACCCGCGGCGTCCGCTCGATCGCGCGGATCGCGACCTGGCGGAGCGCGGCGGTCGCGGCGGTGCCGGCGGGGAGGGCGCGCAGCGTCGCGTCGAGGTTGCGAAGCGCGGCCGCGTCGCCGAGGGTGGCGAGCCCGTCGATCAGGCGGTAGCGCTGCTCGTAGTCGGTCGCGGCCGCGAGCGCCGCGGTCATCACGGTGATCGCCGCGTCGCGCGCCTCGCGGTTCTTCGAGGCGCGCAGCTGTTTGGTCAGCGCGCGCCACACGTCGGGCGCGTTCGGTCCGACGACCTGGATCAACGAGGCAGCCGGCGCGGTCGCGAGCATCTCGATCACCGTCGCGCGCAGCTCCCGCATGTCGATCGTGCCGGCGAGCTCGACGAGCGCGGCGAGCCCGAGCGGCGAGGTCGCGCGGATCGCGCGGATCGCGGCGATCCGTTGCTCGACCGGCTGCTTGGGCTGGCGCGCGATCGCGGCGAGCGCGGCATACTGCTCGAGCCCGCCGAGCGCCGCGATCACGCCGTCGAGATCGGTGGCCCGGACCCAGCCCTCGTTGACCGCGCGGCCGAGCGACGCCGCGGCCGCCGGATCGCGGTTGATCGCGAGCGCGGCGACCAGGCGCTTGCGCGCGCCGGCGTCGGCCGTCTTCGCGAGCTCGTCGTCGATCGCGGCGACGCCGGGCGCGCCGTGCTTCGCGAGCACCCCGGCGATCGCGGCGAGGTTCCCGGTGCCGTCGACGAGGCCGTGCGCGAGCAGCGCGAGACCACCGGGACCGCGCTCGCGCTCGGTCATCACCTCGAGCTCGGCGATCGACGTCGCGTTCGCGGTGCCGGCGTAGACCGAGTCGAGGATCACGGTGACGCAGCCGCTGATCGGCGTCGGCAGGTCGACGACGTACGCGGCCCCGAGCGGCTCCTTGATCGGATCGGCGAGCTCGATCCACCACGTGCCCTGCGCGGTCGCGACCGCGATCCGGTGCGGCCGGTTCGACGCCTTCATCGCCGCCGCCGATCGCGGATCGCCGGGCACGATGCGCAGCTGCCTGGCGGGCGCGCCCGCGAGCCGCGGCGCGAACGTGAAGAACTGCCCCTTGCCATCGCTCGCGAGATCCTCGGTCCACACGGTCTCGGTGCGGCCGTCGTCGAGCTCGTCCGGGTGACCGAGGCCGCCGGCGTCGCTCGCGCCCGGCATGTGCGACGCGAGGCGCGCGGCGTACACCATCGGGATCGTGGGCGGCGCGGTGTCGAGGTGCGCGGTCAGCGTCGGCGCGGTCTCGGCGACATCGATCGGCGGCTTGGCGCCGGCGAACTTCGCGGTCGCGAGATCGAACACCTCGGGGAACACGAGCGCCGGCTTGCCGTCGCAGCGCTCGGCGCCGGCGACGTGCTGGTACCGGATCAGCCAGCGCGGATCGGCATCGAGCTCGACGCCGTACTCGCGATCGCCGCGCGTGCCGAGCGCGATCCGCGCGACCTCGCGCCACGGGCCGCGGTCGTTCGCGATCACGACGGCCTCGCGCTCGCCGAGCGCGTCGGCGAACGACACCACGACGATCGGCTTGCCACTCGCACGCGACGCCGCGATCGCGCCTGCCGCCGCGAGCTTGCCGACCCGGAGCTCACCGGCGCCGCGGCCGGTGATCCGCACGAGCCCGTCGTCTCCGAGCTCGAAGTGCGTGCCGTCGGCGTCGAGCCTGGCGACCGGCGCGGCGACGGCAGGGGCGGCGAGCGCCAGGACGATCAGCGTGGCACGCAGCATCGGGGCACCCTACCAGACACGTTGCCGCGCGGTCGGTTTCACGCCTCTGGCCGAAAGCTGCTAACTGTAGCGCCCCCGTGTTCGCGCCGTCGGACTATCACTTCGCGCTGCCACCCGAGCTGATCGCGCAGGAGGCGACCACGGATCGCGCGGCGTCGCGCCTCCTGCACGTCGACGGCGACGCGCTCGCCGATCTCGGGTTCGCCGCGATCGTCGAGCTGCTCCCCACCGACGCCATCCTCGTCGTCAACGATACCCGCGTGATCCCGGCGCGCGTCTTGACGACGAAGCCGAGCGGCGGCGCGATCGAGCTCCTGTTCCTCGAGCCCGAGGCGCCCGGCTGGCGCTGCCTCGCGCGCGGCACGGTGCGACCCGGCATGGTGCTGACCGCAGGCGTCACGCGGATCACGGTCGCGTCCGAGCGCGCGGCCGACGGCTCGATCATCGTCACGGTCGACGACCCCGACGTGCTCGGCTTCCTCGATCGCGAGGGTCACATCCCGCTGCCGCGCTACATCGAGCGCGCCGATCGGCCCGACGATCGCGAGCGCTATCAGACGATGTTCGCGCGCCATCCAGGCGCGGTCGCGGCGCCGACCGCCGGGCTGCACGTCACGCCGGCGATCGCGGACGCGCTGGTCGCGCGCGGGATCGCGATCGCGCCGGTCACGCTGCATGTCGGCTGGGGCACGTTCGAGCCGATCCGCGTCGACGACATCCGCGCGCACCACATGCATCGCGAGCGCTACGTGATCCCCGAGGCGACCGCCGCGCTGGTCGCGACCGGGCGGCCGGTCGTCGCGCTCGGCACCACCGCGCTGCGCGCGATCGAGTCGGCCGCGACCGCGCCGCGCGCGCTCGCCGCCGGCAGCGGCGCGACCGAGCTGTTCGTGTATCCCGGCAGCGGCCACCCGTTCCGCATCGCGTCGCACCTGATCACGAACTTTCACCTGCCCGAATCGACGCTGCTGATGCTGGTCTGCGCGTTCGCCGGCACCGATCGGGTGCTCGCCGCGTATCGCCACGCGGTCGAACAGCGCTATCGCTTCTTCAGCTACGGCGACGCCATGCTCCTCCACCTCGCACCATGATCTTCGAGCTCCCCACCCCCGGTTTCTCGTTCGAGCTGCTCGCGACGCTCGGCCATGCGCGCGCCGGCATCCTCCACACGCCGCGCGGCGACATCGCGACGCCGGTGTTCATGCCGGTCGGCACCGCCGGCACGGTCAAGGCGATGACCGCCGACGAGCTGCGCGCCGAGCCGATCGACGCCAAGATCATCCTCGGCAACACCTATCACCTGTACCTGCGGCCGGGCATGGACGTCATGCGCCACGTCGGCGGCCTCCACAAGTTCGCCGCGTGGGATCGCCCGATCCTCACCGACTCCGGCGGGTTTCAGGTGTTCTCGCTGTCGGGGATCAACGAGATCGACGACGACGGCGTCACGTTTCGCTCGCACATCGACGGCAGCAAGCACCGCTTGACGCCCGAGATCTCGATGGAGATCCAGGGCGTCATCGGCTCGGACATCGCGATGGTGTTCGACCAGTGTCCGCCCGGCGATGCCGCGCCCGAGGTCCACGAGGTCGCGCTCGCCCGCACGACGGCGTGGGCCAAGCGCTGTCGCGCGGTCGCGCGCCCGGCGGGGCAGGCGGCGTTCGGCATCATCCAGGGCGGGATCGATGTCGCGCGCCGCATGCGCCACATGGGCGAGATCGCCGCGCTCGACTGGGACGGCCACGCGCTGGGCGGCCTCGCGGTCGGCGAGTCGATCGCCGACACCTACCGCGTGCTCGACGAGGTCGCCCACGCGATGCCGGCCGACAAGCCGCGCTACCTGATGGGGGTCGGCACGCCGGCCGACCTCGAGCACGCGATCGGCGCCGGCATCGACATGTTCGACTGCGTGATGCCGACCCGCAACGCGCGCAACGGCTACCTGTTCTCGACGACCGGCCGGGTCAACATCCCGAACGCCGCGAACCGAACCGACCTCGGTCCGATCGACCCCGAGTGTCCGTGCTCGACCTGTCGGACCCACTCCCGCGCCTACCTGCGGCATCTCTACACGGCCAAGGAGATCCTCTACGCGCGGCTGGCAACCCTCCACAACCTCACTTATTACGCGCGCCACGTGCGCCGCCTGAGGGACCGGATCCTGGCCGAGGGCGTGCGACCTTGACCGTTCCGACCCCCGGTGCTACGAACCCCTCGAATTTACGACACTAGGAGACCCCGAATGCCTGCCGTTCAATCGATCGTGATGATGCTCGTGATGTTCGGGATCTTCTATTTCATCCTGATCCGTCCCCAGGTGAAGAAGCAGAAGGACCATCAGGCCATGCTGAGCAAGCTCGGCAAGGGTGACGAGGTCATCACGCGCGGTGGTGTCATCGGCAAGATCACCGGCGTCTCCGACGACGGCGTCCTGGTGCTCGAGCTCCAGGAGAAGGTTCGCGTCCGCGTCCCCCGCGCCTACGTCGAGGGCCGCTGGGAAGGTAAGCACACCGAGTCGACCGCGAAGTCCGCCGCCTGATACCGAGCTCGAGGTTTTTCATGGATCGTTCGTTGAAGTGGCGGTTTCTCGCCCTGTTCGGCATCGTGGTGTTCTGCGTCGCGACGCTCACCTCGACCTTCGTCGATCGCGACTCGTTGCCGTCGTGGTTCGGCAAGGTGTTCAGCCGCAAGATCAACCTGGGGCTCGACCTCCAGGGCGGCATGCACATCGTCTACAACATCGCCCTCGACAAGGCGGTCGACGACAAGGCTTCGGAGATCAAGCGCGACCTCGAGTCGCGGTTCACCGAGGACAAGACGGCGGCCACCGTCAAGACGCCGCAGACCACGCCGACGATGCCGCTCGGCGCCGTCAGCGTCTCGGTCGCCGATCCCGCGAAGCGTGCCGAGGTCGAGAAGCAGTTCGAGGCCGACTACGGCGAGTTCACCCAGAAGCGCGACTGCACCGACGTCGACGGCAAGGACGCGCTCTGCTTCCAGGTCTCGCCGAAGTACGCCGAGGGCATGAAGAAGAGCGCGCTCGCCAATGCGGTCAACACGATCCGCGAGCGGATCGACGAGAAGGGCGTCGCCGAGCCCAGCGTGATCGAGAAGGGCGACGACATCATCGTCGAGCTGCCCGGCGATCCGAACGACCCGGTCATCACCGAGACCGAGGACATCATCTCGCGCACCGCCAAGCTCGAGTTCAAGGTCGTCGACGACGGCTCGCAGTACATGAAGAACCTGTACAGCCACGTCGCCGATCGCAAGGGCAAGACGATCGACCCGCTCGCCATCGCCGACGAGATCTCGGCCGACGCCGAGACCTGGACGCCCGAGGACGGCGGCAGCCAGCACGTCGACTACTACATCTACGCGCACGACCGCGAGGAGCTCTTGAAGGCCGACGAGGCCAAGACGGTCGGCTGTCTCGGCGCGGCGCCGACCAAGGACGAGCTCGCCAACGGCAAGCGCTGCAAGGTCAACGGCCGCCACGTCCTCGAGCGCTACATGAAGGCGCTGATGAAGGCGGACCCGTCGTTCAAGCTCAGCGACGATCGTCAGATCGGCTACGAGCGCAACGAGCCGGTCGCCGAGGCGAAGGACCAGCGCATCATCTGGCGCACGTACTACCTCGACCGCTCGGTGAAGCTCACCGGCACCGCGATCTCGAACGCGTACGGCAACTACGATCCCAACACGAACCGCCCGCTCGTCATCCTCGACTTCAACCGGTTCGGCGGCCGCGTGTTCGGCGAGCTGACCGCGCAGATCAGCGGCAAGAAGCTCGCGACGATCCTCGACGACACCGTCAAGAGCGCCCCGATCATCAACGGCGCCATCCGCGGCGGTCGCGCCTCGATCCAGATGGGCGGCAGCGATGCCCAGCGTCAGGAGAAGGAGCGCGACGAGCTCGTCAACGTGCTCAAGACCGGATCGCTGCCGGCGCCGCTCGTCAAGGCCTCCGAGAGCAAGGTCGGCCCGACGCTCGGGCGCGACGCGATCGAGAAGACGCGCGTGTCGTTCCTCATCGGCATCCTCCTCGTCGTCCTCATCATGGTCGGCACGTATCGCTGGTCCGGCTGGATCAGCGTGTTCGCCGTCGTGTTCCACATCATCATGACGCTGGCCGTGATGGCGCTGTTCGGCGCCACCCTCACGCTGCCCGGCATCGCCGCGATCGTCCTCTCGATCGGCATGGAGGTGGACGGCAATATCCTGATCTACGAACGCATACGAGACGAGCTCTTGCTCGGGAAGAGCGTGCGCGGCGCGATCGACGTCGGGTTCTCGCGCGCGTTCTCGGCCATCCTCGACGGTCAGCTCACGACCGCCGCGGCGGGCTGGGTCCTCCTCCAGTACGGCTCCGGTCCGATCAAGGGGTTCGCCGTGATGCTCCTCGTCGGCGTGTTCACCACCCTCACCACCAACATCTGGGTCACCCGCATCTTCTTCGACTGGACGGTCGCCAGGAAGAAGGGCCAAGTCCAGACGATCTCGATCTGACGAGGGCAAGACGATGAGCGATACCGACCAGACCGATACCGACACCGAGACCGACGACGTCGTCGAGCCGAAGGCCGCCGACAAGCCGACCGTCAAGTCCGATCACAAGTTCCGATACCTCCTGCCACCCGGGAACAACTTCGCGTTCGTCGCGAAGTTCCGGACGTGGATCGTGATGTCGGTCCTCCTGATGACCGTGGCCATCTCGATCCTGTTCGTGAACAAGGCCCGCCACGGCCAGTACATGAACTGGACGATCGACTTCAAAGGCGGCACCGAGATCATCTTCGCGTTCACCGACAAGGCGACCCACAAGTTCGAGAAGGTCGACGCCGCCAAGATCCGGTCGGCGCTCGAGAAGAGCGGCGAGGAAGGCTTCGATGTCTCGGAGATCGGATTCTCCGACGACAACGGTCTGCCGGTCGACGGGCTGATCGTGCGGTCGCCGCGGTTCTCGGCGCTCAAGCCCGAGATCGAGCAGAAGGCGCTCGCGACGTTCTTCGAGAAGTTCAAGGACGCCGAGATCACCAAGGCCGCGTGGTCGGGCGATCAGCTCTACATCAAGGTGAAGAAGCGCGCGATCTCCAACGAGGAGGCCGGCCCGATCTTCAAGAGCAGCGATCCGTCGCTCGAGCTCAAGCCGTGGTCGGCCAAAGAGGTCGGCCAGTACACCCACGCGGACGAGGGCACCGGCGAGTACTCCGAGGTGTTCTCGATGTGGGGCCTCGATCGCCAGTACAAGCAGCTGTTCGAGAAGACGCTCGACAACACCGAGGCCACGGCCGTCACGAGCTACTCGGTCGGCGCCAAGGCCGGCGACAAGCTGCGCGACGACGCCGCCAAGTCGATCATCTACGCCATCTTCCTCATCATGCTGTACCTCGCGTTCCGGTTCGATGTCCGGTACGCGCCGGGTGCGGCGTTCGCGACGATCCACGACGCGATCATGGTGATCGGCGTGTTCGCGCTGACGTGGACGGAGGTCTCGCTGACCACGGTCGCGGGGTTGCTCACCGTCATGGGGTACTCGGTCAACGACACGGTGATCGTGTTCGACCGGATCCGCGAGAACCAGGCGAAGCTCAAGGACAAGAAGATCGAACGCATCATCGACATCTCGATCAACGAGATGCTGGTGCGCACGATCCTGACGTCGTCGACCGTGTTCGCGACCACGCTGGTCATGAACATCTTCGGCACCGGCCTCGTGAAGAACTTCGCCTTCGCGATGAACATCGGCGTGATCGTCGGGACGTACTCGTCGATCTTCCTCGCGGCCCCGATCTTCATGTACATCTCGCGCCGCTGGTACTCCGGTCCGATTCCGGCGCGCCGTCGCCCGGCCCCGGTGCAGATGGCGACGCCGAAGGCCGAAGAGCCCGCGGCCGACGACGACTCCGCCGAGTAGCCGCCCGAGGTGGCGCGAGCTCGCCACGACGACGTCGAGGTCAGCGCCGCGCGCTCGACGGTGACGCGTCGGGACGCGCCGAAACTGCTCGACGTGGCCATCGCGCCGCTGGTACTCCGGTCCACCCAAAGGCGAAGAGTCCGCGACCGACGACCATGCCACCGCGTAACTTTGACAAGGTCAATCTGGCCGCCGCGTTCGCGACCTTCAGCGACCACTGGTCGCCCAAGGTCGCCGGCGACGTCAACGACTTCCAGGTCAAGCTCGTCAGGCTCGCCGGTGCCTTCGACTGGCACCACCACGACATCGAGGACGAGCTGTTCCTCGTGTTCGCCGGTCGCCTCCGGATGGCGTTCCGTGATCGCGTCGTCGATCTCGAGCCCGCCGAGCTCATCATCGTCCCGCACGGCGTCGAGCATCGCCCCGAGGCGCTCACCGACGAGTGCCAGGTCGTCCTGTTCGAGCGCATCACGACGCTCAACACCGGCATGACCGCGACCGCGCGCACCGTCCGCGCCCTCGACCGCCTCTGACTTGTCCGGCTGGCGGCCTGTGGATTGGGGACGCTTTTACGAGTTGCTCGAGTCTCTGTCCGGCTGGCGGCCTGTGGATTGGGGACGCTTTTACGAGTTGCTCGAGTTGTCGCGCGCTGGCGGCGCTCCCGGTACACCGTTGGCTGCCTGTGGATCGGGGGCGTCGCGCGATCCCGAGCTGGCGCTGGTTCACTGGCCAGCCCAGGTCCGGCCGCCTCCGCGGCGCGCGTCTCGCGGCGCCGCGGCGCCCGCGGCCATCGCCAGCGCGGACGACGAGATGTCGGTCGGCACGATCGGTCCGAGCCGCGGCACCGCCGAGGCCCAGTGCGATCCCACGGTACTCACGAGGTCAGGTCCGAACTCCTGGAGCCGCTTGCAGCGTACGCGCGCCACACGGCCTCGCATGGACCCGCCCGAATCCCCGCAGGGCTTGGGGCGCGCGGTTCGCGATCGCCAGTCGTGCCTGGCTCGTCGTGGTGGCTCGAAGCTGAGGCGATTTTGATCGTCCTCGCCGCCCCCGAACCGAGCAAGTATTGACACCGTCCCCGTGTCCGGGAAGCGGACAGTCGGCGCCGATCCCGGGATCGCGGGGCAGGGCGGGTCGGGTGTCATACCCGCCGCTTAGGGTGCGGGGGTGCAAGTACGCCTCCGTCCAGCCGACGACAGCGTGGTCGCGAAGCTCGCGACGACCTTGCGCGTGAAGGCGGCGACCGCTCGGTCGCTCGCGGCGCGTGGCGTGCTCGAGCCGCAGGATGCGCAGGGGTTCATCGATCCGCGCCTCGCGGCGCTGAGGCCGCCGACCGGGCTCGCCGGCATGACCAAGGCGGTCACGCGGATCGCCGACGCGGTCTTGAAGGGCGAGACGATCGGCGTGTTCGGCGACTACGACGTCGATGGCGTCACGACGGCCGCGCTGCTGACGTCGTTCCTGCGCGGCTCGGGCGCGACGGTCGCGGTCGCGGTCGCCCGCCGCGACGCCGGCTACGGCTTCACGCCGGCCGCGGCGACCGACTTCGCCGATCGCAACTGCCACATCATCGTGACCGGCGACTGCGGCACGAGTGACCTCGAGGCGATCCGGACCGCGAACGCGCGCGGCCTCGAGGTCATCATCGTCGATCACCACACCGTGCCGTCGGCGGTGGACTCCCACCCGGCGTACGCGCTGGTCAATCCGTTCCGCCACGACTCGACGTTTCCGTTTCGCGGCATGGCGTCGGTCGGGCTGATGTTCTACGTCGCCGCCGCGCTGCGGACCGAGCTGCGCGCGCGCGACTGGTACGCGTCGCGGCCGATGCCCGACGTGCGCGACCTGCTCGATCTCGTCGCGCTCGGCACGATCGCGGATCTCGTGCCGCTGACCGCCGAGAACCGGATCCTGACGTCGCTCGGGCTGCGGCGGCTGCAGACGCGCGCGCGACCGGGCATCGCGGCGTTGCTCGGCGTCGCGAACGTCAAGGTCGATTCGCTGATCGACTCGCGCACGGTTGGCTGGAAGCTCGGGCCGCGGATCAACGCGCCCGGCCGGCTCGGAGCCGCCGAGCCGTCGCTGTCATTGCTGCTCGCCGACGCGGAGACCGCGGGCGCGCGCGCCGAGGCGCTCGAGGCGATGAACACCGAGCGCCGCGAGATCCAGGGCAAGGTCGTCGACGAGGCGATCGCGCGGCTCGACGCCGAAGGTGCCGGCGATCCGGGTGCAGCGATCGTGATCGCGGGCGAGGGCTGGGCACCCGGCGTGGTCGGCATCGTCGCCGCCAAGCTGGTCGAGCGCTACGGTCGACCGGCGTTCGTGATCGGCGTCGATCCGGTGACCGGCCTCGGCCGCGGCTCGGCGCGCACGACCGCGGGTGTCGACCTCTACAAGACGCTGACCGCCGCCAAGGGCCACCTCGATCGCTACGGCGGTCACGCGGCGGCCGCGGGCTTCACGATCCAGGCGGGCTCGATCGACGCGCTCCGCGAGGCGCTCGGCGACGCGGTCGCGATCAGCCATCCCCACCTCGCCCAGGGATCCGGCCCGGTCGGCGTCCCGGCGATCGAGATCGACGCCGAAGTCCGGCTCAACGACATCGACGAGCGCCTCGCGCAGGAGCTCGCCGACCTCGGCCCGTTCGGCCAGGCCAACCCGAACCCGATGCTGGTCGCACGCGACGTTCGGGTCACCTCGGTCCGCCGGGTCGGCACCGACAACGCCCACCTGAAGCTGAGCATCGAGGACGACCAGCACGTCGTGCGCCACGCGATCGGCTGGCGGCTCGGCGATCGCGAGGTCGCGATCGGCGATCGGCTCGATCTCGCGTTCGTCCCCAAGATCTCGACCTACCAGGGCCGGACCTCGGCCGAGCTCGAGCTCTCCGATCTGGCGCCGACGGCGTAGCCGCGGTATCAGACAGCCGTGGAGCCCGACGACGCGCCGGTGCCGAAGTTGCCGCACGGCGGCAAGTTCAAGCTGTCGAGCGCGCAGCTCATGCGCATCGCGATCACCGCGTCGCTGCTCGTGATCATCATCATCGCACGCAAGCCGTGCAGCGACTCGATGGGCAAGTTCGTCACCGGCTTCGGATCTGGCAGCGCGGGATCGAACGCGATGATGCCCAAGCCCGGCAACGTCGATCTGCCGAACCCCGATCGCGGCACGGTCGACACCGATGAGGTGCTCGGCTCGAACATGACCCAGGCCGAGTTCGACGCGATCCGCGCGCGCGCCGAGGCCAAGGCCAGGGCCCACCGCGACGGCGCGGGCTCCGGCTCGAACGCCAGGTAGGTCGCTACTTCCAGAGCACGGCGTGCGCGAGGCACGGCATCTGCGTGCGTCGCTTGGTCACGGTCTCGCTGTCGAGCGTCGCGAACACGACGCCGTCGCCCTCGGCCTGCTGCTCGACGATCGTGCCCCACGGGTCCACGATCATCGCGTGGCCGAAGCTCTCCCGCTTCTCGTTGTGCTTGCCCCACTGCGCGGCCGCGACGACCCACGCCTGATCCTCGACGGCGCGCGCGCGCAGCAACAGCTCCCAGTGCGCCGCGCCGGTGTGCGCGGTGAACGCGGCAGGCACGAGCAGGACCTCGGCGCCGGCATCCTTGACGAGCGCGCGATACAGCTCGGGGAACCGGACGTCGTAGCAGATCGAGAGCCCGACCCGCGCGCCCGCGATGTCGACCACCACGAGCTCGCTGCCCGGCGCGGTCGCATCCGACTCCTTCAGGACCGCGCCGCCCGGGATGTCGACATCGAACAGGTGGATCTTGCGGTAGCGCGCGACCAGGGCGCCGTCGGGTCCGACCACCGCGGCGGTGTTGTAGGTCCGCTTCGCGTCGCCGGGCACGATCTCGGGCAGGCCGCCGCCGACCACGTGGATCCGGTGGGCGCGGGCGCGATCGCGGAGCATGGTCATCATCGGGCCGTCGCCATCGAGCGTCTCGGCGGTCGCGAGCTTGTCGGCCTCGCCGCGGCCGAGGAACGCGAAGCACTCGGGCAGGACCACGAGCTGAGCGCCTCCTGCCGCGGCGCGATCGACGAGCGCTCCCGCGGTCGCGAGGTTGGCGGCGAGATCGCCGATCGATCGCATCTGCACGGCACCAACGCGAAGAGTCCAGCTCATAGAGCTCATAGGACCTTCGTATCATGGCGAAACCAAACGGGCGACAGCGGGCATTTTCACTTGCCCTGACATCGGGCCAGTGCTACCCAACGGCCGAAGCTTCTCCAACGCGGTGAGGTGGCCCTTCGGCCACCTTTTTTTATGCCCTCGCGCAATCCCCTCCAGACCAAGCTGATCGCCATCATCGAGCCCGTGCTCGAGGCGTCGGGCTACGAGCTCGTCGACCTCCGGTTCACGCTCGAGCAGGGTGGCTGGACGCTCCGCGTGTGCGCCGACCTGCCGCTCGATGCCCGCGGCGATGCGCCGCTCGCGATCGTCCCGGCCGACCGCGTCGATCTCGAGGACTGCGAGAACATCTCGCGCGAGCTGTCGGCCGTGCTCGACGTCGACGACCCGATCACCCAGGCGTACAGCCTCGAGGTCGGCTCGCCCGGCATCGAGCGCCCGCTGCGGACCGCAAAGCATTTCGCATACTTCACCGGCAGCGACGCCAAGATCCAGCTCGCCATCCCGCACGTGTCGACGAGCCCGAATGGCACGCCGAACGAGCGCCGGAACTTCCGCGGGATCCTGCGCGGCCTCGACACGACCGGCACCAAGGTCGTCATCGAGGTCGACGGCCAGCCGTTCGAGCTGCCGATCGCGGACATCGATCAAGCGCGCCTCGTCCCCGACTGGGACGCGGTGATGCAGGGCAAGAGCGGCTTTGGAACGAGCGCTCCGGGCGGGAAGCCGGTCAAGCCCGGCCACCGACCCAGCCAAAAACCTAAGTCGAAGCACACGGAAGGCTAAGGAAAGAACGATGGAAGCCAAACTCGATATGGTCCTCGAGCAGGTCGGCCGGGACAAGAACATCGACAAGTCCGTCCTGATCAACGCGCTCGAGCAGGCGATCCTGACGGCTGCGAAGCGGACGTTCGGCCTCAATCGCGAGATGGAGGCGAAGTTCAACGCGGACACCGGCTCCGTCGATCTGTTCCTGATCATCAACGTCGTCGATGACGACGCGATCGAGGGCCGCGAGATCACCGTCGAGGACGCCCACAAGGCTGGCCTCGAGGCCGAGCTCGGCGACGAGCTCCTGTTCCAGGTGTTCTACCGCACCGAGGACAACGACCGCGCCGGCGAGCAGGACGAGAAGTTCGGCACGCTGATCGACCTCAAGAAGGCCGACCGCAAGTTCGGTCGGATCGCAGCGCAGACCGCCAAGCAGGTGATCTACCAGCGCGTCCGCGAGGCCGAGCGCGACAACGTCTACAACGAGTTCAAGGATCGCAAGGGCGAGATCATCTCCGGCGTCGTCCGCCGGTTCGAGCGTGGCGCGCTCGTCGTCGACATCGGCAAGGCCGAAGCGGTCCTGCCGATGCGCGAGCAGGTCCCGCGCGAGAGCTACCGTGTCGGCGACTCGATCAAGGCCTACTGCCTCGACATCGATCGCAACGCGCGCGGCCCGCAGGTCATCCTGTCGCGCACGCACAAGGGCCTGCTCGAGAAGCTGTTCGAGCAGGAGGTCCCCGAGATCTACGAGAAGATCGTCCGCATCGAGAGCTCGGCTCGCGAGCCGGGCGCCCGCGCGAAGATCGCCGTGTCATCGCGCGATCGCGACGTCGATCCGGTCGGCGCGTGTGTCGGCATGAAGGGCAGCCGCGTGCAGGCCGTCGTGCAGGAGCTGCGCGGCGAGAAGATCGACATCGTGCCGTACGACGACGATCCGGCTCGCTTCGTGTGCAACGCGATCGCCCCCGCCGAGGTCAAGCGCGTGATCATCGACGCCGAGGGTCACCGCATGGAGCTGATCGTCCCCGACGACAAGCTCTCGCTCGCGATCGGCAAGAAGGGCCAGAACGTCCGGCTCGCGTCGCAGCTCACCGGCTGGCGCATCGACATCCACTCCGAGTCGAAGATCTACGAGCTCGAGCGCCGCGCGAAGGAGCAGATCGCGAACGCGATCGAGGGCGCCGGGTTCGACGCGCCGCTCGCCGATACGCTGTTCAAGCTCGGCTGGCGCTCGGTCGGCGAGCTCGGTCGCGCGGCGATCGAGGAGCTCGCGGGCCTCCCCGGCATCGCGACGCCCGAAGTCGCCAAGAAGATCATCGAAAGCGCGCAGGCTTACATGGCGGCCGGAAGCCGCCGTCGCGACGACGCCCGCCGCGAGACCGATCGTCGGTCGAGCATGTCGGGCATCCAGCAGCTGCTCGAGCTCGATGGTGTCGACGAGGACGTGCTCACCGTGCTCGCCACGGCGAACATCCACTCGCCCGAGGATCTGATCAAGACGCCGATCGAGACGGTCGCGACCACGACCGGCATCGACATGGGTGATCTCGCGCGGCTGCGGCAGCGCGCGATCAGCTGGCTCTCCGAGGTCTCTTCCTGAATCAGGCTCGCCATATCCCGCTCCGGACGTGCGTCGGCTGCCGCACGGTCGAGCCCCAACACCTGCTCGTTCGGGTGGGGGTGGAGGGATCGCGACTGGTGGTCGATCGCGACCATCGGATCCCGGGACGTGGCGCATATCTTCATCCGCGGCCGGCCTGCCTTGCAGGTGCTGGACGTGGCGGAATCGCTCGGAGTTTGCGGCGTGCCGTGACTCCGGACGACGTGAAACGAATCGTCGCTGAGATGTCACGGGCCGTCGACAATTCCTCCGATCCCATCGGTGAAAACGTCGCTGGCCATGACGGTGCAAAGACTGTAGAACCTCCCGCAACCCGCGTTGGGGAATGACGGAGACCCGGAGAATAGATGCGCGTTTACGAGATTGCCAAAGAGGTGGGGATTCCCAACAAGGACCTCATCGCGAAGATCCGGGCACTCGGTCTCGAAGTGAATAACCACATGTCTTCGCTCGACGCCGATGACGTCGCGCGGATCAAGCGTTCGCTGGACAAGGAGAAGACCGTCGTGGTCGCTCCCCAGCAGACGCAGAAACTCTCGACCGGCACCGTGCTTCGTCGTCGGTCGAGTGGTGACAAGCCCGAGGTCGGCGACAAGACGGGCGAAGAGCGCCCGGTCGAGCGTGCCCCCGCGCCGAGCGAGCGACTCCACCCGGAGCGTCCGGTCACCGCGCGTCCGTCGACAACGGTCCGGCACGACACCAATGGCTCGAGCGCGCCCGCGCCGACCGCCACCCCGCCGACCGTGCGTCGCCGCCAGCCCGAGGTCATCGAGCCCGAGGCGCCCGTCGAGGTCGCCGCCAAGCCCGCCGCCGTCGAGCCGCCGGTCCGCAAGTCGGAGCCGGTGATCGCCCGCGAGCCCGAGCCCCCGACGCGGAAGTCGGAGCCGGTCATCGTCCACAAGCCCGAGCCGGTCGTCGTGCGCGAGCCCGATCCCGCGCCCGTCGTCGTCGTCGCGAAGCCCGAGGCACCTCCGGTCCGCAAGTCCGAGCCGGTGATCGAGCCCAAGCCGGAGCCCGTCATCCAGAAGCACGAACCGGTTGCGGCACCGATCGCCGCACGTCCCCCCGAGCCGGTCGTCGACACGCGCCCCCGGTCGCGCGTGATCGTCGCCGGTCCGCAGATCGTCGGCGGCTCCTCGCAGCAGACCTCGTCGCCGACGCACGAGCGTCAGCAGGGCACCCGTGTGCCCGTCGAGGTCGAGCCACCGCCGTCGACGCCACTGCCCCAGCGCGTGATGCACTCGCGGCATCAGCAGCAGGGCAACGGGCCGATCGTCGAGATGCTCCACGGACCCCGCACGGTGCAGGAGGTCGGTCAGGCGGCGCGCAGCCAGTTCGAGATCGAGCTCGAGCGCGCCCGCGCCCGGACCGCCAACCGGCCCGAGCCGATCAACGTGCCGCAGGCAACCCAGGCCGATTCGGCCGAGGTCGTCGACGCGTCCGCGCCGGCCACGGCCCGCGATCCATCGCGCCCGGCCGTCGGCAGCGTGATCTCGCTGCCACCGCGTATCAAGATCACCGAGCGCAGCCCGGTGGTGGGCGGTCGTCCGGCCGTCGGCCCCGCGCCGGCGAACCCGATCCGCGGTCGGTTCGCGCAGCAGCAGCAGCAGCGCGGCGGTCCGCGTGGTCCCGGCGGCGGCGGTCGCCCGGGCATGAACGACTTCGGTCGCAAGAAGCTCCCCCTCGGCAAGAAGGGCAAGCAGACGACCATCACGACGCCCGCCGAGCACAAGCGCGTGATCCGGATCGAGGACACCATCAACATCGGTGACCTCGCCAAGGGCATGGGCATCAAGTCCCCCGAGGTGCTCAAGAAGCTCTGGGGCATGGGCATGACGGGCGTGAACATCAACGCCTCGATCGACTTCGAGACCGCCCAGATCCTCGCGAGCGAGTTCGGCTACGAGGTCCAGAACGTCGCGTTCAAGGAGCTCGAGGCCTTCAACGAGAAGACCGACGAGGACACCGATCTCATCAACCGTGCCCCGGTCGTGACCATCATGGGTCACGTCGATCACGGCAAGACCACGCTGCTCGACACGATCCGCAAAGCGCGCGTCGCGGCCGGCGAGTCGGGTGGCATCACCCAGCACGTCGCGGCCTACAAGGTCGCGGTGCCGGGCCACGGCTCGATCGTGTTCCTCGATACCCCGGGTCACGAGGCGTTCACCGAGATGCGCGCGCGCGGCGCGCAGTCGACGGACATCGTCGTCCTCGTCGTCGCGGCGAACGACGGCATCATGCCGCAGACGCTCGAGGCCCTCGCTCACGCGAAGGACGCCGGCGTCACGATCATCGTGGCGGTCAACAAGATCGACATGGTCGACGCGCAGCCCGATCGCGTGCGCCAGCAGCTCGCGGACAAGGGCCTCATCCCCGAGGAGTGGGGCGGCGACACGATGTACGTCAACGTCTCGGCGCTCCGCGGCGAGAACATCGACAAGCTGCTCGAAGGCATCGCGGTCACGGCCGAGATGCTCAACCTGCGCGCCAACCCGAACAAGCCGGCCAGTGGTGTCGTGATCGAGGCTCGCCTCGATCGCAACCGCGGCCCGATCTCGACGGTGTTGATCCAGGAAGGCACGCTCAAGATCGGCGACATCATCGTCGCCGGCCGCGTGTTCGGTAAGGTCCGCGCGATGCTCGACGATCGCGGCGAGATCTTGAAGGAGGCCGGCCCGTCGACGCCGGTCGAGATCCTCGGCATCGATGGCGTGTCCGACGCCGGCGATCAGGTGAACGTCGCGGAAGACGACAAGGTCGCCAAGCAGGTCGTCGAGCACCGTCGCCAGCAGCACCGGAAGCGCGAGCTCGCGGCGACCGGTCGCATCTCGCTCGAGAGCCTGATGGAAAAGGCGATGGACTCGGGCGCGAAGGAGATGAAGATCGTCCTCAAGGCCGATGTTCAGGGCTCCGCGGAGGCGTTGAAGACCGCGCTCACCAAGCTGTCGACCGAGAAGGTCCGGGTCATCGTGATCTCGGCGTCGGTCGGTGGCATCACGGAGAGTGACGTCCAGCTCGCGAAGGCGGGCGGGGCGATCATCGCGGGCTTCCATGTCCGGCCGGCCGGCAAGAGCGCCAAGCTGGCCGAGCAAGAGGGCGTCGAGATCCGGCTCTACGACATCATCTACGAGGCGCTCGACGACGTGCGCCTCGCGATGGCCGGCCTGCTCGCGCCGATCAAGCGCGAGATCCCGATGGGCAAGCTCAACGTCCGCGAGACGTTCACGGTTCCGCGCATCGGCACGATCGCCGGCTGCATGGTGACCGACGGCAAGATCACCCGGAAGGCGTACATCCGCGTGATTCGCAACGCGATCCAGGTCTACGAGGGCAAGGTCGGCAGCCTTCGCCGCTTCAAGGACGACGCGTCCGAGGTCGGCAACGGCTTCGAGTGCGGTGTGATGATCGCGGGCTACAACGACCTCAAGGTCGGCGATGATCTCGAGGCCTACGAGGTTGTCGAGGAAGCTGCCAAGCTCTAACGGCTTGTTCTGGCTCTGATTCTGACCGAAGTCAGCAGCCTCAAGTCCGAGGCCTGACAGGAAGCATTGCGGCGGCTCCGGCGTATGATGGCGCATGCCAGGCGTCGAAGAACTGACCACCGAGGAAGCTGAACAGGTCGCGGACGTCTCGGTCGAAGCCGAGGCACCCGCCGAGGCAGCTGCGCCCGAAGCCGAGCTGGCTCCGGGTGAGGCTGCGCCGGAGGTCCAGGCCGCCGCCCCGGAAGCAGCCACCCCGCAGACCGCGTCGGAGCAGGCCTACGGCAGCGACGAGCTGGGCCCCGAGGATCGCAACGCGCTCCTCGTGACCGCCGAGCGCCGCATCGAAGCGGCGCTGTCGCCGTTCACGCTCGCGTGCTCGAACCGCCGCGACGAGCTGCGCGCGCGGGCGAACAACGCCAAGCTGGTCGGCACGCTCGGCAAGATCGGCTTTGGCGACCTCCTGCCCGGCATCCAGCGCGGCAACCCGACCTCGGGCATCGGCATGCCGGCGGCCGCGGGCCACAAGGTCTCGAAGCTCGCGTTGAAGAGCGGGCACATGAAGAAGACGCTCGGCAAGATCAACAAGATCCCGATGCTCAACTTCAACCTGAACTATCCCGGCATGGTCGAGAGCGAGACCGCCGAGGAGTTCGTCGACATCCTGTCGGCCAGCGCCGCCGCCGCCAACGAGGCCCTGCGGGTCGGGCTCGACGGCTATTCGAACGAGGATCTCGCGGCGCTGTGCGCGGCATTCGATCCCAAGGCGAACGCGACCTCGATCTTCGAGGACCACATCGACGCGGCGCTCGCGAAGATGGAGACCGACGTGGTCGACGACAAGGCCGAGGAGCTCGAGCAGAAGGTCGCCGAGAAGCAGGCCGATGCCGCCGCCGGCGATCCGGACGAGGCGAAGAAGCACGAAGAGCTGGCTGCGAAGAAAGCAGAAGGCGGCGGCGACAAGGTGGCTGCGGGAGAGCACGTGGCGAAGGCCAAGGAGCGCGACCAGGTGCTCGAGCAGATGCCGGACGAGATGCGTGACCTGTACGACGATCGCGCGTACAGCCGCGTCTAACGAACTCCCGACCCCGTGCTAGGGTCTCGATGATGTTCGTCGGTATGGCGAGGATCAGCCTCGTCCTGGGTCAGAGCCACTCGCTCAAGGAAAAGCGCATGGTGTTGCGGCGGATCCGCGACCGCGTGCGCGAGCAGCTCGGCATCGCGATCAGCGAGACCGGCGAGCAGGACATCTGGCAGCGCGCCGAGCTCGGCTGCGCGGTCGCGAGCGGCGAGCGTGGCAAGGCGCTCGAGGTGCTCGATGCCGTGATCCGCGTGATCGCTGCGAGCGGCGGCGGTGACGTCGTCGCGATCGCCAAGGATGTCCAGCGCTTCGATCTCGAGCCGGCCCCGGTGACGATCGATCACGTCGAGGCCGCGCGCACCGGATCGGGTGACAAGGCCGCCGCCGGCGACGACTGGGTCCCGGCTGAATGGAAAGAATCATGACTCAGCGGAAGACGCGCGTCGAGCACGCGATGCGCGAGGCGCTGATGCACCTGGTGCGCGACGAGGTCAAGGATCCGCGCGTGCGTGCCGCGACGCTCCTCACGATCACCAAGGTCGAGATGAACGTCGACCTCGCGGTCGCCAACGTGTACGTCTCGGTGATCGGCGATGACCACACCGCCGACGCCGCGATCGCCGGGCTGGTCAAGGCGGCGGGCTTCCTGCGCGGGCCGGTCGCGCGCGAGCTCCAGCTGCAGCGCGCGCCCGAGCTCCGGTTCCAGCGCGACCTCGGCGTCGACATGAGCGAGAAGCTGTCGTCGATCGTGCGCGAGGACGAGGCGCGCGCGCGCGCCGCCGGTCGCGAGATCACGAACTCGATCGTGCCGCCGAAGCCGGTCAAGCTGCCGGAGCCCGAGGCCGCCGACGACGATCCCGACGAGGCCGTGTGAGGCAGGGGCCGGTTCACGATCCGCATCCGCCGGTCGACGTGCCCGCCGCGCTCGCGCGCTGCTGCGAGCTGCTCGGCAAGGCCAAGCGCATCCTCCTGACCAGCCACCGGCGCCCCGATGGCGACGGCACCGGATCGATGGCCGGGCTCGCGTCGCTGTTGCGCGCGGCCGGCAAGGTCGCGGTGATCTACTCGGCCGATCCGATCGCGCGCCGCTACAAGTGGCTGCCGCTCGTGTCCGGCACCGTGCACACGATCTCGTTCGACGAGCGGTTCGATTGCACGATCGTCGTCGACTGCGCCGACATCGCGCTGCTCGGCGACACGCTGCCGCCGCCCGAGGTGTGCGGCACGCTGATCACGCTCGACCACCACGCGTCGGGGCGCCCGTTCGGCGACATCGCGGTGTGGGATCCGAGCGCGGCCGCGGTCGGCGTCCTGGTCCACCGGATCGCCGAGCTGATGAACCTGCCGGTCACCACCGAGTGCGCGGTGCCGCTCTACGTGTCCCTGATCAGCGACACCGGGGGCTTCCGTCACGCGAACACCAACGCCGAGGCGCTCAGCGTCGGCGCCGCGCTGATCCGCGCCGGCGTCGTGCCGGCGACGATCGCGTCGAGCCTCGAGGAGCGCGCCAGCCCGGGCAAGATCCGGCTGCTCGGATCGGTGCTCGGCACGCTCGAGCTTCACTGCGCTGGCCGCGCCGGCGTCTTGTCGGTGACGACCGAGATGGTCGAGGGTGCGCGCGCTTCGTGGGAGGACATCGAGGGCATGGTGAACTGGGGGCGCAACGTCGAGGGCGTCCAGATCGGCGTGCTGCTGACGACCGCCAAGGGCGGCGGCGTGCGCGTGTCGATGCGGTCGCGCAGCGATCGGGTCGACGTCGGGCGCGTCTGCATGACGCTCGGCGGCGGCGGGCACCCCGGCGCGGGTGGCTGTCACCTCGAAGGCGACCTCGCCTCGACCAAGGAGCGCGTCGTCAAGGCGCTCGATGCCGCGTTCAACCGATCGCGGCCGGTGTCGGGTCCGTCCGCGGTCGTGAAGCCGCCCGGCGCGTAGATGCGGTTATGATGTGGCTCATGCGGCTGCCAACGTTCCTCCTGCTCGGCGCGTCCCTCGTCGCGTGCGGCGACGACAACCACGCCAAGATCGATGCGTCCGCGGGCGCCGACATGGCCCTCGTCGACAGCGGGATCGACGGCAACCCGCTGACGCCCGACACGCTCGCCGGCACCGGCCTGTGCATGGACGCCGGCTGCATGACGATCAGCGCGGACGCCCGCCCGTATGTGCCCGCGTACCAGCTGTGGTCCGACGGCGCGACGAAGAAGCGCTGGATCTACCTGCCACCGGGCACGCAGATCGACACGTCGGACATGAACTACTGGAAGTTCCCGGTCGGCACCAAGCTGTGGAAGGAGTTCACGCGCGACGGCGTGCGTGTCGAGACCCGCTACATCGTCAAGCTCGCCGACGAGCTCACGCCGCCGCCCGCGATCACCTGGTACTACGTGTCGTACGCGTGGAACGCGACGCAGGACGCGACCACCGCGGTCCCCGGTGGTGTGATGGACGCCAACGGTACGACGCACGACATCCCGTCGCGTAACAACTGCCGGACCTGTCACGACAACATGCGCGGCCCGAGCCACGATCGCGGTCGCATCCTCGGGTTCGGTGCGATGTCGCTCGACACCGCGGCCGTGGGTGCCAACATCACGCTCGCCACGCTGGTCACCGAGGGCAAGCTGACGAACCCGCCGACCGGCGCCGGCGTGCCGTACTTCCCGACGACGTTCACCGCCCACGAGCAGGCCGCGTTCGGCTACATGCACGCGAACTGCGGCCACTGCCACAACCCGTCGAGCGGGTTCCACGACTCGTTCCCGCTCGAGCTCCGGTTCGACACCACGAAGCTGTCCGCGGCGACCGCACCCGAGGCCGTGACCACGGTGGGCGTCGTCGAGTCTCAGACCTACAGTGGGCTGCCGGCCGGCTCGTTGATCGTGAAGCCGCACGACACCGCGAACTCGGTGATGTACGGCCGCATGACCGACACGAACTTCCTGGTCAACCACATGCCGGCACTCGGTACCGAGGTCACCGACGTGAACGGTGGGGTCGCCGCGGTCGCCACGTGGATCGGGGACCTGTAACCGCGCTCGACGGCATCCTCGTCGTCGACAAGCCGGGCGGACGGTCGTCGGCGGGTGCCGCCGACGACGCGCGCAAGATCGTCGGCGCGTCGCGCGTCGGCCACGGCGGCACGCTCGATCCGATGGCGACCGGCGTGCTCGTGGTCTGCCTCGGCCAGGGCACCAAGCTCGCGACCTACCTGCTCGCCGACGACAAGGCGTACGAGGCCGACCTCGTGCTCGGCGTCGAGACCGACACGCTCGATCGCACCGGCAAGATCGTCGCGGAGCGGCCGGTGCCGGCGACGATCGACGAGGCCGCCGTGCGTGCGGCGCTGCTGCCGTTCCTCGGCGAGCAGGAGCAGGTTCCGCCGATGTACTCGGCGATCAAGCAGGGTGGGGTGCGGCTCTACGAGCACGCGCGCCGTGGCGAGGAGGTCGTGCGGCCGCCGCGCCGGATCCGGATCGATCGCCTCGATCTCCTGGCGTTCGCGACGCCCCGCATCCGGATCGCGATCGCCTGCAGCAAGGGGACCTATATCCGCAGCCTGGTCGCCGACCTGGGCACGGCGCTCGGGACCGGCGCGCACCTCGCGGAGCTCCGGCGCACGCGCAGCGGCCGGTTCTCGATCGCCGACGCGGTCACGCTCGACCAGCTCCGCACGATGACGACGGCCGAGGTCGTCGCGCGCATGATCCCGCTGGCGGCCGCGACCGACCTGCCGGCGGTCGTGTTCCCGGACGCGATGTACGATCGCGTGGTGAACGGAGTCCAGGTCCCCCCGGCCACGTTCGGCCCCACCACCGCGGGCCTCGAGCGGTTCCAGCTCGTCGACGAGGCCGGGGTCCTGACCGCGGTCGTCCACGTCGAGAACGACCGCGTCTTGTTCGACCGCGTGTTCAAGTTCGACAAGGCTTGACGGCGGGGGCGGTTTCCCCCAATCTCCGCGGCGACCACGGAGTTTGTTGTTGTGACAAGACCGCTGGCTACTGGAGATACCGATGTCCGTTGCACCCGAGCGTAAAGCCGAGACGATTGCCAAGCACCAGCGCGCCCCGAACGATACCGGGTCGCCCGAGGTCCAGGTCGCCCTCCTGACGGAGCGCGTCTCGCACCTCACCGAGCACCTGAAGAACAACCCCAAGGATCACCACAGCCGCCGTGGTCTCCTGCTCATGGTCGGCGAGCGCCGCGCGCTCCTCGACTACCTGAAGCGCAAGAGCCTCGATCGCTATCGCAAGCTGATCGAGATTCTCGGCCTCCGTCGCTAGTTACCGGCTGTCCTTCAGGACGGCCTTCAGCGCGGCCATGATCGTGTCCTTGCCCGCGGGTCCCACGAGCTGGGGCACCGCGGCGAGCGAGATGTCCGGAACCTCGACGGTCTGATCGGTCACGATCCGATCGGCGCCGACGAACGCCACGGTCACGTCGCCCGACGGCGGACCGATGTACGCGTGCACCCGGATCGTGCGCTCCTTGAGCGAGGCCGTCGTCGGTACGCGCAGGTGGCGCCAGCCGCCGATCTCCTCGTCGAGGTCGGCGGTGCCGAGCGCGGCGAACGCGGCGATCCACGGCTCGACATGGCGCACGAGCACCGCGAGCTTGACGTCGAGAAAGCCGTCCTCGTCGAGCTTCATGGTTTCGGGGATACCACGCGCGCTACTTGACGTGGAGCGAGACGTCTCGCTCGGCGTACTCGATGACCCGTCCGGAGTCGTCGAACTCGACCGACGAGAACCCGTAGCTCCAGGTGTCGTGGATCACGCGATCGATCGTGGTCGGCGTACCGTCGACCGCGGCGACCTCGTCCTTGGTCGAGCCGATCGCGATCGTGCCGCGCGCCTTGGCGGCGGCGAACTGCGCGGCGTCGTGCGGATCGATCCGCGCGTGCAGCGCGAGGTCGCCGGTGCGCCAGCCGACGACCTTGCCGTGGTCGAAGTCGACGCCCGAGAAGCCATACGCCCAGGTCTCGTTGATCACCGTGCGGACCGCCTCCGGCGCACCCTGTGCCGCGCGAACCTCGTCGTGCGTCGAGCCGAGCGTGAACGTCCCGGCCTTCGGGACCGCCACCGGAGCTGGTGCGTGCGCGACCGGCTCCGGATCAGCCTGCCGGAACACGGTCAGGTAGACGACGACGCCGAGCCCGACCGCGACGATCGCGACGACGATCGCCAGCCCGACCAGGCTGCGCTTGGGTACGTACGTGACGTCGGACTGGTTGAACTTCGGGACGGCCATCGGCGCGGGCGCCGGCTTCTTCGGCGCGCTCGCCGCGGGTGGCGGGGTCGCCTTGGGCATCGCCGCCGGGGCTGCTGGAAAGCCCGCCGCCTTGACGCGCTCGAACGCCTCGTTGATCTCGCCGAGCTTGGCCTGCGCCTTCGCCTGGAGCTCGGGGTCGCTCGCGTAGCGATCGGGGTGCCACACCTTCGCGAGCGTCTTGCGGGCGTCGCGCACCGCGTCCTCGTTCGCGCCGGCCGGCACGTCGAGAATCCGGTACGCCTCCTCGAGCTCGCTCACGTCAGCCATCCGCGGATGGTCGCATAGACCGGCTCGGCGAGCAGATCGAGGTGGTTGGTCCCCGGCACGATCGCGGTGTGCTCGGGCACAAAGGCGAGGGCGTGCACCGGATCCGCGTGACGACCGAGCGCGCTGGCGACCGGCACCATGCCGTCGCTCTCGGTGACGCCGACCGTGCCAGCGAGCGCGAAGCACGCGAGATCGGTCGGTAGCGGGAGCACCTCGCGGTGGCGCTCGGCGCCATGGGCGAACCGATCGCGGCCCTCCCAGTCGGCGTCGCGCACGTAGCCGAACCGGAGGTCGGTGATGCCGGCGCTGCGCAGCCGCGCGAGCTTGGCGAACGGCGCGCTGTAGCGGCTGACCCCGAGCAGGAGATCGATCCAGTTGCCGCCGCGCTCGAGCGGCGCGCCGTGGTGCGGCGAGCCGAGCATGACGAGCGCGCGGACGCGGTCGCGCCAGCTGCCGCCGATCGCGCACGCGCTGCGCGCGACCAGGCCGCCCATGCTGTGGCCGACGAACACGAGCTCCTCGATCGGGGTCGGCCACGTCGCGATCAGCGGCTCGAGCGCGGCGGCGAGCGCGCGGCCGTTCGTCGAGATGTGCTGGCCGCTGTTGTAGCTCGCGTAGATCGGCGTGTAGTCGAGGTCGCGCGCGAGCGCCGCGCCGTGGTCGTGATCCGCGCGGCGCCACTGCGCGTCGGCCATGCAGAGGCCGTGGACCATGATCGCGAGCTTGCCGGTCGGCGCGCGCTCGTCGTGGCGGCGCAGCTCCATCGCGAGCGCGAGCGGGTTGTGCTGATCGGCGAGGTAGTCGCCGAGCACGCCGTTCAACACCGCGATGACGACCTCGCGCTCGAGCCCGGGCACGCTGGCGCCGAGCAGCGGCGCCAGCTGGGCGAGCGCGCCATCGATGCCGGCGCCGACCAGCCCGGTGACCCCGCGGATCGTGCCGTAGACCAGGCCCGTCGCGAGCTTGACCGGGCCGGCGAGCGGGCTGCCGAGGATCGCGGGGCCGCTCGCGATCGTCACGTGCATCGCCTCGACCAGCGACGTCACGCCGCGGGTCGCCTCGATCGCGAGCTTGCCGACGGCGCGCAGATCGTCGACGTGGTCGCGCGGCTTGTTCGTCACGGCAGGAGTGTTACATGTCCGGCGTGGCGATCCGCGGCTACTACCTCGGCTGTCCGGGCTGGGGTGACAAGAACTGGGTCGGGCGGCTGTTCCCACCCGGCACCAAGCACGCCGAGTTCCTCGCGCACTACGCCCAGGTGTTCAACACGGTCGAGGGCAACACCAGCTTCTACGCGCTGCCGACCGTCGAGCTGGTCGCGCGCTGGCGCGACGCCGTGCCCGACGACTTCCGGTTCTGCTGGAAGTTCCCGAAGACGATCTCGCACGAGCGCCAGCTGATCGACTGCGGTCACCTGGTCGCCGAGTTCCTCGATCGGCTCGCGCCGCTCGGCAAAAAGCTCGGGACGCTGATGCTCCAGCTGCCGCCGCAGTTCGACGATCGCCACCTGCCGCGGCTCGCCGCGTTCCTCGCGCAGCTGCCCCCCGATCGGCGCTACGCCGTCGAGTATCGCCACGCGACGCTCGTCGATCACCCGGCCGCGCTCGCGCTCCTGCGCGATCGCGCGATCGATCTCGTCATGATGGATGCCCGCGGGCTGCACGCGAGCAAGAGCCTCGAGCACGCCGACGTGCGCGCGAAGAAGCCGGATCTGCCGCTCGCGGTCCACGCCACGGCGCGGCAGCCGATCGTGCGCTGCGTGCCCCACGAGCAGTTCGACGTCGGGCTCGCGCACATCGCCGCCTGGGCCGACCAGGTCGCCTCGTGGATCGGCACCGGCAAGCAGCCGTACTTCTTCATGCACGCTCCCGACGACACGTTCGCGCCCGAGAACGCGTACCGGTTCCACGCGATGCTGTCGGACCGGATCGACGCCGGCACGCTGCCGGTGTGGCCGGGCTCGCCGCGTCAGCTCGGCTTGTTCTGATCGAGGTGCGCGACGATCGCGACGAGCTCGTCGCGCAGCGCGATCGCGCGCGCCGGATCGTCGGGATCGAAGCCGGCGACACACGCGATCGCCGCCGGGATCGACCGCGCCCGATGGCGCAGCGCGCGGCCCTCGGCAGTGAGCGCGATGCGCACGACCCGCTCGTCGTCGGCGTCGCGCCGCCGCGTGACGAGCCCCTGGTGCTCGAGGCGCTTGAGCAGCGGCGTCAGGGTCGCGGAGTCGAGCGCGAGCCGCTCGCCGAGCGCCTTGACCGAGACGCCGTCGTGCTCCCACAGCACCAGCATCGCGACGTACTGCGGATAGGTCAGCCCGAGCGGCTCGAGGAGCGGGCCGTATGCGCGGGTCACCGCGCGCGACGCGCGGTACAGCGCGAAGCACAGCTGCGAGTCGAGCCGCAGCTGCTTCACGCGAGCCGGATCTCGACCGCGATGTTGCCGCGGGTCGCGTTGGAGTACGGGCAGACCTGGTGCGCGGCCTCGATCAGCGCCTGGGCCTGATCGCGCGGCAGCTCGGGGAGGGCGACCTCGAGCTCGACGGCGAGGCCGAAGATCTCGCCGACCGCGCCGAGCTTCACGTGCCCGGTGACCTGGATCGGTCCGGTCGTCAGCTTCTGGCGCCGCGCGACCGCGCCGATCGCGCTGCCGAAACACGCGGCGTAGCCACCGGCGAACAGCTGCTCGGGGTTCGAGGCGCCACCGTTGCCGCCGAGCGCGGTCGGCATCGCGACCGCGACATCGAGCGCGCCGTCGTCGGAGCGCACGCGCCCATCGCGGCCGGCGGTGGCGGTGGCGTGGGCGGTGTAGAGGATCTTGTCGAGCACGATCTGGGACATGGCAATTAAGTAGTACGCGATTGAATCGCGCGCAAGTCGAAATCGCCGTGCTACGAGATCGCATGCGCCACGCCATCCTCGCGCTCGCCGCGTGCGGCTCGCAGCCAACGATCGGGACGCTCACGATCGACGGCCAGGCGACCCCGATCGCGGCATGTCGGGTAGTCGAGAACGCGCATCGCGACGGCGTCGCGCTCGACCTCGTGCACGCGCGCGGCCGGCTGCGGTTCACCCGTCAGCACCTGTACTCGACCGCGCACGTCGACGACCTCGACGACGGCACCGAGTTGACCTGCGCCAAGCTCGACCGCCGGTGGGGCGGGGGCATCCGACCCGGCGGCGGGGGCTACTGGAAGGGCATGCTCGACGTGCGCTGCGACCGCGTCGTCGGCCGGATCGAGCTCGCGTGCGGCGACCCGACCCCCGAGGAGACCCGCCAGCTCGACGACAACGCGGCCGCCGCCCGGCGCGGTTCTGGATCGGCATTGCCCTAGGCCCAGGCCTGTGCAATAACGCCGCCCGAACCAATCTAGTAAGCAACGTAACAAGTCGCCAAGCATCGCAACTCGAAGAGATCGTGCTGGTTTGATCGTTCCGTCGAGCCCCTCGCCACCGAGGGATTGGACAGAGGGACCAGGCCACGTGGCTCTGAAGTGATGCAAGGCAATCACTCAGGAGAGACACATGCCGTTCGTTCGTGAATCCGCCATGGTTGGCGGCAAAGAGATCATCATCGAGACCGGGAAGTGGGCCAAGCAGGCCTCCGGTTCCGTCGTCGTTCGCTGTGGGGACTCGATGGTCCTCGTCACCGCCGCAGGGTCGGTCCATCCGCGCGACATCGACTTCATGCCGCTGACCTGCGAGTACCGCGAGAACTTCTACTCGACGGGCAAGATCCCCGGCAGCTTCTTCCGCCGCGAGGGCCGCACCACCAACGACGAGATCTTGATCTGTCGGCTGATGGATCGCCCGATCCGCCCGCTGTTCCCCAAGGGCTGGTTCATCGACACGCAGATCATCGCGAGCGTCGTGTCGTTCGACAAGGTCAACCCGACGGACATCCTCGCGATGACCGGCGCGAGCGCCGCGCTGCACTGCTCGGACCTCGTGTGGGCGGGCCCGCTCGCCGGCGTCCGCGTCGGTCGCATCGACGGCCAGTTCGTCGCGAACCCGACGTTCGCCGAGCGCGAGCTGTCGGACATGGACATCATCGTCGCCGCCAGCAAGGACGCGATCATGATGGTCGAGGGCGAGATGGAGGAGCTCCAGGAGGACACCGTCATCGACGCCCTCCTGTTCGCGCACGCCGCCGTCCAGCCGCTCATCGAGATGCAGGAGCGCCTCCGCGCTGCGAACGGCAAGGAGAAGCGGGCGTTCACGCCGCCTGTCACCGACGAGGCTTTGGTCGCCAAGGTCAAGGAGTTCGTCTGGGAGCGCCTCCTCGCGGTCCAGACGATCAAGGACAAGAAGAAGCGGGCGCAGGGCGTCTCCGCGCTGCACACCGAGATGCGCACGGCGCTGACCGCCGAGGGCTCGCCGTGGCACGGCAAGCCGAAGGACGTCGACGGCGCGTTCTCGAAGATCCAGAAGAAGTGGGCGCGCGGTCACACGCTGTCGACCCGCACGCGCATCGACGGTCGCCGCCCCGACGAGATCCGGCTGATCACGGTCGAGACCGGCGTCCTGCCGCGCGCGCACGGCTCGGCGCTGTTCACCCGCGGCGAGACCCAGGCGCTGGTCGCCGTCACGCTCGGCACCAAGTACGACGAGAAGAAGCTCGACACGCTCCTCGGCGACAAGAAGAAGACGTTCTACATGGACTACAACTTCCCTCCGTTCTCGACCGGTGAAGTGAAGCCCCTGCGCGGGCAGTCACGCCGCGAGGTCGGCCACGGCTTCCTCGCCGAGCGCTCGGTCGAGGCGATCGTCCCGATCCACGAGGACTTCCCGTACACGATTCGCGTCGTGTCGGACATCCTCGAGAGCAACGGTAGCTCGTCGATGGCGTCGGTGTGTGGCGGCTCGCTCGCCCTCATGGACGCCGGCGTGCCGGTCAAGTCGCCGGTCGCGGGCATCGCGATGGGCCTCATGAAGGAAGGCGACGACTACGTCATCCTGTCCGACATCCTCGGCGACGAGGATCACCTCGGCGACATGGACTTCAAGGTGACCGGTACTCGCCACGGCATCTGCGCGCTGCAGATGGACATCAAGGTCGACGGCCTGACCCGCCAGATCCTCGAGCAGGCGCTCGCGCAGGCCAAGGCCGGCCGCATCCACATCCTCGAGCGCATGGACGCCGCCATCTCGGGCGCCCGCGACGAGGTCTCGGTCTACGCGCCGCGCATCGTGACGATGCAGGTCAAGCCCGACAAGGTCCGCGACATCATCGGACCCGGTGGCAAGACCATCCGCGCGATCCAGGAGCAGACCGGCGCGACGATCGACATCAACGACAACGGCATCGTGTCGATCGCGTCGTCGGACTCCAAGGCGATCGAGCAGGCGCAGGCCCTGATCTCGGGTCTCATCATGGAGCCCGAGGTCGGCCAGTTCTACAACGGCGTCGTCAAGAAGATCCTCGAGATCGGCGCGTTCGTCGAGATCATGCCGGGCACCGACGGTCTCCTCCACATCTCCGAGGTCTCGAAGGAGCGCATCCGCTCCGTCGAGGACGTCCTCAAGGAGGGTGACGAGGTCATCGTCAAGTGCATCAAGGTCGAGCGCGACGGCAAGATTCGGCTGTCGCGGCGCGAGGCTCTCGACGCCAACCCGGCGCCCGAAGACGTGCACAACTACATCATCTGAACGACAGGGTTAGGGGGCCATCATGGCCAAGCTGAATCAGATCCTCGCGATCGAAAAGGGGATCAAGACTCGCGTCTACGGCGAGTTCACCGAGTTGCACAACGCGACGCAGAAGCCCGCGTTGATGAACGGGTTCCACAAGTCCTACGCCGCGCGCGACGAGGACGGCGAGACCTATCCGTCGGAGAGCCAGAAGGTCCAGTACGTCGCGAGCGAAGTGTTCGAGCGCGTCGCCAAGGGCCTCTGCGAGCTGTTCGACATCACCGCGACCAAGGACTGGGCGAACTGCACGGCGAGGGCGAACGTCGTCGTCGACGGCAAGCCGCTGCTCGAGGACGTGCCGGCGACGTACCTCCTGTTCCTCGAGAAGCAGCTCTCGGATCTGCACACGTTCGTCGGCAAGATGGCCGAGCTCGATCCGGGCAGCGACTGGGCGGTCGATCCGGGCACCGGCCTGTTCAAGACCGAGCCGACGTCGACGCAGCGGACCAAGAAGGTCCAGCGGCCGATCACGCTCTACGAGGCCACCAAGGAACACCCGGCGCAGACGCAGCTGATCACCGAGGACGTGATCGCGGGCACCTGGCTCACGATCAAGTACTCGGGCGCGATCGCGGCACCGCGCAAGAAGCAGCTCCTGTCTCGCATCGAGAAGCTCACCAACGCGGTGAAGTATGCGCGCGAGCAGGCGAATGCCTCCGAGGCTCCCGAGAAGAAGCTCGGGCGGGAGGTGTTCGAGTTCCTGTTCGCGTGAGCGAACCACCAACGATTTGAGATTTTGGAGACAAGCTCAAGCTGAGACTCAGGCTCAAACCGAGACCAGCGCGACGTGGAGGTTCGATTCCTTCCGGGGTCACGACTACGACCCCGTGGCGAAATGGTAGACGCGCGGTCCAGCCGGATCGTGTCGTGCGGTCGCCAAGCTTAAACTTACTCCCAGACTCAAAACCGCCGTGCTCGTCCTCTCTAATCGTCGGCAAACATGCTCGAGATGCCGGTTCGAATCCGGTGGACGGCTCCAATGTGCCGTCCTTGACTAACGGCAAGTCGCGAGCACGAAGATCTAAACGCCGACAACTGCCGTGGACGTGCGAAACCGGTACCCATCTGATTGTGCGCCCTTCGGCGCCCCGCCAGGTGGTTCGGCTCCCGGGTCCGGGTACAGATCCGGGGGCCACTTTTTTTGTGTACAGTGATCGCGATGACTGTACGCGTGAGGTTCAAGCGACTGCGCCCCGACGCGGTCCTCCCTCGCTACATGACCGCCGAAGCCGCGGGTATGGATCTGACGGCTGCGATCGACGCGCCGGTCGCGATCGCGGCCGGCGCGCGCGCGACGATCGGCACCGGGCTCGCGATGGAGCTGCCCGCCGGCTACGAGGGCCAGCTGCGGCCGCGCTCGGGGCTCGCCCGCGAGCACGGCATCACGCTCGCCAACGCACCTGCGACGATCGACAGCGACTACCGCGGCCACGTCGCGATCGTGCTGGTCAACCTCGGCGACAAGGCGGTCACGATCGATCCGGGGACGCGGATCGCGCAGCTCGTGATCGCGCCGGTCGTCCAGGCCGAGGTCGAAGAGGCCACCGAGCTGTCGACCTCGGATCGCGGCGCGGGTGGCTTCGGGTCGACCGGTCGATGACGCGGGCGCGCCCACCGATCGACCACGACGAAGATCTCAAGACCGAGATCTACGACGGCGGCACCAAGGCCGACGCGCCGCAGACGGTCGTCGCCAAGGGCCGCAAGCCGACGATGCCGCCGCCGATCCCGAAGGCGCCCAAGCTACCGGCGGTCGTGAAGGCGGTCACCAAGCCGGAGCCGAGCGAGCCGATGCGGGCGATCTCGATGAAGACGCCGGCGGACGTCGGCCAGCCGGCGAAGCAGCCGAAGCACGTTCGGCCCGAGATCCCGCAGGTGAAGCTGCGTTCGATCGCCGACAGCGCGCAGTCAACGACGCCACCGCGCGGCATGGGGAACCTCGCGCTGCCACGCGACTTCCGCGAAGCGCGCAAGCAGCGGATCTGGAGCAACACGTTCTGGGCGTCGATCGCGGTGATCATCGCGGCGCTCGTGGCGCTCGTGATCTGGCTGATCCTCGGCCGAAAATAGCGTAAAACACGCGCGTGATCCCGCGCTATGCACGGCCCGAGTTCGCGGCGCGGTGGGACGACAGGCCGCGGTTCGAGCTGTGGCTCGCGATCGAGCTGGCCGCGTGCACCGCGATGGAGCGACGCGGCACCGTGCCCGCCGGGACCGCCGAGCGCGTCCGGGTGGCCGCGGCCGGCAAGCTCGATCCCGCGCGCATCCTCGCGATCGAGGCGACCACGCGCCACGACGTGATCGCCTTTCTCACCCACGTCGAGGAGCTCGCCGGTGAGCCCGCGCGGTGGCTGCACCTCGGGATGACGTCGTCCGACGTGCTCGACACCGCGCTCGCGATCCAGACGCGCGACGCGCTCGACGCGATCGTGACCGCGATCGACGAGCTCCGCGCCACGCTCGCGCGCCGCGCCCGCGAGCACGCGACGACCCCGATGATCGGCCGCTCGCACGGCATCCACGCCGAGCCGGTCACGGCCGGCCTGACGTTCGCGCGCTGGCACGCCGAGATCACGCGCGCTCGCGAGCGCATCGTCCGCGCGCGCGCCGCGATCGCGGTCGGCAAGATCGCCGGCGCGGTCGGCGTCTACGGCAACCTCGACCCGGAGATCGAGGCCGAGGCGCTCGCGGCGCTCGGGCTCGCGGCCGAGACCGTCGCGACCCAGATCGTCGGGCGCGATCGCCACGCGGAGGTCCTGTCGGCGCTCGCGCTGCTCGGCACCGCGATCGAGCAGATCGCCCTCGGGGTTCGCCACTGGCAGCGCACCGAGGTCGGCGAGGCCGAGGAGGGCTTCGCCAAGGGCCAGAAGGGTTCGTCGGCGATGCCGCACAAGAAGAACCCGATCCTCAGCGAGAACCTGTGTGGGCTCGCGCGGCTATTGCGCTCGTACGCGCAGGCCGGCTTCGAGGACGTCGCGCTGTGGCACGAGCGCGACATCTCGCACTCGAGCGTCGAGCGGGTCGCGATGCCGGACGCCACGATCCTCGCCGACTTCATGACGGCGCGCGCGACGACGCTCGTGACCGGGCTCGTCGTCCACGCGAGCCGCATGCAGATGAACATGGACCGCACCGGCGGCCTGTACTTCTCCGAGGCCGTGCTGCTCGCGCTGGTCAAGACCGGCCTGCCACGCCAGGGCGCCTACGTGATGGTCCAGCGCGCCGCGCTCGCCGCGATCGCCGAGGCCGCCGCGCGCGGCGAGACCGGCGCGACCCCGGGACGGTTCCGCGCGCTGCTCGGCGCCGACGCCGAGGTCAACGCGCGGCTCGATGCGGCCGCGCTCGACGCCTGCTTCGACCTCGCGCACCACCTGCGCCACGCCGGCGCCATCATCGACAGGGCCCTCGGCGGGCTCGAACCAGGAGGGCCCCACAATGACCGTGAGTGAAGCCGACCTCCGCGCGCAGCTCCGGCAGACCCTCGACGCCACGCCGTGGACGACGATCGGCGGCCGCGCGCTGCCGCGCTACGACGGCAAGGTGCGCGATTGCTACATCGACGCCGAGCGCGGCGAGCGCGTGATCGTCGTGACCGATCGGCTGAGCGCGTTCGATGCCGTGGTCGGCACGATCCCGTTTAAGGGCCAGGTGCTCAACCAGCTCGCGACGTTCTGGTTCGATCACACCGCGAAGCTCGCGCCGAACCACATGCTGCGCGTGCCCGACCCCAACGTGATGATCGCGCGCGAGTGCGTGCCGCTACCGGTCGAGCTCGTGATGCGCGCGTACCTGACCGGCGTGACGTCGACCTCGATCTGGAAGCACTACGAGGCCGGCGAGCGCACGTTCTGCGGCCACAAGCTGCGCGACGGCATGACCAAGAACCAGCCGCTCGACGAGGCGATCCTCACGCCGTCGACCAAGGCGCAGAAGGGCGATCACGACGTCAGCGTGTCGCGCGCCGAGCTGCTGTCGATGGGCCGGATCGACGCGTTGGTGTTCGATCGCGCGGCGCGCCTCGCCCAGCAGCTGTTCGCCGCCGGCCAGGCGCACGCCGCGAAGCAGGGCCTCATCCTCGCCGACACCAAGTACGAGATGGGCCTCGCGCCCGACGGGACGATCGTCTTGATCGACGAGATCCACACGCCGGACTCGTCGCGCTACTGGTACGCCGAGGACTTCGAGGCGCGGCGCTCGCGCGGCGAGGAGCCACGCAGCCTCGACAAGGAGTACGTGCGTCGCTGGCTCGCGAACGAGGCCAAGTGGTCCGGCGACGGCACGCCCCCGGTGATGCCGGACGACATCCGCATCGAGGCCGCGCGCCGCTACATCGCGAGCTTCGAGATCGTGACCGGCAAGCAGTTCGTGCCGGACACGCGTGAGCCGGTCGCTCGCATCGCCGCCGCGCTGGACGCGGCCTGATGTTGCTCGTCCCGGGCCGCGCGGCGCTGAGCGTGGCCCGCCGCGCGCGGGTGCTCGCGCGGTTGCCCGGGGTCGCCGCGCTCGACACCCACTGGGTGCACGTCGTCGTCGCGGCGCGCGCGCTCACCGCGGAGGAGCACGCGCAGCTCGTCGCGATGCTGACCTACGGACCCGACGTGCCGCCGATGGCGCCGCCGGCGAGCGCGACGTTGTGGGTCGCGCCGCGCGCCGGCACGACCTCGCCGTGGTCGAGCAAGGCGACCGATATCGCGCACGTGTGCGGGCTCGAGGTCGTCGAGCGGATCGAGCGCGTGATCGCGTACACGCTCATCGGCGCGAACGTCGACGCGGCGGCGTGCGGGCGCGTGCTCGCCGACCGGATGACCGAGACGGTGATCGCGCGCGAGGCCGACCTCGCGTCGGTCGTCGCCAGGTCGGGCACGCCGCGTCCGCTCGCGAAGGTCGCGCTCGGCGCCGACGGCGTCGCGACGTTGCGCGAGGCGTCGCGGCGGATGGGCCTCGCGCTCGCCGACGACGAGATCGACTACCTCGTCCGCCGTTACCGCGAGCTCGGCCGCGATCCGAGCGACGTCGAGCTCATGATGTTCGCGCAGGCCAACAGCGAGCACTGCCGCCACAAGATCTTCAACGCCGAGTGGCACGTCGACGGCGTCAAGCAGGACGCGTCGCTGTTCGCGCTGATCAAGCGCTCGACCGCGGCGAGCCCGAGCGGCGTCCTGTCGGCGTACAAGGACAACGCGGCGGTCGTCGAGGGCGAGATCGGCGCGCGCGTGTGGGCCGACACCGACGGGGTCTACCGCACGCACGTCGAGCCGTCTCACATCCTCGGCAAGGTCGAGACCCACAACCACCCGACGGCGATCTCGCCGTTCCCGGGCGCAGCGACCGGCTCGGGCGGCGAGATCCGCGACGAGGGCGCGACCGGTCGCGGCGGCAAGCCCAAGGCCGGCCTGGTCGGCTTCACGGTGTCGGACCTGCGGATCCCGGGCGCGCTCGAGCCGTGGGAGCCGACCGGTGACGCGTGGCTCGGCTCGCCGGCGCGGATCGCGAGCGCGCTCGACATCATGCTCGAAGGTCCGCTCGGGGGCGCCGCGTTCAACAACGAGTTCGGACGCCCGGCGATCCTCGGCTACTTCCGCACGCTCGAGCGCGTCGAGGACGCGACGACGACGCGCGGCTATCACAAGCCCGTCATGCTCGCCGGTGGCATCGGCGCGGTTCGCCCGGCGCATGTTCAGAAGTCGCAGATCGCGAACGGCGCGGCGCTGATCGTGCTCGGCGGACCGGCGTTCCTGATCGGGCTCGGCGGCGGCGCGGCCTCGTCGCTCGCGCAGGGTGCGTCGGCCGAGGATCTCGACTTCGCGTCGGTGCAGCGCGACAACGCCGAGATCGAGCGCCGCTGTCAGGAGGTCATCGACCGCTGCTGGGCGCTCGGCGACGCCAACCCGATCGTCTCGATCCACGACGTCGGCGCCGGCGGCCTGTCGAACGCGCTGCCCGAGCTCGTTCACGATGCCGGCCTCGGCGCGCGCCTCGAGCTGCGCGCGATCCCGACCGGCGAGGGCGATCTGTCGCCGCTCGAGCTGTGGTGCAACGAGGCGCAGGAGCGCTACGTGCTCGCGATCGAGCCGGCGCGCGTCGCCGAGTTCGCCGCGCTGTGCGCCCGCGAGCGCGCGCCGTGGGCCCAGGTCGGCGTCGCGCACGAGGACGGTCGGCTCGTCGTCGCCGACGTCCCGCCCGCGCCGGTCCCGGTCGACGTGCCGCTCGAGCTCATGCTCGGCAAGCCACCGCGCATGGTGCGGCGCGCCGCGACGCTGCCGGCGCCGCGCGTCGAGCTCGCGCTCGGTGGCGCGACGATCGCGGCGGCGCTCGACCGCGTGCTCGGGTTGCCGACGGTCGCCGACAAGACGTTCCTCGTCACGATCGGCGATCGCACGGTCGGCGGCATGGTCTCGCGCGACTCGATGGTCGGCCCGTTTCAGGTGCCGGTCGCCGACTGCGCGGTAACGCTCGTGGGCTTCTAGGGCTTCGCGGGTTTGGTGATGGGGATCGGTGTGCGCCGGCCGGTCGCGGAGATGGTGGGCGGGGCGGGCTGGGGCTTCGCGTTCGCCGAGGCGAT
>JBBQEX010000019.1:0-134371 GCA_038321315.1 Haliangiales bacterium | reverse complement strand
AGCGTGTGGAAGTGCAGGCCGTCGAGACCCTCGAGATCCTCGGCGCGCAGGTTCGCGCGCGTCGTGCCAAGCCGCGAGCACGCGCCCGCCGGATCGTAGAGCGCGACCTCGACCTCCTGGTGCTCGTGGTTGACGCGCAGGCCGGCCGAGCGTCCGGCGCGCTCGATCGTCGCGCGATGGCGCCGCCACTGCGCCGGCGAGTTGAGCACGATGTGATCGGCGAGCGTGACGAGCTCCGCCATCTCGCCATCGGAGTACGCCGGGGCGTACGCGTGCACCTGGCCGCCGAGCTCCTCGCGCGCCAGCCGCGCCTCGGCCACCGAGCTCGACGTCGCGCCGGCGAGATACTTTCGCACCAGCGGAAACGTCGACCACTGCGCGAAGCCCTTGAGCGCGAGCAAGATCGTGACGTCCGCGCGCTGCTGAACATCCGCGAGCAGCGCGAGGTTGCGCTCGAGCGCGCCGAGGTCCGTCACGAAGCACGGCGTCTCGAGCGCGCTCACGTCGATCGCGCGCGCGACGTCGCCGCCGAGGTTCGCGCCGGCGCTCATCTCTCCTCGACGTGCCAGGGCAGCCCGCGGCGACCGAGGTCGTCGAGGAACGGATCCGGATCGAGCTGCTCGATGTTCCACACGCCGGGCTGTTGCCACTTGCCGGTCACCATCATCACGGCGCCGGTAACCGCCGGCACGCCGGTCGTGTACGACACGGCCTGCGCGCGGACCTCCTTGTAGGTCTCGGCGTGGTCGCAGATGTTGTAGATGAAGTAGCGCTTGCGCTTGCCGTTCTTGACGCCCTCGCACAGGCAGCCGATCGAGGTCTTGCCCGTGTAGTTCGCGGCGAGCGACGCCGGATCGGGGAGCAGCGCGCGCAGGAACTGGATCGGCACGATCTGCTGGCCGTTGAACTCGACCGGATCGATGCGCGTGATGCCGATGTTCTGCATCACCTCGAGGTGCTTCAAGTACGCGTCGCCGAACGTCATCCAGAACCGGATGCGCCGGAGGCCCTTCAGGTTCTTCGCGAGCGACTCGAGCTCCTCGTGATAGAGCAGGAAGCTCTTGCGCTCGCCGACGCCCGGATAGTCGAACATGCGCGAGACCGAGAGCGGCTCGGTCTCCTTCCACTCGCCGGCCTCCCAGTAGCGACCGCGGGCCGTGATCTCGCGGATGTTGATCTCGGGGTTGAAGTTGGTCGCGAACGGCTTGCCGTGCGAGCCGCCGTTGCAGTCGACGATGTCGACGTAGTGGATCTCGTCGAGCAGGTGCTTCTGGACGTGCGCGCAGAACACGTTCGTCACGCCGGGATCGAAGCCCGATCCGAGCACGGCCATCTGGCCCTGAGCCTTGAAGCGCTCCTGATAAGCCCACTGCCACGAGTACTCGAACTTTGCGACGTCGAGCGGCTCGTAGTTCGCGGTGTCGAGGTAGTCGACGCCCGCCGCGAGGCACGCATCCATGATGTGGAGGTCCTGGTACGGCAGCGCGACGTTGACGACCAGCTTCGGCTGGTAGTCCCGGAGCAGGCGCGTGAGCGCGGGCACGTCGTCGGCGTCGACCTGCGCCGTCTTGATCTTGCGACCGTGCATCTGCTCGATCTCGGCGGCGAGCTTGTCGCAGCTCGCGATCCGGCGACTCGCGAGCATGACCTCGGAGAACGCCGTCTTCTCCATGGCGGCCTTGTGAGCGACGACGCCGCCGACGCCGCCAGCACCGATGATGAGGACCTTCGACATGGTCCGGTTTGTAGCCGAAATCAGCTGTGGTCGGCGTCGCCGGCGTCGTGTTCCGGACCGGGCGACGGCGGCGCGAGATCCTTGGCGACCGCCTTGGCCAGGTGCTTGGCGAACTTGGTGGCATTGCGGTCGAACGCGTCGCGGCCGGCCTTGCGAGCGCTCTTCATGAGGTCGCCGAGCTGCGCGTCGATCGCGGTCTCGAGGTGCGCGAGCTGAGCCTCGTCGACACCCTGCGCGTACGTCCGCACGAACTCGCGCAGCATGATGAGGTCGACCGCGCCGGACGCCGCATCGGTGATGCCGTCGAGCGTCGCGTGGATGAGGCCGACGCGCGGGCCGGCGTGCTTGGCGATCAACTCGAGCTGGTAGACCAGCTCCTTGCTGCGGCGGCGCCACTGGTGGAACGCGCGCGTGCTGCGCTTGGCATCGCGTCGGGCATCGCGCGCCTCGGCGTAGATCGCGCGGATGCCGCGCTCGACGACGCGCCAGCCCAGCTCGGCCGGCAGCGCGGCTTCGAGCGCGTCGGCCTGCGTCGCGGCGAGCTTCGCGCTCGCCTGGAGGAGTTGCTCGATCTCGGCGATCGGCGGCATCGCTTCGGTCGCGTTCGCGAGGATCCGCGCGGCGGTCTCGCGCTCGTCGGGACCGAGCGGCAGCTGGGCGAGGGTGTCGGGCGCGACCGCGTGGTCGCGCGTGCTGCTGAGGCCGCGGCGGGCCTCGCGGAGCGCGTCGAGGACGGCGCGTCGCTCGCTCTTGGGGAGCGCGCTGGCGACGAGCGACAGGATCGCGCGGGCGCGACGCAGCGCCTTGCGCGACGCGTGGACAGCCGCGGGGGCACCGTCATCGAGCTTGGTGGCGGCGGCGTGGGCGTCGCCGACCGCAGCGCGGAACTCACCGATCAGCGCGGCGCGCAGGCGCGCATCGTCGTGCAACACCGGGTGAGAAGCCCCGAGCGGACCGAGCTTCTCGTGCTCGGCATAGCGAACCGGCTCGACGCCGTTCTCGGTCGTGGTCGACATGGCGGGGACCATACTCGACGCGATCCGGATTAGCGATCGGCCACCGCGATTTCATCGCGATCTGCCGAAGTTGTCACAGACGCACACGGTATCTTCCCCGCACATGGCACAGCCGATCCTGTTCGATCCCGTCGAGAGTCCCTTCCTCGTTTCGTTCGACGAGTCATTCAAGATCAAGAAGGCCGCCACCGAGCCGGACAAGGACGCACCGGGCAAGGAGGAGAACGTCGCAGCGCTCGAGAAGGCGGTCCACAAGCTCAGCAAGCTGCAGGGCAAGCTGTACGCCGACGATCGCTACTCGGTCCTCCTGATCTTCCAGGCGATGGACGCGGCCGGCAAGGACGGCACGATCCGGGCGGTGATGAGCGGCGTGAACCCGCAGGGCTGCCAGGTCTACTCGTTCAAGTCGCCGAGCACCGAGGAGCTCGATCACGACTTCATGTGGCGCATCCAGCGCGCGATGCCCGAGCAGGGCCGCATCGGCATCTTCAACCGCAGCCACTACGAGGAGGTGCTCGCGGTGCGCGTCAACCCGGGATTCCTCGACACGCAGATGCTGCCGCGCATGCCGAAGAAGCTCGACGACCTGTGGGACGAGCGCTTCGAGTCGATCAACTCGGCGGAGAAGCACTGGGCGCGCAACGGCTGCATCGTGCTCAAGTTCTTCCTCAACGTGTCGCAGAAGGTGCAGCACGAACGGTTCTACGAGCGGGTCAGCGATCCCGACGTCAACTGGAAGTTCTCGTCGAGCGACATGAAGGAGTCGCTCAAGTGGGACGCCTACATGGACGCGTACCAGGCGGCCCTGCGCGCGACGAGCAAGCCGTGGGCCCCGTGGTACTGCATCCCAGCGGACTCCAAGCACTACATGCGTCGCGTCGTCGCCGAGACCGTGGTCGACACCCTCGAGCGCCTCGATCTCCGGTATCCCGTGCTCCCGGATCGCGAGAAGACCGAGATCGAGCGCGTCCGGTTGCAGCTCGAGGCCGAGCGCCCCAAATGACCCCGACGACCGTGAGAACCAGCTCAGTTAGCTAGAACTACTTGGCAAAACCCGGCTACGAAGTTTTCTTAGTCGGGCCTTCGTGTGAGCATGACTCGCATGGGGCGAACCTGGGTCGCGGCGTGCGCCGCGTTGATCATGAGCTGTGGGACGGGGGACAACCGGGTCGATCCGGGAGACCTCGAGCTGCGCGACTTGCTCGGGATGGCTCCCGACGTCGCCGGTCACTGGGACGCCGCGCAGCGCGCGTCGGCGAGACAGGTGCTCGCCGGCGGGTTCGAGGTCGAGGCGACCACGCTCCCGCTCGCCGATCCGGCGATCGAGGTCGCGATCGGCGCGGTCGACACGCCGGCGCTTCGCCCCGCGCCGAAGGGGCTCGCGATCGTGATGGCCGGCCGCGACCTGACGACCGGTGATCTCGAGGTCGAGCTCTCGGATCGCTGGCGCAAGCATGCCGACCTCGCGTCGCGCCAGGTCGGGCTGTTCGCGGCGCTCGCCGCCGACGCCGGCCACACGACCGGCAAGGTCGTCGTCGTGCCGGTGCCGCGGATGTCGGCGATCGCCGGCTATGTCGCGGCGCGCGGCACCGAGCCCGCGCGGCTCGTCGTCAACCCGGTGATCCTCGCGGCGATCGATCCGATCGACGCGATCGCACCAGACGTCGGCGTCGAGCCCTCGGGCGCCGACGTCGCGCGACACGCGGCCCCGATGACCACGCTGCCATCACCGATGCCGCTCGGCGGCGGGTTCGCGAGCACCGGCGGCAATCCGTACTCGTTCTACGGCTCGGTCGCCGAGTGCGCGGCGGCCCAGCGCGGTCGCTGCGAGAGCTGTATGGCCTCGGGAAACTGCAAGCCCGTCACGACCGACAAGGACGGCAACGACGAGTGCGCCAAGCTCGCCGATGCCGGTGGCCGCGGTTACTACCTCCTGTGCATCAACCTGTCGCTCGCGATCACCTCGGTCGAGGACTGCGCGGCCCAGAAGGCGTCGAGCTGCGCGCGCGTCGACAACGCGGCGAGCGATCTCGGCATGCTCGCGGTCAACGCCGACTTCCTCGACGACAGCACGTGCAGCCAGGAGCTCGACAACTGCCTCGCGAGCATCTACGGCGCGCCGAGCGGCTCGTTCCCATCGGCCGACGGCGGCACCGACAGCTCGCCGCCGCGCAACACGTCTGCGGGTTGCACGACGTGCAGCAACAACAACTGCGACGCGTCACCCAGCTGCACAGGGCCGACCTGCGGCAACTCGCTGTCGTGCGACAGCACGTGCTCGAGCTCGACCGATCAGAGCGGCTGCGGCGGCAACTGCGACGGCTGCAAGTCGTCGGGCGGCGGTGGCGGCAACTCGGGCAGCGGGTGCTCGAGCGGCGGCGGATCGACGAGCTCGAACGGCTGTAGCGGCAACGGCGACAGCTGCAGCAGCGGAAACTCGAGCGGCTGCAGCGGCAGCTCGTCGTCGGGCAGCAGCTGCGGGTCGTCGAGCTCGGGCTCGTCGTCCTCGAGTGGGTGCGGTGGTGGTAGTTGCGGCAGCAGCAGCAGCAGCAGTAGCAGCAGCGGGTGCGGCGGCGGTGGCGGCTCGGGTGGCTGCAGCGTCGCGCGCGCCGAGCCCGATGCGCGCGTCGTGCTCGGCGTGTCGGTCGCGTGGGGCTTCTTGCCGGTGCCGATCGGCGCGCTGATCCGGAGACGCGCGCGACGCAAGAAGTCGGAGGTGCGGTCGTGAGGGCGCATGTGGTCGACTGGCTCGCGCAGTGGATGCCTTACGACCTCGCGGCGCTGATCGCGCCGACGTGGTTCACGATGGTCGGGATCGCGGGCCTCGCGGCGTTGATCTGGATGCTGCGGATCGGCAAGCGCGAGGGCATCGATCGGAGCCTGATCGCGGGGCTCGTCCTGTGGCCGTACCTCGCCGCGGTCGTCGGCGGGATCGTGGTGCCGCTCGCGATCGACTGCGTGCAGCAGCTGTTCGCGACCGGCCGCGTGACGATCCACTGGGCCGGCATGACGTCGTTCTGGGGTTACCTCTGCGGCCTCGCGGCGCTCGCGCAGGTCTGTCGCAAGCACGGCCTGGCGCTCGCGCGGTTCGGCGATCTCGCCGCGGCGCCGCTCGGGCTCGCGCTGATGTTCTCGCGACTCGGCTGCTTCCTCGCCGGGTGTGACTACGGCAAGGTCACGTCGCTGCCGTGGGCGATGCGGTTCCCCGCCGGCAGCCCGGCGTGGCAGGACCACGTCGCGGCCGGGTTGATCCCGAGCGATCGCGCCGCGTCGCTGCCGGTGCATCCGACAGAGCTGTACGAGGCGCTGCTCGGCATCGTGATCCTCGTCGCGGCACGGCTGCTCGCGCGGCGCGCGCGACCGCAGGGTCACGTCGTGCTCGCGTGCGCCGCGATCTACTCGATCGGGCGCATCGGCATCGAGGCGCTGCGCGGCGACGCCGGCCGCGGGATCTATGCCGGCCTGTCGAGCGGCCAGATCTTCTCGCTCGTCGTGCTCGCGGCGATCGCGTTCGGCTGGCTCGCGGGGCGCCGTCGTGCGGTCGCCGCGCTCGCTACCGCGGTGGGCCTCGCGCTCGTCGTCGATGTCGGATCGGCGGAGGCGCAGCCGGCACCGGCGCCGATGCCGGCGCCCGCGCCGATGCCGGCACCCGCGCCGAAGGCCGAGGAGCCGCCGGATCCGAGCGCGCTGCACGTGCACGCCGGCCTGTTGATCGGCATCGCGACACCGCTCAACCGCCGGCCGGATCAGGTCGGGTTGCTCGCCGGGCCGACCCTGTCGATCGGCTTCGGGTTCGGCAACCTCGGCCTGTGGGCCGACTTCGACAGCCTCGGCAACCGCGACGCGTCGCACGGCACGATCATGATCTCGGGGGGCCTCTCGAACGAGGTCAAGCCGGGCATCGTGCTCGGCGCCCGCATGGGAGTCGGCGCGACGCTGGTGAACTTCGACGAGCCCGCGTTCCGCGATGTCACCGGCACGTCGCTGCGAATCGAGGTGCTCGGCGAGTACGCGTTCGGCAGCGCGTGGGCCGTGTGGCTGCGGCCGATGTCGTTCGACCTCCTGACCGCGAAGGATCTCGGCGGCCCGATCTTGACGTACCAGATGCGGATCGGCCTCGCGTATCGGTTCGGCGAGCGCAAGAAGTCGCCACCGCCACCAGTGCCGTATCCATATCCGTATCCGTATCCCTATCCACCACCGCAGCCGTACGTGCCACCACCACCACCACCGCCACCGCCGCAACCCGCCGAGGGTACCGAGCGCGGCGCGTGTCGCGCGGATCGCTCGTGCGATCCCGGCCTCGTATGCGCATCCAATCGCTGCGTGGTGTTGCCCAAATGAGCTGGCGCAACGCGGCCCTCGGCCTCTTGCTGCTGTGCGGCTGGATGCAGTGGCGTGCGTGCACGCGCTACATCCCACCGCCGATCGACGCCAAGGCGTGCGCGGCGATCGAGCACGAGACCACGACGCGCTACGTCGAGACCGATCGCGAGCCGCCGCCGACCAAGGAGATCCGCCCGGGGCTCGCCATCGAGCGAGCGGCGGATGGCGGGCTCGATGCCTACGGGTTCCACGTTCCGGGGTGGGCGGTGTCGCTCGCGCCGCAGGAGGGCGAGGACATGCTCGCGTACCGCGATCGCATCGTGCCGCTCGCGCAGGCCGCGATCGCGCCGCAGCGCTCGCGGGTCGCGCGCAGTCGCGATGACCTCGCCCAGCGGATCGGCCTCGACGATCGGCAGAAGCGCGAGCTCGAGGCCGCGACCACGGAGACCGCCTCGGCGATCGAGGAGCGCGCGCTTCGCGCCGCGTTCAGCGGCGAGCTCGATCCCGCGACGTGGAAGCCGATGATGGCGCTCGCCGCGCTGACCGACGTGCTCCAGCTCGTCGAGCAGGGCAACGCGCGCTTCATGGCCACGCTCAGTACCGAGCAGCGCGCGAAGCTCGCGCTGCACCCGTTCGACTTCGGCGACTACCTGTTGTTCGCGACGCGCTGGGAAGACGTCCTCGGCATGCCGAAATAGTCACGAGGTCGGTAGCGCCGGAACCTTGCCCTTCGCGGCGCGCGCCTCGGCGACCGCGCCGGCGATGATCATGTCGGCATCGCCCCACGAGCCGCCGGTGCGCAGCACCTCGCCGAGCTCGTGGGCCATCTCGCGCGCCGACGCGAAGCGCTTCTCGGGCTCGGGCGACAGCGCGCGCTCGATCGCGGAGACCAGCTGCGGGGGCAGGTCGTCGCGCTTGGCGACGAGCGACGGCACCTCGCATCGCCGGATCAGCGTGACGACCTCGGCGTCGGTTCGCGCGTGGAACAGGCGAGCGCCCGCGAGCGCCTCCCACAACGTGACCGCGACCGAGAACAGATCGCTGCGCGGCGATGCCGGCGTGCCGATCATGATCTCCGGCGCCATGTACGACAGCGTGCCCTTCACGAAACCCGGCGCGGTCTGCTCGGCGATCCGATCGCGCGCGCGCGCCATGCCGAAGTCGGCGAGCTTGGCGTCGCCGTTGAGCGCGAGCAGGATGTTCTGCGGCGACGCATCGCGATGCATCACCGGCGACAGCGTGTTGTCGGGCAGCCGGCGCTCGTGGGCCGCCGCCATGCCGCGCAGCACGCGCAACCCGATCGTCGCGACCAGACCGGGCGATAGCGGCCGCCGCATCTGGGTCTCGACGTGGATCAGCGTGCGCAGATCGATGCCGTCGATCCACTCCATGACCAGGCAGTAGACCGGCCCGCTCGGCGTCGCCTCGATGATGAAGTCGAGCACCTGGATGAGGTTCGCGTGCTGGAGCGTCGCGCCGATGCGCGCCTCCTCGAGGAACATCTGGAGGTATGGCCCGCCGACGCTGGCGAACCCGCGCTTCATCACCTTGACGGCGACCGGGCGCGCGAACACCTCGCTCGACCGTTGCACGCCCTGCCAGACCGACGACAGGCCACCCTCGGCGACGAGATCGACGAGCTGGTAGCGCCCTCCGATCATCGATCCGGGTTGCACCCGAAAAGGCTAACCCGAACCCAATGATCAGTGTTGGTGCACGAGCCCGATCGCGGCGACCTTGCCGGGGCCGTGACAGAGCAAGCACTGCTCGGGAGCTGCCCCGACCGCGGTCGCGCGCGACACGTAGAACTTGCCGCCGTTGGCCTTCATGTGATCGATCGCGGCGGTGCTGTCGTGACAGGCCGAGCACGCGCCGGTGATCGGCGACACCACGAGCGTCGTGCCGGCGGCCGGCGTCGTCACGTTGGTCGCGGCGTTGTACGCGAAGCCGGCACCATAGTCGGTGAGACCGTCGGCGACGACGTAGGGCGACACCGTGTAGTACGTCGAGTTGGTCAGCGGGTTGGTGTCGTACTTGCCGGTCGCGACGGTCGAGAGCTGCATCGCGTCGACCGCGGCGAGGTTCGTCGGGTTCGTGAAGTCGTAGGTGTTCGGCACGTGGCACGTCGTGCACGCGTTGAGCGTGCCGGGGAACTCGACCTCGTCATAGCCGGGCCCGACCTTGGTCGCGTGCCAGGTGTACGGGACGGTCCGCTTGCGACCGGCGTGGATCGCGTGGATGAAGTACTTCGAGCCGGCGGACCAGCCGGAGCTCGTGCGGTTCGGGTTGTGGCAGAACCCGCAGGTCGGCGCGTCGTTGCGCTGGCCGGCGTGGAACGTCGGCGTGACGCCGAGCGTCCCGTGGCAGGCCTTGCACTTCGCGGTGTCGACGATCGCGCGTCGCCCGGTGTAGCCGGTGGCGACCTTCCAGACGTCGGGTGCCGGCACGCTGATCCCACCTTGCGCCTTGCCATCGGCGGGGACGTTCGGCGTCCACGGATACGCCGCGACATCGGTCTGCACGAGCGGCGCGGTGCTGGTCAGGGCGTACGTGTAGCCGACACCGCCGGTCAGCAGCGTCGCGGACGCGGGGATCTGTACGCCGGTCAAGGTGATCGCGTAGTAGCCGGCCGCGTCGGGCCCGACGATCGTGCCGGCGCCCGCACCGGTCGCGGTGCCGTTCCAGATCGCGCGGATGTAGCCGCTCGCCGACGCGTTCCAGTCCGACGGCGTCGCGTTGCCGTCCTCTGGCACCGCGAACGCGAAGTAGACGCTCGGCGAACCGACGAAGCTTGGCATCAGCTCGGTGACCGAGCCGGCGGCGTAGGTCTGGAACACGACATCGACGCCGTCGCGCAGGAGCTTGAACGTGATCCGCGGCCGCTTGACCGCGCCGTCGACGACGGTGTCGACGCTCTTGACGTCGTAGGTGATGACCTTGGCGGTCGGAGGCACGTAGCCGCCTGCCGCGAGGAACGAAGCGTTGGTGTTCGCGTTGGTGCCGCCGAGCCACGAGTTGTTCGGATCGGGCGGCGCGATCGGCTTGTGGTAGTTCGACGCCGCGAACCCGCCTGCCGGGCCGTGACAGGTCACGCACGAGGTGTCTGGCTGCACGCCGGCGACGTGGTTGCACGGCAGCGGCTTGCCGTCGGTGTCGCGCACGAGGTTCCCGAGGATCTGGCAGGTGGCGGCGTTGGCATTCGTGAACGACACGTAATCGTGGCAGCCGGTGCACGCCGCGGTCGACGGATTGGTGAGCGCCTGCGCGCCCTGTGCAGCGTTCGCGTGACAGCTGGTGCAATCGCGGACATCGCGCGGATAGGTCGCGGCGATGCCGTGGAACAGGTTCGCGGTCGCGACGTTCTCGCCGTTGTGGATGCGGTGGATGAACACCGCGGAGTTCGCCGACGGGTTCGTCGTGCGACCGGGGTTGTGGCACACGTTGCACATGCCAGCCGCGACGCGACCGCCACCGTGAAATGACGACGCGGTCGTGGTCTCGGCCTTGAACTTGGCGTGGCAGCTGTCGCAGCCGCTCTGGGCGACGATCTCGCGGGTGAGCGGCGCGCCACCATCGGGGATGAAGTAGTACGGCTGGTTGGCCGCGTAGAACGTGTTCGCGTTCTGCTGGTACACGACGTCGGTCTGACGCGTCGCCTGGATCCACACCACGTGGCTCTCACCGCGCTTCGCCGGGTCGTACGCGATCGCGACGTTGCCGTTCGGCGTCGAGATCGTCGGGAACGTGTAGGTGTAGTCGCCCGCGCCGGCGCCGTTCTCGACGAGCGTGCCGTGGCCGGGGGCGGTCCCGAGCGGGTTGTAGCTGGTCGGCTGACCCGCGGGCGCGGCCGCGCTCGTCGCCTGGGTGTAGACCGTCAGCGGCGACACGATCCCCGTCGTCGCGTCCTTCGTGAAGTAGGCGAGCGCGAACCGCGGCAGGATCGGCGTGTTCTGCGAGTAGATGCCGGCGAGGTCGACCGGGTAGCCGCGATCGTCCTTCGCGGTGAAGCGCACCGTGATCGGCGCGGTCGTGCTCACGCCATCGGTGCGAACCGCGACGACGAGGCCCGTGCTCGACGCGCTCGCGCCGCTCGGCGCCGGGTTGCACACGTACGACGTGGTCGCCGCCGTGACCTCGGCAGCGTCGAGGATCCCGTCGTGGTTGGCGTCGATGCCGGTCTCGATCTTCGTGCCGCCGTACGGACAGTTGGCGCCCGCCGGCTCGGCGCTCGTGCGCACCAACGAATCGAGGCCTCCGCCGCCGTTGCAGACGTACGACGTCGCGCTGCCGTTGTCGATCCGGACGCCGCCGTCGGGACAGTTGACGCCGGGTGGCTCGGTGCTCGTCGACACCGATTCGCCTCGGCTCCCGGTGCAGGCGACCAACGCGAAGACCAACAACGCACACGCACGGGAGATCATCGGACATCGACGTGCAACTCGGCATCGCGAAGGCCACGGTCGGCACGCGGATCCTGCGCGCGCGCCAGAAGATCCGCGAGATCCTCGTCGCCAAGGAGACCGCGCGATGACACGGGACCACCTCGAGACCACGTCGGCGTACTTCGACGGTGAGCTGTCGGACGTCGAGGCGACCGCAGCGGCGGCACACCTGGCGACCTGCGCCGCGTGTCAGGAGCTGCTCGCGACCGCGGTCGGGATCGATGCGGTGACACACGCGCCCGCGAAGCTGGTCCGGGTGCCGAAGCGGACCTGGCGCACCGCGGCGCTCGTCGGCGGTGGGGCGCTCGCGGCCGCCGCGATCGCGCTCGTCGTGGTCGCGCCGTGGCACCGCGACGAGCCCTCGCATCCCACGCAGCTCGCGCTCGCCCACGATCGCGTCGTCGAGGCGCGCTTCTCGGGCAGCGTGTTCGCCCCCCACCGACCGTACGTCGCGCTCCGCGGTGCCGACGCGGCGCGCGAGCCGATCACGCTGGCGACGCTCGCCGCGCTCGAGCAACGCGGCGACCGCGCCGATCTCGTCGCGGCACTCGCGGCGACCGGCGAGCTCGCGCGCGCGACCGAGGCGGCGACGGCCCTCCCCGACTCGACGGCCGCCGAGGTCGATCGCGCCGCCGTCGCGCTCGCCGCGCACCAGCCCGAGCTCGCGCTCGACCACGCTTATCGCGCGCTCGATCGCGAACCGAGCTCCCTGGCAGCGCGCTGGAACCTCGGGCTCGCCGCGCGCGATCTTGGCCTTGGCCACGTCGCCCGCGACGCGTTCGTCCGCGTCGCCGCCGCGAACGAGCCCGGGTGGTCCGCGGAGGCCCGGACGCTGGCAGCGACGATCTCCGACGAGCTCGCGCCGTTCGAGCGCGACTACGCCGCGTTCGAGCAGCGCGCGCGCACGATGCTGGCCGGTGGTGCGCCGCTGGCGGTCGACGACGCGCGACGGTTTCCGGCATTCACGCGGATCAACTTCTACGACGCCGTGCGGCTCGCCCCGACGCGCGCGCGGCTCGACGCGCTGCGGCCGCTCGCTGCCGTGCTCGATGCGGGAGCAGTCAGCCCGACCGCCACCGCCGCGATCGATCGGATCGCGCCGGCTCACCTCGCGATCCGCGCCTCGTTCGCCGCGGACTATCGCGCGGTCATCGAGCGCCGCCTCGCGCCCGGCGACACCGGGCCGTTGCTCGAGCGGCTCGCCAAGGCGGGGGTGGCGGTCGCCGATCTGACCGTCGGCGTGCTCGTGTTCACGCAGCAGCTGGCGTCCGATCACCTCGCCGCGCTCGTCGCGCCTTGGCACGACCCGTGGTTCGACCTCGCGGTCGTCCGCGGCCGCGCGAGCGCACGGCTCGCGATCCACGACCTCCGCGCCGAGCCCGAGATCGCGGAGGCCCTCGCGAGCTGTAGCGAGCACTACGCATTTCGGTGCGGCCAGCTCGCGGTCGATCTCGCGGTCCTCCACGGCGCGACTGGACTCGACGGGGCCGAGAGCGAGGCGACGACTGCGCTGCGCTGGTACCGGCGCGCGGTGGCGCCGTCGCTGGTCCGGACCGCGCTCGCCACGCTCGCGGATCTGCACCGGATGCGCGGGGCCTCGTCGCTCGCGCGCGCCGAGATGGAGGACGTCTCGCTGACCACGACCGGCAACACCGACTGCGACGTCCATCGCAACGCCGAGTTCGAGCTCGCCGACCTCGCCGTCGCGGTCGCCGCGTGGGATCGCGTGCGCCTCACCCTGCCGGATCCGACGCCGCCGCCCGCGTGCCTCGCCCCGGATGACCTGCTCGCGCTCGGTGCCGCGAGCGATCTCGCCCGCCACACCGGCGACGCGCGCGACATCGAGCTCGCGCAGCGCTGGATCGCGACGTTGCCGGTCATGCCCGGCGAGGGACGCGACGGCATGGTCGCGGCCGCCACGCTGCGCATCGCCCGCGATACCGCGACCCGTGATGCCGCGCGCCCTGCGGTGACGAGCTGGATCGCCCGCCACGCGTCGGACCACGACGCGTACGTCGACGGGATCCGCGCCTGGGCGATCGCGACCCTGATCGACGACGCCGGGGCGACCGGCGACTGGCGGGGCGCGATGGATGCGGCGATCGGCGAGCACCCGCACACCGCCGCGGTCCAGGCGTGCGCGGTGGTCGCGAGCGTCGACGACGATCGCGTCACGATCGCCGCGATCCACGGCGGCAAGGTGATCGGAGATCACCGCATCGTGCCGCCGCAGGAGCTCGGCACCGCGAAGCTCGTGCCCGACGCGATCGCGCACGAGCTCGCGGCGTGCGACGCGATCCAGGTGTTCGCGCGGCCGCCGCTCCACGGTCGCGCCGACCTGTTGCCCCGCGAGCTGCCGTGGTTCTTCGTCGGCGACGTCTCGCACGCGAGCGTGCGGCCGCTCCACGCGCACACCGTCGAGGTCGTCGACGCGCATCCGCCGGCGTCGGTCGGGACCACGACGCTGCCGGCGATGCGCGCGCGCGACGGCTTCGACGTCTCGCTCGCCGGCGATGCCGCGACCCCTGCCGCCACGCTCGCCGCCCTCGCGAGCGCGACCTACGTCGAGCTCCACGTCCACGGGATCGTCGCTCCGAGCGACGACGGCGCCGCGTTCCTCGCGCTATCGCCCGATGCGCACGGCGAGTTCGCGCTGCGCGGCGATGCGGTCCGCAAGGTCAAGCTCGCCGGTGCTCCGACCGTCGTGCTCGCCGCGTGTCGCGCCAGCACCGTCGCGCCGTACCTCAGCCGCCGATGGAGCCTGCCCGACGCGTTCGTCGCGGCCGGAGCCTCGGCGGTCATCGCGGTCGATCGACCGATCGATGACGCGACAGCGCGCACCGTGTTCGACGAGCTGCGCCGTCGGGCGCTCGCGAACGAGCCGATCGAGCGCGCGGTCGCCGCGATCCGTGCCACCGCCACCGCGCCGTGGGCGCAGCGGCTGATGGTGTTCGAGTGACTAGCGACCCGCAGCCTTGCGCCAGCTCGGGCGCTCGCTGACGCGGTTCCACCACGCCATCATGTTCGGGCGCTTCGACAGGATGTCTTTCCCCGGCGTGTTCATCACGTACTCGATGTACGGCGCGAAGAAGATGTCCGCGAGCGTGAACTGATCGCCGACGAGGAACGTCTTGCCGGCGAGATCCTTGTCGAGGACCTCGCACGCGAGGTCGAGGGACTTGGTCGCGTGCTCCATCGTCTCGGGGGTCTGCTCGCGCTTGAAGATGTGCTGGTAGATGAACTTCATCGCGTGCGGACGGAAGTTCTCGGTCTCGACCGAGATCCACTGTTCCATCTTCGCGTGCTGCTTCGGATCGGTCGGCGTCAGCTTGCCGCCGGCCTTGGCATCGACGTACCGGGCGATCGCGCGTGACTCGTAGAGCTCGAAGCCGTCGTCGTCGATCGCGGGGACCTGGCCGAAGGGCTGGTGCGCGAGGTGCGGCGGAGCCTTGTGAGCGCCGGTCGCGAAGTCGACCGTGAGCATCTCGAAGGGCGTGTTGGTTTCGTTGAGCGTGCACAGCACCTTGCGGGTGCACGTGCTGATCGGGTGGCCGTGGACTTTGATCATCGGCCGAACGCTAGCACGCGTGGAAGATCGGGCCTGGGCCCGCGTCATCTGGAGACATGGCGCTCCGGATGGCCCCCTCCAGCGACGTGGCTCGCGACCACACGCCGGAACCGACGCGCGAACTGCCACGTCTCGCCGCGCGCTCGCGCTTGCCGCGCCGCGAGCTCGCCGCGGCCGAACTCCCACTGCCAAACCGCGATGCCACCGGGGTGCGACCCGATGGCCTCGTCGCGGCACAGCAGTTCGCGGAGGCGGTCAGCGCCGGCATTCACGAGGCGAGCCTCGCGCGCGCACTCGCTGGTGGCGGTCGCGCATTGCCGACCGCGATCCGCGCGCAGCTGGAGCGCTCGCTCGGCGCCGACCTGTCGAGCGTGCGGATCCACGACGACGAGGCCGCCGACGCGGCCGCGCGCGAGCGTCGCGCCGACGCGTTCGCCCTCGGGTCGAACGTCGTGTTCGCCGCCGGACGCTTCGCTCCCGAGTCGCGATCCGGACTCTGGCTGCTCGCCCACGAGCTCGCGCACACGATCCAGCAGCGGACGATCGCGACCGCCGTGCAGTGCTACCGTCCCGACGGCGGTACCGGCGACGCCCACGAGGCCGAGGCGAGCGCGGCCGCGGATCGCGCGGTCGCCGACGGCGATCCCGCGACGGCGACGACGCCGCCGGGCGCGCGGGTCGACGCGCGGTTCGGGCCGGCGGCGATCGCGCTCTTGCGCGTGACCGTCGGCCTCCCACGCCGCGGCACGCTGGACGCCGCGTTCATGACGGCGGCACGCAACGCGGCGGGTGACTCGACGACCGCACCCGCGCCACCTGCAGCACCAGGCGCCCCGCCCGCCCACGCCGCAGCGCCCGCCACCGACGAGCTCGACTGGCCCACGGTGCGCGAGTTGCCATTCTTCGCGGCCGCGCGCGAGTCCAACCCGGTCCGCACCTGGTACGCGAGCCCCGACGGCGTCTGGAGTCACATGGAGGCCGCGCGCCGCACGCGCGCGATCGCCGCGGTGATCGCCGCGTTCGAGGTCACCACGACCGACATCGCGTGGTCGGAGACCGATCGCCGACCTCACCTCGTCGTCTCGCCGCACTTCATCCAGCGCGCGGTCGCGTGGCAGGTGTGGCAGCGCGATGGGATGACGCTCGATGGCAAGCTCGGCAACCAGGCGCTCGCGATCCTCGGGATCGGCGTCGACGGTGCCGCCGCGGCCCGCGTGTCGGTCGACGTCGCCGATGGCATCGCCGCGCCCGCGGGCACCACGTTCACGCAGCGGCTCGAGGGCGCGGTCGGCGCCGGTCGCACCACGGCGATCACCGGCGAGGCCACACCCCAGGTCGGCCTCGGTGCCGCGATGGGTGGTCTGACGCCGGCGGCGTTCGTCACCGCGATGTACGCGGCGCACCAGGCGCTCGTCAGCTCGACGTTCTTCCCCGGCACGACCGGCGCGCACTCGCTCGACGACGTGCTCGCGACGCTCGAGCTCGCCGCGGGTGCGACGCGGCGGCTGTCCGAGCTCGCCACGACGCCGGGCTTCGGTGCGTTGCAGACGCTGATCGGGACGCCCGAGTCGGCCGCGCTCCAGCACGCGCAGTTCGCGACCGCGCGCCTCGATCCGATGCTCGCGCTGGTCGCGCCGCTCGGCAGCCAGGTGTCGTGTGGCGTCGTCATGTTGTCGGTGCTCGTCGGCAGCGCGACCGGGGTCGACCTGTCGAGCAACGCCAGCGCGCAGGCCGGGTTCATCCACGCCTACCTCGGCGACGACGCCACCGTCGGCGAGCCATACCTCGCGGCCGTGCTGCGCGGCGAGACGCCGGTGCGTCCCGATCCGTGCCCGGCGCGCCTCCGCACGCTCGAGCGCGCGATGCTCGCGTTCCGACCGTTCTGGGCGACGCCGTACCCCGGCGCCGACGTCGATCCGACGACCGTCGCGGGGGCCGCCGCACCGACGTCCGCCGCGGTCGCGCCGGCCGGACCGGTCACGCTGGCGTTGCTCACCGGCGCGGCCGCCGGCGGTGGCGACGCGATGATCGCGCACAGCACGGCGGACACGCGCCTCGCGGACGCGTGGACGCAGCTGAGCCGGGAAGGCCTCGTCCCGCACGGCTTCGAGACCGACTGGGCGGCGTACTCGGCCTCGTTCCACACGATCGCGTTTCTCAACGGCACCGCGACCGGACACCGCTTCTTTCTCGAGAAGCTCGCGCAGGCGCAGGCGTCGCTCGTCGCCCAGGGCGTCGTGCCGCGCACCGCCGGCATCGTCAACAGCAGCAGCGCGATGTCGCAGCTGCGCGAGCTCGAGACCGCCGCCGGGCTCAGCTACCACCACCTCGGGCTCGCGATCGACATCTCTGCCGGCGCGAACCCGTGGATCAGTGCCGGTCGCTCGGGGACCGATCGAGATCACGCGCACGCCGACCGCGGCGGCACCGTCGCGCTGATCAGTTGGTACGCGGCGTGGCTGATGGGGCGCGGCGAGGCGATGTCGGCCGCGCAGGCGAGCGCCATGACCACCGAGGAGGACAGCACCGGCGCGATCTACGATCGGCTCGCGGCGTCGAGTGGCGCGAACGAGGCCTACCTCGCCCTCGCTGGCGACCCCGCGGCGATCGAAACGCGCCTGCGCGCGCTCGGGACGCCGCCACACGGGCCGACGGGCTACGACGCCGTCCCCGATGGGCTCGCGGCCGACCTCCGGTTCGGTAGCGCGACCGCGTGGACCGCGCTCGCCACCGACAGCCGCGCGCAGGATGCGGCGCACTGGTCGTCGATGATCGCGAGCCAGGCCGCGGCGTGGCGACGCGAGGTCGGCGCCGGCGCGCGTGGTCACCTCGGCGCGTTCATGACGCAGAACCGCCAGCTGGTGATCGCGATGCGCGACGTCGCCGGGCTCGCGTGGGGCGCGTGCGATTTCGGCGCGACGTCGTCGTCGGCGGGCGACTTCATGCACTTCGATGCCCGCCCGTTCTTCACGAATCGCGCCTACACGCGATTCAAGGCATTGCTCCAGGCGGACGGGCACGATCCGCCCCCGCCGCCCGCGCGAACAACCCACCGGCGCTGAGCTCGGAAGATCGGGCCGCTGGCTGCGTCCGGTGATCACATGAGGAGCGTCGATTCCACGCGCGAGCATGACTCGGACGACCTCGATGGCGAGCGCGGCACGCAACCCGAGCGGCTCGAGCGCCGCCGCGCCGCGGGCACCGGCGCACCGGCCACCACGGACGCCGGTGGTGCCGAGGGCACGACCGCAGCACGCAGCTTCGGCGACGCGGTCACGGCCGGGGTGCACCCCACGCAGGATCCGGTGATCGCGCGCGCGATCGCGGGCGGCGGTCGTCCACTCGAGGCGGCGGTGCGCGCTCGCCTCGAACGCACGCTCCGAGCCGACCTCGGCGCCGTCCGCATTCACGATGACACCTACGCCGCGGCCGCCGCCGCGCAACAGGGCGCGGAGGCATTCGCGCTCGGTCACGACATCGTGTTCGCGCACGGCAAGTACGATCCACACACCCCTGCGGGGGAGTGGCTGCTCGCCCACGAGGTCCAGCACACGATCCAGACGAACGGCACCGCGACCGAGATCCTGAAGCACGGACCCGGGGTTCGCGGCGGCTCCACGCGCGAAGACGCCGCCGACGCCGCCGCCGGCCGCACGGGCGACGAGCTCACCGAGCGAACCACGCAAGCCTCGCTCCTCCGTGCTCGCCTCGGGGCACGCCAGGCGGAGCTACACGCGACGACCGAGACCCGAACCGCGATGGAGCGCGATGACGAGCTCGCCACGATCGCCCACGCGCAGGCGCTGCTCGGCTCGCCGAGTGGTCCACCGTCGAGTGCCACGCTCGCGCGGCTCGAATCCGAGCATCGCGATCGAGTCGCCGCGTCGCCGGGCCGAGCGCCCGAGCACGACGATACGATCACCGCCGCGACCCCGAGGGTGTTGCCGACCGATCACGAGCGTCGCGTCGAACGCACCTCGCAGCTCCGGTCACGTATCGACACGCGACTCGTGGAGCTCGACGACCCGGCCGAGCACGCCCGCCCCGCAGCCAGCCGCGATGCGGAGCGCACGCAACTCCAGATCGCACGGCGAGCGCTCGCATCTCGGACTGAGGTCCCATCGACCAGCGCGCTCGACCAGCTCGAGGCCGCGCAGGTTCGACGCGACGACGCCGCGCATGCCGACCGGCAGGCTCGTGCCGCGCGCATGTCGGCGCAGCTCGATCAACGCGTCGCGAGAATGTCCACCGACGCCGCCCGCACCCCCGAAGAACGAGAGAGCGAGCGCGAGGCCATCTCGGTCGCCCGCGCGCAGCTCGCGAGTGACCCGTCCAGTGCGACGCTCGCGCGCCTCGAGAGCGAACACGCCGCGCGTGCGACCCAGGCGCAGCAGGTCGAACAACCCGACGAGGATGCCCGGACGTCGGAACACCTACCGCGGATCTCGGTGCAACGCCCGCCAGTCCCCGATCCGGTCGCGCAGCCCGACACCGAGGCGGATCGGAGGACGCGCTCATTCGGTGCCACCACCTCGCAGCTCGAGGTCACCGAGACGACGATCGATCCGGGTGCGACCGCCCCGCGCGATAGCCGCATCACGGTCGGCGATCACACCGCCGGCGCGCGAATTTCCGAGGGAACCGGCTCGGATCGACGAGAGCTCGGTGGCTCGGCGACTTACCAGGATGGCGCCCTCGACCTCTCGGGATCGGCTCGAGTCGGTGCGATCACCGGCACGGTCGGGAGCGGCGACACGTATCGGTCCCATGCCCCGATGCTGATGAGCGATGGGCGCTACCGGGTCACCTGGACGATCGAGCATCGCGATTCCGCTGGCATGACGGGGTCGAGCGACGCGACCGTCCAGCACGACGCGCTCGGAACTGTCGACAGCGCCTCGGTCGGCGCGAGCGGTCGAGTGAGCTCCACGCGAACTGGCACCGAGGTGTTCGCGACCATGGCCGAAGCGACCCAGTTCCACACCGAGTTCGAGGCCCACGCCGCGAGCGCGGCGGAGCGCACGAGCGTCGACACCGCTCACACGCCTTCATTCTGGACGAGCGCGCAGCCGGGTACGACACGTTCGGTCGCGAACGCTGGCACGATCACTCCATCGGGAGCGGTGACCCTCGATGGCCTGCTCAACGTCGGAGTCGAGTGCACGTTCCGGGCGTCGCGCGAGGTCTCGGTGACCAAGGCAGATGCGGAGAATCTCGAGGCGACTCGAACGGTGCATTGCGAGGCCGCCCCTCGAGGCTCGCTGGGTGCGGGCGGCATCTCGGTGGGGATCTCCCATACGAGCTCGCACGAAGTCACGATCGTCGTCGGCGTGCGGCTCGGATCGACGGCGATGGATCGCTTGCTCGGTGGCATCTTCTTCATCGATGGCACCGAAGACGGCGCGCGCGTCATCCGTACGACGACCGATGATCGATCCGGGTGGGGCGAGACGGTAGCCGCCGGAGCACTGCTGCGGCTCGGAGGAGGGTCGACGACGGGCACGACCACCAGCCAGACGTTCGATGCCGATGGCAACCCCACGACACACACGACCGAGCACGCGCGTGAGGACTTCACGGGTGGCACGGTCCTCGGCGACTACTCGCAACACCACGTCGATTCGGCCGCGTCGGACGACGGGGCACTCGCGACGACCGCAGACTTCCACACGACGAGCGGTGCCGAGTCCGGACAGATGCTCGCGGATGCCACCGGCGTCGCGCGCGGCCTCGATCCGGAGGCGGCCAGCTCGGGCCACTGGGAGGTCTCGTCGCAGCTCTCCCCCGACCAGATGATCGAATTTCACCGCCGGTTCATCGCGCGACCGGTGGAGCCCACCGATTCCGGGATCTACGCCAACCTGAGATCACAGCTCGCCTCGATCCCGACCGAAGCGACGCCCGCAGCCAATGCGTCTCGCGCGCGCGTACTCACGGCATTCCTGTCGTCGGAGGGGCAGACCGGACTGGCGATCATCCAGGGTGTTGCACACGTCGAACCCGAACATTTCTTGCGCCTGTTCGCGACCGGTGGCCAGGACCCGAACTTCATGGGTGCGGGTGAGACCCAGGCGCTCGAGACGCGCATCGCGCAGTATCGAGAGGCCGCGGCTTCCCACCACGCGATCGATCACGAATCGGAGATCGTCACCGATCTGCATGCGATGAAACACGGACTGGAGGCGATCGCCGATCAGTCACACTATACCGACCTCCCACGCGAGCTACGACAGCAGCAGATCGAGCGCTATCGCGGCTTCGTCGGGCAACTCCAGAGTGCGCGCGATGCGTGCAGTGTCGACGGAGACGTCCAGACCGCCGAGACGATGGGTGCCGACACCCAGGAGGCATGTCACGTGATCGAGGTCGAGCGCCGCGCAGCGAGTACGTTGCGTGGCGAGGCGTCGGTCGCGCGCGATCGGGTCTACGCCCAGCGTCAGTACTTCGGGCAGGAGGGTCGCGCACATGGTGAGGTTCCGTTGCCTGCTGCGATCGCGGCTCGCACGTTGGTCCTGTGGCACGAGGGTGAGGCGGCGACCGGCGAGGGCAACTTCGCGCTTCACGATGCCGAAGGCCGGCTCGGCACCGTGCGAGGCACTACCGACGAGCTCGCAATCCAACGCGTGTATCGCGACGCGACTCCGCTGCTCCAGCGCGCCGCAGGTGACTTCGAGCGGGCGACCCAGGCGTTCGCGGAGGCCAACGCGCTCTACGCGAACGTCGGTGTTGGAGCGATGGCGCCGATGTTGCCCGACCAGGCCACCGAAGCCGTTGCACCCTTCACACCCGCTCCGACTCCGACTCCGACGGTGGAGCAGGCACCCACGCCCACCCGCCACGACCGCCATGCACACCCCACGGGTGGTGTCGACGCGAGCGCGCCGGTCCCCGAAGTCGGTCCGCGCCACGGCGTGATCGTGAGCGCATGCCTCGCGCCGCATCTCCACTTTGTTCGACTCGATCCCGCTGGACTATCGGCCGAGGCGCGGGTCACCGGAGGTCGCGTGACGATGCCCAGTGGATTGATCGTCGAGGTGATCGGCGCCGAGCTCGTCACCGTGCTGTCCGATGCGATCAACGAGTCGCTCGGGGAGCGTCACATGTATACCGTCGAGCTCCGGATCGCCGGCGTGATCCCGGGTGCGACCTCGTTCATCGTGCCGACGCTCGTGAGCGGCGTGCCATCGAACATCGAGATCGACAATCGGATCGGTGGCTCCTTCTCGGCGCTCGTGGCCTGCTAATCGAGATCGCCGGGGATGCGGTGGACGCCGGCGTCGATCACGATACGACGCGGCGTGCGATCGCCCGGCATGCTCTCGCAGTAGGCGACGAAGTTGCGGCAGTCGGGGCAGCGGCGCTGGAGCGCGAGCTCGGTGGGGGCGAGCTCGGACCAGTTCTTCGTGCAGTCGATGCTGCAGCGCTCGACGCGCGGGCGCCCGATCAACACGCGCCACTCGACGTCGGTGACGATCGCGAGCTCGCGGAGCCGACGCGTGCATGGCGCGTACTGCGGATCGGTGGGCGACAGCTCGAGCACGCGCTCCTGGAGGCGGAGGAGCTCGGCGCGCCGCGGATCGCCCTGCTCCTCGAGCCAGTCGGCGAACACCTCGCGGCTGGCGAGGTCGCCGGCGAGGATCGCGGTGACGAGTTGCGTGGCGATCGGGTCGGGTGGGCCCGCGACGTGCTCGACGAGCATCACCCGGCTGCCATCCTGGACGACATCGTCGCGATACAGCGCGCGCGGCCCGGTGATCGGGCGACCGTTGACCGTGATGGTGCCGGACAGGTCGATCACGAAGCAGCCGGCGGCGCGCACGAGGAACTTGCAGCCGCCGACGACGACCTCCTCACCCTCGACGTGACGCGAGTGAAGCGCCAGCTTTCCGGCGACCTCGGACTGGATGAAGATCGAGATCACGGCTTGCTCCAGTGTACTAATGAAAGTCGCGACTCGCGACCTCGACGATCGGACGAGACAGCTCGGGGACCCAGACCTCCTCGGCGATCAGGTGCACGATCGACTCCTGGACCTGCAGCCGGCCGGTCACGCCGAGCAGCGACGACGTGCGGATCACGTGGGCGTACTTCGCGAAGATCTGCTGCCACACGACGAGGTTCACGAAGCCGGTCTCGTCCTCCATCGTCATGAACACGACGCCGGCGGCGGTGCCCGGCTGCTGGCGACAGATCACGATGCCGACGTACTCGATGCGATGGCCGTGGCGCCCCCGCGACACGCCGCGGGCGTCGGGCCAGCCGCGGTGCGCGAGCTCGGCGCGCATCGGCGCGAGGGGATGACCGCGCGTCGAGTGATCGCTCGTGCGGTAGTCCCAGAAGATCTCGTCGAGCGGCGCGAGCGGCGTGAAGATCGGGTCCTCGTTCGCCTCGCCGAGTACGATCTCGTCGGTCTTGCGCACGACCCAGCCGGCGACCTGCCACAGCGCATCGCGCCGCGATTCGTCGTCGCCGGCGATCGCCGCGAGCGCGCCGGCCTCGGCGAGTGCCGCGTGCATGCGCGCCGGGACCTGCGCGCGCCGCACGAAGTCCTCGATCGACGCGAACGCCCGCAGCTCGCGCGCCGCGATCACGCGCGCGCCATCGACGATCTGCATTCCACGCACCCAGCGCAGCCCCATGCGTACCGCGAAGCCGAACGCGTCGTCCGCCGGCTCGAGCGTGCAGTCCCACACGCTGCGCGTGACATCGATCGGCCGGATCGTCAGGCCGTGGCGCTGCGCGTCGCCGACGATCGTCGCCGGCGAGTAGAAGCCCATCGGCTGCGCGTTGAGCAGGGAGCACGTGAACTCCGCCAGGTAGTGCCGGCGCAGCCAGCACGTCGCGTACGCGATCAACGCGAAGCTCGCGGCGTGGCTTTCAGGAAATCCATACTCGCCGAAGCCACGGATCTGCTCGAACACGCGCTCGCCGAACTCGCGCGCGATGCCCTTTTCGACCATGCGCGAGATCAGGCGCTCGCGGTGCTTCTCGATGCGACCGGAGCGGCGCCACGCGGCCATGTCGCGGCGCAGCTGGTCGGCCTCGCCGGGCGTGTAGTCGGCGGCGACCACCGCGAGCCGCATGACCTGCTCCTGGAACAGCGGGATGCCGAGCGTCTTCTCGAGCACCGGCCGGAGGCACTCGTGCGGATAGTCGACGACCTCCTCGCCGCGCCGACGCCGCAGGTACGGATGCACCATGCCGCCGCTGATCGGCCCCGGCCGCACGAGGCTGACCTCGACGACGAGATCGTAGAACGTGCGCGGCTTCAACCGCGGCAGCATCGACATCTGCGCGCGGCTCTCGATCTGGAACGTGCCGACGGTGTCGGCGGTGCAGATCATGTCGTAGGTCGCCTCGTCCTCGGCGGGGACGGTGGCCATCGATAGATCGATGCCGCGGTGCACGCGCAGGAGATCGAAGCCGAGGTGGAGCTGGTGCAGCGCGCCGAGCCCGAGCAGGTCGACCTTGAACAGCCCGAGATCCTCGAGGTCGTCCTTGTCCCACTGGATCACGGTGCGGCCCGGCATCGAGGCGTTCTCGATCGGCACGATGTCGTGCACCGGCTCGTGGCCGAGCAGGAAGCCGCCGGGATGCACGCCGAGGTGGCGAGGGAACTCGAGGATCTCGTCGGCGATCCGCGCGAGATGATCGAACGCGCTGCCATGCTCGGCGAGCCCCGCGCGCGACAGCGCGTCCTTCTCGACGAGCCCGTACATCGACAGGTGCTTGGCGGCGCGATCGAGCGCGGTCTCCGGAATGCCGAGCACCTTGCCGACGTCGCGCAGCGCCGAGCGCGGGCGATAGCGGATCACGTTGCACACCATCGCGGCGTGATCGCGGCCGTAGACCGCGTAGACGTGCTGGATCACCTCCTCGCGACGCTCGTGCTCGATGTCGAGATCGATGTCGGGCGGCTCGGCGCGCTCGCGCGACAGGAAGCGCTCGAACAGGAGGCCCATGCGCACCGGATCGACCGCGGTGATGCCGAGGCAGTAGCAGACGGCCGAGTTCGCCGCCGAGCCGCGCCCCTGGCACATGATGTCGCGCCGGCGACAGAACGCGACGATCTCGAACATCGTCAGGAAGTAGCCCGGGTAGTCGAGCTCCTCGATCAGCGCGAGCTCGCTGTCGAGCTGCCGGCGCACCGCGGCCGGGATCGAGAGCTCGTCCTGATAGCGCTTCGCGGCGCCGGCGTACGTCAGCTCGCGCAGGTGCTCGGCGGACGTGCGCCCGTCGGGCAACCGCTCCGATGGATAGCGATAGCGCAGCTCGGCGAGCGAGAACGAACAGCGGGCGGCGATGTCGAGCGTGCGCGCGGTCGCCGCGGGCTCGTCGCCGAACAGCTTCGCGAAGCGATGCGGCGTGCGCAGATCGTGCTCGTCGTTGCTGCGGATCAGGCGGCCCGCGGTCGCCAGCGTGACGCCGTGGCGGATGCAGGTCAAGACGTCCTGCAGCGAGCGCCGCGCGCGCGAGTGATACAGCACCTCGGTCGCGACGACGAGCGGCAGATTCGCGGCGGTCGCGCGCGCGCGCGTCCGGAGCTCGCGCGGCACGTCGTCGGCGACGCGGTGGCGCGCAAGCAGCGCGTACAGCCGATCGCCGAACGCGTCGCGCAGCTCCGAGATCACGCGCGCCGATGGTTCCGGCGCGTCGGCGAGCATGCTGCCGTCGCCGCCCCACAGCGCGATCAGCCCCGGCGCGCGCGCGCAGACCTCGTGCCACGCGACGATCGCGTCGCCCTTGTCGCAGCGTCGCCGACCGGCGGTGAGCAGGCGCACGAGGTTCGCCCAGCCGGCGCGATCGATCGCGAGCAAGATCAGCCGCGAGTGCGTCGGCGGCGCGAGCCGCGGCTTCGCGCGCTTGGTGCGGCCGTGCCGTCCGGTGATCGGGATCGCCGGCGGCAGGTCGTCGGTCTCCGCGCCCCAGCCGGGCCCGTGCCCGCCGTGCAGGCCGAGCGTGATCGGCGACGCCGCGAGCTGCGCGTCGGGATCCGCGATCGAGATCTGCGCGCCGGCGATCACCTGGATGCCGAGGTCGCGCGCCTTGACGTACGCGCGCACCATGCCGTGTACGCCGTCGCGATCGGTGATCGCGATCGATCGCAACCCGAGCCGGTGCGCCTCCTCGACCAGCTCCTCGGGATGGCTCGCGCCCTCGAGGAACGAGAAGTTCGATTTGCACCAGAGGGGCGCGTAACTTGTCACTGAACCGATGTTCAGTTATTCGGATTCGTCTGTCAATCCATGCGTTAATCGATCGTGGTTCGCAAGCGTCCCGATTCAGTCGTCCAGGTCCATCACCGTGGCGCGCGCGGCGTCGATGGCATCCTCCGCCTGATCGAGCTCGCCGGGCACGACGGTGATGCGGGCGAGATGTTCTCCGCGATGTGCGATCAGATCGCGGCCATCGCGGACGTCGACATCGCGAGCGTCTACGTGCGCGAGGGCGAGCAGCTCGTGATGCGCGGCAACCACGGTTTTCCGACCGCCGCGATCGGCACCGCGCTCGACGTCGGCGAGGGCATCACCGGCCTGGTCGCCGAGTGCATGCGCCCGGTCTCCGCCGAGCACGCCGCCGCCGAGGATGCCTACAAGCACGTCCCCGGCATCAACGAGGAGGAGTTCCCGGTGTTCGTCGGCGTGCCGCTGATCGGCGGCGGCACCGCGATCGGCGTGCTCGTCCTGCAGCGCGCGTCGGAGCCGTTCGCGACCGACGAGGTCACGCTCGCCACCGCGCTCGGCGCGCCGGTCACGCTCGCGATCGAGCGCCGTCGCGCCTCGGCCGCGCGCTCCGCTCGGCTGAACGGCACGCCGCGCGTCGGCGGCGTCGTGCTCGGTCGGATCGCCGCGGTGCCGACCGCCACCGCGCTCGGCGCCGCGCCCGCCGACATCGAGAAGGCCCTCGCGCGGCTGTCGAGCGATCTCGGCCGCGCGGTCAAGCGGCTCGGCGACGACGCGCCGGCCGATGCCGCGTCCGCGCTCGATCGGATCGCGTTGACGCTGCTCGATCAGCGGTTTCGCGAGCGCCTGATCGCCGCGGCGAGCGCGCCCGGCGGCCTCCGCGCGGTCGCCAAGGAATACGCCAAGGCGCCCTACCGACTCGGCACCGAGCGCGCCGAGGGCTCGGCCGATCACGTCGCCGAGATCGAGGAGCTCTGCGTGATCCTCGGCACCGCGTCGCTGCGCCCGGGCGCCGTGTGGATCGGCGATCGCCTCGGCACCGCGGTCGCGATCGTCGCGGTCGCGCGCGGTGCCGCCGCGCTGGTCACCGCCGACGACGTCTCGTCCGCCGCGCTCTCGGTCTGCCGCACCGCCAAGCTGCCGCTCGTCACCGACGTCGATGGGCTGTTCGGCTGGGTCCGCCCCGGCGATCTCGTCGCGGTCGACGGCGACTCCGGCGAGGTCCTCGTGCACCCCGCCCCGCACGACATCGAGCGCCTGCGCGCCGCGCGCCACCGCGACGACTGAGCTACTCGACGCTCACTTCTCGGCGAACGTCTCGTCGATGGTCTCGCGCTCGAGCTCCTGGGCGAACCGACGGGCGCGCAGGCGCTCGACGAGATCGATCTTCGGCGGCTCGCGCGACGCGAAGATCGCCTCGGGTGGCGCCGGGATCTTGTTGGCGAAGTCGAGCCAGATGCGCTTGTCGTCCTTGCAGTCGTAGGTGCGACAGATGCGCGGGCGGTTCGCGTGGACCGTGCAGTGGCCGGTGTCGACGTCGTTGTGCGTGCAGTAGCCGTCGGAGGCGCGCTGGCGGATCTGGTACGGCTTGCCGTAGTCCCAGCGGATGATGCCCTCGTCGAGATCGATCGACGACAGCGCGAACCGCAGGCGACAGCAGCGCGCCTTGCAGATCGGCATGAGCTCCAGGCACGGCACGTCGGCCGGCGTGACGGTGTACTTGTCGTCGTCCGGATCGAGATCGGGGCGCTGCAGCGCCTGCGAGTCGCGCAGGCGGATCTCGTGGAGCCGCTCCGGGATCTTCTCGGCGACCTGGTCGGCGAGGCCGAGCTCGTCGGTGAGCACGACGACGTGCGCGGCGAGCTGGAGCAACGCGTCGCGCGCGTCGAGCTGGTTGAGGTTCAGGTTGCGCAGCGCGCGTTCGAGATCGGCGCGGGTCGCGGGAGGTTCGTCGGCCAGCTCCGGAGGTTAGCTCGTCTTCGCGGCATCTTTGCCGGGGACGTGCGTCTCCTGGGCGAGCTGGGCCGCCGCCGGGCTCCGGTGAGCCCGGAAATCGGCGAGCACGTCGTTGATCTCGGCGCCGAGGAGCAGCGACAGGTTGGTCAACCAGATCCACGTGAGCAGGATGATCGCGCCGCCGATCGCGCCGTACATCACGTCGTACCTGCCCCAGTGCGTGAGGTAGAAGCCGAACAGCCGGCTGATCCCGAGCCACAGGAGCACGCCGATGAACGCGCCCGGCGTGAAGATGCGGAACGGCGCCCGGGTGTTCGGCAAGAACCGGTACGCGACGGCCCACACCATCATCACGAGCGCGCCGGCACCGACCCAGCGCCCGATCGTCCACCCGGTATCGAACGTCGGGCCGAGGCCGAAGCGATCCGACAGCCAGTGCCCGATCGCCGGGCCGGCGACGAGGAGCGCGAGCGAGGTCACGACGAGCAGCGCGACCCCGAGCGTGCAACCGATCGCGGTGAGCTGGCGGCGCACCCACGAGCGGGTCTCCTGCTTGTCGTGCAGGCGGTTGAGCGCCTTCATCAAGGCGATCGCGCCGCGCGAAGCGCCCCACAGCGCGAACACCGCGCCGAGGATGGCGAACCCGGTCGCGTTCGACTTGGTCAGCGCGGCGACGCGATCCTCGACGAGCTGGCCGACCGCGTACGGGAGCGTCTGGGTCGCCATGTGAGCGCCGTCGATCAGGACCTGGGCCGGCACGACGACCGCCGCGAGCGTCACGACGAACACGATCATCGGGAACGCCGCGAGGACCGTGTAGTACGCGAGCAGCGCCGCGGCATCGTCGATGTCGTGGGCGAGCGTCTGCTTTGCGAGCTGCTTGAAGAACCGCGTGACGACCCATCCATGTGCGAGCGCAGGCGCCTCGATCGTGCGCGTGGGCTCGGTCATGGGCGCGGCGAGGGGTTCATCGGCGGCCATGGCGGTGCGTGGAGCAGGTCGCGTACCAAGTCATTATCCGGAGTTCGCGAAAAAGGCTACTTCGAGCCTCATTCGATCGTGCCGTGCTGGAACCAGCGGCGGCGATTGCGGTCGTAGTAGACCCACAGGCAGTCGCCGCGCCGGAGCTCGGCGTAGTGGTACTCGCGATGCAGCTCGGGGCCGGCCCACCAGCCGCCCGACACGACGTACGGCCCGAGGATCCGGACGACCGCACCGTGCTCGAGCCCCGAGAGGAGCCAGCCGTCATCGCGGACCTGACGCGGTTGCGGCGGCAGTGCCTGGGGGCGCGCGAGCACGCGGCGGACGAGCGGACGCACGAGCCGCGCCGCGGCGAGCGCCGGCTTGACCTCGCGCACGCGCTCCCAGCCGAAGCTCGCCTCGGGCAGGTGCCCGTCGCGCAGGACGGCGTGGACGACAGCGTCGTCGCCGAGCTCGGCCCGCAGCCGCGCGATCGCCTCGTTCGCCGCGGCGAGATCGCGACGCGGGCGCACGGCGAACAGCGCGAGCTGCTCGCGCGACGCGGCGACGTGATCGGTCCACACGCGGATCGCGTGGACCGGCGCGAGCAGCGGCACGCCCGCCAGGCGCAGATGGATCAGGCGCACGAGGCCGCGGCGATCGAGCGTCGGCGCGGCGGTCGCGACGTGCTCGACGCGCAGCTCGGTCTTGCCGACCGCGCGCCGCAGCACGAGCTCGACATGGATCCCGGTGACCGCGCGGCCCTTCCTGGCGAGCTTGTCGAGCAAGCGATCGATCGGCGCGGCGAGCACGAACGCGAGCGCGTCGAGGTTGGACTCGTCGTCGTCGAGCAGGATGCGCTCGTCGAGCTGCTCGGGTGGCGCCAGCGGCACGAGCGGATCCCAGCGCTCGCCCGACGCGAGCTGGTAGAGCCGATGCGCCTCGCGGCCGAAGCGCTCGAGGATGCCGCCACCCGGCAGGCGCACCATCTGGCCGACGGTGGTCACGCCGAGTCGCGCGAGCGCGTCGCGCAGCTTCGGCGCGATGTCGAGCCGCGCGAGTGGGACGGCACTCGCCGCCTCGCGCTCGTCGCGCTCGCTGCGCGACAGCGTGATGCCGGTGCGCGTCGCTCGCGCGATCGCGTAGGTCGCGAACCGCGAGTAGCCGATCACGATCGCGCCCGCGAAGCCGCGCGTGCCGAGCGCGCGACTGATCGCGGTCGCCCACGCGGTCGGGCTCGCGTAGATGTGGTCGAGCCCATCGCCGTCGAGCCAGAACGTGCCGGGCTCGCCGAGCTCGACGCGCGGCGACAGCAGGTGCAGCGCGCTGCGCAGCTCGCCGAGGGCGCGCTCGATGATCTCCGGCGGCACGACGCGCGCGCGAAGATCGCTACACAGCGACAGCGCGTGCGCGTAGCGCTGACCGGCGAGCACGCCGAGGCGCCGCGCGCGCTCGCAGGCCCACAGGACCAGCCCCTGCGGGCGGTCGTCATCGATCACGACGACCGGGTGCGCGCGCCAGGCCGGCTCGTCGCGCCAGACGATCTGGAGTGGAAACGCCGGAAGATCGGCACACGCGACGAGCACTGGGCATACGTTCAGCTAGCCAGATCGCCGTGTCAATCCAAAGGCTTCATCCGGAACAGATCCCCTACGCTCGCGCGCATGAAGGACACCGTCATCGTCGTCACCGGCGCGTCTTCCGGTATCGGGGCCGCGTTCGCGCGCGCCGCGATCGCGCGGGGGGCCAAGGTCGTGCTCGCCGCGCGGCGCGAGACCGAGCTGCACGCGCTCGCGAAGGAGCTCGGCGATCGCGCCCTCCCCGTCGTCACCGACGTCACGCTGCGCGCCGACACCGAGCGACTCCGCGATCGCGCGATCGCCGCGTTCGGCCACATCGACACCTGGATCGAGAACGCCGGTCGCGGCATCTCGCGCACAGTACTCGAGCTCCGCGACGAGGATCTCGACGACATGATCGCGATCAACGTGAAGCCGTTCGTGCACGCCGCGCAGGCCGTCGTACCGCACTGGAAGGAGCGCGGTCGTGGCCACCTGATCTACGTGTCGTCGGGGCTCGCGCGCATGCCGCTCGCGTCGTTCCGCAGCGCGTACAGCGCATCGAAGGCCGCGGCGACCTCGCTGGTCTCGGCGCTTCGGCAGGAGCTGCGCCCGACGCATCCGGACATCGTCGTGTCGACCGTGTTCCCCGGCGTGGTCGCGACCGAGTTCGGCTCGAACGCGCTCCACGGTGGGCCCGACTCGCGCACGATCCCCGGCGCGCAGCCGGTCGCCGAGGTCGCCGAGGTGATCGCCGAGCTCGTCGCCAACCCGCGCGCCGAGGTCTACACCCGGCCGCAGCTCGCTGACATGGTCGCGCGCTACTACAGCGCGGCCGATGTCGGTGTGATCGAGAGCCAGCCACCGTTCACCACACCGCCTCGCTAGTTCCGCGATCGGCGCTCTATCATGGGCGCCATGCTTGAGGACGAGACCGAGCCGGCCTACACGGTCGTCGCGCCCCACACGACCGAGGGGAGCGCGGCCGAGCGAGCGCCGCTCGCCGCGACCTCGCTCGTCGGCCGATACCGGATCGTGCGCCGCATCGGCAAGGGTGGCATGGGCGAGGTGATGGTCGCGCACGACGAGCAGATCGGTCGCGACGTCGCGATCAAGCGGATGCGCGCCGCGGCACCGACCGAGCGCCAGATCGCGCGGTTCCTGCGCGAGGCCTCGGTGCAGGGTCGACTCGAGCACCCGGCGATCGTGCCGGTCCACGAGATCGGTCGGGACGAGGAGGGTCTGCCGTTCTTCGCGATGAAGCGGCTCGCCGGCAGCTCGCTCGCGAAGATCATCGGCGTCAACGACCGCGAGGAGTTCCCGCTGCAGCGCGTGCTGCGCGCGTTCGCCGAGGTCTGCCTCGCCGTCGAGTTCGCGCACGTCCGCGGCATCGTCCATCGCGACCTCAAGCCCGACAACGTGATCCTCGGCGACTTCGGCGAGGTCTACGTGCTCGACTGGGGCGTCGCCAAGGTGCTCGGCGGCGCGAGCGGCGACACCGTCGATCCCGACGTCGACTTCGCCGACGTCACCAGCGGCAGCGGCGAGCATGCCACCAAGGCCGGCACCGCGATCGGCACGCCCGGCTACATGGCCCCCGAGCAGGTGCGCGGGGCCGCCGACATCGACGGCCGCGCCGACGTCTACACGCTCGGTTGCATGCTGTTCGAGATCCTGTCCGGCACGCCGCTGCATCCGCCCGGCAAGCTGGGCCTCGCCAGCGCGCTCGCCGGGATCGACGCGCGACCGTCGCAACGCGCACCCGACCGCGAGATCGCGCCCGAGCTCGACGCGATCTGCGTCGCGGCGACCGCGGCCGATCGCGAGGCGCGGATCGCGACCGCCCGCGAGCTCTCCGACCGCGTGCTCGAGTTCCTCGACGGCGATCGCGACCTCGCGCTCCGTCGCAACCTCGCGTCGCAGCACCTCGCGCGCGCCCGGCAAGCGTTCGAGGTCGACAAGCAGGACTCCGGTGACGTCGATCAGCGCGTCGCGATCCGCGAGGCCGCGTCGGCCCTCGCGCTCGATCCGACGCTCGACGGCGCCGCCGAGCTGGTCGGCCGCCTCATGCTCGAGCCGCCGCGCACGACCCCGCCCGAGGTCGCCGACGCGCTGACCGCCGACGACATCCGGATCGCGAAGGAGACCGCCAAGGCCGGCATCTGGGCGATCATCGCGACCTTGTGCTTCACGCCGCTCCTGTGGTGGATGGCACCGGCCGCGTCGCGCTACGTCGCGGTGTTCACCGGGTTCCTGCTGGTCAACGGGGCCATGTGCATCCAGGTCAACCGCGCGAAGCTGCCGAAGCCGGGCTTCGTGGTGATCACGAACACGATCCTCGTCGTGATCATCGCGCGGATGTTCTCGCCGATCTTGATCGCCCCGGGCGTCGCCGCCGTCCTCGCGATGGCGATGGTGCTGACGCCGCGGTTCTCGCCGCTCGGCTCCGGGATCACGGTGACCGCGATGCTCGGCACCGCGATCCTCGTGCCGTGGGCGCTCGAGCGCGTCGGCGTGCTGTCGGTGACGATGTCGGTCGATCGCGCCGGTATCCTGTTTCGCGCGCCGGTGATCGAGGGTCAGGAGACCCGCACGATGATCGTCGGCGCGCTCTATGCGATCGGCCTGATCGCTGGCGCCAGCATCATGGCGAGCGCGATGCGAGCGCGCGCGCGCGAATCGGCGCGGCGGCTCCACCTGCAAGCATGGCAGCTGCGCCAGCTCGTGCCCTGAGTCAGGATCCGTTCGGCTTGCGGCGATCGGCGATCGCGTGCGTCCAGCCCGGGCCGCGACGCTTGTCCTTGAGCGCGCGCAGATCGATCTTGGTGTCGTGGCGCAGCGCCTCGATGCGCAGCGACACCAGCGAGCCCAGCGAGCCGGCGTCGGCCGATTTCTCGGTGAGGCAGACGACCGCGGCGTCGTGGGTCTGCGCGAGCGTGACGAGCCGGCCCTGGTTCGCCATCGACAGCACGTCGTGCGCGAGCTCGCCGCGCCCGAAGTCGATCACCACGAGGCCGAACGCACCGGAGCGCAACACGCGCTCGGCCGCGCGCACGATCGTCGGGAGATCGCGGCCACGCACGACGACCAGCGCCTCGAGATCGACGCCGCTGTCGGCCGCGTCGGGTGGATAGAACGTCGCGCTCGCGAGCGTGACCCAGCAGACCGGCTCGCCCGTGGTCTGCGCGTCGACCACGAGCTCCATCGCGCTGGTCAGCGTGCCCGACGCGCCGCGCGCCGACAGCTCGACGAGCCGGCCACGCACCGCCGCGAAGCCCCACCGCGAGGTCGGCTGCACCGCCGCGCGCGCGCCGAGATCGTCGAGCGAGATCACGCGAGCACCCGACGCGACCGCGGTGCTGCGGGCCCGGGACAGGAAGTCGCGCACGAGCGGATCGTCGTCGGTAGACATGATCATCCGTTCAGTAACACGCGCCCCTGACACGCGACGTCCGGATTGGACTACTGGATCGAGATCGTGAGGATCATCGCCTTGTTGCGACGCTCGAGATCGATCGTCCACAGGTTCGTCCGCCGCGTCTTCACGAGCTGATCGACGACATCATCGATCGACGCGACCTCGGTGCCGTTCACCGCGCGCACGATGTCGCCGTTCTTCACGCCGATCGCGTCGATCACGGTGCCGGCGCGGATCGCGTAGAGCTTCACGCCCCTGGTCACGCCGTAGCTCGTCCACGGCAGGGCGCGCACGGCCTTCAGGTAGGTCGGCGTGTCCGAGATGATCCGATCGGCGGTGCTGCCTGGCATCGTGACGTGCTTGTCATCGACCACCGTGATCGTCGCGACCAGCGGATCGGCGACCGCGGTGAGCGGCGGTGGGCGCAATGGATCGATCGCGGCCGCGCGCGCCGCACGGAGATCGCCGACGACGCGCCACACGAGCAGCGCGTGCGTGTTCCCACGGATGATCTCGACGTACAGCGTGGTCGGCGACATCATGCTGAGCGTCAGCATCGCGTCGATCAGATCGAACTCGCGGTGAAGCGGGCGGCCCGACAGCGCGACGATCACGTCGTCGGCCTCGAGCCCGAGCGGCTCGATGATCCCGCGCTCGCCGACGCGGATCCCGTCGGTCGCGGTCTCGATGTGCGCGGTCCGCAGCCGGACGATGTCGGCGGCGGCGACGTGGCGCTCGAGCACCGCGGGCCGCGACGCGGGTGGCGGTGGCGTCGCTGCGGCCGCCTCGGGCGGCGCGGTGCGATCGACCACGACAAGGGCGGTCATCCCGACGACGGCGACCGCGAGCACCGCGGCGCCGAGCGCGACCTGACGCATGCGGTCCGTCGCCATGACGCGAGCATACGCTACGCGCTAGCATCGCGTGATGGACTACGCCGCGGCCGTCGCCGAGCTGTTCAAGGCAGCGCACGGAGAGTTCGTCGGCGAGCGCAAGCGACTGGCTGGCCTCGTGCGGGCCGCCGGCAACAAGCTCGGCGCCGCGCGGCTCGTCGCGATCCAGCGGCCGCCGATCTCGGCGTGGGTCGTCAACCAGCTCTACTGGCACGCGCGCGATGCGTTCGACGCGATGTTCGCGAGCGCGTCGCGATTGCGCGCCGGCGACCTGTCGGCGAGTCAGGAGCACCGCGAGTCGATCGCGCGCCTGCGCCAGCGCGCGGCGACGCTGCTCGCCGAGGCCGGCCACGGCGCCGCCGAGTCGACGCTGCGCCGCGCCGGCATCACGCTGTCGGCGCTCGCCGCCACCGGCTCGTTCGATCCCGATCAGCCGGGCTGCCTCGCCGACGACCGGGATCCGCCGGGCTTCGAGGCGATCGCGATGATGTCCTCGATGCAGCAGGCGCAGCCGGCGGTCATCCCGCTCACGCCACCACCGCCACCGCCACCCAAGCCGATCGCGATCGAGATCGATCACGACGCCGCGCTGCGCTCGCTCGACGATGAAACCGAGGAGGACGACGAGGCAGCCGACGAAACAGACTTCGACGAGGCCGCGAGCGACGCGACGATCGAGGAGCCACCGGTCGCGCCCGCGCAGACCGAGCAGGAGCGCAAGTACGCCGCGGTGCAGGCGATGGTCGAGAAGCAGCGCGCCGCCGCCGCCGCGTCCGCCGCCGTCGCCGCCGCCGCGGTCGCCAAGCGCAAGGCCGCCGCCGCGGTCGAGGCCGATCCGGATGCCGAGCCCGAGACCGTCGAGGACGAGGATCCGGTCGTCGCCGAGCAGGCGCGCAAGTATGCCGCCGCGCAGGCGATGGTGCAGAAGCAGCGCGAGATGCAGGCCAAGGCGCAGGCCAGCGTCGCGGCCGCGATCGCCGCGCGCAAGGGCGCCGCGCCCGTGCCGGTCGCCGTCGCACCCGCGGTCGAGATGCACCGCGCCGCCGTCGCCGTCGATCAGGCCAAGCAGCTCGCGAAGCTCGCCGAGCTCGCGAAGCCCGCGGCCGCCGAGCCGCCGAAGCCCGCGAAGGTCGACGCCAAGCAGGCCGCAGCCCGCGAGCGGCTGTCGATCGAGGTCAAGCGCGCGCGCAGCGACTACCGCACCCGCGCGCTCTCCGTCCAGCGCCTGCAGGCGCAGCTCGAGACCGCCGAGATCGCGATGACGACCGCCGAGGCCACGCTGCGCGCCTACGAGTCCAAGCTGAGCGCGATCGACCCGAGCTACGAGCGCTACGACGCCGAGGCCGACCTCGATCTCGACGCGCGGCTCGAGGACGATTGAGGATCGAGATCGTCAGCGCGGTGATCGCCTTCGCCGCCGCGTGCGGGGCGGCGCCACCTGCGCATCGCGAGACGCCGACCGCCGCGGTGGTCCCGCCGCCGGCGTGCTCGATCGGGTATCTCCATGCCGCACCGCCGGCGGTACGCGTGTTCGCGTCGCTCGCCGCCGCGCAGGTGGCGCTCCGCGAGGGCGCGACGCCGTCGCCCGACGAGGACCTCGTCGCCGAGGCCGCTGCGCACGGGCCCGCGTTCGGCACGAGCATCCTGCAGCGCGCGTACGCGGGGTCGACGCGCATCCACCGCAGACACGCGGTGTTCGTGCAGGGCAATCGCGTGATCGTCCTCGCGCGACTCGGCGACGTCATGACGTCGATCCCACCGTCGATGTGCGCCGTGACGGAGCCCGATGACGTCATCGCCGCGCGCATCCTGACCTCGCCGCGATACCCGCACCTCGGACACGTCCGCTACCGGCGCGCGTACGTCACCGATGCCACGACGCTTCCCGCGGTCCGGGCGACCTCGCACGACGCGGAGTGTCCCGCGCGCACCACGCGCTTCCGCATCGAGGATCACTTCATCGATCTCGACACCGGCGAGTACGTGGTCGGGTTCGCGCAGGTCTACGACGGGCCGCCCGGCGCCGAGCCATCACCGGCGGTGCCGGTCGACCGGCTGACCGCGAGCGGCGCGGGCATCGCGGTGCCGGGCTGCGACGAGCTGCGCTGGCCGTACCCCGTGGGGGAGTAGTGATCGTCTGCGTCGATGTCGACTACGGCGCGGTCGCGACGACCACGTCCCTCGTCGGGTTCGCCGGCTGGGACGCCGCGGTCACCGATCTCGAGATCGTCGTGCGCGGCCCACCGAACGCGGCCGAGTATCGCCCCGGCCACTTCTACGAGCGCGAGCTGCCCCATCTGCTGGCGATCCTCGAACGCGTCGACGTGCCGATCGCGACGATCGTCGTCGATGGCTACGTCTGGCTCGGCTCCGATCGTCCGGGGCTCGGCTGGCACCTGCACGAGGCGCGACGCGTGCCGGTGGTCGGCGTCGCGAAGACGCGGTTCGCCGGCGCGGTCGCCGCCGAGGTCGTGCGCGGCGACAGCGCGCGGCCGCTCCTGGTCACCGCGATCGGGCTCGCGGTCGACGAGGTCGCGGCGAAGATCGCCGCGATGCACGGCCCCTACCGGATCCCGACGCTGCTCAAGCGCGCCGACTCGCTCGCACGCGGGCACGTGGCGCCGGCGGCGCGGTGATCGAGGCGATCAGCGCGGCGATCGCCGGCGACTTCGTGGCCGGGATCCGCGCGAGCTCCGCGGGCGGCAGGCCGCGCAGCAGGAACTCGAGGGTCCGCTTGACGCCGAAGACCAGCCGCGACGGTGGGTCGACGAACCGCCATGGCCCGGCCGCCGACGTCCGCGCGAGCGTGACGCTGCCGAGCTCGATCGTCCGAAGGCTCGCCAGGTTCGCGGTCGCGAAGTACGTGGCGAAGAACCACTTCGGCACGTCGTCGAGCGTGAACTCGACCTCGCGCACCGTCGCCCACTGCGGCGCCGCCGCGCACTCCTCCCAGTATCGGCGGCCGACCATCTGGCGACCGATCCGACACGTCGCGAGGAAGCCGTGCTCGAACGTCATGCGATCGCGCGCGCACAGGTGCGTGATGCCACCGGCGAACCGCACGCCGTGCTTGCGGATCAGCGTCTTCACGGCCGCGGTCGCCTTCGCGCCGCCGACCTGCAGCGCGATCAGCTCGCCCCACGGATCTTCGAGCTCGAGGAGCGCATCGCCGATCACGCCGCGAAGCGCGAGATCGTCGGGGGCAGCCCACACTTGCGCGACGAGCGCGTCGGGATCGCCGCGCTTCGCCGGCGCGGCGGCGACCGGCGCGTCGACGATCAGCTGCTTCGCGGCGGCGTCGAGCTTCGGTCGCTTCTGCTTCGCGAGCGTGGCCGCGGTCTCGGCGATCTGCCCGACACACCAGTTCGTGAACTCGGCGCCGAGGAAGTGCGGTCGCTTCTCGACCATCGCGCGCAGCGGCTCGATCGCCCGCGGATCGCGCAGCGCGACGAGCTTGCGGAACACCGCGCGCCAGATCGGCGTCGCCGACGAGCCCGGCCACTTCGCCGACCGGACGCACGCGAGCAGGTTGTCGGTCGTGCGCGGATCGTCGGGCAGTCGCGCGATGCGGTCGGTGAGCTTGCGGATCGCCTTGCGGTTTGCATCGGGGAGGCCGGTCGGCCACTCGGCATCGAGCTCGACGCTGCACAAGATCGCCGCGAGCTCGGGCGCGCGCGTGCGCCGCCACGCGACGAGCAGCGCCCGGTCATCGATCGCGATGGGCGCCTTCGGCTTCGGCTTCCGGACGCGCTCGACCTTCGCCGGCACCGCCTTCATCGCCGCGACTGGCCTGCTCGCGAGTAGCAGCTTCGCGTCGGTCTCGGTCAGCACCCGCGGCGTCTGCAGCGACATGCCGAGCACGCCCGCCTTGGTCGGCAGCCCGACGCCGCTCGCGAACCGCAGGTCGCCCTTGATCGTCGAGATGTCGCGGATCGCCAGCTTGTTCGGCTTGCCGGACCAGCCCTTGCCGTCGAACCGGGGCTTGTCGAGCACCGCGACCAGCCACAGCCGCTCGTTCGGCTGACGCACGGTGACGAGGAACAGCCGGCCACCCTCGGCGAGCGGCGCGAGGCCCTTGCCGGCGCTCGCGTACCCGGCCGTCGGCCACACGTCGTCGGGACCGAGGTCGCGCGCCACCTTGTCGAACACGCCCTTACTGACGAGTGCGAGGACGTCGGCCACGACTACCGCTTGCCGCGCGGCTGGCCGTAGGTCGCCGTCACCGTCTGGGTCTTGCCGCCACGCACGAACGTGATCTTGACCTCGGTGCCCGGCTTCGCGGCCTCGAGCACGTACATGAGGTCCTGCACCGAGCGGATCTCGGCGGTGCCGATCGTGACGATGCGATCGCCGCCCTTGATGCCGGCCTTCGCCGCCGGTCCGTCGGGCGCGACGTCGGAGACGACCATGCCCGGCGGCAGATTCGGATCTTCGGAGTACGACGGGATCGTGCCGAGCGATGCGCCCTTGCGACGCACGTCGCCGCCGCCCATCGACTCGGGCGGCGCCTTCACGTAGGTCAGCGCGGCGTGGTTCGCGACCGCGACCGCGACGTCGGTGACGATCATCGCGACGTGCGCGCCGCCGATCGCGTTGATCTTGTCGGAGTCGTCGGTCGCGGTGTGGTAGTCGCTGTGCGCGCCGGTGAAGAAGAACAGGACCGGCGCGCCGGCGATGTAGAACGGCATGTGATCGCTCGGGCCATAACCCGAGCCGCCGATGCTGCACGACACGCCGGCCGCCTTGCACGCGGGCTCGACGAGCTCCGGCCACTCCTTGGCCGACGCCCCGCCGTTGACGTGCAGCTGGTTGTTCCGCATGCGGCCGATCATGTCCATGTTGAGCATCGCGACGATCGGATCTTTGAATGGCAGGTGCTTCACGAAGTAGTCCGACCCGAGGTCGCCCATCTCCTCGCCGGAGAACGCGACGAGGTAGACGTCGCGCTGGAGCGTGGCCTTCTTGGCCTGCAGCTCGCGCGCGACCTGCATCAGCCCCGCGACGCCCGACGCGTTGTCGTCGGCGCCGTTGTGGACCGCGAGCTCCTTGTCGAGCGCGCTCGGCGGGCCGCCCATGCCGAGGTGATCGAGGTGCGCGCCGACCACGAGGACGCCCGGCAGCCTGGTCGCCGCGCCGGCGTGGATGACCGCGATGATGTTGTCGGTCTTCGTGCGCACCGGCGCGAGCGCGACGGTGAGCTTCGCCTTGTGCGCGCCCTTGGCGAGCGCCGCACCCGCCTTGCGCGTGACGACGACGATCGGGATGCCGCCCTCGCTCTCGGCCGCCGCGAGCGACGGCAGCGGTGACTCGTCCTGCTTCGCGTCGCCGTCGTCGACGACGATCATGCCGACCGCGCCCTTGCCCTTCGCGATGAACGCCTTCCACCGCAGGTCGCCGAGGCGCGCCGACGTCGTCGGATCGAGCTTGGCGTCGGGCGGCACGAAGCGATGGACGAGCACGATCTTGCCCTTCACCGCGAGCCCCTTGTAGTCGTCGAGCTTGGCGTCGACGTCGATGAGGCCCCAGCCGGCGTTCGCGATCGCCGCGCTCGCCGTGCCGTTCGCGCTCGCCGCCACGGGCGCGAAGTCCTCGCCGGCGATCGCCTTGCCGTCGAGCTCGAGCGCCGTCTGGTCGCCGCGCGCGACCTTGGTCGTGACGTCGAACGTCTGGCGCGAGACCTCGAGGCCCCACTGCTTCAGCTGCGTCTCGAGCGTCGCCTGCGCGTCGGCGAGGCCCTTGGTACCGACGCCGCGGCCCTCGCGCGCGTCGTCCGCGAGGTAGGTCACGATGGCCTGGAACGCGTCGGCCTGATAGGTCGGCTCCGAGCTCGCGCGCGCCGCGGCGGCCTCGGGCTGCTCGACCCAGTCGGCGAGGAACACGTTGGTGTCGTGCACGCCGGCGGGACCGCCGGTCATCCGGTAGACGTCCTTGCCATCCTTCTGGACGACGTCGCGGCGGTTCGACGAGAACGACAGCGTCTTGCCGTCGGGCGAGAACACCGGGAAGCCATCGAACCCACCGGCGAACGTGATGCGCTCGAGGTGCGAGCCGTCGATGTCGACGCCGAACAGATCGAACTCGGGGCCGCGCGGCGACAGGTAGTTCGACGCGAAGATCACGCGCTTGCCGCTCGGATAGAAGTACGGCGCGAACGATGCGCCCGGCAGGTACGTCAGCTGGCGCTGGTCGGTGCCATCGGAGTTGCCGATCCACAGATCCATGTGCGTCGGCATCACGAGGTTCTGCGCGAGCAGCGCCTTGTAGCTCTCGAGCTCGGCGCCCTGCGGCCGCGACGACCGCCAGATGATCTTCGAGCAGTCGGGCGAGAAGAACGCGCCGCCGTCGTAGCCCGGCAGGTTCGTGAGCTGGCGCGGGTTCTTGCCGTCGGCGTCCATCCGCCACAGCTCGAGATCGCCCGAGCGGATCGACGTGAAGATGATCGAGCCATCGACCGGGCAGACCGTCGCCTCGGCGTCGTAGCCCGGCGAGTCGGTCAGCTTCCGGAGGTTCGAGCCATCGGCGTTCGCCCGGTAGATGTCGTAGTCGAACAACCCCCACAAGTAGCCCTTCGACATGTCGGGCGGCGTCGGGCAGTCGGGGCCCTTCTCGTGGGTCGAGGCGTAGACGATCTCCTGATCGCCCTTCAGGAAGTACGAGCACGTCGTGCGGCCCTTGCCGGTCGAGACCAGCTTGGTCAGCTTGGTCGCGAGATCGAGCTCCTCGATCTGATCGCATTTGTACGGCGTGTGGTTGGTCTGCATGATCAACCGATCGCCGCCGAACGCCCAGTACGCCTCGGCGTTGTCGCCGCCGAACGTCAGCTGGCGCAGGTCGTGGAGGTGCTTCTCCTCCGGCGTGGCCTGGCTGCGCTCGACCGGCTTGGACTCGACCTTCGCGACCGGCTTCTTGGGCGGCTCGGGCGGACAGCAGGCCGAAACACCGAGGACCGCGAATAGCAACGCGCGCTTCATCGTCGCGTACATTACCACCGTGCTGTCCGTCGCCGAGGCCACCCGCGCCGTGCTCGCACGCGTGCCGCGCACGCCGATCATCGAGGTCGCGCTCGCCGACGCGCTCGGCGTCGTGCTCGCGAGGCCGATCGCCGCGGCGCGGGCCCTCCCCGGCTTCACGAACTCGGCGATGGATGGCTACGCGGCGCGCAGCGCGGAGCTGCCGGCGTCGCTGCCGATCGTCGCGACGATCGCCGCTGGGGCGACCGAGGTCGCCGCGCTGCCTGCGGGATCGGTCGCGCGGATCTTCACCGGCGCGCCGCTGCCGCCGGGCGCCGACGTCGTCGTCATGCAGGAGAACGCGGTGCGCGACGGCGATCGGGTCCTCCTGCCCGCGACCGCACGCGGTGACAACGTGCGCGTCGCCGGCGAGGACTTCGCGATCGGCGATCCGGTGCTCGCCGCCGGCTCGCGGCTGCGTCCGTGGGACCTCGGCGTGCTGGCGGCGCTCGGCGTCGCCCGCGTCGCGTGTCACCGGCGGCCGCTGGTCGCGATCGTCGCGACCGGCGACGAGCTGGTCGACGTCGACACCGTGCCGCGGCCGGGCCAGCTCGTCGATTCGTCGGCGCACGCGCTCGCCGCGCTGATCCGCGAGGCCGGCGGCGAACCGGCGTACCTCGGCATCGCGCCCGACTCGCCCGAGGCGATCGCCGAGCTGCTCGAAGAGGCGCTCGCGCACGACGTCGCGGTCACCACGGGGGGCGTGTCGGTCGGCGATCGCGATCACGTGCGCGACGTGCTCGCCGCCGCCGGCGTGGTACCCGAGCTGTGGAAGGTCGCGATGAAGCCCGGCAAGCCGTTCTCGTTCGGCGTGCGCGGCGAGACCCCGGTGTTCGGGCTGCCCGGCAACCCGGTGTCGACGATCGTCGCGTTCGAGCTGTTCGTGCGGCCCGCGCTGCTCGCGATGCAGGGGATGACCGTCGTCGAGCGGCCGCGCGTGCCGGTCCGGCTCGCCGCCCCGTATCACAAGCCCGCGGGGCGCGCGCACTATCTGCGGGCCACCGTCGACGGTTCTCGCGTCGCGCGCGTGCATGCCAAGCAGGGGTCGGCGATGCTGAGCTCGCTGCTCGGCAGCAACGCCCTCGTCGAGATCCCCGCCGAGGCGACCGAAGCGACCGAGGTCATGGCGATCATGCTGCAGGAGTGCTGGTAATGAGCGAGACGTTCACCGTCGAGATTCCCGATCGTGTCGACAAGGCGATCGCGCACAAGTATCCGGATGCCGGTCGCAAGCAGATCGCGCGGCTGTTCGAGACCAACGGTGTCAAGGTCGGCGGCAAGCGCGTCAAGAAGGGCGATCGCGTCGATGTCGGCGACATCATCGAGCTCGCCGAGGCCCCGACCGCCGACGGCGTCGCGCCGACCCCCGATGCCGCCGCCGGCGCCGCGCTCCACGTCCTGCTCGAGCGGCCCGAGGTCGTCGCGATCAACAAGCCGGCCGGGATCCCGTCGCAGCCGCTGCGCGCCGGCGAGACCGGTACCGCGGCCAACGCGATCGTCGCGCGCTGGCCCGAGTGCGCCACCGCGGTGACCGACGACGCCGATCCGCGCGACGGCGGGCTCGTCCACCGCCTCGACATCGGCACGTCCGGCGTGCTCGTCGCCGCGCGCGACCAGGCCGCGTACCGCGCGCTGCGCGACGCGTTCGGCGCCGGCGTCGTCACCAAGCACTACCTCGCGATCGTCGAGGCGCGCCCGGTGTCGCGCGAGTGCGACCTCCCGCTCGTCCAGCGCGGCAAGAAGGTCGCCGCTGATCAGACCGACGGGCTGCCCGCGCACACCACGTTCGACGTCGTCAACGCGACGGCGACGCACGCGCTGGTCCGCTGCATCGCGACCACCGGCCGCATGCATCAGGTGCGCGCGCACCTCTCGCTGGTCGCGGCACCGATCGTCGGCGACACGCTCTACGGCGCCCAGGCCGTCCCCGGCGACGACGGCTTCTTCCTGCACGCCGAGCTGCTCGCGGTCACGCTCGCCGGCACTCCGCTGTCGATCGAGGCGCCGCTGCCCGACCGCTTCGTCGCCAAGCTCGCCACGCTCGGCCTCGCGACGTCCTGAGCGCTGCTGCTCGACGTGCGCCGACGCTCGAACTCGAGCACGGCACGCGATGTGCTCTCTACTCGGGACATGAACCTCCAAATCATGTCGCGCCTCCAGTCGGCTGGACACCGACTCTTCGATCGGTTCGTGAAGCGCAATGAAGAGCGCAAGGCGGCGGCGAAGACGCAGCCGATGATGCGCGCGGTGTCACCGATCGAGACCGATGCCGAGATCGCGCGCGACCTCGCGACGATCGGGGCGGAACAGCTCGCGGCGGATCAGCTCGCCTATGGCGCGGACGCACTGCCGATGTCGCCGCTCGAACAGGAGCTCGCGGACGAGGACGCCGGCCAGAACTGGGTCGAGTCGCTCCAGATCGAGGTCCTCGAGAGCGGCGAGATTCGCGAGCGTGCCGAGCGCGTCACCGAGCAGCGTCCGGTCGCGGATCTCGGCGCCGTCGGGCTTCGCGGACTCTAGGCCGGGCGTGCGAGGTCGCACGCCTCGAGCAGGTTCAACAGGCGGCCGACCCGCAGGCGCTCGTTGCGCTCGGGCTGTTGCTCGACGAGATCGCCGATCGACTTGCGGCCATCGAGCAGCTCGCACATCTCGACGAGCCCCTTGACCTCGAAGCGCTCGGGACCGACCCGGCGCGCGCGCGCGACCCGCAGTCGCAGCGAGCCGTGCTTGGCGATCCACGACTCGATCACGTCGTCGGCAACCGCCATCGCGCCGGCGCCCAAAATCTCGAACGCGTTGAAGTCGAGCGGGAACGCCTCGCGCGGATTCTCGCGGCCGGCGTACCAGCCGAACTGTCCCTTGTTCCAGGTGCAGACGTCGATGATCTTGGTGCGGACCTGGCGCGTGAGGTGGCGGAAGACCTCGAGCGGCTTCAGGAGCCCGAGCCCGACCAGCGTGTCGCCGAGCTTGCCACCGTAGTGCGGCATCATCGCGAGCGCCATCGCGAGCTCCCCGTCGGACAGCACGCCCTTGCTGACCAGGTAGTTCCCGAACAGCTCGCTCGCGACGTTCGACGACACGTACTCGGGCTGGCCGTCGCGGACGTAGATCTCCTTCTTGATCCCACCGACGAACACGACCAGCAGGCCGGTCGCCCGCGCGGTCATCAGGCGGAACAGGACGCGCAGCGGCGAGGTCGTCGAGAAGTCGCCGGCATCGTCGGGCGGCTCGGCGATGTCGGCGAGCGCCGGCGGCGTCGGTGGGCGCTTGCGCGCGAGCTCGTCCTGCGACGGCACCGGAGGGATCTCGCCCTTGTGCATGCGCGGCTCGCTCGTCAGATCGTCGAACGAGCGCAACCCGCTGTCCTCGTTGCGCTCTTCGGGGAGCGTGATGCGCTCGACCGCGGCGCTGATCGTCTCGGGGACCTCCGAAGGGATCGCGAGATCGAAGTCGATCGGGATGTCGATCACGCCCGAGCCCTCGCGCTCCGGACGCGCCAGCAGATCCATGCCGAGCAGCTCGTCGCGCATGCGATCGGACGCGGATTCGTGGCGGATGACCGGTCGATACGGCTGCGGCGCCGCCGGGCGCGCGGGCACGGTCGGGGCGCGCGTGCTCTGCGACGGCTCGGGCGGGATCGCCTGCACCGCGTCGACCGCGCGCTGCAGCTTGTCGACCAGCCGGTCCTCCGCGGGCGCCGCGTCGTAGGTGATGATCGGCATCGACAGCTCGGAGGGCCCGTCGAGGATCAGCACCGGGACGTCACCCTCGCTCGGCGCGCGCGGGATCGCGAGATCGTCGGGCGGCGCGAGCACGGCGGTCTCGTGGTTGACCGCCTTGCGGCGACGCTCGACGACGGTCTCGCGCAGCGACGCGACGACCTCGGCGACCTTGCCCGGCGACATCCGGAAGCGGTGCTCGAACAACCACTCGGCGAGCGCGTCGCGGAATGCGGCGGCCGACGGCCATCGCTCGTCGAGCGGCTTCTTCAACGCCTTGCGGACGATCTCCATGAGGCCGACATCGAGATCGCCGCCGTACTTGTCGAGCCGGGTGAGCTTGGCGTCGCGCACCATCAGCAGCACGTCGAGCTCGTTGGCCGCGGCGAACAGCCGGCGACCGGTGAGCAGCTCGGCGAGCACGACCCCGACCGAGAACAGATCGCTGCGCGCATCGAGGGGCTGCTCGAGCACCTGCTCGGGCGACATGTAGCCGTACTTGCCCTTCAGCGTGCCCGACTTGCTCTTGGGGGCGCGCTCGGGATCGCGGGCGCGCGCGATGCCGAAGTCGACGAGCTTGATGTCGCCGCGCACCGAGAGCAGCACGTTCGACGGCGAGATGTCGCGATGGACGACGCCGAGCGAGCGCCCGTCTTCGGCCGCCGCGTTGTGCGCGTACTCGAGCGCGTCGAGGACCTCGTGGGCGATCCATGCCGCGAGCTGCGGATCGACGCGCCGCTTCTTCGACGCGAACTCGCGGAGCAGCGCGAGCACGTCGATGCCGTCGACGAGCTCCATCGCGATGAACAGCGTCTCGTCGACCTTACCGAGCTCGAACGTCTGCGCGATCTTGGGATGGACGAGCCGGGCCGTGAGCTTGGCCTCGTCGATGAACATCGCGTTGTACGTGTCGTCGTGGATCAGGTGCGGCAACAGCCGCTTGATCACCAGACGCTTCTGGAAGCCGTGCTCACCCGGCGAGGTCGCGAGGAAGACCTCCGCCATACCTCCGACGGCAAGTCGTTCGACCAGCTGGTAGCGGCCGAAGCCGACCGGGAATTCTCCCACTGAAAATAAATCGTATCACCGGCTTACGGCCGGCGCACCATCGTGTACCCCGCGCGTTCGAGCGCGTGGGCCACGGCACTGTCGACCCGATCGAAGACCTGGATCGCGAGGCCCTTCTCGGTGGTCTGGGCGGTGATGCGATCGCGAAGCGGCCGGCGCGCACTTGACAGCAAGATCTGCAGCGCGCTGCCTTCGGCCTGCGAGAGGAATCCGGTGTAACCGGCCTCGAACGCCTTGTCGCCGGCCTCGACCAGGCCGCCGCAGTCGATGACGAGGCACGGTGCACCGGTGCCGACCGCGAGCATCCAGGCCCGCGACAGCAGGCTGTCGACCACGCCGGCGTTGGCCGCACCGACGAGGAACACGGCCGGGACCTTGGGCAGGATCTCGACGACCGGGGTGCCGAGCTCGAGCTGCTCGGCCTGGCGCTCGCGGAGCGACTGCATGCCAGCGGCGGCGAACGCGTCCTGCGCGACGACGGTCAGCCACTCGAAGATGAGCGTCAGCGCCACGGTGTCTTCCGGGGTAGCGATCGTGGCGACCACGTCGCGCAGCTCGAACAGCAGGGCGGCGACGTCGAACCCGGTCGCGCCTTCGCCGGCGAACCGCGCGCCGAGGAACGCGGCGTTGCGCTCGAGCTCGCGGGTCGCGTCGCAGCCGGGTCGCAGGTCGGCGGTCGAGGTCGTGCATGCCATCAGGAGCGAGTCGATCAGGCTGGCGACCTGGGCGGTGTGGGTGGCCGCCTTCGTCGTGCGACGAAACCGCATCGGCGAGCGCTCGAACCGGACGATCCAGCTGGCCAGGATCTCGCTGGACCGCTCGCGCAGCAGGGCTGCGAGGTTTGGAACGTCCCCCATGGATCTAGCGTAGCACCTCAGGCTCCACGGTCACGAGATGGCCTTCCGCCGACGCGCGATGTTACGATGCTCGCGGGTGAAGCTGAATTCGTCGGCGCACACGGACGTCGGGCGCAAACGTCAGATCAACGAGGACGCGTTCTTCCGCGACGACGCGCGCGGATTTTACGTCGTCGCGGATGGCGTGGGCGGTCACAACAAGGGCGAGATCGCGAGCCGTGAGGCGGTCGATCAGCTGCGTGGCTGGGTCTACGGTGCGGCCAAGGATCTCGATCGGCTCGTCGAGCGCGTCGTCGCCGGCGACACCGAGTGTGTCTGGGAGATCCGCCGGCTGCTCGAGACCGGCGTGAAGAACGCCTGCTACATGGTGTTCGGGATGGCGGATCTCGATCCCGAGAAGAAGGGCATGTCGACAACGATGTCGGCGCTCCTGATCCGCGCCGGCTATGCGTTCGCCGCGCACGTCGGCGACAGCCGCGTCTACCGGGTCCGCAAGGGCAACGTCCTCCAGCTGACCGAGGACCACACGCTGATCAACTACAAGGTCAAGCACGGCATGATGACGCGCGAGGAAGCCGAGAAGGCGACCGGCAAGAACGTCATCACCCGCGCGGTCGGCCACAAGGACTACGTCCAGGTCGACACCGCGGACCTCGACGTCACCGTGGGCGATCGGTTCCTGCTGTGCAGCGACGGTCTTCACGGATACTTCACGGGCGACGAAGAGGTCGTCCAGCTATGTGGAGATGGCGACCTCGAGGAGTGCGCCGCCGCGGCGATCGGCCTCGCCAACCAGCGTGGCGGCAAGGACAACGTCACCGCGATCGTCATCGAGGTTTCGTAGGCCGATTAGATCGACATCGTCGCGGGATCGTTGGAATACGGCGAGTGACGGCGAAGTTTCACAGACGGCGGGGAAACCCGACGGAGACTTCGGTGTCCAAGCCAGGGATGAACAGGAAGCTCGTCATCGGTGCGGTCGCGGTCCTCGCGATCGGCTGGTGGTGGTTCGGTAGGTCCGGCTCCCACGCCAACGCCACCGACGACGGCTCGACCGACACCAGCGAAGGCGCTGTCGCACATCATCGCACCGTCGGTCCGGATCTCGCGGGTGCGCTCGGCAAGGCGGGTCGCTCCGGCGCGATCACGTTCGGTCGCGGCAACGACGGCGACGGTGTCGTGATCAGCGGCAAGGTGATCGACGCGGTCTCGCACGACGGTGTCGGGCCGGTCGAGGTCGTGCTGCGCAGCCCGCAAGGTGAGGAGACCACGACATCGAACGCCGACGGCACGTACGCGATCCGCGTGCCGATGGGCATCTACCGCGCGTTCGTGCGCGACGACAGCGTGCTGTCGGTCGGCCGCACCGAGCACGTGCGGCTGCCGGGCACACCGTCGGCCGACACCGCGGGTGTGCCCGACGAGGCCCTGATGCCTCAGGTGATGGCGAACCAGAACGTCGACAACATCGAGCTCACCGTGTCGCGCGGCGGCACCGTGGCCGGCAAGGTCGTCGACTCGCACGGCAAGCCGGTCGTCGGCGCCGTGATGTTCGCGCAGGGCCAGCTGCGGCCGACGCTCGGCACCGACGTCGCCGAGAGCGACGAGTCCGGATCGTTCGAGCTCCGCGTGCCCGCCGGCTACTACAAGATCGGCGCGAGCCACCCGCGCTACGCCGGCGTCGCGGGCGAGACCGACATGGTGCAGGTCGAGTTCGGCGGTCACGTCGACGTCCAGATCACCCTGGTCGCGGGCTGCGTGATCACCGGCAAGGTGATCGCGGCCGACGGCAAGCCAGCGAGCGACGGTGCGATGGAGCAGCAGTGGGGTCAGGGCGACCTCGAGTTCGGGCCCGCCGGGCGGATCGAGCCCGACGGCACGTTCCGGTGGACGACCTCCGCCGTGGGCGACGTCGTGCTGCGCGCGTGGCCATGGAAGTCGCCGCCGTCGAACACGATGAAGTTCGCGTGCAAGGAGGGGGTGCGGTACGCGAACGTCACGCTGCAGGTCCAGCCGCGCAGCGCCGACATCGACGGCATCCTCGTCGATCACAACGGGCAACCGCTGGGCTTCACGTTCATCGATCTCGCCCCGCTCGATGCCGGCGGCATGGGCCAGCAGGAGCGCACCGACGCCGAGGGCCACTGGCAGGTGTTCAGCATGCCCGGCGGTCGCTATCGCCTGACCGCGCAGTCGCCCGAGCACGGCGTCGCGATCGTCGAGGTGCACTCGCCGCAGACCGGCGTCCGCGTCGAGCTCGGCGGCACCGGCCGCCTCGAGGGCACGACGTCCACGCTGGCCAACGGCAGCTTCGACCTGACGTTCGAGAGCTGCCAGAACGCGACCGGCGACGGCGCGGTCCGGCTCGAGCGCCAGCGCCGGTTGGTCTCGGTCGTCGGCGGTCACTTCGCGGTCGACGACGTCCCGGCCTGCGCCGCGCTCGACTATCGCATCCTGTGGCACGGCATCGAGGCCCGCGACTCGATCGCGGTGCCGAGCGGCGGCATCGCGCAGGTCGCGTTCAACGTCGGCCCGCCGAAGCTGAAGACCGTGCACGGGCGCGTGACCCAGGATGGCAAACCGGTCGCCGGTGCGACCGTGCGCGCGCACGCCATGCCGGGCGGCGAGGTCGCGACCGCGACGACCGACGCCGACGGCCGCTACACGCTGAAGACGACGTCCGGGGCGTACCTCGACGCGCGCGCGCCTTCGTTCGGCGCCTACGCCGAGGTCGGCACCGCCAACGTGGACGACGAGGAGGTCGATCTCGTGATGTCGGCCGGCGACACCGAGAACCCCGAGGGCGAAGGCTTCGTCCCCGATCTCCCCGACGAAGGCGGAGACTAGAAGACCGAGACGTCGAGGTTCAGCCCGGTCGCGGTGACCACGCCATCGCGACTGATCTGATTGAGCACGAACAGCTCGAAGCCGATCGACACGTGGTGGAACCGCGCGAGCTCGATGCCGCCGCCGCCGAGCGTGCCGAGCCCGGTGAGGTTGCGATCGGCGTGTACGCCATCCGTCGTCATGTGGTGCTGCTGGTTGTAGACCGCGAGGCCGGTCGAGACCCGCAACCAGAACGATGGCCCGACGTAGTACTGGCCACCGACCAGGAGTCCGGTCGCGGTGTCGGCGTAGACCGCGCTCTCGGCCGCCGGCTTGTGCAAGGAGGTCGCGTTCGTGATCTCGAGCGTGAGCAGCGCGCTCGGCGTCATCCGGCGCGCGAGTCGCAGCGAGCCCGCGCCGCCGCGACCGACCGCGTCGCTGACGCCGAACCCGACGGTGAGACCACCGCCGAGGGCGAGCGTGGCGATCACGTCGTGCGCGTGCTCGGGCTCGAGGTTCGCGTCGCCGAGCCGGACCGCCGCGGGATCCGGATCGGCGTGCGCGATCGCCGGGACCGCCAGCGCGAGCAGGACGACGACCCTCACGTCGCCTTGGGCTCCAGGCGCAGCGCCGGCAACGTGCCGTGGGCGGGTTGGTTCGCGAGCATCAGGCGCTCGACCGGCTTGCCGTTGATGAGGTGCGACTCGACGATCTCGTCGATGTCGGCCGGGGTGACGTGGCCGTACCAGACCTGCTCGGGATAGACCACGATCGTAACGCCCGCGTCACACTGATCGAGGCAACCGGCGTTGTTCGCTCGGATCTCCTTGGAGATGCCCTTGGCCTTGAGCGCGGCCTTCAGACGATCGCGCACCTCGGGTCCACCCTTCGACAGGCAACAGCCCTTCGGATTGTCGGACGGACGCTCGTTGATGCACACGAAGACATGACGCTGAAAGCTCGGCATCTCCGTCGGAGGGTAGCACCTTGAACCCACCCGAGGATCGGCGCATCCTCGGGGTTGGGGAATGTCAGCTCAGCGTTCACTCACGATGACGGGCGCCGTCCTCGGTGGCTACCGCATCACCGGGATCCTCGCGACCGGTGGCATGGGCCAGGTGTTCCGCGCCGAGCACGAGACCCTGGGCAAGCCCGCGGCCGTGAAGGTGCTGCGCTCGCAGTTCACGTCCGACGAGGACCTCGTCCAGCGGTTCTTCACCGAGGCCAAGGCCGCGACCGCGATCCGACACCCCGGGATCATCGAGATCTACGACTTCGGGTTCACCGCGGACGGCCTCGCCTACCTCGTCATGGAGCTGCTCGACGGCGAGACGCTCGGCGCGCGGCTGCGCGATCGCGGCAAGCTGTCGGAGTCCGAGGCGATGAACTTCGCGCGCGGGATCGCGACGGCCCTGGTCGCCGCCCACGCCAAGGGCATCGTCCACCGCGACCTCAAGCCCGATAACGTGTTCCTCGTCCGCGATCCGGACGTCGCGACCGGAGAGCGCCCCAAGGTGCTCGACTTCGGCATCGCGAAGTTGCTCGACGCGGCGTCGAACCAGACGCAGACCGGCGCGCTGATCGGCACGCCGCGCTACATGGCCCCCGAGCAGGCGCGCGCGGCTCGCGCGATCGATCACCGCGCCGACCTCTACTCGCTCGGCTGCATGCTGTACGAGATGATCGCCGGCCGCGCGCCGTTCCTCGCCGAGGGATCCGGCGAGGTGATCGCGATGCACATGTTCACCGAGCCAGAGCTGTTGAGCACGCACGGCCCGGTCACGCCGGACCTCGAGCAGATCGTGATGAAGCTGCTCGCCAAGGAGCCCGACCAGCGCTTTCAGTCGGCCCAGCAGCTGGTCGACGCGCTCACCGCGCTGCGCGGCACGGGCCAGGTCGCGCCCGCGTTCACGAGCGTCGCGCCGATCCTGCCGACCGAGCGGATCTTGCCGCCGCGCGACGATCGCAAGCGCAGCATGATGCCGATCATCGCCGGTGCGATCACGGTCGCGCTCGCCGCGGTCGGCGTGACGATGCTGGTGACCCACAGCAGCACGGCAGCGACGGTGGCTCCGGTGGTGATCGATGCGGCGCCGGCCGCCGTGCCCGCGCTCGTGCCGCCACCATCCGCCAAGCAGAAGCCCCATCGCGACGAGATCAAGGCGCCGGTGTCCTCGCCATCGGAGATCAAGAAGCCGATCAAGAGGCCGCCGCCGCCGCCTGCGGTGATCAAGCACGAGACCACGCCGGGCCCGGCCCTGCATCCGGGTGACGAGACCAAGAACCATTCGCCGATCGAAGGATCGGTCGACGACAAGCCCGTCACGAAGCCCGAATGAAGCACACGCACTGCCTCGTTGCCCTCCTGCTCGCCGGCGCGCGGATCGCCTCGGCCGAGGACGAACCGCCCACGCTCGCCGCGATCAAGGATGACAAGGCGCTCGCCGAGGCGCTCAGCCAGATCGTCAACGACCCGACGATCCCGACCAAGGACCCGAAGACGCGCGAGGTCGCGCAGGCCCTGATGTCCGAGGGCGTCAAGCAGCTGCTCGCGAACAACTTCGATCAGGCGCTCGCGAACTTCCTCGAAGCCTACGGCCAGTTTCCATCGCCGAAGATCCTGCTCAACATCGGGTCGACGCTGCGCGACATGGGCAAGCCGGCCGAGGCCGCGAACACCTACCAGCGGTACCTGCTCGATCCGGCGACCGGGCCGGAGCGCATGGGCGAGGTCAAGCTGCTACTGCAGAAGCTCGACGACGAGCTCACGATCCTCACGATCCGCGTGGTGCCGCGGCTCGCCGAGATCTCGATCGACGGCGGCCCGTTCGTCGCGGTCGGCAGCACGCTGATCACGCGCGCGCGTCCGGGCACGCACCTCGTGCGGATCAAGCGCGACGACCTGATGGCCGACGTCAACATCAACGGGTTTCCCGGCGAGAACAAGGAGGTGCTCGCCGCGCTCAAGGTCAAGATCCCCGACGAGGATCCGAGCAAGCCCGCGCCGAAGATCGAGGAGGTCCATCAGGCGTGGATGGAGGCCGACTACCACTACACGCGCAGCGCCGAGAATCCGAACGCGCGCGGCTACAAGCAGACCGCCGAGGCGCCGCCGATGCCGCCGCTCCTGCTCACGCCGCACGACGACGCCGAGCCGCCGGATCCGTCGACCCAGTTGCCGACCACGGCCGCGATCAGCTCCGGGGCGATCGCGGTGATGCGGATCGACGGCAAGGGGCGCGGCTTCGCCGGCGGCGTCGGCATCGCGATCGCGCGCGAGCGGCTCGAGGGTGAGGTGATGCTGCTGCGCTCGGACGTGACCGGTGGCTATCTCGGCGCGCGCTACCGCTTCCTGACCGGCTTCGTGCGGCCGTACGGCGCGGTCGGCCTGCCCTTCTTCGTGTTCGACACCGACGACGGCACGATGGCGAAGACCAAGATCTCGATCGGCGTCCGCGGCGCCGGAGGCGTCGAGCTCATGCTGAACGGTCACCTGAGCGTGCAGGCCGATCTCGGGTACGAGCACTTCTTCTTCGTCGGCGGCACGCGGTACGAGGCCAACGCGTTCGTCCCGACGCTCGGCGTGATCGGGAGGCTATGACCATCCGCCGTCGTCGCCGCCTCGGGATCGTGCTCGTCGTCGTGCTGTCGGCGATCGCGGCCGCGGTGATCGCCGCGCCCGCGCCGACGCCGCCGGCACCGATGACGACGTGCCTCGCGCCCCCGATCACGTTCGCAGCCGGCGGTCCGATCCCCGATGCGTGCCCGAACCCGGTCGTGTTCGCCGGCTCCGGTAGCGCCGACGTGACGGTCTCGAACATGGGCAGCGGCAGCCTTGTCTTGACCGGCTACACGCCGCCGAACGCGCCGTTCACGGTGAGCTGGGGCAGCGACTGCCCGGCCGGCAGCTGCACGCTGTCGGCGCCGGCGCACAACCAGACCACGCTGCACGTCGACTACGCACCGTCGACGATGGGCCCGCACATGGACAAGGCCACGCTCGCGACCAGCGTCGGGCCGTACGACGTCGTGCTGATGGGCTCGACCGCGAAGGTGCCCGGCATGATCGTCGTCAACCCGCAGGTCGTGAACCTCGGGGCGACCGCGCCGTTCGGCGTCGCGACGATGACGGTGACGGTGACGAACATGGGCAGCGGCTCGGCGATGCTGATGGGCAACTCGGTGATCGCCGACGGCCACTGGCAGGTCGACTGGGATGCCGCGACCTGTCCGTCCGGCTCGTGCACGCTCGGCTCGGGCTCGGGCTCGACGTCGTTCATCGCGACGTTCAGCGCGACCTCGCAGGGCATGTTCGACACCTCGACCACGATCCTCAACGACACCGGCACGAACCCGATCGTGATGCTGAACGGCAGCGGCTCTGGCTCGGTCAGCCAGGACCTCACGGTGATCGGCAACCCGAACCTCGACTTCGGGATCCAGAACGTCGGGTTCGCGTCGAGCAAGGTGTCGTTCGACCTCGCGAACACCGGCAACGTCGACCTCCCGGTGATCTCGATCGTGCCGATGGGCGGCTCCGGCAACCCGTGGGTGATCGAGGACCCGAGCATCGGGCTCGCCACGAGCACGACGCGGACGATCTTCGTGTCGTGCAAGCCGACCGCGGCGGGCAGCTATGACGACCTGCTGGTGATCACGCCGCCGAGCGGCACGACCGTGCACTCGACCGCGAACTTCGCGATGCACTGCGAGGCAGTCGATGGCGGGGTCCATCCGGCACCGTCTCCGATCGCGCTCGGCGAGATCCGGGTCGGCACGGCGGTCTCGCCGGTCGTCGTCACGCTGTCCGGCTCGGGCGCGCCGATCGACATCACGTCCGGCCCGAGCCTCACCGGGACCAACCCGGCGCTGTCGGTGAGCGCGGCGACGCCGTCGACGATCACGAGCACCCAGGCCGCCAGCTTCACGCTGGCGGTCGACACCACCGCCGAGGATCTCGATCTCACCGACACGATCAGCGTGACGGCCGGCACCGGCCTCGCCATCCAGGTCAGCGGCAAGATCACGACGCCGGCGATCACGCACACCAACGACCTCGACCTCGGCACGTTCTGCATCGGCGAGCCGACGCCGACCGCGACCGCGACGTTCACCGCATCGGGCACGGCGTCGATCCTGATGACCAGGCCGACGCTCGCGCTCGGCGCCGCCTCGCCGTTCAGCGCGACCTACACCGCGCCGGTCGAGACGGCCTACGCGACCGGCTACCGGCTCGTCGCCGGCACGAGCGCGACGATCGAGCTCCACACCAACGACCATGCCGGCGTCGGCGACGTCGGCGACACGCTGACCTGGCCGAGCGACATGCCCGGCCAGCCGATGGCGGTCACGACGCTCGCCGCGCACTTCGTCGACGCCGGGGCCGCGATCGCGCCCGGATCGATCGACTTCGGCCCGGTCGCGGTGCACCTGACCTCGCCGCCGCACACGATCTCGCTGCAGAACTGCGGCGACACCCCGATCGATCTCGCCAGGGCGACGATCAGCAGCCCCGTGTTCCGCGACGTGTCGACGGCGGCGCTGCCGAGCTCGCTCGCGTCCGGCCAGGTCGCGAAGATCGACGTGATGTTCGTGCCGCCGAAGGCCGGCGGCTTCCAGGCGACGCTCTCGGTGGTCGCGTCGACCGGCACGCTGACCGCCGTGTTGACCGGCATCGGCCTCGGCGGCGCCGACAGCGCCGGCGACCGCACCGGGTTCTACGCGTGCAGCTGCCGCACCGCCGATCCCGCGACCGGCGCGCCGATCGTGCTCGCCATCGCCGGCGTGTTGTTCCGCCGGCGCAGGCGGAAATGAGATCCGGCGCCCGACGCGCGCTCGCGGTCGCGATCGTCGGTGGATCGCTCGGGCTCGCGCTCGCGGTGTCGGCAACCACGGTGACGCCGAGCAACCCGCACATGAACGGCGTCGGCAAGATCGGCTCGCCGGCGCGGATCGTCGCGTCGATCCGCAACACCGGGACGACCGCGACCAAGTACAACGTCGCCAAGGTCGCCGGGCCCGGCAACTGCCCGGCGTCGGTCACCGTGGCGCCACTCGCCGGCAGCTTCCCGACGCTGGTCGCGGCCGGCAAGCAGGTCGAGATCGTGATCTCGTCACCCGGGTTCACCGCGCAGGAGGTCATGATCGCGCAGCCGTCGTGCGCGTTCGATGTCACCGAGGTGCCGGCGACTGGCACCACGATCCACGTCACCGCGAACTTCTCGATCTCGACGATGGGGACCCCGATCGATCCGCAGGCGACGGCGCTCGTCCTCGACACCACCGAGATCCAGACGATCGTGGTGTCGAGCACCGCGAGCACGCCGCTCGCCGGGGTCACCGCGGTGATCACCGGAGATCCCGACGGCCGCGTGTCGTTCGCCGGTGGCTCGGCGGCGTGCGGCGGCCACAGCTGCGGCCTCCCGGCGATCGCGGTCGGCGAGGCTTTCGACGTCCCGGTGTCGTGTGCCGGTGGCAGCGCCGCGGTCGCCGCGACGATCGCGTGGACGAGCGGCAGCGCGATGCTCGATCAGCTCGTCACGTGCAACCCGAGCGCGGTGACGATGGGCGAGCAGATCGCGCTCGACACCACCGCACTCGCGATCGTGTCGTCGCCCGGCACGCTGCAGACCGCGAAGACGATGGTGACGTCGTCGCCGCTCGGCAACGACAAGCTCGTCGCGGCCGCGATCACCGGGGCCGACGCGGCGGTGTTCGCGTTCCCCGGGCTCGCGTGCACGCAGCAGACCTGCGACCTGCACGGCGCCTCGGCGCTCGCGTTGCCCTACCCGCTCGTCATCGGCTGCACGCCCGACGCGGCCGGCGTCCGCAACGCGACGCTGACCGTGACCGGTGCGAGCGGCACGCAGGCGACCGCGCTCGTGTCGTGCAGCGGCAACGCCACCGGCGGCCCGGTGCTGCAGGTGTCGAGCCCGACGATCGCGATCCCGATCGGCGTGCCGGTCGGCATGGCCAGCGCGCCGGTGCCGTTCACGTTGACCAACGCGGGCGCCGGCACGCTGACCGCGTCGATCGCGGTCCAGCCGCCCGCGAACGCCGAGTGGATGGTCAGCGCGTGCACCGCGAGCGCGCCGTGCATGCTGGTCGGCCACGGCAGCGCGACCACGGTCGAGGTCACGCTGACACCGACCGAGCACGGCGACCGCAACGGCGAGATGGTCGTGACGTCGAACGACCCCGCGCAACCTGCGGTGCCGATCAACCTCGTCGGGACCGGCAGCGGTGGCTTCCTCCAGGTCATCGAGCCGCCGACCGAGCCGCTCGTGTTCGGCGCGATTCCGAGCACGCAGGTCTCCGAGATCGCGGTCAAGCTGCTCGATCGCGGCAACGCGCCGCTCGCGGTCGCGATCGCGCCGCCGGCCAGCCCGTTCTCGGCGAGCGTCGGCAACCTCGTGATCGCGGCGAACCAGGGCACCAACACGTTCCTCGCGCGCTGCGGGCCCGGCGCCGCGTTCGCCGGCTCGGGCGACTTCGTGCTGACCTCCGCGGCGTACAACGCGCCGATGCTGCCGATCCACGCGAGCTGCACGCTGGTCGACGCCGGCGTGACGGTCGTGCCGACCCGGTTCGACTTCGGCGAGCTCCGCGTCGGCTCGCCCGAGGCGGATCAGATGTTCACGCTCACGAACATCACGAACCACGACGTCTCGCTCGACGCGCTCGCGATCGCGAACGGTCCCGCCGTGCTCTCGCTCGCCGGCCCGAGCACGCCGCGCACGCTGCACCCCAACGAGGCGATCACCGGCAAGCTCGCGCTCGCGCCGACCGCGGACCTCGCGTTCGATCGCGACGTCGCGCTCGGCGCCACGGTGGATGGCGCGGCGCTCGCGCTGCCGATCACCGGACGTGTCGTGACGCCGCACGCGGTGGTCTCGCCGATCGCGCTCGACCTCGGCACCGCGTGCGTCGGCTCGACGGTCAGCGGCACGATCGAGCTGATCAACGACGGCACCGCCACGCTCGCGCTCGACTCGCCGACGATCGACGAGGCGTTCGTGCCGCACGACCTGTCGCCGGTCGCGTATCCCGCGCCCCTGCTCGCTGGCACCGCGGCGAGCGTCGAGGTCGTGCCGGCGACGACCGCCGCCGGCGCGGTGCACGGCGTGCTCACCTGGCCGGTCGACGTGCCGAGCGGCGCGTTCGAGGTGCCGGTCGATCTCGAGTACATCGACGCCGGGACCGCGGTCTCGCCGCGCCGCTACGCCTTCGACACGATCGCGGCGCTCGCGACGAGCGAGCGACGCGCGATCACGATCGAGAACTGCGGCGCCGAGCCGATCGACGTCGCGGTCGACGGCGTCACCGCGAGCCAGGGCGACCCCGCGGCGTGGGACCTCCAGCCGCAGGCGATCCATCGCACGCTGTTGCCGCAGGGCACGATGAAGCTGCTCGTGCGGTTCGCGCCGCGCGCCGCGGGCTCGTTCCGCGCGACGATCCCGGTGCGCGCCGGCACGCAGGTCTTGAACGTCGAGCTGATCGGCAACGCGACCGGGCCGCTCGACCAGACCGGGTTCTACGCGTGCTCGTGCGCCGCGCCCGGCCATCCCGCGGCGGCGTGGCCGATCGTCGTCGTCGTGCTCGCGCTCCGGCGCCGCCGAGCAGTTACTTGCCGCCGCCGCTGCGGATCTTCTTGAGCTCGCCGAAGAACAGCTCGATCTCCTCGGCCTTCGAATAGAAGTGCGGCGCGATGCGGATGCCCGCGGTCGGTCGGTGATCGCAGAAGAACTTGCGGCGATTGAGCTCGCGGCAGACCTCGGCGGCGCCGACGAAGTCGAACACGACCGAGCCACCGCGCTCGGCGGCCGGGCGCGGCGAGTTCAGCTTGAAGGCGAGCTCGTCGACCCACTGGATGCAGCGCTCGGTCATCACGAGGCTCTTCTCGCGGATCTTGCGGACGCCGATCTCGGCGACGATCGTCTGGCCGGCGCGCGACTGGTACAGCGCGGCGATCGCGGGCGTGCCACCCATGTAGCGCCACATCGTGTCCGCGTAGGTCTGCGCCGGCATCGTGAACGCGAACGGCGACTCGTTGCCGAACCAGCCGGTCACGCGCGGCGCGAACTGCTCGATCAGATCTTTGCGGACATAGAGCCACGCGGCCCCGGGCCCGCCGCACATGTACTTGACCGAGCCGCCGCACGCGAACGACACGCCGAGCTCGATCACGTCGATCGGCAGCGTGCCGATCGACTGGTAGCAGTCGAGGATCACGTGCGCGCCGACGCTCTTGGCCTTCGCGATGATCGCCTTGGCGTCCTGGATGTAGGCCGACGAGAAGATCACGTGCTGCATCGGCACGATCAGCGTGCGCTCGTCGATCGCGTCGATCATCGCCTGGGTGTCGATCCGCACGCCGTCGGTCGAGGGCACGAGCACGCACTTCGCGCCGCGGCGCTCCTCGGCCTGCCAGACGTACGACACCGTCGGAAACATCGTCTGCTCGTAGACGATCTTGTTGCGCTCGGGCGCGTACTCGAAGCACGACGCGAGTGTCGCCATGATGCCGGACACGTTCTGCATCATGATCACGGTGTCCGGCGTCGCCGAGATCACCTTCGCGATCCGCGCCGCGCCGCGATCGACCTCGGGCAGCCAGTCGCTCCACGCGGTGATCGACTTGGTCCGCCACAGCTCGAAGAACTCGTTGAGGTCGTGCTGCGCCTGCGCCGGCACGCAGCCGAGCGAGTGCGAGATGAGGTGCACGCAGTCCTCGAGCGCCGGGAACTGCTTGCGGTACTCGATCAAACTATCGGCGACGACGTCGGCCATGCGCGATGGCGTATCACGGATCGCCGGCCCATCGCAGGCTGGCGTCGCCGTGGCTGACGGTCGCCAGGTCGCGGCGCACCGCACGCCAGCGGTCGTCGAGCAGGAAGTCGCCGCAGCCGGCGAGCGCGAGGTACAGCGCGGCGGTCGGCAGCGACGCGCGGCCGGTCGCCCGGAGCTGGGTCCAGAGCTCGGTCCAGATCGCGCGCACGTTCGCGGGCAGGTCGACGAACACGCGCTCGAGCGCGATCACCGCCTCGTCGGCACGCAGCTCGTGGGTCGCATCGCCGACCGCGAGCGCGAGCTTGGTGCGTTGCAGCTCGCGCCGCGGCACCCACGGGCGATAGGGGCCGATCGCGAGCTCGCCGGTCGGGTGCGTGAACGCGCGCGGATCGCCGTGGTTGCCGGCGACCTGAAGGTACGCGAGCCCCGGCATGCGGGTCAGCGCGCAGCTCAGGTCGTCGCCGTCGGTGCGCGAGCGCAGCGTCGGCAGGTTGACGAGCTCGAGGCCGTGCTGCGTCGCGCTGTGCGCGAGGAACCGGAACGCCGGCACCGTCGCGTGGTTGCGCGACAGATCGAGGATCGCGAGCTTCGGCAGGTTCGCCGCCGGCAGGAGCGGCGCGAGCGACGTCCACGCCAGCGAGTCGTGCGGATAGATCTGCAGATCGACGCCGACCACGTTCGGCAGTGGTGCCTCGCGGGTCAACGCCTCGGCATTCGCGCTGCCGTTGATCGCGAGCTTGACCAGCGCGCGATGGTGAAACGGCGCCACGTAGCTCGCGCCGAACATGCCGAGGTACTCGAGGTTCGGCGTCGCGCGCACGACGCGCTCGACGAGCCCGGATGGAAATCGCGGCCCGCTCCGATCGCGCTCGACGATCGTGATTGACAAGGAGCCGAGCCACGGATGCTCGCGGCTCGCGAGCAACTCGAGCTGCGCGCGCACGCCGGCCGGTCCATCGGTGATCCAGACGTGCTCGAGGTACGGCGCGCCGGGACCGTCGAGCACGTCGCGCAGGAGCGCCGGGTTGCTGCCGTCGACCCGCACGCGCACGAAGCCATCGTCGGCCTCGATCTGCGGATGCCCCGCGAGCTCGCCGAGCCACGCCGGTCGCGCTTGCACGTGGCGCAGCCCGATCGCCTCGCCGCGCGGATCGCCGGCGTCCTGGAGGCGATCGCCGTAGACGTCGAGCAGCGCCTCGAGCACCCCGCGATTGACGTCGGTCTCGCCGAGCATCACGTCGCGCCGCACGCGGCGACGTTCGGCCATGACCTGGGCTTCGAGCTCGTCGCGCATGTGGAGCTCTCGCCTGAGATAACCACGCGCCTCCTGACCCGCAAGGGGGCATATACTTCGGCGATGTGGCGCGACCTGCTCGTCGACCGGCTGAGCCGTCAGCCCGAGCTCGTCGCCGCATACCTGTTCGGCAGTCAGGCGCGTGGCACGGCGCAGCGCCGGAGCGATGTCGACGTCGGGATCTGGTTGCGTCACAGGCCGACCCGCTTTGCCGACACGCCGTTCGCGCTGGCCGGCGAGCTCGAGGCGGCGATCGGCAAGCCCGTCGATCTCGTCGTCATGAACACCGCGCCGTCGGATCTGATCCATCGGATCCTGCGCGACGGTGAGCTGCTCGTCGAGCACGACCGCAGCGCGCGGATCCAGTTCGAGGTCCGCGCGCGGAACGACTTCTTCGACATGGCCCGGATCCGCGACGCGTATCGCCGCGGACCGTCGAGCAAGCGCGTATGACCGACGCCGACCTGGTCGAGAAGAAGCTCGCGTTCATCGGCACGTGCGTCCAGCAGCTGAGGACCCACGGCAAGCCGAGCTGATCGCCACCGACCTCGTCCAGGAGCGCTTCGTCGAGCACTCGCTCCAGCTCGCGATCCAGGCCGTGCTCGACGTCGCCTCGCACATCGTGGCCGATGATCAGCTGGGAGAACCGGCGACCAACGTCGAGCTGTTCGATCTCCTGGTCGGCGCGAGCTGGATCGCGGACGCCCAGCGCGGTGCGCTCCGCAACATGGCGGGGTTCAGGAACGTCCTCGTCCACGAGTACGTTCGCGTCGATCTCGGGATCGTGCGCGACGTGCTCGAGAACCATCTCGACGAGCTCCTCGACTTCGTCCGCGCGATCCGCGCGAAGCTGTAGCCGACTACTCGGGCGACGGCGGAGGGAGCGACGGCGGCGGCGCGGGCTCGACGACCGGCTCGGGCGTGGTCGCGCGCACCGGTGGCGGCGGGAGCACCTCGGGGATGTCGGCCGGGCCGTCCTCGGGGTTGTCCATCGCGGGATCGACGAGCGCGTGCGAGTCGTCGTTGCCGCCCATCGTCCAGATCGCGACCGCGGTGACGAGGCCCATGAACGCGGCGGTGCTGCCCCCGATCACGAGGCACGTGCGGGTCTCGGACGACTCCATCGCGCAGGTGCCGGCGCCGAGCGTGGCGCCGACGATCGCGGCGGTCGCCGCCGGGTGCTTGACCGCGAAGTTGCAACCGCCGAGCGAGCCGAGCGCGAGCACGAGGACAGCCAGCCGCTTCACACGCGGCATGGTGCCAGATATCGTCGACCGATGGTCTGTCCGCATTGCAACCGAGAGGCGGCGTCGAGTCCGGTCGGGTTCACGTGGTGGGGTGGCTTCATCGGCGCCAAGCTGATCCATCACGTCGAGTGCGCGGACTGCCACAAGCGCTACAACGGGCAGTCCGGCAAGGTGAACACCAACGCGATCGCGATCTACATCGCGGTGATCTCGCTGATCGCGTTCGGCGCCACATTCGCGCTGATGCGGCACTGATCTCGCGAATCTCAAGTATTTGAAATTTATTACGAATATAGAAAGTTGTTAGCACTCACCGATCGTGGTTGCCAACACCACGACGGATGCCTATAGGTGGGCCTATGAAAATTCGTCCCCTGCACGACCGTATTCTCGTGAAGCGTCTCGAGGAAGAGAAGATGACCAAGGGTGGCCTGTTCATCCCGGACTCCGCGAAGGAGAAGCCGATCCAGGCCCTCGTCGTCGCTGTCGGTACCGGCAAGCGCGACAAGGACGGCAAGGTTCACCCGCTCGAGGTCAAGGAAGGCAACCGCGTGCTGTTCAGCAAGTACGGCGGTACCGAGGTCAAGATCGACGGCGAAGAGCACCTGATCATGCGCGAGGACGACCTCCTCGCCATCCTCGACTAATTTTTTCCACGCTTTCCAAGATCAGAAACGAGAACGAACATGGCTGCCAAAGAAATCATTTTCTCCGTCAACGCCCGCAACGAGATCGCCAAGGGTCTCAACCTCCTCGCCAACGCGGTGAAGGTGACCCTCGGCCCGCGCGGTCGTAACGTCGTCATCGAGAAGTCGTGGGGCTCGCCGACGGTGACCAAGGACGGCGTCACCGTCGCCAAGGAAGTCGAGATCGAGAACAAGTTCCAGAACATGGGCGCCCAGATGGTGAAGGAGGTCGCGTCCAAGACCTCCGACGTGGCCGGCGACGGCACCACCACGGCGACCGTGCTCGCGCAGGCGATCTACAACGAGGGCGCCAAGCTCGTCGCCGCAGGCCTCAACCCGATGGACCTGAAGCGTGGCATCGACGCGTCGGTCGCCGCGGTCGTCGACGAGATCAAGAAGATGTCGACGCCCACCAAGGGCAAGGAAGAGATCGCCCAGGTCGGCACGATCAGCGCGAACGGCGACACCGAGATCGGCGAGATGATCGCCGAGGCGATGAAGAAGGTCGGCAAGGAGGGCGTGATCACGGTCGAGGAGGCCAAGACCATGATCTCCGAGCTCGACATCGTCGAGGGCATGCAGTTCGACCGCGGCTACCTGTCGCCGTACTTCGTGACGGACCAGGAGCGCATGCAGGTCGTGCTCAACGACTGCTACATCCTCCTCCACGAGAAGAAGATCTCGTCGATGAAGGAGCTCCTCCCGGTGCTCGAGCAGGTTGCCAAGCAGGGCAAGCCGCTCCTCATCATCGCCGAGGACATCGATGGCGAGGCGCTCGCCACGCTCGTCGTCAACAAGCTGCGTGGGACCTTGCAAGTCGCCGCCGTCAAGGCTCCCGGCTTCGGAGATCGTCGCAAGGCGATGCTGCAGGACATCTCGGCGCTCACCGGCGGCGAGGCGATCACCGAGGACCTCGGCCTCAAGCTCGAGAACCTCACGCTGACCGACCTCGGTCGCGCGAAGCGCATCTCGATCGACAAGGACAACACGACGATCATCGAGGGCTCGGGCGCCAAGGAGAAGATCGAGGCGCGCGTGAAGACCATCCGCCGCGAGGTCGAGGAGACCACGTCGGATTACGACCGCGAGAAGCTCCAGGAGCGCCTGGCGAAGCTCGTCGGTGGCGTCGCCGTCATCAAGGTCGGCGCGGCCACGGAAGTCGAGATGAAGGAGAAGAAGGCTCGCGTCGAGGACGCGATGTACGCGACCCGCGCGGCCGTCGAAGAGGGCATCGTCCCCGGCGGCGGCGTGGCGCTCATCCGCTGCATCAAGGCGCTCGACAAGCTGACGTTCGATGATGACCGCCGCTACGGCGTCAACATCATCCGCCGCGCGCTCGAGGAGCCGATGCGGCAGATCGCTGGTAACGCCGGCGTCGACGGCTCGATCGTCGTGCAGAAGGTCAAGGAGGGCTCGGGCTCGTTCGGCTTCAACGCCGCCAAGCTCGAGTACGAGGACCTCGTCAAGGCGGGCGTCATCGACCCGTCCAAGGTCGTCCGCATCGCGATCCAGAACGCGGCTTCGGTGGCGGGCCTGATGCTCACCACGGAGACCCTGATCGCCGAGAAGCCCAAGAAGGAAGACAAGTCGGGCGGCGGCGGTCACGGCGGCCACGGCCACGACTTCGACGACTGAAGTCTCGAACCAGGTTCGGTAGCAGGGGGACCCACGTCGTGGGTCCTCTTGTCGTTTTCGGTGACAGCTGTCGGAAAACTATGCGTCGAGAGCCGCCTGATTGGTCAGGCGATGCGATCGCGCGGGGCACGGTGGTTGCTACCGTTGCGTTGCCGATGCGGTTCCGAGCAGTTGTCGTGAGTCTGGTTGCGTCGTCTGGCATTGCGTCCGCGCAGCCCGAACCGCCGCCACCTGAGACACCGGCTCCGGTCGAGCATGTCGCACCCACCGGGAAGCCGATCATCATCGTCGGCAAGGTGATCGATGCGTTCGGCAAGGGCGTGCGCGGCGCCAAGGTCGCGATCGAGGGCCTACCGGACCTCGTCACCAAGACCGACAAGTTCGGCGCCTACCGGATCGACGGCGTGCCGACCGGCGCCACGATCCTGGTCGATCGCGAGGGCTACCAGACCGCGCTCGGCACCGCGACCAGCAACCAGATCGACGACATCGTCCTTCTGTCGGAGAACCAGTACAGCGAGACGATCGAGCTCAAGGGCGAGGCTCCGGCGACGTCGCCCGGCGCCGAGAAGCTCGATCGCAACGAGCTCCAGCGCATCCCCGGGACCGGCGGTGACATCGTCAAGACGCTGACCGCGATGCCCGGCGTCGTGAACCTCCAGATCCCGCTCGGCTACTCGGGTGTCGTGATCCGCGGCTCGTCGCCGCAGGACTCCAAGGTGCTGGTCGACGACTTCGAGATCCCGGTGCTGTTCCACAACATCGGCTTTCGCGCGGTGATCCCGGCCGAGGCGATCAACTCGCTCGACTACATCCCCGGTGGGTTCGACGTCGCCTACGGGCGCGCGTCGAGCGGCATCGTGGCGCTCACGACGCGGCCCGGCGGCGACAAGCGCACCGAGCAAGCGGAGATCTCGGTGATCGACGGCGGCCTGCTCGCGCAGGGCCCGGCGGGCAAGGACACGACGTACATGTTCGGCGTGCGGCGCTCGACGATCGACTTCGTGTTGCCGTCGATCATCCCGGCGAGCGTCGATCTGTCGCTGACCACGGTGCCGAGCTACTACGACGGCCAGTTCCGCATCGATCATCGCCTGAACGACAAGTGGAAGCTCGCGTTGTCGGGCGTCGGTACGGTCGACACGTTCGAGCTCTACGGCACCAAGGACACCAGCGCGTCGAACGCCGACACCAAGCGGTTCTACAACCGCACGCGGTTCCTGCGGGTCACGGCGTCGGCGAAGTATCACGAGGGTCCGTGGACCGCGAACCTCGCGCTGTCGGGCCTCCTGCCCGAGTTCATCTTCGAGGCCGGCGCATTCCAGTACATCCGGATCACGAACCCGTCGGTCACGCCGCGCGCGGAGATCATCCGGAGCATCCCCGAAGCCGCCGGCCTGAAGGACGTCGTGTGGCGCGTCGGCGGCGAGGCGACGGTCGCGCGCAACACGGTCGAGCTCGCGCTGCCACGCGAGCAACGCGAGGGCGAGCCGATGGGTTCGTACGATCCCAAGGACACGACCGAGCGGTTCACCGGCAAGATCTGGACGCCCGACTTCGCCGCGTGGACCGCCGCGTCGGCGAACCTCGATCCGCACATCCGGCTCACGACCGGCGTGCGCGCCGAGTACTACGGTCGGCCCGAGCAGCTCCTCGTGCAGCCGCGCAGCGAGCTGCAGTGGAAGCTCACCAAGCCGTGGTCGGTGCGGCTGTCGGCCGGCGCGTTCTCGCGCCCGCCGGAGTTCCAGTCGGAGAACCTCCAGAAGGGGCTCAAGGCCGAGCAGTCGAGCCAGGTCATCGCCGGCACGCAGTACGAGCCGCGAGAGGGCACGCGCGTCCAGGCGTCGGTCTACTACACCGATCGCACGAAGCTGATCACGCACGAGCTCGACGGCTCGCTCGGCAACAGCGGCCGCGGCACCACCCAGGGCGCCGAGCTGCTCGCGACCTTTCGCGACGGACCGTGGTTCGGCTGGCTGAGCTACAGCTACTCGCACTCGACGCGCGTCGATCACCCGGGTGACGACCGCCGCCTGTTCACGTTCGATCAGCCGCACAGCCTCAACGCCGCGGTGTCGTGGAAGAAGGGCAAGTGGCAGCTCGGCGGTCGCTTCCAGCTCTACTCGGGCCTCCCGTTCACCCCCGCGATCGGCTCGGTCTACGACAACACGCGCAACCTCTACATCCCGGTCTACGCCGAGCCGAACTCGGGTCGCGCGCCGATCCACCACCAGCTCGATCTGCGCGTCGATCGCTCGTGGCACTGGGGCGCGGTCGAGATGACCGCGTTCCTCGACGTGCAGAACGTCTACATGAACAAGAGCGTCGTCACCTACATCTACAGCTACGACTTCACGCAGCGGAGTGCGTTCACCTCGATCCCGATCATCCCGTCGATCGGCCTGCGAGGTGTGCTGTGAATCGCCTGATGATCGTCGCGGTGCTCGCGATCGGCGGACTCGTCGCCTGCGGCGGCGACGTCGACGAGCAGTGGGACCTCGACCACGATCGCATCATCGCGGTCCGCGCCGACAAGCCCGGCCTCATGCCCGGCGAGACCGCCGAGCTGACGGGCCTCATCGGTCACAAGGGCGCGAAGACCGAGGAGCGCTCGCCACTCGTCGTGATCGTGCCCGACATCCCGAACGCACCGCCGACGCCGGATGCGCTGAAGGCGACGGTCCACACCGACTCCGGCAAGTGGTACGTCACCGCACCCGACGCCGCGACGCTCGCGATGCTGCGCACGCAGCTCGGCCTCGGGCCGACCGATCCGGTGCCGTGCACGCTCGGCATCTCGTACGGCGAGACGCTCAACGCGATCACGCTGGTGCGCTTCGGGATCGACGCCGCGAACCCGGTGATCGCATCGCCGATGCTCGACGGCATGCCGCTCGCGGCCGACGCGATGCCGCACGTCGGCGCGCTGGTCGACGTGCGCCTGGCGGTCACGATCCCCGACAAGATCGAGCTCAACTGGCTGACCTCGGTCGGCCACATGCACGACTTCGATCTGGCGATGGCGTACCTGCGCGTCGAGAAGGACGATCCGATCGCCGGCGAGCTCGCGGTCGTGCTGCGCGATCGCCTCGGTGGCGTCACGTGGGAGGTCTGGCCGATCACCGCCGACGATCCGGCGACCGTGACGCCGACCAAGTAAGAAAAATTGCGGAGGCGAGTCGCCCCATCCGACAATATTTTGGATGAAGCGATTCGCATTCGGCTTCGGGGTTGCGGTGGTCGTTGCGGGTTGGGTCGCGGGGTGCCACGACTCCGTCGAGGCGACCGCCAGCGCGGTCTGCTCGATCGAGTGTCCATGCGAGTTTCCGACGGCGAGCGCCGACGCGATCGTCTCGTGCATCTCGTCGTGCGAGACCAGCGGACAGGTGCAGGCGCTCGCGCCCGCGTGCTCGGACTGCATCATCCAGAACGGTGATTCGTGCGGCACCGTGCAGGCCACGTGCACCGCCGCCTGCAAGACCACCATGACGATGATGCCCGGATCGGGCGCGAGCGCCAACATCCGCGCCGCGTGCGCGCTCGAGTGCGACTGCCAGTTCCCGACCGGACCGCAGGCGAGCATCGACAGCTGCAAGACCAGCTGCGAGACCGGAACGATCAACGAGACCTGCGCGACGTGCGTCAACGCCGATGGCACGTGCCAGGCGGGGACGACCTGCGCGACCCAGTGTCAGTAATGCGACGCCAACCAGAGGAGGGACGATTGATGAAGCGATCTGCGTGGACACTCGCCGTGTCCGTAGTGACGGCACTCGGTGGAGTCGCGACAGCGCAACCGAACGGTGACCAACCCCCGGTGCCGGTGGACACGCCGCCGCCGAACCCGAACCCGCCGCCGGTGGTGACGAACCCGAACCCGCCGCCGAGCTCGAACCCGGCGCCCGCCGACGACGCATCGCTGCGGCCCGCCGAGATCGCGATCGGCATCGGCGTCGGCTACACGTTCCCGACGCCGCTCGACATGATGAACACGTTCAGCGCGCGCCTGCGCCTGATCAGCGGCATCACGCTCGAGCCCCGCGTCGTCGTCGAGAACCTCAACGATGCCGCCGATCACTCGACGCAGCGGTTCAAGGCCGCGCTCGGCGTTCGCGTCCCGCTCGTCAAGCACGGCAAGTTCGACCTCGAGCTGATCGGCGAGGCCGAGTTCGACAGCGTCAAGACGCCGAACGCGGCGACGCCCGACATGGACAGCGATCGGGTGACGTCTCTCGGGCTCGGCTGGGGCGTCGGTATCGGCTGGTGGCTGTCGCCGCACTTCGAGATCAGCGCGTCGGCGACCAACCCGCTCGTGCAGTTCGTGCGCAACAGCACGACGACCAGCGACGTGACGAGCTCGACGACCGACATCGGATTGATCTTCGATCCGCGCGTATCGCTGATGATTCACATCTACCACTGACACCTTGGTGCGCTCGGCCGCGAGCTATGCTCGCAACGAGGTCAACCAGTGATGCGCGCGCTCGCGACCGCGGTGGTCGATCACTTCGCGGTCGTGCGCCGCGATCTGCCGTGGCGGCGCGCGCGCGACCCGTACGCGATCTGGGTCAGCGAGATCATGCTGCAGCAGACGCGGGTGGCCACCGTGATCCCGTACTGGGAACGCTGGATGGCGAGGTTTCCGACGGTGACCGCGCTCGCGACCGCGCCGCTCGACGACGTGCTCGCGGCGTGGGCCGGGCTCGGGTACTACTCGCGCGCGCGCAACCTGCACGCCGGCGCGCAGGTCGTCCGCGACCGATTCGGCGGCGAGCTGCCGCGCCATGCGAGCGAGCTGCGTGCGGTCCCCGGCGTCGGCGCGTACACGGCGGGCGCGATCGCCTCGATCGCGTACGGCGAGCGCGCGCCGCTGGTCGACGGCAACGTCGCCCGCGTGCTCGCGCGCGTGTTCGGCATCACCGATGACATCAAGTCGACCGCCGGCGTGAAGGCGCTGTGGGCGCGGGCCGGCGAGCTGATGGCCGCCCTGCCCGCCACCGCCGCGCCCGGCGATCTCAACCAGGGCCTCATGGAGCTCGGCGCGACGCTGTGCTCGCCGACGTCCCCGCGCTGCCTGATCTGCCCGCTCGCGGCACGCTGCGTGGCCGCGCGCGAGGGTCGTCAGACCGCCTTGCCAGTCGTCGCGAAGCGCAAGCCGGCCGCGTCGCTGCCGCTGATCGCGCGCGAGTTGCTCTGGCTCGAGGCGGCGGGCGAGGTCGTGCTCGCGCGGCGGGCCCCCGATGGCCTGTTCGGCGGGCTGTGGGAGTTGCCGCCGAGGGACCTCGCCCAGGCGCTCGGCGTCCGGGTCGATCCGACGCCGGTCGCGCACCACGACCAGACGCTGACTCACCGGCGACTCCGGATCACAGTGTTGCGCGGCACGATGCCCGCGTCGCTTGTCGGGGTCGAGGATCCGGGCTACGACCGATTTGCCCGTGTCACGCTCGCCGCCGCGCGAGACCTCGGGATCGCCGCGGCGACCACCGCCATCTTAGCGAAGTACGAGGACACGCCATGGAGCTCGATCCCGAAGCACTCGCCCTCTTCACCGAGGGATACGACAAGATCCTCAAGGGCCTCACGAAGCTCGGCTACGACACCGACGACGCGAACTTCGCCGAGACCGCGAAGCGGGCGGCGAAAGGGTTCCACGAGCTGATCCACGATCAGAAGCAGGTCAAGCACGAGGTCGAAGGCCTGCTCGCGAAGACGTTCCCGGCCAAGTACACCGAGATGGTGATCTCGAAGGGCAACACCGCGTTCGGCGTGTGCCCGCATCACCTGCTTCCGGTGATCTACCGGATCTCGATGGCGTACATCCCGACCGAGAAGGTGCTCGGCCTCTCGAAGCTGTCGCGGCTCGCCCGGTTGATCGCGCGCGGCCCGCGGCTCCAGGAAGATCTGACGCACGAGCTCGCCGACATCCTGCACGAGCAGCTGCAGAGCCAGGGCTCGGCCGTCTACATCGAGGGTCTCCACATGTGCATGGCGGCGCGCGGCGTCGGGGCGCACGAGGCCCGGCTCGTGACGTCGGGCGTGCGCGGCGTGTTCCTCGAGATGGCGACCCGCGAGGAGTTCATCAAGCTCGTCGTCGCGCAGTCGCAGAACCTGGTCTAGCGCAGCTCGAAGCGCGGGTCGTGCGCGAGCGCGGCGAGCGCCCGGGTCGCCGCGGGATCGCAGCGCAGGCGCTCCTCGAGCACGCCCGCGGTCAGCGCGCGGATCACCGGCGCGGTCTCGGCGAACGGCGCGTCGTCGGGGCCGCAGCCGTCGGTGCCGAGCGTGGCGAGCGTGTCGGGGATCGCGACGCCGTGCGCCTTGGCGATCGCGAGCGAGCCGCCGCGATCGGCGCCGAGCGGACACAGATCGGTGAACGCGAGGTGACCGGCGCGGTGCACGATCGCGACGCGCGCGTGCGGCTCGTCGGTCGGCTCGGGGATCGAGGCGACGTGATCGTGGTCTCCGCCGATCACGAGCACCGAGGCGCCGTCGTAGCTCGCGACCCCCGCCATCGCGATCCGGACCGCGACCTCGGGGCGCTCGGTCACCGTCCGCGCGAGCACCGCGCCGAGCGAGTGACCGGCGAGCGCGACGTCGTGGCCGAGGCGCGCGCGGATGAACGCGAGGGGATCGACCGCGGGCGCGTGAGCCACGAGATCGAGCATCGCGAGCGGCGCGGTGAGCGGGAATCCGAAGTCGCCGGACAGGACCGCGGCGAGCCCGATGCCCGGCAGATCGGGCGCGATCACGACGAAGCCGCGACTCGCCCAGTGGGTCGCGAGGAACGTGCTCTGCGCGCGAAACGACGCGGCGCCGTGGAAGAACACGACGACGGGATACGGTCCGTGGGCGACATCGACCGGCAGATCGCGCGCGCAGTCGCACGGCAGCCATGCGTTGTCGGCATCCGGGATCTTGGCGGCCTCGCCCGGCGGCATCGCGGTGCGCAGGTCGTAACGCGCGGGCGTGCCCGCGCGCGCCGCGGGGTACCAGACCTCCACGGTGAGGCCATCGGAGACCACGGTCCGCGCGCCGACCGGCCATGGCCCGCGCGCGTCGAGCTGCGGCGGCGACGCGAGCATCGAGCCGCCGGAACACGCCGCGCCCGCGAGGATCGGAGACGCAGGCGGAGGCGGCTCGACGACGTGCACCGGTGGCGGCGTGCTGCAGGAGACGAGGACCGCGATCACGACCAAACGCATGCGGCGCGATTCTAGTCTGACTTCGGCGGACACGCCGGAAACGGCAGCGGGCTCGTCCCTTCGCAGGCGAGCCGCTCGACGATCGCGCGCCGGGCGACATCGTACACGACGGCGCGACAGCGCATCCCGGGATCGTCGAGCGTTCCGGGCTGCGCGATCGCCCAGCGCGTCGCGTCGAGCCGCGCGACGCGGAGATCGAGGTCCATCACGGAATCCTCGCCGCCGAACTGGAGCCGCCCGATCAACGCGCCGGTCGCCGCCTCGGCGAACCACGGCGCCGCGATCGGCCCGCCGCAGTCGTGGCCGTCGGCGAGCATGACGTCGCCGAGGAACGCGCTGACCTCGCAGGTGAACTCGTCGGTCGGATCGTCGTCGCCGAACGGCCGGCGGATCTTGTAGCGCCTGCGGTCGGTCGCGAGGTCGTACACCGAGGTCTGCTGATCGAACGACAGCGCGACCGTCCGGTCATCGCTGACGCAAAACGTGCGCTCGGCCGCGGCGTGATGGACCCGGCGGCAGCTCGCGCCGCTGCAGACCTCGACGGTGGTGGTGTCGATCGCGGTGACCTTCGGCGCGGCCGGATTGGCGATCACGTCGAGCTCGGCATGGCCGTCGCGCGCGCACATGACGTCGGCGAGCCTCGCGGCTGGTGGAAGCGGCCGGCGCGACACCCACGGCGCCAGCGATGGCGACTGCGGTGGCGCCGCGGCCCTCGGCGGGTTGGACCAGCACCCGGTGAGGAGGATGACGATCGCGCGACGCATCTCACCGAGTGTATCGTGCGCAACCATGGGGCGTCGTCCGTGTCTCGACCGTATGCGTGCCGCGCTGATCGTGGGTCTCGTGGGCTGCGCGCACCCCGCGCCGCCGATCGTGGCGACCGCGCCGCCACCAATCGCACCGAGCGCCCCACCGAAGCCGCCGCGGTGGCCGGTCCCGGTGCGCGTGATGACGTGGACCGAGACCGGCGTCGTGCAGGTCGGCGTGCTGCCCGATGCGCCGCCGGCGACGATGCCGGTGACGCCGTGGTACGTCGAGCCGATCCTGCCGCACCACGCGATCGACGCGCGGCTGCTCGCCAGGCTGGCGACCGCGATCCGCGAGGAGCACGTGCCAGGACTGTCGCTCGCCGGGCTTCGGGCCGCGGCCGCGCTCGGCGAGCTGCACGATCTGCCGGAGCTGACCGCGCTCGTGCTGTCGGACAGCGACATCGACGGCGCCGCGCTCGCGACCGCGCAGGTCTCGCTGAAGCGGCTGTACCTCGCGCGCACCGCGATCGACGACGCCGCGATCGTGCACGTCGCGATCGCGCACTCGCACCTCGAGGTGATCGATCTCGAGGACACCGCGGTCGGCGACGCCAGCATGCGCGCGCTCAGCACGCTCGCCGATCTCGAGGCCGCGAACGTCTCGGGCACCGCGATCACCGACGCCGGCGGTACCGAGCTCGCGGCCAACGCGCACCTCCAGGTGCTCGATCTCGGGCGCACGCAGGTCGCCGGCAAGACGATCGCCGCGGTGGTGGCGCTGCCGCTGCGCCAGCTGTTCGTCGACAACACGCTCGTGCCCGCCCGCGACCTCGCGAAGCTCGCGCCCCTCGCGCCGACGCTGGTGCGGATCGACGTCGCCGGGCTGCCGAAGCCGCCGACCGATGGCGACCTCGCGTGGCTGGCGAACGCGCCGAACCTCGCGGAGGCGGACCTCAACGGCGCGCAGGTCCACGACGCGTTCGTCCGGAAGCTGCTCGCGATCAAGCCGCTCGAGGAGCTGCGGCTCGCCGAGGCGCCGATCACGCTCGCGGTCGCGCACGAGATCGGCAAGCGCGCCGAGCTCGAGGTCATCGACCTCGGCGACACCGTCGCCGACGACGCGACGGCCGCCGCGCTGCTCGCGCACCCCAACCTGCGCATCTTGCGTCTCGATCACACCAAGGTCACCGACGCCGGGCTCGACGGCTCGTCGCCGCCGGACTCGCTGGTCGAGCTCTACCTATCGAAGACCGTGGTCACCGATCGGGGCCTCGCGATCCTCGACAGGCTGCCGCAGCTCCAGGCGCTCGGGCTCGGCGAGACCGGCGTGACCGCGCCGACGATCGAGCGCATCGCCAAGCTCGCGCACCTCCAGACGCTCGTGCTGACCAGCGTGCGCCCCGCCGACGGCGCCGTGTTCGGCAAGCTCGGCGCGCTGCACGAGCTCGGCCGGCTCTACCTCGACGACGCGCGCGTCGGCGACGAGCAGCTCGCCGCGTTCGCCGGGCTGCTCGGGCTGCGCGTCTTGCACCTGGCGGGCAGCGACGTGTCCGACGACGCGCTCGAGATCTTGCATCGCTTCGTGCTGCTCGAGGAGCTCACGATCGGCGACACCCGCGTGACCGGCGCGATCAGCGAGCTCGCGAGCTGGCCGCACCTACGCACCCTGTCGCTGCTCGGGCTCGCCGTCGGCGATGCGGGGCTCGCGGCGATCGCGGCGCGGCCGTCGCTGGTCGCGCTCGATCTGTCGTCGACCACGGTCACCGATCCGGCGCCGCTCGCCGCGCTGCCGCGGCTGCGCACGCTCGGCCTGGTGTCCGACAAGCTGTCGCCCGCCGGGCTCGCGAGCATCAAGCGGCTCACGGCGCGAGGCGTCGACGTCGTGCGGTGAGTGCTACCCTCGCGCGCGTGACGATCGCGCTGTTGCACGGCTTCGCGGGTGACGAGCACGCGTGGGACGCGGTGCCCGTCCCGCTCGGCCGCACCGTCAAGCTGCCGGGCCACCACGCGCCGATCGCGGACAGCTGGGAGGCCAACCTCGACCTCGTCGCGGCCGAGCTCGACGACGAGGTCGTCGTCGGTTACTCGCTCGGCGCGCGCGTCGCGCTCGGGCTCGTCGCGACCGGGCGCTGCAATCGCGCCGTCCTGATCGGCGTCAACCCGGGGATCGCCGACCCAACCGAGCGCGCCGCGCGGGCCGCGACCGACGCCGCGTGGGCGAGGTTGCTGCGCGAGCGCGGCATGGACGCGTTCGTCGCCGCGTGGCAGGCCCAACCGCTGTTCGCGAGCCAGGCGCGCTTCCCCGATCGGGTCGCCGCCCGCCACGCTCGGCGGCTCGACCACGATCCCGAGTTGCTCGCGCGCTCGCTCGAGACCATGGGCGTCGCGGCGATGCCCGACTATCGCGCGGTCGTCGACCTGCGCGTCGACCTGGTCGCCGGCGCGTTCGACAGCAAGTACCTCGCGATCCACGCCGCCCTGCCCGCGCGCTCGCACCACGCGATCGCCGACTGCGGCCACGATCCGACGCTCGATCAGCCGGCCGCGCTGTCGCAGCTGCTGTTCGCGCTGTTCTTCCCGTAGCTACGACGTGAACAGCGCGACGAGATCCTCGGGGATCCGCTGCGGCCGCCCGGTCGCGAAGCCCATGAAGGCCCACGTGGTCGCGGCGCGCGCCACGACCTGCTCGCCGCGCGCGAGCTCGGTCTTGCGGATGCAGCTCGCGCCGCGCCAGCTGTCGACCCAGGTGGTCGCGACGAGCTGCTCGCCCTCGACGACCGGCAACACGTAGTCGAGCTCGTGCCGGCGCACGACGAACACGGCGCCGCGCTCGCGGTACTGCGGATGATCCCAGCCCTTGGCGCGCGAGTGCGCCATCGCGACGTCGAGGACCCAGCGCAGGTAGACCAGGTTCGAGACATGGCCGAGCTCGTCGATGTCGGCCGTCGTCGCGGTGATCGGGATGGAGAACCGTACAGCCACCGGCGGACTGTACTACCGTGGAGGTCGTGAGCGAACCCGACGAAGTCAGCGCACGCGTCCTTCGCCAGCGGCTCGAGCGCGGCGAGATCTCGCCGAACGAGGCCGTGCCGGTGCTCGCGAACGCGGCGCTCGAGGCGCCGACGCGCACGGCGCGCCAGGCGGCCTGCCAGCTGCTCGGCGATCTCGCCGGTCGCGCGCTCGGTGCCGAGTGGGAGGTCGCCGAGCGCGCCGCGTTCGCGCTGCTCGAGGTCGCGCGGCTCGCCGACACCGGCAGCGATCGGCGCGGCGTGATCGCGGCGATGGGTCACGGGTTCCGCAACATCTGGCTCCTGCCGTTCGTGCACCGGCGGCTGTCGGATCGCGATCCGTCGATCGCCGCGGCCGCACTCCACGCGGCCGGCGGGCTCGCGTTCCCGGCGCTCGAGGAGGCGGTCGCCGAGTTCGTCGTCGAGGGCGCCCCGCGCGAGCTCCGGCTCGCCGCGATCGCCGCGCTCGGCCGCATGGGCGCGATGAGCGCGGTCGATCGCCTCGTGCCGCTGATCGCGGGCGACCCGATCGAGGCGTGCGCCGCGCTCGCCGCGCTCACCGAGATCCGATCGCCGGCGGGGCGCGATGCCGCGCTCGCGGTGATCGACCAGGAGCTCGAGCCCGAGGTGCAGATCGCCGCGGTCCGCTACCTTGCCGAGCTCGGCGCGCTCGAGGTCCGCGCGACGCTGCGCCGGCTCGCGCGCCACGAGGACGCCGAGATCCGGATCACCGCGACCGAGGCCGCGCGATCGTTCAAGGCCGAGCGCGATCGCGACGCCGGCGAGCGCTTCCTGACCGCGCTCGCCGAGCCCGATCGCGCCGTGCGGGCCCTGCTCGCGCGCCGCCTGCGCACCCTCGCGGTCGCCGACGTCCTCGAGCAGGCCGACGTGATGCTGTCGGAGGACGCGATCGGCGTCGTCCAGATCCTCGGCGAGCTGCGCGAGCCCGAGATCACGCGCTACCTGCTCGGGCTCGTCGAGCGACCGCAGCTCGGGGCGCTCGTGATCGCCCGCGCGATCGGCGCGATCGAGGCCGACGAGGCGTGGGAGCGGACCGAGCTCGGCAAGCTCGCCCACCGTCCCGATGCCGACGAGACCGTGCGCGCCGCGGCGGTGCAGTCGATGGGCGCGTTCGCGACCAGCCTCGAGCTGCTCGACCGGATCGGTGACCTCGCGAGCTCGCCATCGGCGGCGATCCGCGGCGCCGTCCTGTGGGCGCTCCAGCTCGTCACCCGCTGCGACGGCGACACCGATCGGCTCGCCGCGATCGTCGCCGCGATGCTCGACGACGGCGATCCGATGGTCCAGCGCCGCGCGACCTACGTCGCCGGCAACCTCGGGCTCGCCAAGCTCGCGCCGCGGATCGTCGCGCACTGCGCGTCGGAGGCGCCGCCCGAGCTGCGGCTCGCGGCGTACGTCGCGCTCGGCGAGCTGCGCATGCCCGACGTCGTGCCCGAGGTGGTCGCCGCGATCCGCCGCGAGGAGGACGCGCGCGTGCTGAGCGCGGCGAGCAACGCGATGCTCGCGACCGCGCCGGCGGCCGCGCTGCTCGCGAACCTGGCGCCGCGCGCGACCGCGCTGCTCGCGTCGCCCGATCGCCGGGCGCGCGAGGCCGGCATCGAGCTCGCGGGCTTGCTCGGCGGCGCGGTGCCGGCGAGCGCGCTCGTCCCGCTCGCGACCGACCCGGCGCCGGCGGTCCGCGGCGCCGTCATGTGGGCACTCGGCAAGCTCGGTGACCCGACGACCGAGCCGACGCTGCTCGCGGCGTTCCGCGATCCCGACGCGATGGTCCACGACCGCGCCGCCGCCGGCCTGCTCGTGATGGGTTCGACCACCGCACTCGCGCAGGCGATCGCGTATGCCGCCGGCGATGGCGATCCGACGGCGCGCGGCGAGCTCGCCGCCGCGATCGCGATCCCGCGGCCGTCCGCCGACGAGCTCGCGCCCGGGATCGATCACGCGCTCGCCAGCATGGACGGTGACGACCCGGCGTTCGAGCCGCTGCTGCGCCTGAAGCTGTCGACGCTGACGCGCGCGGCCGACGGCGCGCCCCCGGTCGACGTCGACGCCGAGATCATCGCGCTGTTCCCGGCGTTCGCGCAGCTCGCGAAGCTGTCGGGGTTCGACGCGCTGGTCCGCAGCCTGCGCACCGCCGAGTCGCTGTTCCAGTCGACCGGCTCGCAGGCCGACGCCGATCAATCGCCGCCGATCACGCTGTGGATGAAGGTGCTCGAGAACTACGTGCACGCCTGGCTCGGCCCGCGCATGGCCGGGCTGCAGCGCGATCCGTCGACGCTGTTCGACTACGTCGATCGCGTGATCGGCGGCAGCTGGGGCGGCTACGCGCGCTGGCTCGAGCCCAAGTGGAAGGACCCGGTCGAGGTCGGCGGTGCCCGCGTGGAGCTGCCGCTGCGCTCGGTGCCGAACGCGGTCAAGGAGCTCACCGAGCATCGCCGCAAGCGCCTCGACTCGCCGCTGTCGGTCACCGAGTGGTCGCGCATGATGGTGCTGTTCGCGGTCGATCACCCGACGGGCTTCAAGAACCTGTTCAAGCTGGTCGGCAAGACGCCCGAGAAGACGGTGGCGCTCGCACATCGCCTACATACGCTCGCGGCGGTGCGCAACCTCGTCACACATCGGGCGAATGCTGGGGCAGCAACGCTCGCTGCGTTCCGTCGTGGCTACTATCAGGCATTCGAAGATCTCGTAGCGCTCGCGTGAAGTGCCACGGCTTACCAACGCCTTGATCGTTGATTCGTCGTCGGTCAGGCCCGACACTGCACGACGATGAGGTCCCTCGCGCTCGTGGGCGCGTGCATGCTTACGGCATGCACCGCGTCTGTCGCATCCTTTGGTCATGGCAACAGCGACATCGTCGGCGGCGCCGGCGACGACGGCGGCAGCGGCAGCGGCAGCGGCAGTGGCGCGACGCCCGCTGCCGTCGGGCCGTACTTCACGCAACCGATGTTCTTCGATCGCGACGTGTCCGCGACCGCGAAGGCGTCGACCAGCGCGCGCACGATCGCCGCGCTGCGCGCCGAGGGTGGCTGGGGCAACGGTGACACGATCCAGATCGACTTCTCGATCGACGTGCTGCACGCCGATGCGAGCACGCCGATGCGGTCGTTCGCGACGACCGGCGACTTCTACGCGCCCGACTGCGACGACGTGCCGATGCCCGTGCCGGTCGGCGGCAACGTCGAGGGCGAGGACGGCTACGCGTGCACGCAGGACGGCGACTGTCACCTGATCGTCGATGCCGGCGACAAGCTCTACGAGATGTGGCGCGCCAACATCACCGATCAGTTCTACGGCGGCTGCCTCGCGGTGTGGAACACGAAGCAGACCTACACCGACGCCCTGCGCGGCGATCAGTGCACGAGCGCCGATGCCGCGGGCTTCCCGATCGCGCCGCTCCTGTTCACCGCCGACGAGGTCGCGGCCGGATCGATCGACCACGCGATCCGGTTCGTGTTGCCCAACAATCGCGTCGTGCGCGGCTTCGTCAAGCCGGCGACCCACGCGACCAACACGTCGGGCACGTCCAACGCACCGGCCTACGGCGTTCACTTCCGCCTGCGCGCCGACTATCCGGTCGACTCGCTGCCGAGCGAGGGCGCGAAGGTCGTCGCGCGCGCGATGCAGAAGTACGGCATGTATCACGCCGACGGCGGCAACATCGCGCTGACCGCACAGAGCGATCGCCATACGACCCACAAGTGGGACGGCCTGCTCGCACCGCAGGATCTCGCCGGGCTCCGCGTCGAGGACTTCGAGGTGATCGACCACGGCGGCATGATCACGCTGACCAACGACTGCGCTAGATAGGCCGCCACGCGAGCGTGGTCAGCGCGGCGAGCACGTCGCGGCCGCCGCCGAACGACGTCAGCAGAAACACGCCGAGATCGAGCGAGCGCGCGAGCCCGAAGCGCGCGTCGGCGACGATGCTGTGGACGACGACGCCGCTCGTCATGACCTGCTCGGTCAGGAGCTCGGGGCGATACGCGAGCTGCATGTCGAACCGGCGCGACGGCGCGAGCGAGCCGCCGACCTCGCCGGAGATCCAGTCGGCGAAGCCCGCGCGCCCGCCCGAGCCGGTCAGGTGCACGCCGGCGATGCCGCTGCGGTACTCGCCGCGCAGGTAGCCCGAGCCGCCGAGCGATCGCGCGAGGCCACGCGACTCGGCGAGCGAGCCGGCGCCGTCGAGCGACCAGTGATCGGAACGCACGCCGGCCGACGTCGTCGTCGCGAGCAGGCGGTCGTCGCCGGTGCAGGTCTCCGGCGGGCCCGAGCCCGCGACGCGCGTGCACAGCCACTCGGGGATCAACGCGGCGATCCGCAGCGAGCGCTCGGGCACCAGGTACGTGACGTCGACGCCGAAGTGCGCGTCGCGACGGCGCCACTCGCCGCTCGCGCCCGCGCCGACGACCTCGAACGCCTTGGCGCCGAACGGGTTGCCGCTCGGGAACTGCTGGGTCTCGACCCAGGCATCGAGCCACGTGTTGTCGACGACCGCCGACGACGTGATGTTGAGGCGGCGCTCGTCGAGCTTGCCGTCCCATGTCGAGCCGTGCGCGACGACCGACAGCCGCGGGCGATAGACCGAGCTCGCGCCGTCGTAGACGAACTCGCCGCCGAACCGCGACGCGGTGGTGTCGGGCTTGCCGTTGATCGGATCGGGCACCAGGCCGCCGAACGCGGCGATCTCGATCTCGCCGACGTGGAGCGCGGCCCGCCCGCCGTCGAGCATGCCGAGCGTCGTGGCGGCGTAGTGCAGGCGACCGACCGCGATCGTCGGCGAGGCCGGGTCGCCGTAGCGCAGCGTCGCGGCGTGGACCAGCAGCGGCTCGCGGCCGTTCTGGTACCCCCGGGCGTAGGCGCGCGCGGCGACGTCGAGATCGGCCCCGAGCGGACGCTCGCGCATCAGCTCGAACGAGCCGAGCACGCGCAGCTCGGCCTCGCCGCGCTTGTTGCCCTGCCCGACCGTGCCGAGTGCGTGCGCGATGATCGCGAGGTGGACGCGCTCGTCGTCGGTCGCGGTCAGCGCGATCTGCTCCGGGGTCGCGCCACGCGCGGGCGGCGCGAGCTCGGGCCACTGGCCGGTGTAGTCGGTCAACGCGAGCTTGGCCGGTGGCGCCTCGGCGACGCCGACCGTGCCGGGCGCGACCGGCTTGCCGTCGAGCGCGATCGCCGCGGTCTTCGCGGTGACCTCGACGACGCGCAGGCCCTTCGCCGCGCCGAGGTCGACCCGCATCCCGGGATGCAGCTCGGCCTCGCCGACATCGACGAACGCGAGGTCGCCGCTGACCTCGGTGACCTTCCACTCGGCGTGCGCGACCCCCCCGAGCGCGACGACGATGAGCAGCGACCTCATCGGCGCGCTCCCCGCGGGTGACATCGCATGCAGGTCGCCGCGGTCGCCGCGACCGGTTGCGCGTGCTGGGTGCGCAGCGCCTCGGCGGCATGGCAGCCATCGCAGCGCACCAGGCGGGTGCGCTTCGGATCGGCGTGGCACTGCTCGCACGTCGCGCTCGCGTGGCTGCCGGAGGTCAGCGTGAACACCCGATCGTGATCGCGGCGCTTGGCCGCCTTGTGCAGCGTGTTCTCGGACGCCGGCAGCCAGCCGGTCGTCACGTGGCACTCCGCGCACTCGCGCGAGTACGGCGCCTCGCCGGACTGGCCCATGTGGTTCAGCGCCGCGGCGTACTTCTTGGCGTGACAGCCAAAGCAGTCGCTCGGCAGGTCGCGAAAGGCGCGCTCGGCCTGGCGCCGGTGGCACGCGCCGCACTCGATCACCGCGTGCTTGCCGGTCAGCGGCATCTTGGTGCGGCGATGCTGCTCGAAGATCGCGACGTCCTGCCACGAGACCGCGGTGTGGCACTCGAAGCACTGGCCCGCCATGCGGCCCATGTGCGGATCGGGATGGCAGCTCTGGCACGACGACGCGGTCCGCGCCTCGACGGGTTTCGGCTTGCCGTCGTGACACGTCGTGCAGCTCGCCTTGGCGTGTGCGGCGCGCAACGCGAAGCCGGTCTTGTCGTGATCGAAGCCCGCACCGCCGGATCCGTTCGGCTTCCACGACGTCGCGCCGTGACAACCCTTGCAGTCGACGTCGGTCTTCGGATGCGGGTTCGCGTGACAGTCCTTGCACTGCGCGTAGCCGAGTCGCCACGCGACGACGCGGTCGCCGTTGCGTAGGTCCACGGCCTTGTGGCACTGCGCGCACGGCATCGCGGTGTGGACGCCCTCGAGGGGATACCGCGTCTTGTCGTGATCGAACTTCGGCGTCACCCACGCCTCGGTGTCGTGACACGCGAGGCACGGCTTGCCCTTGAACTGGCCGGCGTGGCGATCGGCGTGGCACGTCGTGCACTCGCGCGCGATGCCGCGCATCGACGCGACCGGCGAATCCATCGTCTTGCCCGGATGACAGCTGACGCACGCGGCGCGCGCGTGTCCACCTGTCAGCGGCCACGTCTGGTGATCGACCTTCCACGACTTCCACGTGCCGGTCGTGTGGCACTCGCCGCAGCCGCCCTTGGCCTGCTGCGCCGCGAACTTCTGCTCGTGCGGGTTCTGGTGACAGTCGAGGCAGTCGGTGCCGCCGACGATGAAGCTCGTGCGCGGCCTGGCGCCCGGGTGACAGCCGCTGCACGGCGTCGCGACGTGCTTGCCGTCGAGCTTGTACTTCGTGGCCGCGTGCTGCGCGACGCCGAACGTCGACGGCGACCACGCGATGGTCGTGTGACACCCGCCGCACGGCGCCGCCACGAACTCGCCGTGGTGCGCGTCCTTGTGACACTCGACGCACGCCTTGCCGTCGGTCGCCGGATGCGCGCCGGCCACGCCCGCGACCCCGACGACGACCACCAGCGCGAGCAGCGCCCGGATCATACGCGGACGAGCAACCCGTGCAGGTCCGCCGAGACGTGCTCGGTGCGCGCGATCTCGTACTCGCAGGTCTGATACGGCGCGGCGCGCTCGATCAGGTGCGTGTCGGTGCCGAGCTCGGCGGGCATCGCGAGATCGAGCTCCCAGATATCACCGCACACGAGCGTCTCGGCGACCGGGTAGCCCTTCTCGTCGAAGTGATCCCACAGCCGGCACAGCGCCTCGAAGTACGAGCCGCGGCGCAGGTAGACCGGGCGGCCGAGGCCGTCGACCGACAGCGCCGCCGGCAGCTGCTCGAACTTGGCGCGGCGCGGATTCTTGCTGTCGAACGGCAGCTCCTTGATCGCGAACTTCGACGCGTTGCCGGACACGAAGATCCGCTCGCGCAGCTTCGGGTTGCCGTGCAGGAGATCGGTGATCCGCCCGGCGACCGCGGCGCTGTCGGAGTTCGAGATGAACCCGATGTGGAGGCCGCGGCCGTCGAGGTCCGCGAGCACCTCGCCGAGCTCGGGGCGAAACGGTGCGACGTTGGCGCCGTACGCGCGGCCGAAGTGATCCGGCGGCGGGTTCGGCAACTTCGGGTTCAGCCGCTGCAGGTAGTTGAACGCCTCGCCGGCGAGGATGTACGGATCGGCCGCGGCGGGCGCGGTCGACGGTGCATCGCGCAGCGTCCAGCCTGCCCGGGGCGACGCCGCGGCGACCGCCTCGCAGGCCGCCTTCCAGTCGCCGGCGTCGAGCTTCAGGAGGTCGCGATAGGTGTCGAGGAAGCCCTGGTGCACGGCCTCGACCTGGGTGCAGGTCCCGTCGAAATCGAGCACGACGTAGCGAAGAGGCATCGCCGCAAAGCATACGCGCAGTACGATGACCGCCGGAATGTGGAGGCTTGGAATTGCCCTGGTCGTGGTCGCGGGAGCGTGTGGGTCGGATCCGGCACCCCCGCACGTCGTGATGGACTTCTCGCGGGCCCACGGCCTGTTCGACGCGCCGTTTCCGTCGGACGACCTCCGCCCGGGCACGGCCGCTGACATCACGACGATCCCGGATCCGCAGCACCTCGCGATCGTCCGCCAGGTGCTCGACCTGCTCGCCGACAACGACGGCTTCGCGCGCGCCGGCGGCATCTTCTTCCAGATCTCGACCGCGATCGATCCGTCGATCCTGCCGTCGATCGTCGCCAGCGCCGCGCCGACGTCGCCGGTGTTCGTCATCGGGATCGACCCGGCATCGCCCGACTACGGCGCACGCTATCCGCTCGAGGTCACGTTCGAGGAGACCCCGGGCCGCTACAGCGTGCCGAACATGCTGACGCTGCAGCTGCTGCAGGGCCAGCCGCTGCGCCCGGCGACGCGCTACGCGGCGATCGTCACCACCGCGATCCACGCGGCGTCGGGCGAGGCGCTCGATGCGGCACCGAAGTCGGCGATCGCTCGGTTCCCGGACGCGGCCGCCGCGCTCGACGCATTCGGGATCGAGGGCGTCGCCGGCATCACGGCGTTCACCACCGGCGATCCCGCGAAGGGGCTCGCGATCGCGCGCACCGCGGCACTCGCGCGGCCGCTGCCGACGATCGCCGCGCCGTTCGTCAAGACCGACGAGTTCGCCGACTTCTGCGCGTATCACACGACGATCGCGATGCCCGACTACCAGACCGGCGAGCCACCGTTCTCGTCGACCGGCGGAACCTGGCAGCTCGACGTCAGCGGCGCGCCGATCCTCCAGCGCATGGAGACCGCGAATCTCGTCGTCACGATCCCGCGCCACGCCGCGACCGCGTATCCGCTCGTCGTGTTCGTGCGGACCGGCGGCGGTGGCGATCGCCCGCTCGTCGATCGCGGCCAGCAGGCCGCCGAGGACCAGCCGCCGATCGAGCCCGGCGAGGGTCCCGCCCGCTACCTCGCGCGCGCCGGGTTCGCTGGCATCGAGGTCGACAGCCCGCTCGGCGGCCTGCGCAACACGACGTCTGGCGACGAGCAGTTCCTCACGTTCAACATCGCGAACCTCGGCGCGATGCGCGACAACATTCGCGAATCGGCGCTCGAGCTCGACGTGATCGCGCACGTCGGCATCGGGCTGTCGATCGACACCAGCGACTGCCCGGGCGCCGCGGCGACCTCGACGTTCGACGCGACCCACGTCGCGATCATGGGTCACTCGATGGGCGCGTGGATCGCGCCGCTCGCGGCCGCGTCCGAGCCGCTGTTCGGCGCGCTCGTCCTGTCGGGCGCCGGCGGCAGCTGGATCGAGAACATCATGTACAAGCAGAAGCCCGTCGCGCCGTTCCAGGTGATCGAGTCGCTGCTGCAGGACGGCGGGCTGCGCGCCGACGATCCGATGATCACGGTGGCGCAGTGGGCGCTCGAGCCGGCCGATCCGCAGATCTACGGCGCGTCGATCGCGCCGCGCCACGTGCTCATGGAGCAGGGCATGGTCGACGACTACATCCTGCCGAGGATCGCGAACGCGACCAGCCTGTCGTTCGGGCTGGACCTCGCCGGCCCCGAGCTCGACACCGAGCCAGATCCGCGACTCGCCGACGAGCTCCCGCTCGGGCCGCTGCTACCGCTCGCCGGGCGCGCCGCGATCGGCCTCCCGGCGTCGGCGAACGCGCACGGCTCGACGATGGTCGTGGTCCAGCACCTCGAGGATGGCATCGAGGACGGCCACGAGGTCCTGTTCCAGACCGACGCGCCCAAGCACCAGTACCAGTGCTTCCTGCAGAGCTGGCTCGCGCGCGGCGTCCCGACCGTGCCCGCCGATGCCACGCGCGACGCGGCCTGCCCGCAATAACGCGTCCCGGTGCCGCGTTGTCGCCCGATGCCGCAGCTGATCTCGCGCGACGAGGCCCTCGCACGCATCCGCGCCGAGGGCGCATCGCCACCGTGCCTGATGTGCGCGGTGCGCGACCGCCAGGTCGGCCCGACGTACGCGGTGTACGAGGACGACGAGATCCTCGTGCTCCTGCCGCGCTACGTGCGCCGCTGGGGGCACGTCGTCGTGATGCCGCGCGCGCACGTCACGACCTACACCGGCGTCACGCCGGCGCTGTGGTCGCGGATCAACGCCGACGCGCTGCACGCCGCGAAGATGCTCGAGCGGATCAAGGATCCGTTGCGGATCTACGTGACGTCGACCGGCAGCAGCGCCGGCGAGCTGACGCAGACGTCGATGCACCTGCACGTCCACGTGATCCCACTCTACGACCGCGACGATCGCCCGGCCGACGTGTTCAGCTGGCAGACCGGCGTGTTCGTCGCCGATCCCGACGAGTGGGAGGCGCTGCGCGACGAGTACGCGCGCGCCTGGCATCACTCCGGCGTCGCGTCGTAGGCGTCGAGCGCGTCGACGATCGCGTCGAGGTTTCCCGCGGTGAGCCGGTAGCGCGCGCTGAAGAACGCGAGGGTCACCCGCCACGAATTCGCGATCGACGACGACAGCTGCGCGTGAAGCGCGACGAGCAGCGCGCGCTCGGCGACGAGCTCGGCGCGGATCTCCGGCGTGCCGATCGACCACGTGACCATCGCCTCGTTGCACACGATGTACTCGCGGAACTTCGGATCGACATCGCGCCCGGTCCGCACGTGGAACACCGCGGCGATCCGCTCGGGGTGCGCGAGCGCGTCGTCGATCGCCACCGCGCCATTCGCGGCGTCGACGAACGCGAACGGCACCTCGGCGTCGGGATCGAACCGCCCGATCCACGCGTCGGGCCGCAGCTCGAGGCGGATCAGCGCGTTGCCGTAGCTCCGCGGGCCGAGCCCGAGCACGGTCGCGAACGGCGCCGGCCATGCGTAGCGCCGGTGCACGAGCTGCGTCGTGAAGATCCGCGCGACGCGGTCGCCGTGCGCGGCGAGCCGGGCGAGCGCGCGGTTGAACGGCGACACGAACGTCCCGGTCGACGCGGTCGCGACCAGCGCGCGATGCGTGGCGCGCACCGTCGCGATCGACGCGGGCGTCGTCCAGCTGTAGAGCACCGGGCGATAGAAGTCGGCGTCGGTCACCGCGAGCGCGCGCAGGCGCTCGTCGATGGGTGGCGACCGCGGCGCGACCCGTGGCACCGCGACGTGCGAGATCGTCGGCGGCGGCGCGACCGCGACGCACGCGACCAGCGCGAGCAACGCGAACCTCACAGCACTACCCACGCGATCGCGGCGAGCGCGACGCCCGCGAGTCCGACCGTGGTGCCACTCGCGACCGTGGAGAGCGCGGCCGCGACCACGCCGCCGGCACACTGCGCGACGGTCTGCGCGGTCAGGTCGAGCGCGACCGCGCGGCCGCGGCGGGCGTCGGGGATCGTGGCCTGCAGGCGCGTCGTGGCGGCGACCCAGTTCGCCCCGACGCCGACGCCCCACAGCGCGGCCGCGATCGGCGCGTGCACCAGGCTGAACAGCGCGACGCCGGCGAGCGCGACCGCGGTCGACGACGCGACCGTCGCCCCGCGCCAGATAACCGGCGCGACGCCCGCGCCGATCGCGCGCGCCGCGTGCACGATCCCGAGCCCGATCGCCGCGTGCCCGACGGTCTCGTTGAGCACGATCCACGCCGCGCCGGTCGCGATCGACACCGGCACCTTGGCGAGCACGACCGGCCACTCGTGGCGCTCGAGCGTGCCGCGCACGGGCGCGGCCACCGCGCGGCTCGCCGGCAGCGTCGCGAACACCGCGGCTCCGGCGATGAACGTGATCGCGTCGATCGCGAACGCGGCGGTGATGCCCGCGGTCGCGACGACCGCGCCGCCGGCCAGCACCCCGGCGACGAACGTCGCATTCCACGCGAGGCCGAGCAGCGCGTTCGCCCGCGCGAGACGCGATGGGGCGACGAGGTCGGGCAAGATCGCGCGCGAGGCCGCGTCGGTCAGCGCGCCGAGGGCCATGCGCGCCAGGTAACAGCCCTGCACGAGCCACGGGCGCCCCGCCGCGGCCGCCGCGACCATCGCGAGCGCCGCGACCGCGCGCCCGAGGCTGGCGAGCACGAGCAGCCGACGGCGATCCATGCGATCCGCGAGCGCGCCGCCGAGCGGAGCGAGCAACGCGCGTGGCGCAGCCTGGGCGATCAGCACGACGGCGAGCGCGAGGGCATCGTGGCGCTGCTCGATCGCGAGCACGCTGATGCCGATGTACGTGAACCAGTCGCCGTACGACGACACCGCCTCACCCACGAAGAACCGGCGAAATCCCGACACGACAACGCCCAACGCGCGCGGCACGAGCGCTATTTCGTCGCGTTAGGCACGGTAACGCTGGGCTCAGTCTTGGGCTTTGCGGCTGCAAGAAGGACGTTGCGCCGCAGCCGGCGCCGACCGCTCGGGGATATCGCATTCACTTCGTCCACGACACGATTCCGAAGGACGGAGAGCGGTCATTTACGCCGCCGGACCGCGGAGATAAAGCTCCCTGCCGGCGCGTTTACGGTCTGGGTTGACGACACGGGGTCGCCGACAGCTTCGGTGAAGTTCGGCGCGGTGGAAATCAACGATCACTTGTTCGACGAACGAACCCATGCGCAGGTCAACGGGCGGTCGAAGGCCTGCGGCCCAAGTTGCCGACATTGGCTGGCGCAGTCTCGACTTCTTTCTGACGCGCGTACTGTCGGGGAGCCACAGCTCGACGATGTGGGGGCTCATTCGAATTGATTGCGCTCCGAACCGCGCTCGAAAGTGACTCAGCCCAGGAAACACTGACCGAGGCCGCGATAAGTCGGCGCGCGCCCGACGACGCGATCGCCGCGGACCAGCACGTACTCGGTGACGTGCTCGGCGAGCTCGCCAGACTTCGCCGGCCGGAACCAGATCGGATCGCCGAGCGCGACCTCGTGCGGCGTCGCGATCGGCGTCTGCACCTCCCCGGCGCCCTCGCCCGCCAGGAGCGCGCAGCCCGGCGGCCACACCGGCTTGGGCAGCCGATCGGCACCGGCCGCACCCGAGGCGATCCAGCCGCCGCCGAGGCACGTCGCGATGCCGCGCGCGGGTCGCCGCACGACCTGGAGCGCGAACGCGACGGCGGGCTCGAGGTCGAGGCCGCGGTAGCCGTCGAACAGGTGGCCGCACAGGAGCCCCGAGCCGATCGTGATCTCGGTCAGCGCCGGATCGGTGCTCGACCAGTCGACCGACCCGGTGCCGCCGCCGTTCACGATCGTCGGCGGCAGCCCGGCCGCCGCCAGCGCGGCGACGACGCGCGCGCGCCGCTCGACGATCGCGGGCTGCGAGCCACGCTTGATCGCGCGCTTCACCGGGTTCTGCCACGCGCGAAACGCGCCGCGATCCGGCAGCCCAGCGAGCTGCGCCTCGTAGCCGAGCACGCCGTGGAACGCGAGGCCTGCGCGCGCCGCGATCGTGCGCGCGAGCGCGACGACGTCGTCGACCTCGCGCAGCGGGCTGCGCCGGACGCCGAGGTGGACCGCGCCGAGCGGCCGCCAGCTCATGTCGACGTCGATCACGACCTTGACGCGCGTGCCGGCCGCGCGACCCGCGGCGTCGAGCACGTCGAGCTGCGCCGGATCGTCGACCACGGTGGCCGCCCCGACGCGCGCGAGCAGCGCCGCGTCGCGCGGCTGCAGCGTCGGATAGCCGAGCAAGAGATCGGTCACGCCGGCAGCCGCGTGCATCGCGGTCTCGGCCGCGGTGTACGTCATGTAGCCGATCGCGTCGGGCACCATGCGCAAGAGGTCCGGGCACCGGACCGACTTGCTGGCGAGCCGGACACGCTTGCCGGCGGCGCGGATCGGGGCGACCACGCGCGCCAGGTTGCGCTCCATCGCGTCGAGATCGACGATCGCGACCGGTAGGGCCTCACCGGCGATCGCGCGCGACCATCGTTCCACGACGCGATGATACGGTACGCGCCATGCTGGCCGTCCGAGATCACCGCGCCAAACCGTCCGCGTGGGCCTACGAGTTATCGGTGTCGCGCGAGGCGATCGACCTCTACCTCGCGTCCGACATCGTCGACCTCCACATCGACTCGTTCATCTGGACGCGCCTGTTCGGCTACAAGCTCGACGAGCGCCACGAGCACGGCCTGTTCGGCGCGCGGTTCTACTCGCAGGTCGACCTGCCGCGGATCCGCGAGGCGCGGATCGCCGGTGGCATCTGGTGCATCACGACGAACCCGCTGCGCCCCGCGCGCAGCCGGGCGCCGACGTTCGAGGCCAACCTCGCGCACCTCGAGTCGATCTTCGCCGGCGTGCCCGACGACGTCGCCCTGTGCCGCACCACGCGCGACTACCGCGCCGCGAAGAAGGCCGACAAGCACGCCGCGTTCATCGGCGTCCAGGGCGGCAACGCGCTCGACGCGCCCGGCGCGCTCGATCGCGTCGCGGAGCACCTGTTGAAGGTCACGCTCGTGCACCTCAGTACGTCCACGCTCGGCGCGACCAGCGCCCCGATGGGCGGCGACGGCGCGCTGACCACGCGCGGCCAGGAGTTCGTCGAGCGGCTCAACGCGCACCGCGTGTTCGTCGACCTCGCGCACATCAACCGGCGCGGCTTCTTCGACGCGATCGCGGTGCACGACAAGACCCAGCCGCTGCTGGTCTCGCACACCGGCGTCACCGGCGTGAAGCCGCACTGGCGCAACATCGACGACGAGCAGCTGCGCGCGGTCGCCGACACCGGCGGCATCGTCGGCGTGATCTATCAGAAGTCGTTCCTCGGCGAGCCGCTCGGTCGCTGCGAGGCGATCGTGCGCCACCTCGCGCACATCATCGACACGATCGGCGAGGACCACGCCGCGCTCGGCAGCGACTGGGACGGCGCGATCGAGCCGCCGCGCGACATGCCGACCTGCCTCGAGCTGCCGCGCCTCGTCGACAAGATGCTGATCCGCGGATGGTCCGACACGCGGATCGCGAAGATCCTCGGCGGCAACTTCCTACGCGCGCTCGCCCTGCTCCGCCCGTAGCGAGACCACCTCGGACGCCCCGGGCGGCAAGCGGACCATGCCGTCGGGACCGATCGTGCGCACCGCCGGCAGGTGACCGGTGTCGCCGGTGATCAACCGCGCGCCGCGCCGGAACGTGATCCACGACCAGATCCAGTGGCCGAGCACGAGGAAGCGATTGCGATACCCGACGAGGTAGAAGATGTGCACGGCCCACCACATCAGCCACGCGAACAGCCCGGAGATCGCGACGCGCTTGGTCGCGACCACCGCCGAGGCGCGGCCGATCGTCGCCATGTTGCCCTTGTCCCAGTAGCGGAACTCGGTCCGCATCGGCTTGTTCGCGAGCTCGGCCGCGATCACCTTGGCGACGTGCGCGCCGCCCTGCAGCGCGCCCTGCGCGACGCCCGGCACCTCTTCACCCTTGCTGATCATCTTCGCGAGGTCACCGATCACGAAGACCTCGGGGTGATGCGGGATCGAGAGATCCGGTCGCACCTCGACGCGGCCCGACCTGTCCAGCGGCACGCCGAGGCTCTTCGCGAGCGGCGACGCCTGCACGCCGGCGGCCCACAGCACGGTGCGCACGCCGATGCGCTCCTCGCGATCGGCGACCTTCACGGTCACGCCGGTCGCGTCGATCTGGGTGACCCGCGAGTTGATCCGCACCTCGACGTGGCGCTTCTCGAGCGACGCCTTGGCCGCGTCCGAGATCTTCGGCGGATACGCGGTCAGCACGCGCTCGCGACCCTCGAACAGCAGCACGCGCACGCCGGTCGGATCGATCGTGCGGAAGTCGTGCGCGAGCGTGGTCAGCCCGATCTCGCCGAGCGCACCGGCGAGCTCGACGCCGGTCGGCCCGCCGCCGACGACCGCGAACGTCAGCCACTCGCGCTGCGCGACCGCGTCGGATTCGCGCTCGGCGGCCTCGTACGCGAGGAAGATCCGGCGGCGGATCTCGAGCGCGTCCTCGACCGACTTGAGGCCGGGCGCGTGCGCGGCCCACGCGCCATTGCCGAAGTACGAGTGCGTGGCTCCGGTCGCGACGACGACGAAGTCGTACTCGAGCTCGCCATCGTCGAGGTGAACGATGCGCTTGTCGACGTCGATCGACTTCGCCTCGGCGAGCAGCACGCGCACGTTCTTCTGCTTCGCGAGCGCCGCGCGGATCGGGTACGCGATGTCACTCGGGTTGAGCGCCGCGGTCGCGACCTGGTAGAGCAGCGGCTGGAACAGGTGGTGGTTGCGCCGATCGATCAGGGTGATCTGGACCGGGACCTTGGCGAGGTGCTTCGCGACGGCCAGCCCGCCGAACCCGCCGCCGATGACCACCACGTGAGGCTGCCTGTTCATGTTCATGGGATGCCCTGCGACGACGTGTCGCTTCGAGGAAGAAACCGGAGCTCGAGGTCGCCGACGCCGACGCCGCCCGACGCGGATTCGATCGCGATCTCGTTGGTGTGCAAGCCGATCTCCGGGAGGTCGAACTCGGCTGCACGCCACGTGCCGGTCAGATCGACATCGGCGACGACGTCGCCGTTCCAGCGGACCGTCGCGTGCGTCGCGCTCCCACCGACGAGCCACAACGTCGCGTGCTGGCCGTACGGCATCAGGTTCGGGACGAGCGCGGTCGCTCGGGGTGCGGTGGTGAACCGGACGCGACGGCCCTTCATCTCGGACGGCCCGAAGCCCTCGACCAAGTAGCGCTGGATACCCGCGTTCCCGAGGTGCCAGCTACCGTGCTGCGCCCACAGGCGATCGTCGAGCAGCGAGTCGAGCGCCGGCACGAGCGGGTAGTCGCCGACGGTCTCGTCCCAGCGCGCGAGCGAGACGCCATGATGGATCGCGAACGCCGCGCTCGCCGGAAACTCGAACGGATTGCCGATCTGGCGGTAGATCGCGTTCGCGATCCCGCGCAGCGGCTTCGGCACGCCGTCGCAGCACTTCGCGAGCTCCGAAGGCGCCGGTGCGCCACTCGCGTACTTGCCGACACGCGTCAGGTTGAGCGCGACGAACCCGCCGAACACGACCACGACGAGCGTGTGGCTCGCCCACCGCGGGATCCGGACCGCGCGCCCGAGCCGCCACAGGAGCGCGGCGACGCCGACGACGAGCGGCAGGGTGACGTTGCACAGCCGGCGCTGGCCGAACGCCGAGCCGCCCCACCAGTCGAGGATCGTCGAGTTGAGGTAGACCTGGATCGCGACCGCGGCGAGCAGCCCGATCCCGACGAGCCGCACGCGCTTCGGCAGGCAGAGCAGGCCGATCGCGCCGGCGTACGCGATCGGCGTCGTCGAGAACCAGCCGTTGCGCGGCGCGAACAGGACCTCGGCGATCATCGGCGCCTCGAGCCGCGTGTACTTCGCACCCTGCGGCAGCTCGGTGACCTTGCCGAACACGCGCGCCCACTCGAGCAGCTGCGGCGAGAACACGACGACGGTGACCGCGAGCGCGATCGCGCCACCCGCGAGCCACCACAGCCGGCGCGTGCGCACGACAGCGGCGACGACCTCGATCGCGACGACCACGCCGAGCGCGAGCTCCTGGACGCGCACGAGCGTCGCCAGCCCGAGCAACGCGCCGAGGATCACCCAGCGCCGCAGGTCGCTCCGCCCGACGGTGAACCCCCAGTACGCGAGGAACGCGCCGCAGGTGAACGCGTCGAGCGCGTGCGCGTAGCTCGGCATGAACGTCGCGTAGTAGGTCACCGGCGTGCCGAGCAACACTGCGACCGCCGCGTAGCTCGGCGACCACGCGCGCGCGCTCGTGCCGAGCAGCTTGCGGGCGAGCGCGAGGCCGAGCACGACGGCGCCGCACGCGAACAGCGCGCTCGACAGGAACACGATGCGCTGGTGCCACAGCGTGTAACCGTGCAGCTCGATGTCGGCGCCGAACACGTTCGCGATGACGGCGCCGCCCTCGGCGAGCCAGATCAGCGGCGTCCACACCAGCGCCGGCCCGAGCGGGTGCGCGATCGACTTGCGCCCGGTCTTCGTGCGCGGCTGATTCCACGGGTCGCCGAAGCGCGCGAGGTCGTTGTCGAACACCCAGTCGCCGTCGAGCGCGGTCGAGCGCGCCATCAGGTACATCATGTGGCCGTCGCCGCGCGCGAGCACCGGGTGATAGCCGCCGTCGCCGCGCGCGTGCTTGTAGTCGCCGCCCATGTCGGTGTTCGCGGTGTACATCCCGACGACGACGAGGCACGCGGCGAGCACGAGCAAGCGCGGCCAGCGCCCGGCGGCCGCGAGCAGGTCGCCACCGCACTCCCACCAGATCGAACGCGCGACGAGCGCGAGGCCGAGCACGACGAGCCCGGTCAGGTGCGTGTCCGGCGTGGTCGCGACGAACACGGCGCCGGTGATCGCGACCAGCCCACCCGCGAGCGCCACCCCGAGGCGCGGCAGGTTCGCGACCGGCGTGGCAACCATGGGCGTTACACACGTATCATGCGGGCGCCGCGTGCGCCTGTCGATCGCCGTCCTCGTCGTCGTTGTCGCCGCCGCGGGCGTCGCCGACGCGCGCACGATCCACGGCCAGGTGTTCGTCGATCGCGATCGCGACGGCCACCCGTCGGCGGGCGAGCCCGGCGTCGCCGGCGCGGTCGTCGCGTTCGACATCGCGACCTACGTCGTCACCGACGCGGGTGGCCAGTTCGACCTCGAGATCCCCGGGCGCACGACCGGCATCGCGTGGGTGCGCGTGCCCGACGGCTTCGTGCCGGGCCCGGTGTTCGCGCGGGTCGGCCCGACGACGACGGACGTCGATCTCGCGCTGACGGAGGCGGCCCCGCGGATCGGTCCGTTGACGTTCGTCGTCGCGGCCGACACCCACGTCAGCTTCGACCAGACGTTCGCGCTCGATCTGCGCGAGGTCGCGACGGCCGCGACCGCCGGCGATCCGGCGTTCTTCGCGATCCTCGGCGACGTGACCCAGGGCAGCAAGGAGCGCGACTACCGGCTGGTCGACGCCTCGCTCGCCGGGCTCGGCGTGCCGTACGTGCCGGTCCCGGGCAACCACGACTGGTACGACGGTGGCGTCGGGTGGTTCGCGCACTACGGCCCCGACAACTACAGCTTCGACGTCGCCGGCGTGCACTTCGTCGTGTGGAACCTGGCGATGACCGAGGACTCGATCGCGTACTACCTCGGGCTCGAGCTCGCGCGCGTCGATCGCGCGATGCCGATCGTCGCGCTGACCCACGCGCCGCCGTCGCCCGCCGTGCTCGCGCGACTCCGCGCGCTCGGCGTGAACTACGTGCTGACCGGGCACACGCACACCAACAACGTCGTCGATCACGACGGCTTGATCGAGCTCAACACCGAGCCGATGCTGATGGGCGGGCTCGACGACACGCCGGCCGGGTACCGCGTGATCACGTTCGCCGGCAAGGCGATGACGTCGGAGCACCGGACCGTCGTCACCGCACCCGTCGCGTCGCTGATCGCGCCCGGCACGGGCTGCGCGCACGCCGGCGATCCGATCGTGGTGGCCGCGATGCTCGACGCCAGCGCGACGACGGTGCGCGCGACGATCGACTGCGCCACGCCGATCGAGCTCGCCTATGCCGGCGGCTGGTCGTATCGCGCGCCGCTGCCGCCGCTCGCCGACGGCGTGCACGCGATCGCGATCGCGGTCCGCGGCGCGTCGGGCGCACACGCCGAGACCACCGCGGGGTTCACGACGTGCGCCTCGCCACTCGAGCATCGCGCCGCGCTCGTGCCTCCGCTCGCCGCGCGCTGGACGCAGACGGTCGGCGGCCACGTACTCCAGGCCGCGCCGGTCGTCGGCGGCGACACGGTCTACGTCGCGGTCACCGATCTCGCCGACGGCGCGACCGGCGGCATCGTCGCGCTCGACCTCGCGACCGGCGAGATCCGGTGGCGGCACGCGACCGCGATGCCGGTTCGCGGCGCGCCGGCGCTCGTCGGCACCGCGGTGATCGTGTCGACGATCGACGGCACGGTCACCGCGCTCGACGCCGCGACCGGCGAACGCCGCTGGCACACCCCGCTCGGCGAGGACGTCCGCGCCGAGGCCGCCGCGCTGCTCGGCGCGCCGACGGTCGACGCCGGCGAGATCCTGGTCGCCAACCAGCACCGCGTCGCCGCGCTCGACCCCGCGACCGGCGCCGCGCGATGGACCGCGGATCCGATGACCGCGCCGTTCGACTTCGTCGCGACCAGCGCGGTCGCCGCTGGAGACGGGTTCGCGATCGTCGCGCCGGGCCGCGAGCTCGCCGGCGTCGTCGCGTTCGACCGCGCGACCGGCGCCGTCGCGTGGCGCTACATTGGCCACCCGACGGCGGCGGTCAACGGCTCGCCGCTGGTCGCCGGCGACACGGTCTACCTGGTCGACGGCGCCGACCAGGTCCACGCGCTCGACGTCGCGACCGGCGAGCCGCGCTGGAGGAAGAAGCTCGATCGCACCGGCTTCGAGTGGGGCGCCGCGATCGCGGCGACGCCGGCGATCGCGCGCGGCATCCTCGTCGTGCCGACGCTGTACGGCGACGTCGTCGCGCTCGACACCGCGGCCGGCACCGAACGCTGGCGCCACGCCGCGTCGGCGCCGAGCTCGCTGCGCACGACGCACTACCGCGGCGCCGGGATGGCCGGCTTCGAGGCGTCCGCGGTGATCGCTGGCGACGTCGTGTGGACGATCGACACCGCCGGCATGCTGACCGCGCTCGAGCTCGACACCGGCCGCGCGATCTGGGAGACGCCGCTCGGCGCGCCCGGCCTCGCCGCACCCGCGATCGCCGGCGACAGCCTCGTGATCGCGAGCTACGACGGCACGGTCCGCCGGTTCGCGCCGACGACGATCGTGCACAACGCGATGCCCGCGTCGTGCGCGCGCCCGCCGGTTGGTGGCTGCTGCCAGACCGGGCGCGCCGATCCCGCGCTGCTGCTTGGCCTGCTCGCGTTCCGCCGCCGTGCGAAGCTGCGAGCGTGACCCTCCCCGACGGCGAACGCCTCGTGATCACCGAGCTCGGCGACGATCCGCTCGACGCCTACGAGCACCACGCGCGACTCGAGCCGCAGCCGGCGCCGACCGCGGGCCCGCACGACGCGATCATCCGCGTCGCGAGCGCGGCGGTTGGCTGGGTCGACCTCATCATGGCGAGCGGCCAGTACCAGCACGTCCCGACACCTCCGTACACGCCGGGGCTCGAGTACGCCGGCACGCTCGCGTGGGTCGGGGCCGAGGTCACCGAGTTCGCGGTCGGCGACAAGGTGATCGTCGACCCGTTCATCGCGGGTCCGCGAAGCGCGGGTGCGTATCGGAACTACGGCGGCTTCGCGACCTACGCGGTCGCCCCGGCGAACGCGCTGCACCGGTTGCCCGGCGCGCTGTCGTTCGATCAGGGATGCAACCTGTTCGGCAACTACGAGACCGCCTACCACTGCCTCGTCGCGCGCGGCCGGCTCGCGGCGGACGAGACCGTGTTGATCCACGGCGCGTCGGGCGCGACCGGGCTCGCGGCGGTGCACCTCGCGAAGCTGCTCGGCGCGACGGTGATCGCGACCGGGCGCTCGCCGGACAAGCTCGCCGCGGTGAAGGCCCAGGGCGCCGACCACGTGATCGAGACGCGCGATCTCAGCGTGCTGCGCGACGCGGTCAAGGCGCTGACCGGCGGGCGCGGCGTCGACGTGGTGTACGACGGCGTCGGCGGCGAGATCAGCGCGGAGAGCCTGCGGTGCATGCGGTTCGGCGCGCGCTACCTGATCGTCGGCTGGGCCGCGACGCCGTTCGTCGCGCGCGGCAAGGGCCAGCGCGGCGCGCCCAACGCGAACGTGCTGCCGACCAACCTGATCATGATGAAGGGCATCGACGTGCTCGGCTGCCCGACCGTGATCTCGACGGTCAACGATCCCTCGATCCGGCCGCCGCGGCTCGCGCAGATCTTCCGCTGGGTGCTGGCCGGCCAGCTCGTGCCGCACGTGTCGAACACGTTCCCGCTCGCCGACTGGAAGGCCGCGCTCCTCGGCAAGTGGCGCGGTGAGTTCATCGGCGGCGCCGTGTTGCATCCCTGACCTCGCGACGTGATATGCGCGGGCATGCGCGCCCTCGCTGTCATCGCCCTCGCCGCCTGCGCGACCACGCCGACCGCGAACCCGGTCGTCGCCTCGCATTCGACCACGGTGACGGTGGCGAACCCGAGCTTCCCCGACAACCCGATGGTGGACTTCGTGCCGGCGGAGACGCCGTACGTGTTCGCGAGCTTCAAGCCGATCCCGCTCGCCGTGCTCCGCAAGATGATCGATCTCGGCGGGCCGACCTGGCGCCGCGGGTTCGATGGCTACCTGAGCTCGCATTCCGGAGATCCGAAGGACGAGGCGATGACCGCCGCGATCCTCGCCGAGATGGCGCGCCTCGACCTCGGGACCCTCGATCAGTACGGGTTCTCGAGCAAGGCGCGCTTCGTCGCCTACGGGATCGGGCCGTGGCCGGTGTTCCGCATCGAGCTGTCGAGCGGCCAGCGGGTGTTCGATCACATCCAGGCGATCGCGCGCCGCGGCAACCAGGCGATGCCGCCGCCGATCGAGCGCGCCGGCAAGCGTTACTGGGTGTTCGGTACGTCGGGGACCGCGTACCTCGTCGCGCTCGCGCCGACCGAGATGGTGATCGCGGTCGCGCCTCGGGCGACGATCGACGCCAACCTCGCGACGATCCTCGGCGATCGACCACCCGCGAACCACCTGACGTCGGCGCAGCTGCGCACGCTCGCCGAGCGCGACCAGTTCTCCGGTCAGGGCGTCGGCTACATCGATCTCGCGCGCGTCGCCACGCTCGTCTCGGCGGGCGCGACGCCGCAGTGCCGCACCGCGATCGAGGGCGTCGCGGCGCAGGTACCGCGGATCGCGCTCGGCTACGAGGACTTCGCGGTCGACCGGATCGCGTTCGGCGTCGTCGTCGAGCTCGCACGCGGGCTGCGCGAGGAGCTGCGCGGCCTCTCGACGACGCTGACCGGCGTCGACCGCGCCCTCGCCGGCCGCCACGCGATGGCGATGGTCGCGGCCGCCGACCTCCCGCGCATGCAGGTCGTCGCCGGGCACGCGGCGGGCTCGCTCGAGGAGCTCGGCCGGAGTTGCGAGCTGTCGTCGTTCGTCGACCGCGTCGCCGACGTCGCCGCGACGGTCGCCAAGCCGCTGCCGGCGCTGCTCGCCGGGCTGCACGGTGGCTACTTCGTCGTCGACGATCTCGTGATGACCAATGGCAGCCCGACGTCGATCGACGGGTTCGCGATGATCGAGCTCGACAACACCGTCGATCTGCTCAAGCTGGCCGGCAGCCTGTTCCCGAACCTCGAGGTCCACGCCGATCACCTACCGTACCCGCTGCCGTCGGGGCTGCCGATCCAGGGCCACGTGGCCGCGAGCGACACCGCGGTCGGCATCGCCGTCGGGCGCGACAGCGCGAAGCACGCGGTCGCCGTGCTGAACGGCAAGCGCGCGACCGCCCCGCTCGCCACCATCGAGGTCGACTACACGAGGCTCGGCGACGCGTTCGTCAAGGCGAGCGACGCCGACGCCGAGTCACAGCGCGCGATGATGAAGGCGCTAGGGCGCGTCCTCGTCACGCTGCTCGTCGACTCGCGCGGCCTGGTCGGCTGGATGTCGATCGAGCTGCGCTGACAGCCGCATCGCGAGTCGGTAGGTCACCACCATCGGGGCGAGGACGACGAGCGCGATCCGGAACCCGAGCATCGCGATCGCGAACGCGGCGTAGCCACGATCGACGTCGCCGTCCGGCGCGAGGATGCCGCGATGTGCGCTGATCTGCGCGAGCACGACGTGCGCGATGCCGTAGACGATCGCGAGCGCGATGATCCAGCGAAACGGCCGCAGCTCGCGCCACACTCGCTTCATCGCGGCACCGTGAGGAGCGCGAGGAGCAGCGCGTTGCCGATCGGACCGCCGATCGCGAACGCGCGCCGATCGCCCACGCGGATCGGGAGGCCGAACAGATCGGTCGTGCGCTCGATCGCGATGAACGCGTCCTCGTCGCCCGCGATCCGCGCGCACGCGAGCGCGAACCCGGTCGCCGATACCGACACGCCGAGCACGACCGGCCCGCTGTCGACATCGCCGTGACCTTCGACGCCCTCGGGATACTCGCGGATCGCGCCGAACCCGAAGTGGGTCGCGGTGTGGGCGAGCGCCGCCTTCGCGAGTCGCGTCGCGATCGCGCGATCGGCGAAGCTCGCGAAGTACGCGGCGAGCGCGGTTCCCGAGGCGCGCGGCGCGTCGTGTGCGTGGCCGGTCGTCGCGTCCATCCGCTGGATCACGAAGCCGGTCGCCGGATCGGTCTGTCCCGGCACGCTCGCCGCCCAGTGCGCGAGCACGCGCGCGTGATCGGCGTGGGTCGCGCGCCCGTGCATCGCGATCGCACCGGCGACCGCCGCGACGTCGGTCGGATACGCCTCGCCGGGATAGGTCTCGATCAACCCGGTCGGCGACGCGAGCAGCCGGCGCTCGAACGCCGCGATCAGCGCGTCGTGCTGCGCGGCGATGTCGGCCGGAAACGCCGGATCGAGCAGCCGCGCCATGCCGAGCGCGAGCGCGGGATATGCGAGGTAGGCGTGTCCGTGATCGCCGTCGAGGGTGCTCATCGCCTCCTCGCCGTGCCACGCGTTGGTGCCGAACGCGCGCATCTCGCGCCGGAAGCTGCGGATCGCGGCCCTGGTGACGAGCGGCGCGAGCTCGGCACGCCAGGCCGGATGCGCGAGGCACAGCTGACCGAGCCCGAGCGCGACCATCTGGTGCGTGACGAGCGCCCACTCGCCGACGAACCGATCCTCGGACGCCGCGTCCGACGTGTCGCGCTCGAACGCGACGAGCTCGTCGGCGAGCGCGCGTTGGGTCGCCGGATCGTCGCCGTACCAGGCGGCCGCATCGCGCCCACACCACAGCGGCACGACGAGCCGGGTGACGCCGAGCGCGACCACGAACGCGACCGCCCGCATCGCCCACCGCCGTCGTCGCGTCACCGCACCAATCTAGCCCAGCCCGAAAATAATGAACGGCGCCAAGGGGGGAAGTCCTGGCGCCGCTCGCCGAGGAGCCCGCTAAGCGGGGGCCTCGAAACTGATCTAGCTACTGTGCAGATCAGGTGCCGAGATCGCGGCGTGTAGATCCGCTGACTTACCGGGGTCGAGCAACTCGAGTAGCCAGCGACTGGAGTCGTCAGAGGGTGAAGATGGCCGCACCCCAGGTGAACCCGGAGCCGAACACCGAGGCGAGGATGCGGTCGCCCTTCTTGACCTTGCCCTGCTGGCGCCAGTGGTCGATCGTGAGCGGCACCGTCGCGGCGGTCGTGTTGCCGTAGAACTCGATCGTGTTGAGGACCTTCTCCGGTGGGATCTTGCCGACCTCGACGACCTTCTCGTTGATCCGGAGGTTCGCCTGGTGCGGCACGAACCACGTGATGTCGTCCCACGTCATGCCGGTCTTCGCGAGCGCGGCGTTGGTCGACATCACCATGCCGCGGATCGCGTTCAGAAAGACGCGCTTGCCGTCCATCTGCGGATACTTGGTCTGGTTCTGCTCGCGGTCACGCGCGTCGTAGCCGACGTACGGCGCCTTCGCGATCTCGAAGATCTTGAGGTAGAGGTCCATCGCGCCGTTGCCGTCGGCGTGCACCGACGTGTACACGATGCCGCTCCTCGGATCGTCGCTCTCCATCGGGCCGAGCACCATCGCGCCGGCGCCGTCGCCGAACAGCACCATGACGTCGCGGCCGCGCGTCGAGAAGTCGAGCGAGTGGCTGTGCAACTCGGCGCCGACCAGGAGGATGCGCTTGTACATCCCGGTGCGGATGAACGCGTCGGCCATCTGCATGCCGTAGACGAAGGCCGAGCACTGCTGGCGGATGTCGAAGCACGCGCAGCTGGTCTTCTCGGCGATGCCGAGCTTCTTCTGCAGGAACACCGCGGTGCCCGGGAAGTGGATGTCGGGCGACAGCGTGCCGAGGATGATGCAGTCGATGTCGGTCGGCTCGAGGCCCGCATCGGCGATCGCGCGCTTGCTCGCCTCGAGCGCGAGATCGCTCGTCGCGATGCCCTCGGTCGGGACGTAGCGACGCTCGCGAATGCCGGTGCGCTGCTGGATCCACTGGTCCGTGGTCTCGGACTGCTTGGTGTCCTGCCGAACGTGGCGCTCGTCGAGGAACGTGAGCTCCTCGTTGGTGACGACGCGGTCAGGGACGTAGCTCCCCAGTCCCATGACTTTCGTTCGGATCATTTTTCAGGCATATGTCATCGAGGATCCGGTCACAAGAGCCATGCGCATGTCTGGTCGATGGATCGTGGTGATCGCAGTCCTCGTCGGGACCCGCCCGGTCGACGCCTCACCGGAGGCGCTGCCGGGCTGGGCGCACTACGACAAGCTGTGCCTCGCGTGTCACGGTCGCGCTGGGGATGGTCGCGGACCCGCGGCGCCGTACACCCGCGGGCGGCCGCGCGACTTCACCGGAGGCGAGCTCGCCTGGCGCACGACGCCGTGGGGGCAGCCCGGCACGGATGCCGACCTCCGTCAGACGATCGCGCGCGGCGTGCCCGGCACCTCGATGCCACCGTTCGCCGACACGCTGACCGCGGCCGAGCTCGACCAGCTCGTCGCGATCGTCCGCGCGTTCGGGCCGCCGGGCGTCGCCGGCAAGCCGATCGCGCTCCGCCCGCCGCCGCCGATCGACGCCGCGCGCGGCGCGCAGCTGTGGACGACGCGCGGTTGCCCGAGCTGCCACGGCGACGACGGCCGCGGTCACGCCGGGCTCGCGGTCGTGCCGTACGATCTGACCGCCGAGCCGCTGCACCGTCCGACCACGACGTCGCTCCGCGCGACCGCCGCGATGTCGATCGCGACCGGCATGACCGGGACGCCGATGCCGGGTTACGCCGGCTCGATCCCCGACGACGATGTGTGGGCACTCGCCGATCACGTCGTCGCGCTCGGCCGCACCGCCGCGACGCGCCCGTCGCGCGATCTCGATCCGGTCGCGATCGATCTCGATCGCAAGGCGCCGATCGCGAACGGCACGTGGCCCGGCCGCAACGATCCCGATGCCGCGATCTGGGGCACCGTCGTCGCGCCGCAGGGTGCGCCTCCCGCCACGCTCGCGCCCGCCGAGGCGTCGCTCGACGCGAACCAGTGCGGCCGTTGCCACGCCAAGCAGTTTCGCGACTGGAGCGCATCGATCCATGCGACCGCCTGGTCGAAGGGCTACCTCGCGCAGACCTACGCGCTGACGCCGAAGGCCCGCGCGTCGTGCAACAAGTGCCACGCGCCGCTCCCCGATCAGCCGCCCGCGCAGGGCGTCCAGTGCGCCGGCTGTCACGTGCGCGCGTGGGGCCGCAACGGCCCGCCGAAGGTCGACCCGACGCTGATCGCGCGCCCGAGCTATCCGCTCACGACGCGCCCGATCTACGAGCGCGGCGACTTCTGCATGGCGTGCCACCAGCTCGCGCCGCGCACCGCGGTGGCCGGACGCCCGCTGCTCGACACCTATCGCGAGTGGCTCGAGGGCCCGTACATGCGGCGCGGCATCGAGTGCCAGAGCTGCCACATGAGCAACCGCGAGCACGCGTGGAAAGGCATCCACGACCAGGCGACCGTGACCCAGGCGATCGGCCTCACGATCTCGGCACACCGCGGCAAGTCCGGCGTGGTCACCGCGATCGCCGAGGTGCGCAACGCCGGCGCCGGCCACGATCTCCCGTCGACGCCGACGCCCGCGATGTTCGTCGTCATCGAGCTGCGCGACGGGCTCGACCGACCGATCGCCGGCGCGCGCGCCGAGTACCGGATCGGCCGCGACATCGCGTGGACCGACACCGGCTGGGTCGAGCACGCCGACACGCGGATCCCTCCGGGCGAGCGCGTCGTCGTCGCGCGCGCGTGGCAAAAGGGTCGCGTGGCCGAGGCGAAGTTCGCCCGGATCGCCATCCGGGTCTCGCCCGACGACTACTACCTGCGGCTCTACGAGGGCCGCCTGCGCGGCGAGCTCGACGACGCCCAGCGCACGCTGTACGACGCCGCGCTGCGGCGTGCCCGCAGCGACGTCTATACCGTCGACGAGCGCAGTGTCCCGATCGCGTCTACAATGAAGCCGTGATCCTCGCCTGCTCGAGCTGCGATAGCCGCTACGACGTCACCGGCTACGAGCCCGGCCAGCAGTTTCGCTGCCGCTGCGGCACGGTCACGACGCTCGCGGCGCCGAGCACGCAGGCCGGCCTGTTGCGCTGCCCCCACTGCGGCGCCGGCGTCGGCCCGATGTCGTCGAGCTGCATCCACTGCAACCACGCACTGCTCCTGAAGGCGTGCCCGCGCTGCCTGACGCGCGTGTTCCACGGCCACGAGCACTGCCCGACCTGCGGCACCGTGCTGTTCCGGCCCGCGCAGGCCGGCGGCACCGACGGTGGCCACCATCCCGACGACGCGCCGCACGGCAGCGGGCCGTGTCCGCGCTGCGAGACGATGCTCGAGCCACGCCTGGTCGGCGACATCGTGATCGACGAGTGCGGCAAGTGCCAGGGCGTGTTCCTCGACGGCCTCGCGATCGAGCGCATCATCGAGGATCGCCGCCAGGCTCGCGCCGACACGCTGCTCGGCGAGTTGCCGACGACGCAGGCACCGATGACCGCGATCCCGCCGGGCGGCAAGCTCTACGTCAAATGTCCCAGGTGCGCCACGATCATGAACCGCCGGCAGTTCGCGACCGGCGCCGGTGTGATCATCGACGTGTGCAAGCAGCACGGGACGTTCTTCGACGTCGGCGAGCTCCCCGCGGTCATCAAGTTCGTGATGCACGGCGGGCTCGAGAAAGCCGCGCAGGTCGACCTCGAACGCCAGCGCGAGAGCGCGCGTGCCGAGCTCGCGCGCGCCCAGGCCGCGGCGGCGAGCGCCCGCCACCACGTCGGCGCCGGCTACAGCAATGCCTCGATGGGCAACAGCACCGGTGGCGCGCTCGTCGACCTCTTGTTCTCGCTCTGGCGCTGATGCTCCCGTACGTGTTCGCCGGGTTGATGGCGCTCGAGTACGCCTACAACCTGCTGCGCGGCGGGCGGTTCCAGAGCCCGCGCGACTCGGCGACGAGCCTGATGGTCGCGATCCCGCACTTCGCGGTGCTCGCGATCCTGCCGATCGTGTGGCTCGTGCTGTACCGCCTGGTCGCCGACGTCGTGCCATGGCAGCTGCCGCTCGCGTGGTGGAGCTGGCCGCTCGGCATCGTCACCATGGATCTCGCGAGCTACTGGATGCATCGCTACCACCACGCCCTCAACGTCACGTGGGGCATCCACTCGGTCCACCACTCGAGCGACGAGTACACGATGACGACCGGCGCGCGCAGCTCGATGGCCGAGCCACTCGTCAACGTGATCAGCGGCGCGTACTTGATTCTCGTCGTGCCCGCGCTGCTCGGCCTGCCGATCGCCGCCGCCGTGCTCGGCTGGCTGGTCAAGGACCTGTGGGGCTTCGCGGTCCACACGCGCAACGTCGACAAGCTCGGACCGCTCGAGTGGATCCTCGCGACGCCATCGCACCATCGCGTCCACCACGCGATCAACCCGATCTACCGGAACAAGAACTACGGGTTCGTCACGATCGTCTGGGACAAGCTGTTCGGCACGTTCCAGCCCGAGCTCGCGTCGGAGCCGCCGCGCTACGGCACCGTCCAGCCCCCGCTGAGCTTCCATCCGATCGCGGTCGCGTTCCACGAGCTCGGCCTGGTCTGGCGCGACGCGGTCGCGACGCGGCGGTGGCGCGACAAGCTGCGGATCTGGTTCATGCCGGCCGGCTGGCGACCGAGCGACGTCCCGGTGCGCGTCGAGTGTCCGGCACCGCACGACTCGCCGGCACCGCGCGCGCTCTACGTCGTCGGCGGCCTCCAGCTCGTGTACCTCGCGACCGCGAGCTTCCAGCTCTCGTCGACGCTCGCCGATCACGCGCTCTCCGCGAACCTCGCGTACCTCGCGTTCCTCGTCGTCTCGACCGCGGTCGCCGGCGACTACTTCGAGCGGACACGGCGCTACCTCGCGATCGAGGTCGGCCGCGCGCTCGGCGTCGCCGCGATGGTCGGCGCCACGCACACCTGGTTCGGCCGTCTGCTCGACCCGGTGTCGCTCGCGCTGGTCGCGCTCGCCGGCGTCAACCTGGTCGCCGCCGTGATCGTCTCGGGGAGTGATCGCGACGCCGCGACCGTGTAACCCTCGAAGGATCGCGAACCTCGACCTCACCAGTGAACGTGTCGGTCGGCACGCTCGCGGCCGGCGACACCATGCGCGCGCACTTCGGATGTTCCTGACCTGGCGCGACGGCAAGATCGTCTCCCAGCGCAACTACGACTGCTTCGAGCCGTTCTGATCGCGGCCGTGGTTGAATGCGAGCGATGTCGCGTCTGCCCCTCCTGCTCGTCGTCGCCGCCGCGTGTCACCGCGGGCCGACGGCGGTGCCGACCGCGGCGAACCCGACGACTGGCCGCGCCTCGGAGCATCCGAGGCTCGTCGTGCTCCTGGTGATCGATCAGTGGCCCGAGTGGGCCTTCGAGCAGAAGCGCGCCGCGCTGATCGGCGGCGGGTTCGATCGGCTGCTCGCCGAGGGCGCCTGGCACGTCGGCGAGCATCCGTCGGCCGCGACGCTCACCGCGCCGGGTCACGCGTTGCTCGGCTCCGGCCAGCCGACGAGCGGCTCGGGCATCCTCGGCAACGAGTGGTACCACCGCGACCTCGATCGCCGCCTGCACGCCGACGAGGCCGAGGATGGCACGATGAGCGCGAAGTGGATGCGGGTCGCGGGGCTCGGCGATTCGATCGCGCACGCGAAGTCCGGCGCGAAGGCGGTCGCGGTCAGCCTCAAGGATCGCGCGTCGATCTTGCCGCTCGGACACGCCGGCCTCCCGCTCTGGTACGACAAGACCGCCGTCGCGTTCACCTCGCTCGCGCCACCCGGATGGCTGGCGACTTACGCGGCCGCGCACCCGATCGGCGCGCGCATCCACGAGATCTGGGAGCCGCTCGACGCCGCCGCCCTCCCGACGCTGAGCGGCACGATCGACGCGGCGCCGGGCGAGGTCGGAGACAAGCATCTCGGCGCGACCTTCCCGCACAGCCCCGACGCGAGCGGCGATCCGGCCGACGCCGTGTTCGCCACGCCGCTCGGCAACGACCTCGTGCTCGAGACCGCGCTCGCCGCCGTCGACGGCGAGCACCTCGGCACCGACGCGGCCCCCGATCTCCTCGTCGTCTCGCTGTCGGCGCACGACTACATCGGCCACGGCTGGGGCCACGAGTCGTGGGAGATGTGGGACGCGACGCTGCGGCTCGATCGCCAGCTCGCGACGTTCCTCACCGGCCTCGATCAGCGCGTCGGCGCTGGCCAGTGGGCGATGATCGTGACGAGCGATCACGGCGCGAGCCCGCTCCCCGAGCGCGTCGGCGGTGGCCACATCACGTTCGAGGAGATCAAGAGCTCGGCGAACCGCGCCGCGATCGCCGAGCTCGGACCCGGCGAGTGGATCGCCGACGTCAAGTACCCGACCGTGTTCCTCGCCAAGGCCGCCCTCGCGCAGCCGCCGAAGGATCGCGACATCGCGATCAAGAAGATCATGCTCGCGCTGCGCGCGTTCCCGGGCATCGCGCGCGTCGAGAAGACCGCGGACTTCGCCGGCAACTGCGAGACGCGCAAGGGCGACGCCCGCGTGATCTGCGACGCCCTCGATGCCGAGCGCTCCGGCGAGATCGTCTACCTCCCTGCGCCGGGGTGGATCCTCCACGAGGGCACCGAGCCGACCGCCACCGCGCACGGCTCGGCCCAGTTGTACGATCGCCTCGTCCCGGTGATCGAGCTCGCGCCCGGCCGCGCCGGCCACGCACCGCTCGCCGCACCCGACGCGACGCGCGTCCCGATGACGGCGATCGCGCCGCTGCTCGCGAAGTGGCTCGGCGTCGCGGCGCCGTCGACGATTCAGGTCGGCTTGTAGCGCGCGGCGTCGCTCGGATCGAGCACGCGCACGAGCATGTCGAACAGCGCATCGACCAGCAGATCTCGCACGACGGTGCGCGGCAGCTGCGGACTCGAGAGCCACTCGATGCTCGCCGCCTCGACCATGCCGATCCACGAGCGGATCGCGATGCGCGACAGCGGCCGCGCCTTCAGGAACGCGCTGATCGGCGCGCCGCTGAGGAACTCGTCGAGGATGCCGCTGCGCACGCTCTCGAGCACCTCGGCGACCTGCGGATCGGAGCCGATGCCACCGCGCATGAGCGCGACGAAGCCCGAGCCGTGACTCTCGACGTGCGCGAGGTACGCGTCGACGCCAGCGATCGCGCGCGGGCGCGGCGCGAGATCGATCGGCACCTGCTTGATCAGCTTGTCGACCAGCTCCTTCGCGGTCTCCTGGAGCCCGGCGATGTAGAGGTCGCGCTTGGTCGGGAAGTAGTAATAGAACAGCCCCTTCGACAGCTTCGCGGCCCTGGCGAGCTCGTCGATCGAGACCGCGTCGTACGAGCTCGCGGTGAACGCGGCGCGGCCGAGCGCGAGGAGCTGCGCGCGCCGCTCGTCGTTGTCGAGCCGAAGGATGCGACGCTTCTTGACGGGACGAGCCGGCGCGCGCTTCTTGCTGCTCGTCGACACGGGCGCCAGCATATCTCGGTTACCATCGAAGCGCGTGGACGACGACGACAACCCGGGGAGCGCCGAGACGGTCGCGTCCTCGGTCGACACGCTCGCTCCGGCCGCGCGCGACCACTCGGCCCCACCGAGCCTCCTCGCCGATCGCTACGAGGTGCTCGCGCTGCTCGGCGTCGGCGGCATGGGGCGGGTCTATCGCGTCCACGATCGCGCGCTCGACGAGACCGTCGCGCTCAAGCTCCTGCGCAGGGAGCTGGTCGGCGCGCCCGATATGGTCGAGCGGTTCCGTCGCGAGGTGAAGCTCGCGCGCAAGGTCACCAGCCCCCACGTCGTCCGCACGTTCGACCTCGGCCAGCACGAGGACGAGTACTTCCTGACGATGGAGTACGTCGAGGGCCGCTCGCTCGCGAACCTGCTCGAGGATGGCCCGCTCGCGATCGACGAGGTCGTTCGCATCGCGCGCGCCGCGTGTGCCGGCCTGGTCGCGGCGCACGCCGCCGGCGTACTCCATCGCGACCTCAAGCCCGACAACATCCTGGTCGCGACCGACGGCCGGATCGCGATCACCGACTTCGGGATCGCGCGCGCGCAGACACCGGGCCCGACCTCGGGAGCGACCGAAACACTCGAACGCTTCGTGGGAACGCCGGCCTACATGGCCCCCGAACAGGTCGACGGCGTGGCGCCGATCGGACCGGCGACCGACGTCTACGCGTTCGGCGCGATCATCTTCGAGATGCTGGCGAACCGGCGAGCGTTCATCGGCGACGATCCGATCCGCGTCGCGATCGCGCGCCTGACCGCCGAGCCACCCGATCCGCGCGCGCATCGCAGCGTGCCCGACGCGCTCGCCGACCTCGTGCTGCGCTGCCTCGCGCGCGATCCGTCGCAGCGATTCGCCGACGGCGCGCAGCTCGCCGCGGCGCTCGCGGCGCTCGCGATGTCGTCGGTCGGCGCCACGCTGCCGCAGGCCATGATCCCGGTCGTGCCGACCAAGGGCTCGCGCTCGGTCGCGGTCCTGCCGCTGCGCACGAGCTCGCCCGAGCTCGCCGATCTCGCCGACGGGCTCAGCGAGGAGATCGTCGATGCGCTGACGCTGACCCGCGCGCTGCGCGTCCGGCCGCTCGCATCGGTGCGCGGTCGCACCGAGACCGATCCGCGCGCGATCGGCCAGGCGCTCGGCGTCGATGTCGTCGTCGAGGGCTCGCTGCGCAAGATCGGCGAGCTCGTGCGGATCACGGCGCGCGCGATCGGCGTCGCCGATGGCTTCCAGCTGTCCGCCGATCGGGTCGACGCGCGGCCCGACGCGCTGCTCGCCGCCGGCGACGCGATCGCGCAGGCCGTCGCGCGCGCGCTGACCGTCGAGCTCGCGATGCCCGCGCGCCGTGCCACCGATCCGCGCGCGACCGAGCTGTTCCTCGAGGGCAAGGCCAAGGTCCGCACCGCGTGGATGCTCGGCCCGATCCGGCCGGCGCTCGTCGCGCTCGAGGCCGCGCTCGCGCTCGCACCCGACGATCCGTCGGTCATCGCCGCGCTCGCCATCGCGTCGGCGCGCGAGGCGTTCTTCGGTAGCGCCGCCGAGCTGGCGCGCGCCCGCACGCTCGCCGACCGCGCCGTCCTGCTCGCGCCCAATGACGGCGAGGCGTGGCTCGCGCTCGGCCTCGCCTGCCTCTACGCCGGCGAGATGCCGACCGCCGGAGCCGCGCTGTATCGCGCCGTCGTCCGCGCGCCCGGGCTCGCGATGGCGCAGGCCGCGCTCGGCGCGACGCTGCTCGAGGCCGGCGCGATCGCCGAGGGCAACGCGCACCTCGAGGCCGCCCTCGCGCTCGATCCGACCGCGTCGCTCGCGCGCTGGGATCTGTCGCGCGGCCTGGTCTACGCCGGGCGCTTCGACGCCGCGGTCGCCCTGCTCGATGCGTTCGAGGGCGACCGCGCGTACGCCGACATCACGCTCGGCCGGTTCCGGATGTGGCGCGGCGAGCGGTTCGACGCCAAGCTCGTCCGGCCTGCCCCCGGCACCTATCGCCCCGATCTGTTCAGCTACGCCGAGGCCGCGTTCGGGTTCTATCGCACCGGCCGGTTCGAGGGCGACCAGCTCGAGCAGCTCCTCGCCACGGTCGTCGCGCCGAACCCGCGCCTGCGGGCCACGCGCGCGCAGTTCGCGATCGAGTTCCTGATCGCGATCGGCGATCGCGAGCGCGCGTTCGACTACCTGAAGATCAGCCTCGACGCCGGGCTCTACGACACGCTGTGGATCGAGCGCTGCCCGCTGCTCGATCCGATGCGCGCCGACCCGCGGTTCGCCGACGCCGCGAAGGTCGTCACCGCGCGCGCCGCCGCCATCCTCACCGCGATCCAGAGCAGCCGATGAAGGCCCTCGGCCTCGCCCTCGCGGTCCTGTGCGCGTGTCACCACCAGCCGGCGAGTCCGACCGCCACGATCCCGACGCCGCCGATCCCCGCGGTCGAGCCCGGCCCCAACGCGATGATGCGCGTCCACCTGATCGACGTCGGCCAGGGCGCCGCCACGCTGATCGAGTTCTCGTGCGCCGCGGTGCTCGTCGACACCGGCGGCGAGTCCAACGACCAGTTCGACTCGACCGCGCACCTGATCACGTACCTCACGCGGTTCTTCAAGCACCGCCCGCACCTGCACGACACGCTCGCGCTGCTCGTGCTCACCCATCCGCACATCGATCACACGCGCGGCGCGCGCGCCGTGTTCGACCACTTCCACGTCCAGAACGTCCTCACCGACGGCCTGCGCACGAGCTCCGGCGGCACCGAGCAGGGCGAGCTGATCGACGCCGCGTCGTCGGCCAAGATCGGCAACGAGAAGATCGGCGAGCACGGCATCCCGCCCGGTGGCCTGCGCGATCCGGTGATCGATCCGGTCGCGTGCCCCGACGGCGATCCCGACATCCGCGTGTTCTGGGGCGCGGTCGACAAGGGCGACGTCGACTGGGACGACGGCGCGATCAACAACATGAACAACGACTCCATCGTGATCCGCTTCGCGCTCGGCAAGGCGTCGTTCCTGATCAACGGCGACCTCGAGCTCGACGGCATCGCCGCCCTCCTCGCCCGGTTCGGCGCGAGCGGCGCGCTGCGCTCGACCGCGTACCAGGTCGACCACCACGGCTCGTACAACGGCACGACGAAGGCGCTGGTCGACGCCATCGCACCGAAGCTCGCCCTGATCGCGACCGGCCCGGCCGATCGCCACGACACCTGGACCGCGTACCAGTACGGCCACCCGCGCGCCGTCGCGGTCGAGCTCCTCGAGGCCGGCCTGACCGGCGACAAGCGCCCCGCCAAGAAGGTCCCGATCGCCTCGCACGCCAAGGAGTTCGACACCCGCGAGCTCACCGCGCCGATCTACGCGACCGGCTGGGACGGCGACGTCCACGTCACGCTCTACGCGGACGGCCGGATCCACGTGGACACCGAGAAGAAGTAGCTAGCTAGATCTCGTGCGGCATCGGCCGGCGCGGCGCGCGAAAGTAGCGCAGCGGCGAGTACGGCCCGAAGTTCGAGACCCGTGACGTGTAGAGGTCGGCGTAGTCGTTGACCTGCTCGCCGAACCGCGAGTTCTCGTTGCCCTCGCGCAGGCACGAGCCCCAGTGCGAGTTGTAGGCGCGGTCGATGCGCTGCTCGAGCGAGTCGACCTCCTTGTCCATCAGGTCCGAGCGGGTGCGCAGCGAGTCGATCGAGTCGCGCGTGACGCGACGCTCGTCCTCGAGCCGCGTGCGCAGCGGCGCGGCGGTGGTCTGGTCGTCGAGCAGCCGCTGGATCTTCTTCAGGCGGAGCTGCTGGTAATCGATCTCGGACTCGAGGTTGCGATGGCGGCGATCGAGCAGATCGAGATCCTGGATCTGCGCCTCGAGCCGCTCGCCGGTCGTGATCTCGCGCTCGAGCTCCTGGAGCACCATCGCGGTGCGCCACATGTGGCCCTTCCGCAGGCGCAGGATGTCGCCGTAGATGTGGTCGCCGATGTAGAGCGCGTGCTCGCCCTTGATGCCGGTCATCTGCTCGAACGCCGTCACGTTGCCGCCCTGGTAGACCTTGTCGCGCGTCAGCGTCTTGACCTCGACGGGTGCGCCGGTCGCGGCCATCACCGTCGCGCCGGTCGCCGCGTCGATCTGCACGAATGGCCGCTGCTCGTTGAAGAACGCGGGCTTCGCGCCGCCGACGATCACGATGTCGAAGTAGTTCCGCCACGTCGGGTACGCCTTGCGCTCGCCGTCGAGCAGGTACGCCATCACGACGTTCGTGTAGTCGTAGAGCGAGTTGGTGAGCAGGAACAGCTTCTTGCCCGAGCTGCGGAACTTGTGGAGCGTCTCGGCGAGCAGCGGATCCTTGACGATGTACGCGGCGAGGTCGGACTTGATCACCGACTTCAACGTGTCGTCGCGGTGCGCCTCGTCGATCGCCGTGCGGATGTCGGTGAACATCTTGGGGTAGTCGACCGCGTGACCACCGCGGTTCGCCCAGTCGACCATCGTCACCAGCATCACCGCCTCGGGGAGGCCGAACAGCGTGTCGATCCACTCGTAGCGGTCGCTCGACAGGTTGATCTTCTCGTTGCGGTACGCGACGTGCCGCTGCTCCTGCGTCAGCTCGCGAAAGCCGTGATAGCAGCGCCCGACGTAGGCGTGGCGGTCCATCTTGAAGACGTTGCCGAGCTGCTTGTCGACCACGATGCCGCGGATCGCCCAGCGGGGGTCGTAGTTGAGGCCGCGGATCTCGTCGGGGTAGCCGTGCTTCTCGACCAGCTTCCGCAGGGTCAGCTCGATCGACAGCTGCTCGAGCTTGTCCTGGTGGTACAGGGCGAGCGTGTAGTCCATGTCAAAGCCGATGGTCTCGATCGTGTCCATCCGGAGGTTCCGGTTGCAGAACACGCGGTTCTTCCTCGGAACATCGATCTCCGACGTGGAATCACCCAGCAGCGCAGACAGCTGCGGATCGACCTCGACTCCGACCATGCTTGATTTAATTGTACCGTGCCTGGTCGGCGCGCGCTCGCTTGTCAGATGAAGGGAGTATTTTGGTGCCCACATGGCCGCGCTGCCCCCCTGGAATCGTTCGCCCAAGCCGTTCGAGGAATTGATCTCTGCCGAGAAGATCGCGGCCCGTGTCGCCGAGCTCGGTGCGCAGATCACCGCGGACTACAGCGGGAAGACCGATGTCGTCGTGATCGGCGTTCTCAAGGGCTCCGTCCTGTTCATGGCCGATCTGGTGAGGCACATCGCCGCGCCGATCGTCCTCGACTTCATCGGCATCTCGTCCTACGGGGACGCCTCGGTGAGCTCCGGCGTCGTCCAGATCACCCAGGATCTGTCGAGGCCGATCGAGGGGCGCCACGTCATCGTGGTCGAGGACATCGTCGACACCGGGCACACCGTCGCCTACCTGATGGAGAACCTGGCGACCCGCCGGCCCGCGAGCATCAAGCTGTGCTCGCTGCTCCACAAGCCGGATCGCAGCGAGCGCGAGGTCGAGATCGACTACCTGGGGTTCACGATCCCGAACAAGTTCGTCGTCGGCTACGGCCTCGACATCTCGCAGCAATATCGCAACCTGCCGTTCATCGGGTACGTGCAAGACTAGGCAGGGCGATGTTGCTGGAGGGGCTTCCTGCGGCGCTGTTCGAGATCGGCAAGCTGATCGGCTCCGACCTCGATCCGGGCATCCTGTTGTCCCGGATCGCCGAGTTGATCTGCCAGCTGATCGACGCCAAGGCGTGCTCGATCATGCTGCTCGACGCGAGCCGCAAGCGCCTGCTCGCCAAGGCCGCGTACGGGCTGCGCACCGAGCGGATGCACACGCTGTCGTTCCAGGTCGGCGAGGGCGTGGCCGGCTGGGTCGTCTCGCATGGCGAGCCCGCGCTGATCGCCGACGTCACGCAAGACGCCCGCTTCGTCCCCCTGCCCGGCAACCAGACGCCGATCGCGTCGCTGCTGTGCGTGCCGCTGATCGCGCGCGGCGAGCGCGTCGGCGTCGTGACCGCGACGGCCGAGCGCCCCGACGCGTTCGACGCCGGCCACCTCGAGCTGGTCCGGTTCATCGCGATGACGATCGCGCTCGACATCGAGAACGTGCGGCTGCATCGGGTCGCCGTCACCGATCCGCTGACCGGCGCGTACAACCGCGAGTTCCTGATGCAGCGCCTGCCGGCCGAGATCGACGTGGCCAACGACCGCGAGCTCTCGCTGTCGGTCGCGATGGTCGATGTCGATCACTTCAAGCTGGTCAACGACCAGCACGGCCATGGTGTCGGCGACATCGTGCTCGCCGAGGTCGCCCGCCGGCTGCGCGCCGCCATCCGCGGTGGTGACGTCCTCGTCCGCTACGGCGGCGAGGAGTTCCTCGCGATCCTGCCGCGCGCGGACGCCGGTCGCGCCTGGGAGGTCGGCGAGCGCATGCGCCAGCGGGTCTGCGAGCGCGCGTTCGAGGTCGGCGACGGTGTCACGCTCGTCCTGCGGGTGTCGATCGGGATCGCGCAGTGGCGGTACGGTCAGGACATGCCGGAGCTGATCGAGCGCGCCGACACCGCGCTGTACGACGCCAAGAACAACGGCAGGAATCGCGTCGAGGTCTCGACATGACCGATGACGTCGACATGCCCGTGCCCGTCCCCATCCCCGAGCCCGAGCCCGACGATCCCGAGCAGCCGTCGATCCCGGAGACCGCGACCGAGTCCGATCTGCACGAGGCGGTCGGCGCGCGGCGCCCGTCGGCGAGCCGCGATCGCCGCCCCGAGAACCTCGACGAACCACCTCCGCCCAAGCGCGCACCGTCCGAGGCCGATCGCGACGACGACGACGACGACGGTCCGCGCCCGGATCGCCGCCGCCTGTGGTTCGCGCTCGCCGCCGCCACGCTCGTCGGCGGCACGATCGCCACGTTCGTGCTGCTCGGACGCTCGAACAGCGATCAATACGAGATCGTCTGCACGTCAGACAAGATCATCGCGGAGCAGGGCCGCACGTTCCCCCCGTGGGGCATGCGGCCGATGAGCGGCCCCGAGTGGAAGTCGATCGAGCTGCCGCCGAACGCCGAGTGCGAGCACCACGAGACCGAGAACCCCGCCGACCTCACGACGTGGTTCGAGGACGCTCTCGAGAAGCGCGCGCGGACGCTCTTGACCGGCGAGGTCACCAAGGTCGACCTCGCCGAGCAACAGCTGAACCAGGCGCTCCTCTTGCTCCGCGCGCCGGCCGCGAAGAACAAGCGCGAGGTCGTCGCGCGACTGCTCAACGACGTCGTGTACTGGCGCGCGTCCGCCAAGCTGCGCGAGGCGGCGACCGCGCTGGCCGACGCCGCCAAGCAGTTCGACACCGCCGCCGGTGCCGGCACCGAGCTGTCGCACGACGGCGCCGCGTGGGCCAACCACATCAGGAAGCTCGCCGACGAGCTCCACGCCGGCCCGCAGGGCGTCCAGCACACGTTCGCGCCGCTGCCGCCGATCGAGCACGCCGATCGCGTCGCGGCTCCGCCCGGCGTCGCGCTCCCCGTCGAGAGCAGCGGCAGCACGCACGTCGAGCAGCCGGTCGCGCCACCACCCGACGCCGGTGTGCCGACCGGTGGCGTCCTCCTGTAGACCGCGTATCGTGCCGGCATGAGCCGCACCATCGCCGTCCTCGTCGGAAGCCTTCGCAAGGAGTCGTTCACCCGCAAGGTCGCCACCGCGATCGCCGAGCTGACGCCCGGCCTGACGTTCAGCCAGATCGAGATCGGCACCCTGCCGCACTACAACCAGGACCTCGATCCCGATCAGGCGCCCGCCGCGTGGACGGCGTTTCGCGATCAGGTCCGCGGCATGGACGGCATCCTGTTCGCGACGCCCGAGTACAACCGCTCGGTCCCCGGGGTGCTGAAGAACGCGATCGATGTCGGGTCGCGGCCGTACGGCAAGAGCGTGTTCGTCGGCAAGCCGGGCGCGGTCGTCAGCGTGTCGCCCGGCGCGCTCGGCGCGTTCGGCGCGAACCATCACCTGCGGCAGTCGCTCGTGTTCCTCGACGTGCAGACGCTCGCGCAGCCCGAGATGTACGTCAACAACATCGCGAAGGCCTTCGACGAGCACGGCAAGCTGACGAACGACGACCTGCGCGCGCTGTTCACGAAGTTTGGCGCCGCGTTCACCGCGTTCGTGGCGCGCTTCGCCCGTTAGCCCGACGTTCCGATCGCGAGTCGCGTGAGCCCGGCCTGCTTGGCGCGCTCCATGAGGTTGACGACCTTGCCGTGCGAGACGCCCTTGTCGGCCTTCAAGACGACCTGGGTGTTCTTGTCCTTCTGGAACGCGGCCATGAACACGTTGTCGAGATCCTTGTCCGCCATCGGCCGGCCACCGACGGTGACGTCGCCGGTGATCGGCACCATCAGGATCAGCGACTCGCCCTTGGTGTCGAGCTCCTGCGCCTGGCCCTGCGGCAGGTTGATCTTGATGCCCGACTTCTTCTCGATCTCCGCGGTCTGTTCCTTCTGACGGTCGTCCTGCTTCTTCTTCTTGGCGGCGTCGACCTGCACGGCGAGCGCGCTCACCATGAAGATGATCAGCATCACCAGGAAGACGTCGGTGAGCGGGGTGATGTTGATCTCCGCGAAGATCCCACCCTCGTCGCCGTCGTCATCGGACGAGGAATCAGGCAGCTTCCCGAGCGCCATCGACCTTGTCCTTTTGCTCGGGTTGATCGAGGAGCAGCTCGAGGAACTCGTCGGTCAGGAGCTTCATCTCCTGCGCGATGCGCGCGCCGCGCTGGCTGAAGTAGTTGAACAGGATGACGGCCTCGACGGCGACGAGGATGCCGATCGCCGTGACGATCAGGGCCTGCGAGATCGGGCCGGAGATCGTCGTGAACTTCACGGTGTCGCTGTCCTTGAAGTCGCCCATCGCGCCCATGATGCCGAGCACGGTGCCGAACAGGCCGATGAACGGCGCGGTCGCGCCGATCGTGCCGAGGATCCACAGGCGCGATCGCAGGTCCTGGTTGACGCGCAGCCGCTCGCGATGGACCGCGGTGACGACGTGCTCGGGCTTGCTGCGACCGAGCCGCTCGTAGCCGACGAGGAAGACATCCGCGATCGGCGACTGCGACCGCTCGATCGCCGAGCGCGCCTCGCTCGCCGCGCCGCGCCCGAGACAGCGGCGGACCGTGTCGCTCAGCGCGCGCGCGCGCGCCACGAACTGCCACTGCGCGATCATCCGTTCGATCGCGACGGCAACGGCGATCACCGAGAAGGCCAGGACGACCCACATCGGGGGTCCGCCGTTTACGATCAGATCGAAGAAGTCCATGCGTTTCCTGCGCCTACAATTAGCATGCCCCGACTAGGGCGCGAACGGTGCGCGATATCCGCCACCGTCGAAATCGACGAACACCGGTGCCGTGAACGCCGCCGCCGAGACGCCGATGCCCGTGAGCGCCGTCCGGATCGTCGCAAAATCGCCACCGAGCAGCGCGGCCTGGGTATCCGGGGTCACCGCGTCGGACGGCCAGACCGGGAAGATCGAGCGGTTGCCGCGGACGCGGAACACGACCCACGCGTCCTTGCCGGTCGCGCCGGTGCGCGTGGCGATATCGCTCACGTCGAGCGTGACCGCCACGGTGGCCTGGTAACGCTGGAAGCCGTTGCCGAACGGCGCGAGCGTCACGGTCATCGCCTCGGGCGCGAGCGCCGCGAGTGCGCACGGGTCCTTGCCGGTCACCGTGTTGAGCGCGCGGCTCGTGTAGCACTTGAGCGGGACCATCGTGGTGATCTTGGCGTCGCCGGGCAGCGCGTCGGGCGTCGCGTTCGCGAACACCTCGAGCGTGTCGAACTCGGCCCAGTCCGCCGCGGTCAGCGTGACGTTGAACGTGATGGTGCCGCCGGTCGCCGGCGCGACGCGTCCGAGCGCGGGCTGGCCGCCGACCTTGACGTCGATCATCGGGCCGTCGGTGACGACGATATCGCGTGCCGTGTTGTTCGCGCCGGTCTGGGTCTGGACCACCGCGTCGATCGCGCTGCCGTCGGCGAGCGCCGCCGCCGAGTCATCGGCGACGCGGATGAACGTGCGCGGCATCCCGAGCGGATCGGCCACCGTCGTGTGCGTGTCGCTGTTGCCGAACGGCGTCACGTACATGCCGAGCGACAGCATCGCGACCCAGTCGCGCAGGACGCGATCGAGGCCGCGGTTCTCGCGGATGCCGTCGCCGTCGGTGTCGGCCATGTCGAAGCCGTTCCACACCTCGAGCCCGTTGAACTGATCGCTCCACAGCGACACCTCCGGGAGGCGGAGGTAGTCGTTCGGCACGTTGGCGTTCATGTAGTCGCCGTAGATCGTGCGGTTGACGTAGTCGTACTTGATGTTCGCGCGCACGAACGCCGACTGGAACTCGGTGAAGCCCGGGTGGCGCGGGTGGTTGACCTGCACCATCTTGCCGCCGCGCGCGCGCATGGCCGCGTAGATCTCCGCCGGCACCATCGCGAAGCCGTCCTGGCCGCGCCCCCAGTCGATCGCGCCGTGGTTCGCCGAGTTGTTGTCGGGCGTCAGCGGCCAGGTCTGGTAGTGGCCGTACGCGAACGGCGTGACCTCGATGCCCGGGACGACGCGGAGCAGGTGCTCGAGGTGCATCGCCTCGACGTACGGCTGGAGATCCGAGACGTAGTCGTGGTCGGTGGTCGCGAACATCTCGACGCCCGCCGACACCGCGCTGCGCACGCGTTCGTCGGACAGGATCGGCGAGTCGGGCGAGCCGACCTGGTGGACGTGCCAGTCGGTCGCGAGGTAGCCGACCGCCGGGTTGACGTGCGCGAGCTTGAACGTCAGGTTGGCGTCGCCGGCGACCGGCTGGCTCGCCATCGACCACTCGGTGCCGCGCGAAGCGTAGATCCGGTAGGTGCCGCCGGCCGGGAGGTACAGCGCCGGGTCGACGCCATCGCCGAGGTCGACCGTCGTGCCGCGGATGCAGTGCTGCGAGGTCACGACGCCGCCGAGCCGATCGGCGACCTCGAACAAACGCTTGTCCGGGAACGCCGGGTGATCGCCGACGACGAGCAGGCGCCCCGGGATCGGGAGGCCGGTCGCGTCGTCGAGGATCTGGAAGTCGACCTTGATCGGAGAGGGCACGACGAGGTTCACCTGGGCGCCGACCGGCATCGCCGGAGAGCGGCCTACGTTCTTGACCTCGGCGCGCAGGAGCAGGTTGCCTGCGTCCATCGGAATCTGGCCGGTGTAGGTGCCATCGGCGGCGACGTCCATGTAGCTGATCGCGCGCTCGTCCGGACGGCCGTCGCCGTCGGCGTCGACGCTCGGATCGCCGATCTGCCCGTCGCCATTGGCATCGCGGAACACGCCGACGCGCGCGCCGACCGCGGCCGCGCCCGCCGACATCGTCACCTTGCCGGCGATCGTCGTCAGCGCCTCGTTGCGGAACGTGTGGTAGGCGACGTCGACCGCGTTCGCGTCGTGGCCGACGACGAGATCGTAGCGCTGCAGGATGCCGTGCTTGCCCGGCAGGTGCAGGAAGTACTTGTCCTTCTGGAGGATGTCGAGCAGCGACGAGTTGCCGTCGAGCATGATCGAGACGCCGGCGATCAGCGACTGGGCGTGCGGGATGTCCTCGGCGTGGCGCGGGATCACGCCGTACGCGACGTTCGGCGCCTGATACACGACGTAGTCGATCGGGTGCGGCTGCGACAGCGTGGTCAGCGCCGAGATGTCGGCGCGCTCGAAGCCGAGCGAGTTGGTCCACGCCTCGGTGTTGCCGCCGGTGTCGGCGAGCGTGCCCATCGGACCCGCGACCTGATCGTTCGTCGGGTTGAACAGCGAGTGATAGACCTCGAGCGTCGTCGTGCCCGGCGCGAGGATGTAGGTCGTCGCGCACTGGACCTTGTCGTCGACTGCAGGGTCCTCGGTGGGGTCGACGCTGAACACGCCGATGCCCTTGATGTTGAGGAAGTCGTCATCGGCGGTCTTGCCGACCGACCGGATCACCGCGACGCCGCCCTTCGAGCCGTCGCGCACGATCTCGACGTGGTCGGGCTCGCAGGTGCGTCCGAACAAGTAGATCAGGCCGAGCTCGCCGAAGTGATCGTCGACCGTCTGGTGGGTGCCGTCGGTCAGCACGGCGTCGACCACGTTGCCGCCCTGCGGGATCACGCCGATCACGCGGGTCGGTGCCTGGATGATGAACGTCACCCGATCGTTCTTCATGAAGAAGTCGCCGACCAGGCCGCTCTGGGCCGGCCCGGTCACCAGCTGCGAGGCGTCGGTGACCTCGCCCGCGAACGCCGAGGCGGCCTCGCCGGTGGTTGGCGGGAGCGGCGGATAGAACCCTTCCAGGCCGGTGTCGTTATCGCCGCAGGCCGACAACAGCAGGGTGACGAGAGCGAGGCGAAACCGAGTCATGGCCGAATCCTAGTCGAAGCACGACGGCTATGTATGTGAAATGCCGCGGCGGGTTGCCCCCACCTGAGAAACGCGCTCGAATGCGCGCCATGGCTCGAATGGTTCAGTGCGCGAAGCTCAAGGAAGAGCTGCCCGGTCTCCCCTACAAGCCCTTCACCGACGCGCTCGGCCAGCGGATCTACGATGGGATCTCGCAGCAGGCCTGGACGCAGTGGATCGAGCACTCGAAGAAGCTGGTCAACGAGTACCGGCTCGACCTGACGCTCAAGAAGTCGCACGACGTGCTCAAGGAGCAGTGCGAAGCGTTCCTGTTCGGCGACGGTGGCTCGCTGCCGCCCGAGTACGTCCCCGAGAAGCACGACCACTGACGTGATCGGCCGGTACCTGCCCGCGCTCGCGCGGGTGCCGTGGGTCCCGATCGGCACCTGGCCGACGCCGCTCGTCGCGGTCGACGCCCTCGGCAAGCGCTCGTGGTGGAAGTGCGAGGGCGACTCGCACGCGCACTATGGCGGCAACAAGGTCCGCACGCTCGAGGCGTGGCTCGGCCATGCCCGCGATCGCGACGCGAAGCGGATCTGGGCGATCGGTGCGTTCGGCTCGAACCACACGATCGCGACGGTCGTGCACGCGCGGGCGGCCGGGATCGACGCCGGCGCGATCGTGTTCCCGCAGCCGACCAGCGAGTGGGCAGTCGAGAACTGCGCGGCGCTGATCGCGAGCGGCGTGCCGATCGTGCGGCTGAGATCGGTCGTCGAGGTCCCGTTCGCCGCGCTGCGGATCGCGCGTCGCGAGCGCGATGCGATCGTGATGCCGCCGGGTGGCGCGACGCCGATCGGCACGCTCGGCGCGCTCGCCGGCGCGTTCGAGCTCGCCGCGCAGATCGAGGCCGGCCTCGCGCCGCCTCCGGCGCGCATCGTGGTCGCCGCCGGCAGCACGTGCACGAGCGCCGGGCTGCTCGCCGGGATCCTGCTCGCGCGCGCGACCGGCGCGTGGCCGTGGCCGCGGCCGCTCGTCCACGCCGTGCGCGTCACGCCGTGGCCGGTGACCTCACGCACCTCGATCGTCGCGCTCGCCGCCCGGACGCTCGCGCGGGTCGCCTCGCTCGGGGGCCCACGCGCCGCGCTGCGCGAGCTGTCCTCCGGTCTCGCGATCGACGGCGACGAGCTCGGCCCCGGCTACGGGCGCCCGACGATCGAGGCGCGCGCCGCCGCGGTCGCGTTCGCGCACGGCCCTCGCCTCGACGGCGTGTACTCGGCCAAGGCGGCCGCCGCGCTGTTGCGCCTGCAGCGCCGCGACGTCGGGCCGCTCGTGTTCTGGTCCAGCAAGTCGAGCGCGCGCGTCGCCGGCGATGAAGAGGCCGCGCGCGGCTGGCTCGGCTGATGATACGCTCGCAGCGATGAGGATCTACATCCTGCTCGTCGCAGGCAGCGTACTCGCGTTCGCGGGGTGTGCGTCGAGCCGGGCCACGACCGCGTGCGATCCGACCACGCAGAGTTGCACCTGCGGCCCCGGCCACGACTGCGCGGCAGGCTTCGCCTGCGGTGCCGACAACCTGTGTACGACGGCCACGGTCGACGCACCGATCGTGGATCCGATGCCCGATGCGCCGCCGAAGAAAGGCTTCGGCGATCCGTGCCAGAACCAGGGCGAGTGCCAGTCGCAGATCTGCATCCTCGTCGGCCTGAGCGGCGTGTGTAGCCGGCTGTGTAACGACGACTGTCCGGCCGACTACGGCTGCTTCGGCGTGATCGGTTCGGTCGATGCCAACCAGGTCAGCAACGTCTGCGTGCCGACCTCGAACCAGCTGTGCACGCCGTGTCAGCACGACAGCGAGTGCACGTTGATCGGCCAGGATCTCTGTCTCCCCGATGCGCTCGGTGACAAGTTCTGCGCGCGCGACTGCTCGACGGTGGTCGACTGCCCGACCGGCTACACGTGCGACGCGCTCACCGTCAACGGCACGAGCGTGAAGCAGTGTCTCCCCAACAGCGGCGCGTGCGACTGCGTGGCCGCGAACGTCGGCATGCAGCGGGGCTGCTCGATCGCGACGCCGGCGCCGTACAACACGACGTGCGGAGGCACGCTGACGTGCAACGGCAACGCCGGCTGGGGCGCGTGCACGCCGCCCGCGTCGACCGACGATCCCGACGACGCGTACACCGACGCGAACTGCGATGGCATCGACGGCGACGTGTTGCACGGCATCTTCGTGTCGTCGGCGGGCTCGAACTCGGCGAGCTGCGGGCTGACGCCGGCGACCGCGTGCCAGACCGTCGCGTACGGCGTGATCCGTGGCGCGCAGACCGCGCGCACGCAGGTCTACGTGCAGACCGGGACGTACACCGGCGTCGTCGTGATGGTGAACGGCATCAGCATCTACGGCGGCTACGACATCAACTGGCAGCGCGGCCCGTACTCCGATCCGGCGCACCGGGTGACGCTGGTCGGCGCGAAGGACACCGGCACCGGTGGCGCCGGCGAGTTCCTCGCGGTGCGCGCGCACGATCTGATCGTGCCGGTGACGATCGACGATCTGATCATCGACGGGCCGACCGCGACCGACGCCGGCAAGTCGAGCTACGGCGTCCACGTCTTTGCCGCGACGATCACGCTCCACGCGGTGCAGGTCATCGCGGGCGACGGCGCCGCCGGCAGCAACGGCACGGCCGGCACCGATGCGAGCTCGATCAGCGTGGCCGGCACCGGCGCCACCGGCGGCGCGGGCAACGAGTACACGACGTCGTGCGACAACTCGAGCCGCGGCGGTGGTGGCGGTGGCGCGACCAACGCGTGCGCGTCGAGCCCGTCGGCGCGCAGCATGAGCGGCGGCACCGGCGGTGCCGGCGGCCTGATGGACACGACCTGCAGCTGCTGCTCGTACGACTTCAACGAGACGGCCGGCCTCGGCGGCGGCTACGCCACGTACTCCGCAGGCGCGGCCGGCGCACCCGGCGGCGGCGGCCCGCCGAACGATCCGGCGTGCAACGGCGGCGGCGGTGTGACTGGTGGCTTCGGCAACGGCGGCGCGATCGCCAATGGTGGCGGCGGCAGCGGCGCGGTCGGCGCGACCCTCAGCAACGGCTACTGGTCGGCCCGCAGCGGCAGCAGCGGCGGCACCGGCGAGAACGGCGGCGGCGGTGGTGGTGGCGGTGGGAGTGGTGGATGCGGCTCCGGTGTCGACGCGTACGGCGCGGGCGGCGGTGGTGGTGGTGCGGGTGGCTGTGCGGCCCGCGGCGGTGGCGGCGGTGCCGGTGGTGGTGGCGGCAGCTTCGGCGTGTTCGCGGCCAACGGCTCGACGGCGACGCTGACGGCGTGCGTGATCTCGCGCGGCACCGGTGGCGCCGGCGGGATCGGTGGCACCGGCGGTCGCGGTCAGCCCGGTGGTGGCGGTGGTCCGACGGGCAACCATCCGGGCACCAGCCCGGCAGGCTCCGGCGGCAGTGGCGGTCACGGCGGTCACGGTGGCGGCGGCGGCGGCGGCGCTGGCGGACGCTCGGTCGGCGTCGCGTACACCTCGGACTCGGCGGTCTCGGTCGATGCGACGATCACCGGTGGCAGCGCCGGCGGCGGTGGCCTCGGCGGGGTCTCGGCGCCCGCGGTACAGGGCACGTTCGAGGACGATGGCAACGACGGCACCGGTGGCGTCGGCGGCTCGCTCGACGACGTCCGGGCGTGCGGCAGCACGACCAGCTGCTGAGTGTACGATCGTACAGTGCGGCTTCCGCACACCGAACACCGCCGGATCGGCTCGCGATTCTCGTCGGTTAGCACCGGCACATCGCTTGCTCGTTCGATCCACCATGAAGCCGAACCTGATGTTCGTGGTCGTGCTCGTGGTCCCCGCCTGCGTCGGGCAGATCGATTCGACTGGCGCTCCCGCTGGGAGTCCGGACGCCGCCAGCAACTCGTCTGCAACGGATGCGGCGTCCGGATCCGGATCGGGATCCGCGACGCCCGATGCGGCACCCGCAGGCGGCCCGGCCTGCAAGAACCTCGTCGTCAGCGGTCTGACCTCCGGCCAGCACAACGCCGGACAGAACTGCATGAACGGTTGCCACAACCACGGGTTCACGCTCGCGGGCACGCTGTATGCCGCGGGGGGTGCAGCGCTCGCCGGTGGAACGATCACGGTGACCGATGCCGCTGGCGCGACGCACGACGTCGTCTCGCAGCAGAACGGCAACTTCTACACGTCCATCCCGATCGCGTACCCCGCGACGGTGTACGCGAGTGCGTGCCCGTCGGTGAAGCCGATGGTCGCGAACGTCGCCGCGAGCGGCGCCGGCTGCAACAGCTGCCACACGCCCGCGGCCACGGGCCACATCCAACTCTGAGCTAGACTCGATCTCGGCGTGCCACGCGATCACGAACGCCGCACGACATCGACGGCCCACGTCGCGTCCCGCGCGGCACCGGCGACCCGCTGGTACCTGATCGTGTCATCGAGCGCGACGATGAGCTCGCGGGTCGTTCACCTCGACGACGGCGCGGCGCTCGTGATCGGCCGCGTCCCGACGAGCGACCTCGCGATCGACGACGACGCGGTGTCGCGCCGCCACGCGATGGTCCGCCGGCGCGATGACGAGATCACGATCGAGGATCTCGAGAGTCGCAACGGCACGCTGATCCTCGGCGCGCCGATCCGCGGGCGCCGTCGGCTGTCCGCCGGAGACGCGATCACCATCGGGCCCATCACGATCGTGGTCGCGACGTCGAGTGCCGCGCGGCGCACCCGCCAGATCGCGACGATCGGCGAGCTCGAAGATCGACTCGAGGCCGAGGTCGATCGAGCCGTGCGTTACCACCGCCCGCTCGCGCTGGTGATGCTCCGCTTCGAAGGTCCGAGCGAGGCGATCGCGGCGCACGTCGAGCGGGTCAGCGGTCAGCTCCGGCGGATGGACCTGGTCGCCGAGTACGGCGACGACGAGCTCGGCCTCGTGCTCCCGGAGACCGACGAGGCCGGCGCGATGATCGTCGCGCAGCGCAGCGCGGACGATCCGGAGATCGCGGTCGAGATCGGGATCGCGACATTCCCGACCGACGGCGTGCACGGTGGCGAGCTGGTCAGCGCGGCGCGCGCGCGGCTCCGCATCCCGCGCGAGCCGGCGACGCGCGGGCAGACGCTCGTGCGCGCGCTCGGCAAGCACGTCGTCATCGCGGACCCGCAGATGACGCAGGTCTACGAGCTCGCCAAGCGCGTCGCGCCGTCGCCGATCGCCGTGCTCGTCGTCGGCGAGACCGGCGTCGGCAAGGAGATGGTCGCCGAGGCGATCCACCAGCTCGGCCCGCGCGCCGCCGGCCCGTACGTCCGGCTCGACTGCGCCTCGCTGTCGGAGTCCCTCGTCGAGAGCGAGCTGTTCGGTCACGAGCCCGGTGCGTTCACCGGTGCCCTCGGGAAGAAGCCGGGCTTCTTCGAGGTCGCGAGCGGCGGCACGCTGTTCCTCGACGAGATCGGCGAGCTCCCGGCGAGCACGCAGGCCAAGCTGTTGCGGGCACTCGAGACCCGCAGGATCGTGCGCGTCGGCGGGACCGCCGAGGTCGCGACCGACGTCCGGGTGGTGTGCGCGACCCATCGCGACCTCGAGGCCGAGGTGCACCGCGGTCGGTTCCGTCAGGACCTGCTGTTCCGGATCGGGGCGTTCGTGATCCCGGTGCCACCGCTGCGCGATCGCCGCGCCGAGATCCCGTTGCTCGCGGCCCAGTTCGCGCGCGACCTGTCAGCCGACGATCAGGTCGCGTCGATCAGTCCCGCCGCCCTCGCGATCCTCGCGAAGTACGACTGGCCGGGGAACGTCCGCGAGCTCCGCAACGTGATCGAACGTGCGCTCGTGTTGAGCGGCGACGGCCGGATCGAGCCGCAACACTTCACCGACCGGCTGCGCGATCGCATCGCGACCAGCGGTCAGGACGTGCGTCGACGCGTCGCCTCGGTCGAGCGCGAAGCGGTGCGCGCGGCGCTCGCGGCCAGCGATGGGAACCAGACCCATGCCGCGCGTCAGCTCGGCATCTCGCGGTTCGCGCTGATCCGGCTGATGGACAAGCACGATCTCAAGCGATGACCGGCGTCAGCGCGCGACGTTCGGTGCCGGCGGAGAGACTTCGTTCGCGTCGACCCGCTTCTGCGCGCGCTGCTTGTTCGTGCGCTCGGCGTCCTTCTCGCGGGCATCGTTGATGTACGCGGTGCACGCCTTGAGCGCGCGATCGGTCGCGACGTACTGGTTGTAGTAGTCGTTCGCCTTTGCGGCGATCTGCGCGGCGATGGTCGCGGCGTCGCGGCAGTTGCCGTCGTGGACGAGCGTCGTGACCCGCGCGTGCTGATCCTTGGCCCAGGCGAAGTTGGTGGCGTTCGGCGCGGTCGTCGTCGGCTTGGCATCGGGGGTCGGGGTCGGTGCCGGTGACTTCACCTGCGGCGGCCGGGGTGGCGCGGCGTTGCCGGTGCTCGGGCCCGCGCCGCTGCCGTTGGCGTAGCCCGGCACGTTGGTCACGCGACCTTGCACCTCGGGATCTGACGCCTGATCTGCCGGCTTCGACTTCGCCGGCATCGGCTTGCTCGGAGGGGCCGTCGGTTTCTGCTCGACGGTGGTCAGCTCCTTCGGCGTGAGCTCGTCGCGATTGACGATCATGCCGTGGTCGACGCCACCCTTCTTCGCGGACGGGTCCTGCTTGGGCTTGTCCTGCGCCTGCTGCTTCTCGCGCTCGAAGTAATCGCGCGCGTCCTTCTCGAGCTTGCGCATCGGTGCGGTGCCATTGCTGACCTTGTCGTCGAGCTTCGCGCCCTCGGCCTTCGCCGGATCTGCGAGGTCGACACCGAACTGATCCTTGTCGGCGGGCACGATCGGCGGCGCGGTCGGCGCGACGATCGTCGTGCTGCTGCTGCCGCTGCCGGCCGCGATCATCGTCGCCGCGGGCACCTGATCGGCTGCCGTTGGCTCCGCCATCGGGTTGGCGTTCTTCATGTACAGCAGGCCGCCGACGCCGGCGACCATGACGAGCATCGCGGCGGCGGCCATCGCGGGATGCGACGCGAACGACCGCACGAGCCTGGTGAACCAGCCGACCTCGTTGTCGTCCTTCGCGCGGACGAGCTTCGGTGCGCGGCGTGCGGCTTCCTGCAAGAGCATCGCGGAGATCGCTTGCGGCGGATCGAGCTGCAGGGTGGAGAACCCACTCGTGCGGATCGTCGCGCGGATCTCGGTCAGCGAGTCGAGCGCGGAGCGGTCGGCCGGATGTGACTCGAGGTGCGTGGTCAGTCGCGCTTCATCGGCGGGCGTGAGCTCGCCGTAGAGCGCGCTGATCAGCAGCGCATCGATGTCCTGGCGGTCGACCATGGCCTTCTTGGTTCCTTATACTACGTGTGTAACAGACGAGCGACGAGCCTCCTTCGACCGGGATGGTCGAGGCAGTACGAGGACTTAGCACCTACTTCGTGCTGTTCTCGGACCGGAGGTTCGTAGCGTGGTGTTACAGACGTCGGAGCCGGGCCAACGATCTAACGAGCTGCTGCGTGTGGGTTAGCGTCCCTGTCGCAGTCTCTAACTAGCTGGAACTGCTCAGTCCTTGTTCGGGGTGCACGACCACTCGACGCCCTCGATCGCCCACGAGTCCGCCCCGCACACCGAGAGCGAGGCCTCGGCAGACTGGGTCGCGCCATCGGCGAGCGTGAGCTTCGACGATCCCGGATGTGCGGTGCGGCGCTTCTTGGAGTCCGGCGCGCACACGACCTTCCACGCGATCGAGCAGTCGAGCGGGATCGAGCAGGCGTTCTTCACCGTGAACAGCTCGGTGTCGTCGTCCTTCGCGGTCTGGTCGAACGTCGTACAGCTGGCGAGGGACTTCGCGCCGCGATCGGCGAACGCGGCGGGAACGAACAGGGACACGGCGAGGGCGCAGGTTGCCCAGCTTGCGAACTTGGATCGCGACATCGACAGACCTCCGGTAGACGAGCGCTGGCTCGCCGATTCACCGAGCGCAGCGCGTTGCTGCATCGTCGGTTCAGGCATGAGACAGCGCGATTCGCCCGCGGTTCCCGAAATCGGTTGCCGAGGCCAGCTAGACTTTCGCGACCGATGCCCCCGAATCCTCTCGATGTGTTCTCACCTGGCCTGCTCGCGGGTCGTGTCGCACTCGTCACCGGTGGGGGGACCGGGATCTGTCGCGGCATCGCCGAGGCGTACGCGCGCTTCGGTGCCGATGTCTGCATCGTGAGCCGCAAGCAGGACGTGATCGACAAGACCGCCGCCGAGATCGGCGCGGCGACCGGACGCTCCATCCTCGCGGTCGCCGCCGACGTCCGGAAGCCGGACGAAGTGGCCGCCGCGATCGCCGCGACGCTCTCGAAGTTCGGCAAGCTCGACACCGTGGTCAATGGCGCCGCCGGCAACTTCCTGTCGCCCGCCGCCGCGCTGTCGCCGAACGGGTTCAAGACGGTGATCGACATCGACCTCGTCGGCAGCTTCCACGTCGCGCGCGCGGCGTTCGAGGCGCTGCAGAAGACCGGTGATGGCCTCGTCCTCAACATCAGCGCGACGCTGCACTATCACGGCACGCCGCTGCAGATTCACGCGTCCGCCGCGAAGGCCGGCGTCGATGCGATGACCAAGAACCTCGCGGTCGAGTGGGGCCGCTTCGGGATCCGCGCGTGCGGCATCGCGCCCGGCCCGATCGACGATACCGAAGGCATGCGGCGGCTGGCGCCCGGCGAGGTCAAGCAGAAGGCCACCGCCGCGATCCCCGCCGGACGGTTCGGCGCGATCGCCGAGATCGCGGCGGCCGCGGTGTTCCTGCGCTCGCACGCGGCCGCGTACATCACGGGCCACGTGCTCGTCGTCGACGGTGGGCACTGCGTCGCGACGCCGCCGCTCGGCCTGAGCTTCTGATGCCACGCGCGCGGCGCAAGGCGCCGATCGCGTCGACCGCGCTCGATGTCGCGACGCCACGGCGCGCGATCGCGATGGAGCTGATCGGTGGCCGCGCGCACTACGAGCGGGTGATCAAGGCGGTGCTCGACGCCAGGGTCAGCGTCTGGATCGCGACCGCGAACGTCAAGGAGCTGATGGTCGAGGACAACCGCGCGCGCCCCGGCAAGCGCCGCTCGATGAAGACCTCGACGTACGCGTCGATCCTCGATCAGCTCGACGACCTCGCCGCGCGCGGGGTCGAGCTCCGCTTGCTGCACGCCGAGATCCCGTCGGGACCGTTTCGCGCGGAGCTCGCGAACCACCCGCGCCTCGTGCGCGGCGGCCTCGCGCTGCGGCGCTGCCCGCGCGTCCACATGAAGGCCGTGATCGTCGATGGCGCCCTGCTCTACCTGGGCAGCGCGAACTGGACCGGCGCCGGTCTCGGCGCCAAGGGATCGGGCCGGCGCAACTTCGAGCTCGGCATCGTCACCGACGACGACGCGATGCTCGATCAGGTGCAGGGGCTGTTCGAGCGCGTGTGGTCCGGCGGCGAGTGCAGCGGCTGCCGGCTGCGCGAGGAGTGCCCCGGCCCGATCGCGGAATTGATCCAAGTAAAATCAAAGCGTTAGCGAGGCGTGTAACCGCGACGCGTTCGTCGTGCACCATTGACCCCGAGTGACCGCTGCCGCGTATGTCGAGGACGTCTTGCTGGTCGACCGCTGTCTGACCGGCGAGTCGGCGGCGTCGCGCGAGCTGTTCCGCAAGCACAACCGGCGCGTCCACGCGTGCCTCTACCGCGTGCTGGGTTCGAACCGCGACATGGATGATCTTCTTCAAGAGGCGTTCCTCCAGGTGTTCCAGTCGCTGCGCAACTGGCGCGCCGAGGCGAGCCTCGCGACGTGGATCGATCGCGTGTCGGTGCGGGTCGCGTTTCGCTACCTGTCGCAGAAGTCGCGGCGGATCGCGACGCAGAGCTTCGGCGACGACGCGATCGATCCCGACGTCGCGAGCTACGAGGCCGGCCCCGGCGCGAATCGCCAGCACGCGCGCGACGGCGTCAAGCGGCTGTACGAGGTGCTCGACGAGCTGTCGCCCGCCGCGCGACTCGCGTTCACGCTGCACGAGATCGACGGGCGCCCACTCGCCGAGGTCGCCGAGCTGGTCGGCTCGTCGGTGACCGCGACCAAGCTGCGCGTGTGGCGCGCGCGCAAGACCGTGCAGGCCGCCGCGGCCGCCGATCCGGTGCTCGCCGAGTTCATCAAGGAGGCCGCGTGAAGCTCGTCGGCAAGATCCCCGTCGAGCCGCTCGACGACGACCGGCTCACGAACCTCGAGCGCCGCGTGGTCGCGAACGCCGGCGATCGCCTCGCCTCGCCGCGCCGCGCGCGCCGGCCGTACGTCGCGTACGCCGGCGCGCTCGCCGCGGTCGCGATCGCCGGCATCGTCGGATGGAAGCTGCATCGCCAGGCGCCGGCGATCGGCAGCGAGCTCGCGGGCGCGACCGAGGTCCTCGCGGTGCACACCGACGCCAAGCAGTCGGTGATCGACATCGGCGACGCGACGATCGAGAGCAGCCCGAACACCGCGTTCGCGGTCACCCGTCCCGCGGGCGGCGTGCTCGTCGACATGCAGCGCGGCAAGGTCGAGCTCGCGGTCGGCAAGCGCGGCTCGCGGCCGCCGCTCGTCGTGCGTGCCGGCGACACCGACGTGATCGTCGTCGGCACCCGGTTCTCGGTCGACTTTCACGACGGCCACGGCGATCCCGACGTGCGCGTGACCGAAGGTGTCGTGCGCGTCGTCAAGCGCATGTCGTCGATCGAGGTCAAGGTCGCCGCCGGTCACGCGTGGCATCTCGGCACCGGCGTCGTCGCGCTCGGCCCGGTGATCGAGCCCGGCACCGACGCGAACGATCCTGCGATCGTGATCGACACCCACGTGCCCGACCCGCGCGATCACATCGCGCTCGTCCCCGACGCGCATCTGCCGTTGCCGCCGCCGCACCTCGGCTCGGCCTCGGTCCTCGCGGGTGGTCCCGAGGCGACGCACCGGCCGCCCGGGATCGATCCGCCGGGCGATCCGCGCGCCGCGCGCAAGGCCGACATCCGGCGCGTCGCGCTCGCACCACCGGTCGATGTCCACGAGCCCGATCCCGCGCGTGCGGTGGCCGCGTACATCGGGCTCCTGCGGGACCACAAGTCGTCCGAGGACGAGTCACGCGCGATGTATGGGATCGCTTACGTCGATCACATCAAGCTCGGGCGAAGTGAAGACGCGATCGCGATGCTCCGCCAGTTCAAGGCGCGGTTCTCCGGCAAGCACTACGCGGAGTACGATGATGCGTTGTGGCTCGAGGTCCGCATCGATTGCCTCGACGATCATCGCGGCGCTGATGCGTGTCGTGACGCAGCGAGTCGATATCTGCGCGATGCGTCACCTGGTGCAACAGGGCGGACTGTGGCGCTGGCGCTCGTTCAGTAATCACCAGTAAAGACTTGTGAACTCCGGGGTAGCGGTGGGGTTCTCGGTGATCAAACGCCATCGCGATTGGCGATACTCGGACTCGTGAGTCGGACCACCGTGGTGCTGGACGCGGCGAACGATGCGCGACTCGCGCGCGATCTGACCGCCGGCGGCGCCTTCGTGGTCGGCTACGATCTGTCGCTCAGCCAGGAGTGCGAGCTCCTCGTGCACAATGGCGCCGCCGAGCTCCGGCTCGTCGCACGCGTCGTCTATGTCGATCCGATCGATCCGGCGCGTGGTGTGGGGCTCGAGCTCGTCGGGTTCGGCTCGGCGGTGCGCGACAAGCTCGCCGCACTCGTCGACGGCAGTGGCGCGTGCGTGTTACCGGCCGGCTCGACGCCAGCGGACCTCCACGCGATCGGCTCGTCTCCGACCGTGCCGCTCGACGGCACCACACGCGAGGCCGTGTCGCAATCGTCGATCGAGGCGGCGAAGCGCCGCGCCGGTCGCGCGTCGGTGATGCGGACGTCGCCGTCGGGATCGAACCCCGACCTCCTCCACGTCGACGACATCGACGGCACGCACGACGCGGCGCCGGCGATCGCGCGGCTCCGGCTGCGCAAGAGCACCCCGCCGGCGACCGAGCCGATCGATCTCGCCGCGCTCGTCGAGTCCGAGCTCGCGCTCGGCAGCGAGCGCCAGCATCCAACGCCCGATCAGGACGACGACGATGCCGAGGCCGAGCGGATCCCGCGCACGGTGCACGAGCGGATCCGCGGCCTCAACCTCGCCGAGCAGTTGAAGCTCGCGCACGGCGGCGACATCAACGAGCGCATCGTGCTCGAGCGGCTGTACGGCAAGAACGTGTGGGAGCCGCTGCTGCGCAATCCTCGGCTGACGCCTCCCGAGGTCGCGCGGATCGCGAAGATGGGCGCGCTGCCACGCATCCTGATCGAGATCATCGTCGCCAACGGTGGCTGGCTCGGCGTGCCCGATGTGCGCCGCGCGCTGCTCACGAACCCGCGGCTCGGCACCGATCAGATCATCAAGGTCCTGAAGATGATGCCGAAGCTCGAGCTCCGCCTGATCCCGGCGCAGGTCGCGCTGCCGATGGCCGTGCGCGAGGCGGCGAAGCGACTGCTCCGCGGCGAGATGTTATAGCTCGGCGCATGCCTCGCCCCGATGGTCGCTCGCACGACCAGCTCCGCTCGCTCGAGATCATCCCGCACTTCCAGAAGCACGCCGAGGGCTCCGCGCTCGTCAAGCTCGGCGACACCTGGGTCCTGTGCGCGGCCAGCGTCGAGGAGGGCGTGCCGTCGTGGATGAAGGGCAAGGGCCAGGGCTGGTTGACCGCCGAGTACGCGATGTTGCCGCGCTCGACACACACGCGCAGCAAGCGCGACCCCGGAGGGCGCGGCAAGGAGATCCAGCGGCTGATCGGACGCTCGCTGCGCGCGGCGATCGATCTGTCGGCGCTCGGCGAGCGCACGATCGCGGTCGACTGCGACGTGCTGTGCGCCGACGGCGGCACGCGCGTCACGTCGATCACCGGCGCGTGGATCGCGCTGGCGTTCGCGATGAAGAAGCTGGTCGCCGACGGCAAGCTCGCCGACCTGCGCGCCCTGCGGCCGCCGATCGCCGCGGTGTCGGTCGGCGTCGTCGGGGGCCAGGTCGTGCTCGACCTGCCGTACGTCGAGGACAGCAAGGCCGACGTCGACATGAACGTCGTCGGCACCGAGGACGGCGCGCTGATCGAGGTGCAGGGCACGGCCGAGCACGGCACGTACTCGCGCGCGCAGCTCGACGCCATGCTCGACCTCGCGCAGATCGGCATCAAGCAGCTGTGCGCCGCGCAGCGAGCCATCACCGTATGACGCGCGCTGCGAGCAGCTCGCAGCGGAGAGCGCCGAGCGAAGCGAGGGCCCTACCGCGCGCTGCGAGCAGCTCGCAGCGGAGAGCGCCGAGCGAAGCGAGGGCCCTACGCAGCTCGCAGCGGAGAGCGCCGAGCGAAGCGAGGGCCCTACCGCGCGCTGCGAGCAGCTCGCAGCGGAGAGCGCCGGGCGAAGCGAGGGCCCTACAATGAAGCTCGTGTT
>JBBQEX010000018.1:0-134668 GCA_038321315.1 Haliangiales bacterium | reverse complement strand
TTGGGGACGGTTTCAGCTCTGGCCCCTTTTGGCGTACGCCAAAAGGGGCCAGAGCTGAAACCGTCCCCAATTCACAGCCCCGCGGCAAAACCGGTGACGCTGCCGCGCTGGGCAGCAACGAGCGCCGCGCACTGCTTGCCGGCGTCGATCGCGTTGGCGAGGTTGCGCGGCCCGCCGGTCAGCGCGTCGACACGCGGCGTGAAGAACGTGGCGAGCGCGGCGGTGCGCGTGGGGTCGCACGCCGCGAGCATCGACGGCAGGTAGCCGCCGTAGCGATCGGGTAGGAGTGCGACGAGCGCGTCGAAGTGCGTGCCGAGCCAGGCCCACGCCGCGTCGCGCGTCTCGATCGCCTGGAGCAGCCGTGCGAGCACGGTCAGCCGCTCGTTCGCGTGCAGCCGCGGATCGAGGGAGAGCTCGAGCGCGCGCTCGACGAGCGCCGGGGTACGCACGTTGCCGAGCGCGCTCAGGATCTGCTGGCGAAGCTGCGCGTCGTCGGCATGGACGAGCTTGGCGATCAGCGCGTCGACCACGGCCGCATCGCCGCGACGCGCGACCCCGGCGAGCGCGAGGGCGACGAGATCGGGATCGACGGCGCGCGTGTCGCCGGCGAGGTAGCGCCGCCCGAGCCGCGCGGCCTCGTCGAGCAGCGCCTTGTCCTCGATGACGAGCGCGAGGAACTCGAGCAGCCGCGGCCGGAACGTCCGGCGCCACGCCGGCTCGGTCGGGGTCGCCGTCCAGCCGAGCGCCCGCACGACCGGGGCGTACAGCCGCGCGACGTGGGCGCGCATCGCGTCGCGCGGCTTGCCGTCGAGCACGTAGCGATCGACGAACCGATAGGTCTCGAGCGGCACCGAGGCGACCGTGCCCTGCGGATCGCCGGTGAGGCCATCGAGCGCGGCGAGCACGTCGCCGCCCGCGATCGCGCCGCTGCGAAATGCGGCCGCGAGATCGTGGCCGAGCGCGAGCCGCTCGACGGTCGACAGGTTCGCCGTGCGCAGCGGTGCGAGCGCCGCGGCCGGCAGCGTGAAGCGGTAGTAGCCCGCCGCGCCGGCGTTCGGCATCACCCAGCCGACGCACGCCGGCAACTCGACGGTCGCGGTGCGCGTCGCGAACACCGTGCAGGTCTCGCCCGCGCTGGTGCGCAGGCACACCGGGATCGACCACGGTTCGCCACCCGGCAACGTGCCGCCGATCGGCTGCCAGCGCGCCTGCGCGAGGTGGACGCGACCGCGACCGGCCTCGCACGTCGGCACGACGTCGACGACCGGCACGCCCGGCCGATCGAGGAAGCTCGCCGCGACCGCCGCGACCGGCTTGCCGCTCGCGCGCGCGAGCGCCGCGACGAGATCGTCGGTCGTCGCGTTGCCGGTCGCGTGCGCGGTGAGGAACGCGTGCACGCCGCGGCGGAACGGCTCGTCGCCGAGGTAGTGCTCGAGCATCGTCAGGACGGCGGCGCCCTTGTCGTAGGTGATGCCGTCGAACGCGTTCGTGATGTCATGCGTCGTCGCGATCGGCTGGCGGATCCGGCGCGCGGCGTCGAGGCTGTCGGCGTCCATCACCGCGTCGGTGTCGTCGAGCGCGTCGAGCTCGGCCTCGAGCTCGGGGTGCACGGTGCGCAGCGTGCGGGTCGCGAGGAAGGTCGCGAAGCCCTCGTTGAGCCACAGATCGTCCCACCACGGCATCGTCACGAGATCGCCGAACCACTGGTGCACCGTCTCGTGCGCGAGCGTCGAGATCACCTTGATGCGCTGCGCGAACGACGTCGCCGCATCGTCGACCAGCAGCGCCGAGTCGCGGAACGTGATCGCGCCGGCGTTCTCCATCGCGCCCGACTGGAAGTCGGGGACCGCGACGAGGTCGAGCTTGGGATACGGGAATGCCATGCCGAAGTAGCGCTCCTGCTCGGCGAGCAGCGCCGGTTCCTCGGCGAGCGCGAACGCGAGATCCTTGCCGCGGCCGCGCCACGCGACGCCGCTGATCGGCAGCTTGCCCTTCGCCGCGACGACGTCGAACGGCCCGACCGCGAACGCGACGAGGTACGTCGGCAGCGGCGGCGTCGGCGCGAACGCCACGCGGTGCACGCCGCTCATCACGAGGTCCATCGCGGGCGGCATGTTGCCGACCACGGTCGCGTCGGCCGGCACGTCGAGCATCACGTCGAACGGGATCTTGAAGCGCGGCTCGTCGAAGCACGGGAACGCGCGCCGCGCATAGATCGCCTCGAACTTCGTGAACACCGCGGCCTCGCCGATGCGGTACGCGCCGACCAGCGATGGATCGTAGGCAGCGTCGTAGGTGAACGACAAGACGACGTGGCCGCGCAGCGCGGTCGGTAACGTCACGCGCGCGACCCCGATCGGATCGACCTCGGCGTAGGTCGCGGTCACGGTCGCGCCTGCCGAGGTCGCGGTCACCGCCGACACCGCGAGCCCGCGACCGTGCAGCCAGATCGTGTCGCGCGGGCGATCGAGGTCGAGCTCGAGCTCGGCGGTGCCGCCGAAGCGCGCCTTCCGCGGATCGATCCACAGCGCGAGCGACTCGTGCGTCGGATGCACGTCGGCCGGCAGCTTCCCGAGCGGCACCGCCTCGATCGGCGGCGAGACCGCCACCGATTTCGGCGGCACGCGAATCGGCGCCACGCCGGGACCACACGCCACCGCGCCGAGGATCACCGCGGCACCACGCATCGTCAGTGCGGCGTCTTGGCGGGCGAGATCATCGTGCCGTTCGTCAGCGTCCCGTCGATCCACACGACGCCGAGGCTGCCGGCGCCACCACCGGCACCCGCGTCAGCGGAGCCGCCGGTCGCCGCGGTCTCCTGGCCGAGCGACGTGCCGTCAGCACCGTTGGCCGCGCTGCCGGTGGCATCGCCGAGGCCGTGGGTCGCGGCGATGTTGTAGCTCGTCGTCGTGCCGTCGCCGCCCGCGGTCCCGCCGACGTTGCCGCCGCCGCCTGCCCCGGCGCCACCGTTCGCCGCGACGCGTCCCGGAATGTCGATCGCCGGCGCGTCGAGGCCGATCATGCCGCCGGTGCCGCCACCGCCGCCGCCTTCTTCGAAGCCCGCCGCCGCCGCGTGGATGCCGCCACCCGCACCCGACGCGTAGACGCCGCCGGCGATCTTGATCGACGTCCCGGCGATCAGGTAGACCGCGCCGCCGCCCGCGCCACCGGCGCCGCCCTTGGCGCCGTTCGGATCGACGATCCCGCCACCGCCGACGCCACCGGGACACCCGCCGTGCAGCAGCGTCGGCTTCGCGAGCGCCGCGGTCGCGATGCCCGCGGGTGCGCTGCCGGCCGGAGGATGGTTGTTGTTGCCGTCGCCGACGCCGCCATCGCCACCCTTGCCGGCGAAGCTGCCGCCGGCACCGCCGCCCGCGCCACCGGAGTCGTTGCCACCCGCCGACGGTGCCACGCAGACGCTGGCGTTCGCGCCGGCACCGGTGCTCGCCGCGGTGCTCGACACGTCGACCGATCCGGAGATGTCGATCGTCTGGGTCGCGAGCAGCACGAGCGGGCGCGTGCCGATCGCGCGAAACGCACCGGTGGAGGTGATCGTCGTCGCCGCGACCACGCACAGCATCGGGCCGCCGGTCTGCGTGACGAGCTGCGTGCAGTTGCCGTCGACGCTGGTGTCGAGCACGCCGGTGAGCGCGCGGCCCTGCGTCGGCAGCGTCGTCAGACACACGGCGACGAGCCCGACGCCGTAACACGTTCGCGCGTCGGGCAGGACGGTGTTCGGTGCGTCGATCGCGGCATCGACGATCGGGCCGTCGTTCGGCACGGCATCGATCGCCGACGAATCCGAGCCGCCGTTCGGCGTCGCATCGATGGATGCCCCGTGGCCACTGAAGCCGCAGCCAGCGAGGAGCACGAGACAGCAGCTCCGCATGCCACCAGGGTACTCGATTCGCGATGGTCAGTCGACGCGCGCGACCGTTCCGGGCCCGCTGACCTCGTCGACGGCGTGCAGCAACAGCTGGACGACGTCCGACGGGCGCAGGTTCGCGCGCATGCCGTTGTCGGCGGCGACCCAGTACGCGCGGCGACGCCACGGGTAGGCCGGCTCGCGCGCGATGATCGCGACGTGCGTCACACCGGCGGTCTTGGCGTCGACCAGGAAGCCGCGCAGCTGCGCCAAGGTGGTCTCGGGTCGCACGTGGAGCTGGATCGCGTCGCCGGTGCCGCGTAGATCCTTGAACACGTCGAGCCGCTGCTGGTTCGGTCCGTAGAGGTGGCCGCCGACGACGAGCTCGCCACGCGCGTTGATCTCGGCCTCGGGGAGCTGCGGATCGGACTCGGCGGCAGCGCCGGCGACCGGCCAGTTGTCCGGGTCGGCCTGTCGCTTGGCCTCGTCGACCTTGGTCGACGCCGCGCGATCGAGCTCCTCCCACGACAACATGGCGCTGTGCCAACCGGGATCGGTGCTGCAGGTGAGACACGCCGAGACCGCAGTGCGCACGCGCTCGGTCGCGCGGCGGATCGCGATCTCGGAGACCACGTCGGCCTGGAGCTCGGGAACGACGTGCTTGCACTCACCAGCGAGCACGCCACCGCACAGCCGCTGGAGATATTCGGACACGGCCTCGTCGGGCTTGGGCACGATGTCGGCAGCGGTCGCGTCGCGCTTGATCACGTTGGTGTCGGCCTCGAGACGCTGCGCGAGCAGCGTCGGCCACACGGTCAGCGCGAGGGTCTCGGCCTGCGCCGACATCGGCTTGGTCGCGCTGGCGTTCATCGGCGCGAGCGCGAGCACGACCAGCTTGAGCTCGGCTTCCTCGGCGACCGAGCGGTCCATGCCGGGACGCAGGACGAACACGCTACGCGAGAGGTCGGCATACGCCTCCGCGGAGCGACCCTGCGCGACGAACTTGTCGACCGCAGTCTGGAGCGCCTGGTGGTTGTAGTCACCCGCGGTCTCGCCGTGAACCTCGATGCGGTCCTTCTTGCAGCCACCTAGCCACGTAGCCAGGGCCGCGACCGTCACGAGGATTCGGCTCGGGTTCATCATCTTGCGAGGAGAAGCGGAAGCAAACGCCACGCCACGCGCAGGTCCGCGAGATCGCAGGACCACCGGTACGTCGAGGTACCGGCTCCGTTTCCGTTCTAGGCCACGTGGCATCATGAGTGCGCAAGCAAGTCGGGGGCCTCGACGCGGGACGCTGCGACACACGTGGCCAGGACGTCGGCGCGGACGCCCGGACCGAGCGCGACCAGGACGCTGTGACCCGGCATGAAGGTGAGTGGTTCGCTCGAGACCCGCAAACCGACGCGATGGACCGCGATCCAGCGAGGCGCGACCATCCCGCCAGCCACCCGCCCGTCGACGGCGCGCGCGATCCCCTTGATCCGTATGTAGTTGTTCGGCAGTTGCTCGAGCTGGTCCTCGAGCTCCTCGAGGTCGACCACGTCGGTGATCGACGTCCACACACTGTCGATTCCATGGGCATGCGAGCTGTCGAGATGCCGACAGTCGTCGGTATGCACGTGTGGCGCGGCGAGCTCCCGAACCCGCTCCACATCCGGATCCACCAGGATGTCCTCGAGCCACGCAGCGTGCTCGTCGGTCGTGCCGCGACGCAGCTCGGCACGCGGCGCGAGCTGACGAGCGATCGCTTCGACCGCGCCGGTCTCGACCTCGCCGGCGAGCGCGGCCTTGGTCACCAGCAACACATCGGCGTACGCGAGCTGGGCATCGACCGCGACCGACGTCGGACGCGCGGCGCGCAGGTTCGTCGCGTCCACCAGCGTGACCACCGCGGCGAGCCGCACCGCGCTCGCGACCGGTTCGCGCTCGAGCGCCCACGCGATCGGCGGCGGCTCGGCGACCCCGGTGGTCTCGAGGACGATCGCCTCGAGGCTCGGGTTCTGCGCGACGAGCTCGAGCAGCGTCCGATCGAGCTCGTCTCCGAGCACGCAGCACACGCAGCCACCCGGCAGCTCGACCTGTCGCGCGCCCTCGCCGCCGAGCAGCGCAGCGTCGATGCCGACCGCCCCGAGCTCGTTGACGATCACGCCCAGCTTGCCTTCGACCGCCTCGCCGCGCGCCGCGCGCCGCGCGAGCAGCCGGTTGATCAACGTGGTCTTCCCGCTCCCGAGAAAGCCCGTGACCATGACGACCGGCACCCTCACGATCACAGCTTAGCTGCAGATCGGCGGCGGTGGGATCACGTAGTCGAAGTAGGCGCTCGGATCGCCGGGTTTGCCGTCCATCGCGGCGCGCGCGACGTTGAACATCTCGCGCGCGGTCACGTAGTGCAGCTTCCAGCCGTCGCGCATGTGGGCGCGCAGCGCCTCGTGCATCGCGCGCCCACCGGCGCCGAGCAGCGACGCCGCGGTCTTCTCGATCGCGCCATGCGTGTGCACCTTCACGAACACCCACTCCGGCTTGCCCTCGACGTGGATGCCCTGACGGATCCAGGTCGCGACGCGCTGCGCGTCGGGTGGATCGTCGCCGGTCAGCGCGCCGTTCTCGAGGCGGAGGCCGCGCTTGCCCTTGCGCGCGAACCCGAGCGGCCCGGTGATCATGAGGAGGCGGTCGTCGTGCGTGACGCCGACGCGCGCGCGCTCGCCGTGATCGTAGGCTCGCCGCGCGGCGAGATCGCCGGTCGGCCAGTAGATCTGGTTGACCTTGTCGGGCTGCGACGGATCCGGCGCGGCGGGAAACGTCAGATCGACGTAGCACCCCATCTCGTGCAGGAGCGGCAGCTCGTCGTCGACGCCACACCACTTGCCATCGGGGCGCCCGTTCGCGAGGCACCAGTTGCCGTGGATGAACGCCCAGCGATACTTGCCGCCGACGCGCGAGATGTGACCGTGCTGCGCGAAGTCGGCGAGCGTCTTGTCGAGCTGCGGGCGCAGCGTGGCCGCGGTGTCGCCGTCGTGGTGGAGGTGGACCTCGACCTCGCCGTGGCCGGCCTTGCAGAGGTCGGCGAGCTTGTCGAGGAAGTACGCGCGGTACTCCTCGCCGGGGAAGAAGAACCCGTGGCGCGGCGTCCGGCCGTCGCTGTCGTGGAACTCGGCGGCCAGTTTGGGATAGCCCTCGTGCCACGCGTCGACCCGCGCGCGCCCGATCGCCTCGCCGGGCTTGTGCCAGAACGGCTCGTAGTGATCGCACAGCGCGAACATGACGTGGCGCTCGCCGACCGGCTTGGGCGCGCGCGCGCTGCGCACGAGGTGACGACCGTAGTCGCGCAGCCAGGTGTGGAGGTTCTTGTCCTTCAGCTTGTCGATGACGCTCATCTCACGGACCCCAGATCGGGCCATCGTCGGTGACCCGGATGTTCTGCACGTAGTCGGCGAGCGGATGCGCGGCGCAGCCGCCGGTCTGGATCGTCCCGCCGGTCGACGCCATGCCCTTGGCGAACGTGATCGTCGTCGTGTTGACCGTGACGACGAACGCCTCGGCCGACTCGGTGACCTTCGCGGTGACGTCGGGCGCCGACGCGTCGCGGCCCTGCAAGACGGTCACGAAGTAGCTCTGCGCGGTGCCCGGGGCGTGCGTGATCTCGAGCCGCTGCTGGCCGATATGATCGTCGGGCTTCAGCCGCTCGTCGACGAGCCGCACGCTGGTCGGCGCCGCCGGCACGAGCGTCTGCACGCGCAGCAGCTGGTCGCCGTTCTGCGCGGTCGTGATCGCGCCGTCGGTCTTCACCTTGGCGCCCTGCTCGAAGTGCACGAGGAACGTGCGGGCGACCTTGTCGGACGTGCCCTCCATCCGATCGAGCACGACGAGCGTCTCGAATTCGCGCAGGTAGATCACCTCGCGCACCAGCGAGCCCGCCGCCGGGTTATCGCGCTCGGGATGGTTCGCGGCATCGGCGCGATACCACTTCGACAGATCGGTCGCGCCGTACGCGTAGTCCTTGCGGCTCTCGAGCCGCAACACCGCCGGGTAGCCCGCGAAGTTGCCGAGCGCCGAGCCCTTGCCGTCGAACAGGATGCCGTTGTGACCGTAGGTCTCGCGCGCGCCGACCCTGCCGCTGCCACCGATGCCGGTGACGTCGTCGATGTACGACGCGGTCTCGCGCGTCAGCCAGCGCCCCTTGCGCCAGATCTGGAACGTGCCGGAGTCGTAGTGCTGGTGGCCCGCGCCGCGCGCGAACCCGAGCTGCGCGAACACGATCGACGCGTCGGTCGACCACTTGTTGCGCGCCCACAGATAGCCCGGTCCCGGCGCGTAGTAGTCGAGCGGGATCGTCGTGAGGTCGACAGGCTTGCCGGCGGGGTGATCGTCGCTCGCCTCGATCCACGGGTTGCGCTTGCCCTTCACGGCGCCGAGGTACCAGCGCGCGTGCTGTCCGACCGGCTTGTCGGGCCACGCCCACGCGGCCGCGGTCATGAAGTCGCCGTATTCCGGATCGATCGCCGAGTTGCCCTGCAGCCAGAACTCGTCGTCCTCGTGGGGGAACATGTCGTGCGCCGCGAGGTTGCCGTCGCCGCGCGTCGTCACGCCGGGCAGCGTGTTGTGGATGTTGTAGTAGACCAGGCCGCGGAACCAGTCGGTCTCATCGAAGATCTTGCGGCCGCCGCTCGCCAGCGTGACGAACGCGAGCAGCGGGTAGCCCTCCTGGTAGCGTCCGTACTGCGTGCCCTCGGTCGGCACGCCGCCGCGCTGCAGGCCCTGCGCGTACGGCAGGAACGACTTCTCCCACCGCTTGACGAGCGCGTCCTCGAGCAGCGCTGGCGCGGTCGCGTTCTCGGGCGAGCTCGCGAGGCCCCACTCGAGGCTGTTGCGGAGGTTGCCCCAGTAGTAGTTGCCCTCCTCGTGTCCGACGCCACCCCAGTCGTCGGCGTTCCACTTGGTGAAGGCGCTGTTCGCGTACCTGGCGAACGCGTCGCGCGTCGCCGGCGGCACGAGGTCGAAGCACCAGTCGTAGATCACGATCGCGATCTCGCCCTGCCAGCGCGCGTTGTCGCCGGAGTCGAGCAGCTTCTCGGCGATCACCTTGTCGAGGAACGCGATCGCGCGCTTGCCGGCGTCGGGGTCCTTGGCGACCGCGTAGACGAACGCGTTGCCGAGGAAGTCGTCGTTCTTGGGAGCCCAGTCCGACTTCTTCAGCCAGCCGCGCGCGCGCTCGAGCCGCTCGGGCGTGAAGAAGATCCGCGGGTGCGCTGCGTTGCCTTTGTACGTGCCGTTCGGGACCGTCGGCGGGGTCGCCGCGACCGCCTCGGTGATCGCCTCGGCGCTGCCGCCGCACGCGCGATCGCCGCCGCCGGGTCCCGGCTTGCCGTTGCGGATCGGCGTGTCGCTGTCGCCGCCGTGACCGCGCCCGCCGTGACCGCAGCCGTGACAGCTCGCGAGCCCGAGCGCGACGTACACAGAGATCCGGTTCATCAGGGCAGCTCAAGCATAGAGTGCCAGGTAGTCGTCGACGACCCGATCGAGCGAAAACCGCGCCGCCGCGTCGACTCGCCCGGCATCGCCCAGTGTGCTCCGGCGCGCGGGGTCGTCGACCAGCTCGCCGAGCGCCGCGGCGTAGGCCGCGCGATCGCCGGCCGGCACGAGCAGCCCGGTCTCGCCGGCGCGAACCACCTTCGGCAGCCCGCCGACCGCGGTGCACAGGACCGGCAGGCCGGCCGCCATCGCCTCGATCACCGCGATCGGCAGACCCTCGGTCGCCGACGACAGCGCGAACAGATCGAACGCCGACAGCAACGCGGGGATGTCGTGGCGGATCCCGAGCCAGCTGATCTTGTCGGCGACCGCCGGATCGACCGCGGCCTTCAACGCCGCCGCCTCGGGACCATCGCCGGCGATCGCGAGCCGCGCCGCGCCACTCGCCAGCACGTCGCGCGCCGCGGCGAGCAGCAACCCGTAGTTCTTCTCGGGCACGAGGCGCCCCGCCGTCCCGATCAGACACGCACTCGGCGGCACCTTGAGCTCGGCACGGATCCGGCCGCGCGCCGCCGCGTCGGGCACGTAGCCCCGCACGTCGATCCCGTTGTCGATCACGCGCAGCTTCGCCGCCGGGACGCGCTCGACGTCGCGTGCGACCTTGGCCGTGTCGTCGGACACCGCGACGTAGTAGTCGTACGCGCGCGCCAGCACCCGGACCGCGCGGCCACCGTCGGAGCGCCCGTGCTTGGTGTGGATCAGGCGGCGCACGCCCGCGAGCTTCGCGGCCGGCGCGCCGTAGATCATCGGCGACCGGTTGTGCGTGTGCACCACGTCGGGGGCGAGCTCGCGGAGCCGCCGCGCGAGCCGCACGATCGTGCGCGGATCGAAGCCCTCGCCGCTCGCGATCGTCTCGACCGCGATCCCGGCGAACCGCTCGCGCAGCGTGCCGCCCTCGGACAACGAGATCACCGTCGTCGTGTGACCGCGCGCGACCAGCCCGCGCGCGAGATCGAGGATGACGCGCTCCTGGCCGCCGACGTCGAGGCTGAAGACGACGTGGACGACGTGCATCTGCGCGGCACGATACAGCCCAGGCGCAGGCGCGTCATGTGGGTGGTGATCGCGAACCCGAAGACGCCGCCCGACGACAAACCAGCGAAGATGCCCGGCTGACCAGGTACGAGGACCGGCTAGGGAACCGGCCTTGGCAGGTAAAAGCCTACATGTATCTGTAGCTTGGCCTTAAATCAGGGATTTCTCTGGGGCATAATCAACGGGTGACCATCCCAGCGGGGACGCTGGTTCCACGCGACGCGCGAGATTTCGGCGCGTATACGCTGATCGCGAAGCTCGCGACTGGTGGGATGGCCGAGATCTTTCTCGCGCGACCGACGAACGCGAAGACCGCAAACCTCGACGACGTCCTCGTGCTCAAGCGGATCCTCCCGCACCTCGCCGAGGACGAGCACTTCGTGACGATGTTCCGCGACGAGGCCGAGCTCGCGGGCACGCTGCTGCACAAGAACATCTGCCACGTCTCGGGCTTCGGCGAGTACGCCGGCACGTGGTTCATCGCGATGGAGTACCTGCACGGGGTACCGCTGTCGCGCATGATGACGCGGCTCTCGAAGGCCGGGAAGATGCTCGACGTGCGGCTCGTCGCCGGCATCATCGTCCAGGCCTGCGAAGGACTCCACGCGGCCCACGAGGCGCGCGGCCCCGACGGTGCGCTGCTCAACGTCGTCCACCGCGACGTGTCGCCGCCGAACATCATGGTGACCGACGACGGCATGGTGAAGCTGCTCGACTTCGGCATCGCCAAGGCGCGCGGCGCGAACTCGCGGACGCGCACCGGCACGGTGAAGGGCAAGAACGCGTACATGTCTCCCGAGCAGATCCTCGGGAAGCCGCTCGATCGCCGCAGCGACGTGTTCGCGCTCGCCGTCGTGATGTACGAGATGCTCGCGATCCGCCGGCTGTTCCATCGCGACTCCGACTTCCTGACGTTCAAGGCGATCACCGAGGAGCCGATCCCCGAGATCCGCGATCGCCGCCCCGATCTGCCGGCCGGCATGCGCGCCGCGCTGCTCCAGGCGATGGCGCGCGATCCGAACGGCCGGTTCGACACCGCGCAGGCGTTCGGCAACGCGATCAAGAACTCGGTCGCCACGCTCGGTGGCATCGCGACGCCGGAGGAGCTCGGCCGTTTGCTCGCCGGCGACTTCAGCGACGAGATGGCGGCGCGCGACGAGATCCTCAAGGCCGCCGAGGATCCCGCGATGCTCGCGGCCCCGAACGCGCCGATGTCCGGCACCGGGACCGCGCCGATGCGCGGCCCGCCACCCCTGCCCCTCCCGCTACCTCCACCACCGCGCCACGCGACCAGCGGCGAGTTCGATCGCCGGTCGTCGCCGCCGTCGGTGACGCCTCCCCCCTATGGCGGCAACGTGCCGTCGATGATGGTGTCGAGCGAGTCGAGCCGCGTCGAGATGCCGCTCAACGCCGCCCCGGTCGCGATGGGTGCTGTCCCCGACTTCAGCGCCACCGTCCCGGTCGACACCTGGATGGCGAGCCCCGACACGAACCTGTTGCGCGCGCACCGCTGGAAGTCGCTGCGCAACGGCATGATCGTGATCGGCGTCCTCGCGGTCGCGATCATCGGGATCGTGATCTTCGGGGCCTCGGTCGGCGGCAGCAGCAGCGATCGGCAACCGATCGTCTCGATCCCGATCGACGCCGGCGTGCGTGACGCGCCGCCTCCGATCGACGCACCGCCGCACCACGACGACATCGTCGCGCTCTCGCACTACGGGTTCTTCAGCATCACCGCGAGCGCGGCGACGACGATCTACATGAACGACACGATCATCGGCAAGACGCCGCTCACGCGCGTGCCGATGAAGCCGGGTATCTACCAGGTGAAGGCCGTCGGCCCGCACGGCAAGCACAAGGAGATCAAGGTGACGATCATCGCGGCCCAGGACTCCGACGAGGGCACGATCACCTGGTAGTCGCTACGAGAGCGGCGCCGGCTTGATCGACGTGATCTGCAGCGCGCTGGTCTCGATCAGCACGCGCTCGCCGGCGTTGTAGCGTGGCACCAGCTCGGCGGGCCCGACGAACGACAGCTCCGACAGGTTGTCGACGTCGAGATCTTCGCCATCGTCGTCGGTGGCGCGCTCGATATCGATCTCGATCTTGGCGACCTGGCGCGACGTCAGGTGCTGGAAATGCGCATCCTTCGTCGCGAGCTCGATGCTACGGATGGTCCCGACCACCCGCATCGAGTCGTCGCCCATGCACGAAGAGTATCAGCGTTACGATTTGATACGCATCAGCACGCCGTAGATCTCGATGCCCTCGCGCGTCATCGAGGCGTAGACGCAGGGCTCGTCACCTTCGGTGGCGACGATGTGGGTCTCGGTGCTCGGGGCGAGGCCGACCTCGTCGCCGGGGCCGAGGATCCGATCGCCATGACGCAGCTGGCCGGCGAGGACCAGCGTGATCTCCTCGCCGGGGTGCGTGTGCGGCGGGAACGTGGTCCCGGGCGCGAGCCGGATGAAGCCGCAGTCGGCGGTGGCGACCGCCGGGCCACCGTCGAAGTGGACGATGCTGATGCCCGGGAGGCGGTCCTCCCACGACGACGGACGCTCGATCAACCCGAGGATCTCCTGCGCGCGCGGCACGGTGACGTCGAACAGCGACGCCATCCGCGACGCGAACCGCTCGAACCTGCCGGCGCCGAGCGACGCCATCAGCTGCACCTTGACGTGGGCCGGCGGGGCGACCGGCACGACCATGCTCTCGGCCACCCGCTGGAACGAGACCAGCTCGGCAGCGAGCGCCGGATCCGCGGCGACCGCGCGATCGACCGCGGCGACCTCGTCGGCCTCGAGGATCCCGAGCGCGTAGAGCGGGAGTAGCTCCTTGATATCGACGATCATGAGAATCCCCCACGCAACCGTTCGAGCCCGGCGGCGATGCGCGACTTGACGGTGCCGACCGGGATCGCGATGCGCTCGGCGATCTCGCTGCACGACAGCCCCTCGAAGTAGGCGAGCTCGAGCACCCGGCGCTGATCAGCACCCAGCTCGGCGAGCGCCCCGCGGACCCGCGCGTGATCCGGGCTCGGCTGCTCGGTCTCGTCGACCATGACCTCGAGCCCGGCATCTCCCGAGTTACGGGAGACCCGAGCCGATTTCTGGAGGTCTAGAGCCCTGGAGCGCATTCGGATGGCAAGCCAGGTACGAACCCTGCCGCGCTTCGGATCGAAGTCTTTGGCGGCCCGCCAGGCCTCCAAGAACACGTCGTGCAACAGATCTTCGGCTTCCCGGCGGTCCCGGACGATCCGGATGGCGAGGCCGAGCAACAGGCCCGAATGGCGCTCGTAGAGCGACGCCATCGCCGCCCGATCGCCGGCCGCCATGGCCAGGACCAGGCTGGCATCGGCGTCGTCGTCGTTGCCCATCGCGCGAGAACCTAGCATGCCTTTGGAGTCCAGTGGTTACGTGGTAGGAAGCTGCCCTGGCGATGACGCTCCGGGATGAAGTACACGCGCAAGCGACCGAGCGCACCTGGTCTCAGGGCGTGACGTTGGTACGAGACAAGCGCGTGGTCGGACGCCGGCAGAGCAAGGACGAGGTCGAGCTCGAGATCCGGATCCCGAGCCGCCCGACGCCGTACCTGGTCTATCTCAACAAGGCCGAGAACGAGTGGGAGTGCGACTGCGCGAGCCGCGAGCCGGTGTGCTCGCACGTCGTCGCCGCGGTGCTCGCGCTCGAGGCCAACAAGGGCGAGCTCCCCGAGTCCGACGCGGTCGGCTCGCCGCTGCGCTACATGCTGTCGCCGGCGCTCGCCGGGATCCTCGTCGAGCGCGTGCTGGTCAAGCCGGACCGCCTCGAGCCGTTCACCGGCTCGCTGATGTCGCTGATCGGCACCGGCGGCGGCGGCAAGGTCGCGAGCATCAACGCCGACCTGCTCGCCGATCCGCTGATCGTGGCGTCGAAGAAGGGCGTGGTCTCCGGCGAGCGACTCGATCGTCTGCTCGGCGTGCTCGCCGAGGCCCCCGACGTGATGTGGAACGGTCAGAAGATCGTGACCAGCGCGGACCCGGTGCTGCCGCGCGCGATCGTCGAGGACGCCCGCAACGGCGGCGTCCGCGTGATCATCGAGAAGGATCCGATCGTGCGCGAGGTCGTGACCAGCGGCATCGTGCGCACGCACGACAGCGTGCTGCGCCCGATCGGCGCGGTCGATCTGTCGGGCGCCAAGCTCGAGAACCTGCCCCAGAAGTTCGACGTGCCGCGCGGATCGCTCGCCGAGCTCGTCGGCACCACGCTGCCGCAGCTCGCCGCGCGCATCGCGGTCGAGATCCGCACGAGCTCCTTGCCCAAGGTCGGCGGTCGCGAGGGGCCGCGCATCGGCTTCGAGGTCGAGCAGGATGGCGATCGCCTGCTCGTGTTCCCGACGCTGGTCTACGGCGATCCGCCGCGCGTGCGGATCGACGGCAACGTGCTCGTCCACCTCGGTGGTGCGCTGCCGATCCGCGACGTCGACGTCGAGCGCAAGCTCGTCCACCGCCTGCGCGACGAGCTCAACCTCGTGCCCGGTCGCCGCGTCGAGCTCACCGGCCGCGATGCGTTCGCGATGCAGGCCAAGCTCGCCGGCTGGCTGCGCGACGACGCGCGCTCGGCGAACACGACCAAGGCGGTCGTGCTCGAGCCCAAGATCTCGATCACCGGCAGCAAGCTCGAGGTGACCCTGGACGGCGGCAGCAAGCAGACCGCGTCGATCGGCGCCGCGCTGCGCGCCTGGCAGGCGGGCGTCGATCTCGTCCCGCTGACCGGCGGCGGCTGGGGTCGCGTGCCGATGGCGTGGTTCGATCAGCACGGCGCGCGGCTCGCCGATCTGCTCGCGTCGCGGACCGACGATCACAACGTGCCGCTCTACGCGCTGCCCGATCTCGCGAAGCTCTGCGAGGATCTCGACGAGCCGCCGCCGCCCGAGCTCGATCGCGTGCGCCCGCTGCTCGATGGCTTCGTCGGGATCCCGCACTGCGAGAGCCTCGTGACCGGCGAGCTTCGGCCGTATCAGCAGAGCGGCGTCGACTGGCTCGGGTTCTGTCGCGACGCCGGCCTCGGCTGCGTGCTCGCCGACGACATGGGCCTCGGCAAGACGATCCAGGCGCTCGCGGTCGTGCGCGGCCACACGCTCGTGGTGTCGCCGACCAGCGTGCTGTTCAACTGGATGGCCGAGATCAAGAAGTTCCGGCCCGACCTGCGCGTCGCGACCTATCACGGCCCGCGCCGCGCGCTCGACCCGTCGGCCGACATCGTGCTGACGAGCTATCCGATCCTGCGCAACGATATCGACGAGCTCGCCAGCGAGACGTGGGAGGCGGTGATCCTCGACGAGAGCCAGACGATCAAGAACCCGGACTCGCAGGTCGCGCGCGCGGCGTACCGCCTGAAGGGCTCGTGGCGGGTGACGCTGTCCGGCACGCCGATCGAGAATCGGCTCGACGAGCTGTGGAGCCAGCTGCACTTCACGAACCCCGGCCTGCTCGGCGGGCGCACCGACTTCCAGGAGCGCTGGGCGCAGCCGATCATGGACGGCAGCGACGCGGCGGCCGCGCGCCTGCGCGATCGCATCCGCCCGTTCGTGCTGCGGCGCTTGAAGCGCGAGGTCGCGGCCGAGCTCCCGGCGCGCACCGACAGCGTGATGTACGTCGAGCTCGACGAGACCGAGCGCGCGACCTACGACGCGATCCGCGCCGCGACCCAGCGCGAGATCGTCGCGATGCTCGAGGCCGGCGGCGGCGTGATGGCCGCGCTCGAGGCCCTGTTGCGCCTCCGCCAGGCCGCGTGTCACTCGGGCCTCCTGCCGAACGCCCTGCGCAGCCCGGCGAACCGCACGCCGACGGCCTCGTCGAAGATCGATCGCCTGCTCGAGGCGCTCAACGACGCGGTCGCCGAGGGCCACCGCGCCCTGGTGTTCTCGCAGTGGACCTCGCTGCTCGACCTCATCGAGCCGCACCTGACCGCGAACGGCATCAAGTTCTGCCGGCTCGACGGCACGACGACCGATCGCGGCGCCGTGGTCGGCGAGTTCCAGGACGAGGCCGGCCCGCCGGTCATGCTGCTCTCGCTCAAGGCCGGCGGCACCGGACTCAACCTGACCGCCGCCGATCACGTGTTCCTCGTCGATCCGTGGTGGAACCCCGCGGTCGAGGATCAGGCCGCCGATCGCGCGCATCGCATCGGCCAGGACAAGCCGGTGATGGTCTATCGCATGGTCGCGCGCGACACGGTCGAGGAGCGCATCCTCGAGCTCCAGGACCGCAAGCGGCGACTCGCGAACGCGGCGCTGTCCGAGGCCGGCGGCGCCACCGCGATCACGCGCGACGATCTGCTCGCGCTGCTGTCGTAGCGGATCTCGGCAGGCTCGCGAAGAACGTCGAGCCGACGCCGAGCTTGCTCGTGACGCCGACGTTGCCGCCCTGGGCTTCGACCAGCCGCTTGGTCAACGCGAGGCCGAGCCCGGTGCCGGCGTGGTGCTTCGTGGCACCGGCCTCGAGCTGATTGAACTCGACGAACAGCTGCGGGAGATCGGCCGCGCCGATCCCGATGCCATGATCCTCGACCTCGAGGCGAAATCTCTCGACGCCATCGGGCACGACGCGGACGTCGATCGTGCGGCCGGCGGGCGTGAACTTGAGCGCGTTCGACAGGAAGTTGTAGGCGACCTGCTTGAGGCGCGCGGGATCGATGACGAGCTCGGTGATCGCGGGATCGACGACGAGCGTGATCGTGATTTGCTTCTGGAGTGCCTGCGCGCGCAGCACCGCGAGCACCTCGCCGACGAGCAGCCGCGGATCGACCGGCTCGGGACGGAACTCGAGCTTGCCGGCCTCGACCTTCGCGAGATCGAGCACGTCGTTGATCAGCTGCAGGAGGTGGCGACCGCTGGCCAGGATGTCGCCGAGGAACTCGTCGTGCTCCGGCGAGTCCACCGGCACGGTCTTGTCGTGAAGCAGCTCGGCGAACCCGATGATCGCGTTGAGCGGGGTGCGCAGCTCGTGCGACATGTTCGCGAGGAACTCGCTCTTCAACCGGCTCGCCTCCTCGATGCGGCGGTTGGTGATCACGAGCTCGCGCGCGCGGCGATGTTCGTCCTCGAAGCGGCGGCGCCGGATCTGCGCCTGCATGCGGGCGCGCAGGATGTCGAAGCCCGCGGCCTTGGCGAGGAAGTCGTCCGCGCCGGCGGCCAGCCCGTCGATCATCTCGATGCGCCCGTCGTGCGCGGTGACCATGATGAGCGGGATGTCGCGGAGCCCGGGCGCGGCCTTGATGCGGCGGCAGGTCTCGGCGCCCGACAGGCCCGGCAGCACCGGATCGAGCAGGATGCAGTCGACCGCCTGCGCGGCGAGCAACTCGATCGCGTCCTCGCCGGTGGACGCGACGACGACATCGTAGCCATCCTCGCGCAGCGCCTCGCTGACCGCGGCGAGGTACGTCGCGCTGTCGTCGATCGCGAGCACGCGATGCGGCGCGATCGGGATCGGGACCGTGGTCTCCCGGAACGTCGCGCGCAGGACGACTCCGAGCCGCGCGATGATGACCTCGGGTCCGGCGTCCTTGGTGACGAACGCGTCGGCCCCGGCCTCGAGGGCGAGGATCTCGGCGTCGGCGCCCTCGGAGCCGGTCAGCAGCACGCACGGCGTCGTGCGCAGCACCGGATCGAGACGAACGCGCCGGATCACCGTTCGCCCGTCCATCTCGGGCATCTGGCCATCGACCACGATCGCGGCGGGCCGATGGACCGCGGCCGCGCGCAACCCGTCGGCCCCCGAGCGACACGCCAGCGTGCGAAACCCGGCGCGCTCGAGCTCGTCGACGATCGCGGCGCGAAACGTGTCGCTGTCGTCGATCACGAGGACGAGGCGCTCGCGCGGTGCGCTGGTGCGCGCGAGGAAGCCGCGAACGCGCGCGATCACCGACTCGGTCTCGTAGGGCTTGCCGACGTAATCGGTCGCGCCGATCGCGAGCCCGTGCAGGCGGTCCTTGACCTCGGCCTCGGTCGACAGCATCACGATCGGCAAACTCGCGTACCGCAGGTGCGCGCGCAGCTCGGCGATCAGCTCGACGCCGGTGCCATCGGGCAGCAGCAGATCGATGATCGCCGCGGCGAGTGGCGTCGAGCTCACGATCGCGCGCGCCTCGGCGAGGCTCCCGCACGCGACGACGTGGATGCCCGCGGCCTCGAGCGCCTCGACGAGATCCATGCGCACCGTGAGGCTGTCGTCGACCACGAGGACACTGCTCATCGCCGCACCCCGAACAGCTTGCCGATCGCCGGTCCGAGATCATCGAGTGCGTGCACGCGATCGACCGCGCCGACCTCGAGCGCCTCGCGCGGCATGCCGAACACCACCGAGGTCGCCTCGTCCTGCGCGAGCGTCGCGCCACCGGCCCGCCGGAGCGCGAGCAGCCCCGCGGCGCCATCGCGCCCCATGCCGGTCAACAGGCACGCCACGGCCGCCGCGCCGTAGGCGTGTGCGAGCGACTCGAACAGCGTGTCGATCGAAGGCCGGCAGTGATGGCGCGCCGGCGAGTCGACGAGCCGAACGCGGCGGCCCTCGATGACGAGGTGCCGATCGGGCGGCGCGAACAGCACGCGGCCCGGCGGTCCGGCGACATCGAGCCGCTCGCCGTCGACCGCGAGCGCGACCGGGCGGTGCGTCTGGGTCCCGAGCCAGGCCGCGAACGACCGCGCGAACGGCGCGTCGATGTGGAGGATGACGAGCGTCGGCTCGACGAGCCGCGGCATGCCCTCGAGCACGGTCGCGATCGCGGTCGGTCCGCCGGTCGACGCACCGATCGCGATCACCTCGGGCCGCGACGGCTGCTGGGCCGCGAGTGGAGGTGGAGGCGTCGAGCTCCGCTTGACGCGCCCGAGCGAGCCGAGCCTGGCGCGCGGGTGTGTGATGACGCGGATCTTCGCGACCATGCGGACCGCGGCGATGAAGCGCTCGTCCCAGTCGACGTCGTGCGCGTGCGGCTTGTCGAGCACGTCGACCGCGCCGGCCGCGAGCGCCGCGTAGGTCTCGAACTCCTTGCCCCGGTTCTCCGCCGACGACACGATCAGGATCGGCGTCGGGACGTGCGCCATGATGTGCTCCGTCGCGGCGAGGCCGTCGAGCTCGGGCAACGCGAGGTCGAGCGTGATCGCGTCGGGTCGCAGATCGCGCGCGAGCTCCACCGCGCGAACGCCATCGCCGGCCTCGCCGACCACGACGAGATCGTCGGTCGCCGCGAGCAGCTCGCGCAGCCGGGCGCGCACGGTCGGCGAGTCGTCGACGACGAGGACGCGGATCACGCGCTCACCGCCAGCCGCCGGATCAGCCCGACCAGCTGCGTCTGATCGAACTCGCCCTTCACGACGTAACCCTGGGCGCCGGCCGTCACGCCGCGCTGCCGATCCGCGAGCGCGTCACGCGACGTCACGAGGATCGCTGGCAGCTGTGCGAGAGCCGGGCGCGCACGGAGCTCGGTCACGAACTGGAAACCATCCATCCCGGGCATCTCGACGTCGACCAGGACGATGCCGTAACGCCGCGCGGCGACCTTGTCGAGCGCCTCCTCGGCGGAGCTCGCGAGATCGACCTGGTAGCCGGCGGCCTCGAGGATGCTCCGCTCGAGCATGCGCGTGGTCAGCGAATCGTCGACCACGAGGATTGGCAGCGGCGCGATCGCGGCGGGCTGGATCGGATCGACCGACGCGCGCGCGGCGATCACGAGCGCACCGGCCTCGAACACCGGGATCGGTGTGCCGCTCGCGTCGACCGCGACGCCCCACAGCAACGCCGCGACCGGCGTGCCCGGCGGGAACGCACGCAGGATCAGCTTGTCGATCGCGCCGAGCCGGTCGACCGCGATCGCCGCGAGCCCATCGCGCTCGACGATCACCACCGAGGTCGCCGTGCCCGGCGTTCCGCCGAGCAGCGTCGCGAGCGATGCCATCGGGATCGCGGCATCGCCGCTCTGGATCGTCGCGCCCGCGGGGCCGCGCACGACCGCCGCCGGGTCGATGCGCTCGACGCGACGGATCACCGCGAGCGGGATCACGCCCGCGCGATCGCCTCCGTACACGATCAGCGCCGGCACCGCGGTCGTCATCATCGGGACGGCGAGCGCGATCGTCGTTCCCGCCGCGCCGGTCGTCACCACCAGCGTGCCTCCGAGATCGCGCGCCGCGGTCCGCGCGAGGTCGAGCCCGATGCCGCGTCCGGCGATCTCGGTGACCTCGGCGCGCGTCGACAGGCCACCGCCGAGCAGGAGCTCGAGCAGCGCCTCGCGCGTCGCGCCGGGGGCGAGGCCGCGAGCCACCGCCGCGCGCTCGACCGCCGCGAGGTCGATGCCGCCGCCGTCGTCGCGACATTCGAAGCACGCTCGCCCGGCTCGGGCCATCACGGCGATCGTCACGCGGCCCGACGTGGGCTTGCCGGCCGCGCGTCGCACGGCGGGCAACTCGATGCCGTGCGCGACCGCGTTGCGCACGAGCTGGACCAGCGCACCGTGGATGGCCGAGAGCATCTGCGGATCGAGGCGGAACTCGAGGCCCTCGGTCACGAGCTCGACCTCCTTGCCGAGTGCGACCGCGGTGTCGCGTGCGATGCGCGCGAGCGAGCCGAACATCGAGCTCGCCGGCAGGTGGCGGAGCGTCTCGGCGTCGTGGCGGACCGCGGTCAGCTCGCGCTCGAGCTGGTCGGCGAGCCGGCGAGGATCGCCGCCGTCACGCAGGCGGCCGACGAGGCCGTGGAGCTCCCCGATCCCGGCGAGGATGTCATCGAGCGTCCCGACATCCGCGTGCATCGACAGCGCCATCGGCGGGGGCGATGCCGGCGTCGGGGTCGTGGCCTTCGACACCGCTGGCAGCGCCGCGATCGCGGCGGACATCCGGTCGATCAGCGCGATCGCCGCCTGCTGCGGTCGCACGACCGGCGCGGCCGCGAGCGGCACGAGCAGGTCCTCGAGCTCGTGCGCGAGCTGCGCGACCTGCGCGTGCTTCACGATCCGCGCGGCGCCCTTCAGCGTGTGCGCGAACCGGAGCACCTTGGAGACGAGCTGGGCATCGACGCGGCGCTCGAGCTCGAGCACGGCACGCGCCATCCCATCGAGCAGCTCGACGGCCTCGATGCGAAAGTAGCGGTATGGATCGCGCGGTGCCGTCACGTCACGCGGGACCCTCGCGTTGGACGATCGCGACCAGCTTGGTCGACAGCGCGGCGAGCTGCAGCGAGGTCTGCAGCGTCTGCTGCGCGCCGGTCTCGGCCTCGCGCGTCGCCTGCGAGACATTCCCGATCGCGACGTTGACCTGCTCGACGGCCGTGGCCTGCTGCTTGGTCGACAGCTCGATCTCGCGCGCCGCCTCGGTCGTGGTGCCGACGAGGCTCGAGATCTGGCGGAACGCGGCGGCCATCTCGAGAACCTGAGCCGCGCCGTTGTCGACGGCCTTGCTTCCGGCCTCGGTCGCCATCACCGAGGTGTTCACCGCGCCGCGCACGTCGTCGACCATGCCGCGGATCTCCTTGGTCGAGGCCGCGACGCGATCGGCGAGCTTCCGGATCTCGTCGGCGACCACGCCGAACCGGCGGCCCGAGTCGCCCGCCCCGGCGGCCTCGATCGTCGCGTTGATCGCGAGGATGTTGGTCTGCTCGGCGAGCTCGCTCACGATATCGAGCACGGCGCCGACCTGCTGCGACTTCTTGCCGAGCTCGAGCATGTGACCGACGATCAGGTCGACCTGGCGGCGCACCGCGGCGATCGCGTCGCTGCCCTTGGTGACCGTGGTGTCGCCGAGGCGCGCCGACGTCGCCGTCTGCCCGGCGATCTGCGAGACCCGGATGGCGCTATCGGCGATCTGGCGCGACGTCGCGAGCAGCTCGTTGATCGTCGTCGCGATCTCGGTCATCGCGGTCGCCTGTTCCTTCGCGGCACTCGCCTGCTGGTTCGCCGCGGCCTGCAGCTCGGTCGACGAGCTCTGGACGTGGCGCACCGCGGTCGAGATCTGGTTGGTCAGCGACCTGGTGATGACGAACGCCGCGATCAGCGTGAGCGCGATCGCCGCGATGCTGCCCCACAGGATCAGCGCCGTCGCGAACGCCTGGCTGTCGTCGGCCTCGCGCGCGCGCGTGCCGAGGAGCGCGACCTCGGAGGCATCGATCTGGTCGACCTGCGCCTTGATGTCCTCCATGTAGCCCCGACCTTCACCCTCGCTGACCCGCGCGACCGCCTTGTCGATCCCGCCGCGGCGCAGGTCGAGCACGAGCTTCATCTCGGCCAGCTTCTGGTCGATCCTGAGCTTCAGCGTCGCGAGGCGGGCCTGTTGCACCGGGTTGTCGCCGATCAGGGCGTGCAGATCGTCGTAGGCCTTCGCGATCCGCGCGAGACCGCTCGTGTATGGCTCGATGAACTCGTCCTTGCCGGTGATGATGTAGCCGCGCTGGCCCGACTCGGCCGCGATGATCTGGGCTTCGAGCTCGGCGACGGCGCGCCGCACCTGATGGCTGTGGTTGACCCAGCCCTCGTTCTCGATCAGCTGCTGGGTGGCGCGATAGCCGGTCGCCCCGACGACGACGAGCGCGATGATGCCGATGGCAAAGCCGAGGCTCAGCTTGCGACCGAAAGTCCAGTTGTCGAACATGCGTTCAGCGCTCCTTGTCCAGTCGAGCTTCGAGATCGCGTCGCGCGATCACCGTACAGGCGTGGTCGTCGAATCGAACGATGCCGCTCGCGAGCGCCGCCACCGGCACGCGGGCGTGGCCGTCGGAGCCATCGAACACGAGGCCGATCGCGCGCGTGCGCAGCGTGACGATCCAGCGCGCGGTCGCCGCCGCCGGCGGAAAGCCGAGCAGCATCGCGAGGTCGTAGATCGGCACGAGCTGGCCGCGCAGCACGACCACGCCTCGAAGCTCGCGCACCGTGGTCGGCAGCGCGAGGATCGCGAGGCCGGCGTGCAGGGCCGCGATGTCGTCGAGCGCGATCGCGTGCGGCATGTCGCCGAGCCGGATCCGCAGCAGGTCGCGCGTCGGCGGCGTGGGCTCCGCGGGCGGTGCCGCGAACCCGCGATCGAACAGCTCGCGCATCGCGCGCGCACGATCGGTCATTGCGCCTCCAGGTGCGCGAGCTCGGCGCGACACAGCCCGACGAGCGCGAGCTTGCCAAGGCCGCCGCCGAACCGCGCGAGCCGGCGCGGCTCCTCGCGCTCGAGCAGATCGAGCGACGCCGCGAGCTCCCGGCGCGCCCCCGGGCGATCGCCGGCGCGACGCGCGAGCAGGCCGAGCAACACGTGCGCCATCGCGAAGCTCGGATCGAGCTCGCTCGCCCGCCGCGCGTGGTAGGTCGCGAGCTCCGGCTCCTCGGTCGACTGGCGGCACTGCGCGATCAGGTAGTGCGCCTGCGCGCAGCCGGGATCGAGGGCGAGCGCGGCCTCGCAGGCGACCTCGGCGACCGCGAGCTCGCCGGCGTGCGTCGCGATCAGCGCGCGCAACACGAGGACGTCGCGGTCGACCGGCAGCTCGGCGAGAGCGAGGCGCGCCTCGGTGAAGCACTCGGCGTCGAGCAGCGCGAGGATCCGCACGAGCGGCGCGCTCGGCTCGGTTGGCACCGCGAGGCGCGCGGCCAGCGAGTCGACCCGCGTGCTGGCGGCCGCGATCTCGCCGATCCACGCGGTGGACGCGGGTGGCCTCGCGGCGATCGCCGGCCTACCGCTCGCCCGGAAGTAGAACGTGCCGTGCGTGTGGCAGAGCTCGAAGCGCGCGCGGTCGCGGAGCGTCTCGGCGTGCCCGAGGAACAGGTAGCCGCCCGGGACCAGCGCGGTCGCGATCCGCGCGATCACGCGCTCCTGGTGTTCCGGAGCCAGGTACATGATCGCGTTGCGGCAGAACACGACGTCCCAGCGGCCCGCGGCCCACAGCTCGTCGTCGACGATCAGGTTGTGCTCCTCGAACGATACGCGATCGCGCAGCGCGCGAACGACCGCGACCTCGCTGCCCTCGCGAACGAACCAGCGCGCCTCGTGCTCCGGCGAGGTCGTGCGCAGCGACCACCGCGAGTACCGGCCTCGCCGCGCGCGCGCGAGCGCCGTCGGATTGAGGTCGGCGCCGACCAGCTGGCCGCGCAGCTCGGTGTGCTCGGCGATCAGCATCGCGAGCGTGTACGGCTCCTCTCCCGACGAGCATGCTGCCGACAGCACGTTCAGCCGTCCCCGCGCGACCGACGCGGGGATCGCGATGTCCGTGAACGCCGCGAGCTGCTCGCCGTGCCGGAAGAAGAACGTCTCGCCGACCGTCAGCTCGCTGGCGAGCTCGCGCCACTCGGCACGATCGGTCGGCAGCGTGCCGAGGTAGTCGGCGGTCGAGCGTCGGGTCGCGAGCGCGCGCCGCTCGAGCACGCCCAGCGCGTGGCCCTCGCGGTGGCCCCCGAGCCGCAGGCCGAGCCTGTCCTCGACGAGCGCGATGAACCTCGCGAGCTCCGGCGTCATGTCGCCAGCTCCGCGAGCGCGACCGCGCGCGACGCGTCGAGCATCGCGACCAGCGCGAGATCGAGCGTGCCGAGCCGCGACACGGTCTCGGCGCCGACGTCGCGCAGGAGTGGGGGCAACGCGGCGAGCGTCTCGGGCGCGAGCGTCTTCACGCCGACCACCGCATCGACGCGCAAGGCGACCCGGCGCTCGCCGTCGACCCGCACGACGACGAACCGCTCGCGCTCGCCGCCCGCGACGCCGAGCAGCAGCGCGACGTCGAGGACCGGCACCGGCGCGCCGCGGATCACCGCGACCCCGATCACGCACGGCGTGTCGAGGCGCGCGACGGTCTCGACCGCGAGTGGACGCATGGTCTCGACGACGTGCGCGACCGGAATCGCACACGCCAACGTTCCCACCCGACACACGAGCATCTGCTCGGACCGTACAACCGCCGCCACCCTGAAATTTTAGCGTGCCGAGGAGAAGACTGTCGGGCTTCAGACATCGGAGTTCAGACTTCGGCCAGCGTTTTGTGGGCGCCGTGCTCGCGACGTTACCATCCGGCCGAAGCCCGTCGCCCGCAGTCCGAGGCCTGTTACAACTTGCGGTAGATGGTCCTCCTGTCGATCCCGAGGATCCGGGCCGCCCGCGACACGTTTCCGTCGCACTGCTCGACGACGCGGGCGATGTAGCGACGCTCGACCTCCGCGAGCGGGAGTTGATGCGCCGCCGCCTCGCCGAGGTCGAGGGTGGCGACCTCGCGCGGGGCCATGCCGAGGTCGCGCACGTCCTCGATGACGATCGACTCGTGTTCGGTGAGCGCGACCGCACGCTCGACGACATTGGCGAGCTGGCGCACGTTGCCCGGCCAGTCCTGCTTGCCGAGCCAGCGCATCGCCTCGTCGGTGATCCCGACCGGCATCTGGGTCCCGCGCGGGCGGGACAGGAACGCGTGCACCAGCTCCGGGATGTCCTCGCGGCGCTCGCGCAGCGGCGGGATCGCGATCGGAATGACAGCGAGCCGGAAGAACAGGTCCGACCGGATCTCCTCGACCTCCCGGTTGGTCGCCGCGATCAGCCGGGTATCGATGTCGATCTCGGTGCCGCCGACCGGCCGCACGCGCGACGACTCGAGCACCTGCAGCAGCTTGGCCTGACCCTCGAGCGCCATCTCGCCGATCTCGTCGAGGAACAGCGTGCCACCGCTGGCCTCGACGAACATGCCGTCGCGCGACTCGCGCGCGTCGGTGAAGGCGCCGCGCTTGACGCCGAACAGCTCCGCCTCGACGAGCGTCGCCGGCAGCGCGGCGCAGTTGACGTGGACGAACGCGTGCGTGTTCCGGCGGCCGCGATCGTGGATCCAGCGTGCGAGGGCTCCCTTGCCGACCCCGCTCTCCCCGGTGATCAACACCGTGGCATCGGATCGCGCGGCGCGGGCTCCGATGTCGATCACGCGCTTCATCGCCGGGCTGGTCGCGACGAGGCCCGCCGACGTGTCCTCGCCGAGCCGGCGCCGGAGCTGCACGAGCTCGCGACGGATCGAGCGGTCGCGCAGCGCGCGCTCGATCGCGAGCACGAGGACATCGGTCTTGAACGGCTTGGCGACGAAGTCGACCGCCCCGGCGCGAACCGCGGCGACCGCGAGCTCGATGCTGCCGAACGCGGTGATCAGGAGGACGAGCTGCGTCGGCTTCTTCTCGAGGATCGCCGCCAGGAGGTCGGTGCCACGCAGGCCCGGCATCTCGACGTCGCTGATCACGATGTCGAACTCCTCGACCCCGATCCGCGCGAGCGCCGCCTGCGGCGACGACTCGCCGACCGCGACGTAGCGATCGCCGAGCGCCTCGAGCATGAACTCGACGACGGCGCGGTCATCGTCGACGATCAGGATACGTGCGCGTTCGGTCATGTGGATTCGACCTGGATTCGGGGGATCGTGACGACGAGCTCGGCACCTTTGCCGACCTCGGAGTGGACCTCGATCGTACCGCGGTGCTCGACGACGATCGCGTGAACGACCGCCAGGCCGAGCCCGCTGCCACCGTCGGTCGCGCGCGTCGTGAAGAATGGCTCGAACAGCCGGGTCTGCATGTCGGCCGGGATGCCCTTGCCGGTGTCGCGCACGGCGAGCGTCACCGCGGCCCGGGTCGCGCCGATCGCCACGGTGATCGTGCCGCCGACCGGCGTCGCGTTCATCGCGTTGGTCACCAGGTTGAGCACGACCTGCTGGATCTGATCGGCATCGGCGTCGACCTCGACGCCGTCGGTGGTCGCCTCGAACACCAGCGCGAGCTGGCGCCGGCGGACCTCACCCTCGAGCAACTCGATCACGCGACGCGCCGGCACCGCGAGGTCGCACGCCGCGAACGCGGCGGGCTTGCGCCGGCCGAACGACAGCAGTGCCTCGACGATCTTGGTGATGCGCGCACACTGCTCGCCGAGCAGGTTGGCCTGGCGTCGCACCTCGGCGTCAGCGTGGGCGGCGAGCATCGACGCGCGCCCGGCCATCACCTGGAGCGGCGACCCGATCTCGTGCGCGAGCCCCGCGGACAGCTGGCCGATCGTGATCATCTTGTCGACGCGCTGGAGCCCGCGCTCGAGGTGCTCGCGCGACTCGGTCTCCTCGGCGATCCGGTCTCGCGCGGTCTCGAGCGCGCGCAACATCGCGTTGAACTCGTCGACCAGCTCGCCGATCTCGTCGTGGCGTGCCGGCTGGACCTTGGCGCGGAAGTCGCCGGCGCGAACGTCGCGCACGCCGGCGAGCACGCGGCCGAGCGGGCGCGTGACGTACATGGTGCCGAGCGCGATGCCGGCGACCGTGGTGACCAGCAAGAACACCGCGACGATCACGTAGAGCCGGTAGCGCGTGCGCGCGAGATCGGCATCGAGCTCGTCAGTCGGATGGACGATCGCGAGCGCCCCGAGCATCGCGCCATCGGGCCCGATCAGCGGCGCCGCGAGGATCAGGCGATCGGGGTTGTCGTCGGGCTCGAACGCGATCGACTCGGTGCGGGCATCGAGCGCCCGCTGCACCATCTGGCGCAGGAGCGTGTCCTCCTCGGCACCCTGCGAGCGGGCGAGCAGCACGCCATCCGACTCGTAGATGTGGATGTCGACGGTCGGCGCGATCGCCTCGAGTGTCGCGAGCGTGGTCACGACGTCGGCGCGCTGCCGATCGCGGAGCGCGTTCGCCAGCGAGGTCTCGAGCGCGCGCCCGACGATCCGCATCTCGCGGCTGGACGCGATCCGCAGGTCGTCGCGCTCGCTGCCGTACGCCCACACCGCGTAGCCACCGATCAGCGCGACGCCGATCGCGACGAGCGTGAGCGTGACGCGGACCCGGATCGACACTTGAAGAAGTCTACCTGGCCTCGGGCTTCGGGCTTTGGACTTCGGCCGGACAAGGATCCGTCCGCTGGCCGAAGTCTTCAGTCCGAGGTCCGAAGCCGGTCACAGGCTCGTCGCGGTCGGCGGCGGCGTGCCACCACCGAGCTTCCGGCGGAGCCACTCGCGAACCCGCGCCGCCCAGTAGTAGCTGACCGGCAGCACGATCAGCGTGAGCAGCGCCGACGAGATCGTGCCGCTGACCACGACGACCGCGATCGGACGCTGGGTCTCGCTGCCGATCGCGTGCGACATCGCGGCCGGCAGGAGCCCGAGCGCGGCGAGCAGCGCGGTCATCAACACGGCGCGCAGCCGTTCTCGCGCGCCCTCGATCGTCGCGGTCCACAGGTCCTGCCCCTTGTCGATCCGGGCGCGGATCGCGGACACCACGAGCACGCCGTTCAGCACGGCCTGCCCGAGCAGGGCGATGAAGCCGACCGCCGCCGACACGCTCAGCGTCATCCCGGCGACCCCGAGACCGATCAACCCACCGAGCAACGCGACCGGCAGGTTGACCAGGATGATCGTGGCATCCCACACGGTGCCGAACGCAGAGAACAGCAGCAGGAACGTCAGCAGCAGCGAGAGCGGCAAGACCAGCGTGAGCCGCTTCATCGCGCGCTCCTGGTTCTCGAACTCGCCGCCCCACAGGACGTCGTAGCCGACCGGCAGCTTGACCGAGGCCTCGACCTTCTGCTGCGCCTCGGCGATGAACGACCCGAGGTCGCGGTTGCGCACGTTCATGCGGATGCCGATGTAGCGCTTGCCGTTCTCGCGCGTGATCACCGCGCGACTCGCGCCGAGCTGGACGTCGGCGAGCGCGTGCACCGGGACGATCACGCCGTCCTTGAGCGGCACGCGCAGGTTCGCGATCGTCTCGACCGACTGCCGCGACGCGACCGGCAGGCGCACCGTGATGTCGAACCGCTTCTCCTGGTCCCACAGCTCCGAGGCGGTGTGACCCGACAGCGCGGTCTCGAGGTACCCCTGCAGCGTGCCGAGGTCGACGTCCCACCGGGTCAGCGCGTCGCGCTTGGGTGACACGGTGATCGACGGCGACTCCGAGGCGCGCACGATCCCGAGGTCGGCGACGCCGGCGACCTTGCCGATCTCGTTCGTCATGCTGTCGGCGAGCTGCTGCAGCTGTTGCAGGTCGTCACCGTAGATCTTGACCGCGACCTGACCGAACTGGCCACTGATGTTCTCGGCGACGTTGTCGCGGATCGGCTGACTGAAGTTGTATTCGAGCCCCGGGATGTCCTTGAGGTTCTTGTCCATGATCTCGACGATGTCGTCGAGCGTGTGGATGTTCGATCGCCACGCGCTCATCGGCTTCAGCTTGACGAACACCTCGAAGTTCGATGGCAGCGTCGGGTCGGTGCCGTCTTCGGGGCGCCCGAGCTGCGACAGGAGCTCGGTGATCTCGGGCACGCCGCGACGCATGGTCTCGAGGATCCGTGGCGCCAGCTTGCGGCCGGCGGTCAGCGACACCGAGGCCGGCAGCGTGAACGTCACGTACAGCGAGCCCTCGTTGAGCTCCGGCAGGAACTCGGTGCCGAGCCGCGGCGCGAGCTCGACGCCCGAGTACGCCAGCGCGAGCGCGGCGCAGATCACCGCGACCGGGTTGCGCATCGCGTACTTGAGGATCGGATCGTAGCCGCGGCGCGCGACCTTCAAGATCGGGGACTCGCGGATCGCCTTGTGCCGGCGCAGCGCGTAGAACGACAGCACCGGCACGAGCGTGAAGCTGATCAGCAGCGCGCCGATCAGCGCGCTGACCACGGTGTGCGCCATCGGCGCGAAGATCCTGCCCTCGACGCGCTGGAGCGCGAAGATCGGAAGGTACGCGGCGACGATGATCATCAGCGAGTACAGCGTCGGGCGAGCGACCTCGCGCGCGGCGGCGAAGATCGAGCTCGCGCGCTCCTCGGGTGTCTTCTGCTGGTAGGCGTCGCCCGCGCAGCTGCCGAACACGTGCTCGACGAGGATGACCGCGCCGTCGACGATGATGCCGAAGTCGACCGCGCCCATCGACAGGAGGTTCGCCGACATCCCGCGGGCCTTCAGGTAGATGAACGCCGCGGCGAGCGACAGCGGGATCACGAGCGTGACCACGAGCGACGCGCGGATCGAGAGCAGGAACACGAACAGCACCAGGCTGACGAGCAGCGCACCCTCGAGCAGGTTGTGGAACACGGTGTCGAGCGTGGTGTCGACCAGCTCGGTGCGGTCGTAGAACGGATCGATCCGGATCGTCGGCGCGTGGATGCCACCGACCACGACGGTCGGCGCGACGCCGGCCTCGCCCGACGCGACGATCGCGACGTCATCGGTGCGCTCGACCGCGCGGAGCTCGGTGGTGCCGCAGCGGAGCACCGCGAGCGCCTTCGCGTCGGGTGGTCCCTGGAGACAGGGCCCCTTGTACTTGCCGATCGGATACGTGATCTGCTTGCCGTTCTCGTCGGACGCCTGCGCGCCGACGTCGATCATCTGCTTGTCGTCCTTGACCGGCTCGAGCTTCCAGCCGACCTGCCCGTTCGGCAGCGCGCGCGCGTGGATCGTCTCGATCTGCTTGCGCAGCGCCGCGAGCACGACCGACGGGTTCTCGCCGCGCCGCATGAGCACGATGCCCTCGACGGTGTCGTCGTTGGTGCCGCGCGACACCACGCCCTGACGCGGCATGTAGCCGACCGTCACGGTCGCGACATCCGACAGCTTGACCGGCACGCCGCCGTGGAACCCGACGCGCACCTTGCCGATGTCCTCCATCGAGGTGAACGTGCCGATCGACCGGATCACGAACAGCTCGCTGCCGCGCTCGAGCGAGCCACCGGACGCGTTCGCCGACGCCTTCGACAGCGCGCCGAACAGGTCGTCGAGCACGACGCCGAGCGCCGCCATCTTCGTCGGATCGGGCTCGACGTGGACCTCCTTGACGAGCCCGCCGTACGACACGACGTCGGCGACACCGGGCACGCGCATGATCGCCGGGCGCACGACCCAGTCCTGCAGCGTGCGCAGCGACATCGGGTCCGCGCCGCGGCCCTCGAGCGTGTAGCGATAGACCTCGCCGATCGGCGTCGCGAGCGGCCCGAGATCCGGCGTGATGCCAACCGGCAGATCGGCCTCGGGGATGCGCTCCATGATCTGCTGGCGCGCGACGAGCGGCTCGACGCCGTCCTCGAACGTCAGCGTGACCATCGACAGGCCGAACAGCGAGATCGAGCGCAGCCGGTACAGCCCGGGCACGCCGTTGAGCGCGCGCTCGAGCGGGATCGACACGCGGCGCTCGACCTCCTCGGTCGGCTGCCCGGGATAGATCGTGATGACCTGGACCTGGGTGTCGGTCGGATCGGGGAACGCCTCGATCGTCAGCTTCGAGTAGGCGTAGTACCCGCCGCACGCGACGAACACCGCGAGGATGAACACCAGGAGTCGCGTGCGCAGCGACTTGTCGATGAGGGATTCGATCATCGCGGTCCTAGTTGTCGAGCTGGATCTGGTTGTCGAGGAGGATGGCACCCTGGACGACGACCTGGTCGCCGACCTCGAGCCCCGAGACGATCGGCGTCTTGCCACCGCTCGTCGAGCCGGCGACCACGGGGTGCTTCTTGAGCTCGCCGTCCTTGACCTTCACGTAGACGTAGTTCGACGCCCCGTCGGACAGCACGGCCGCCGAGGGAACTGCAGCGTGCGCCGGGCTCGGATCGAAGAACCGCAGCTGCGCGTACGCGTTCGGCCGCAGCACACCGGAGGTGTTCGGCAACTTCGCGCGCACCGGCACCGTGTGGCGATCCGGATCGACGACGGCCGACACCTGGTCGATCACCGCGTCGAGCACGACACCGTTGATCGTGACCTGCGCCTTCGCGCCCTGCGCGAGCGAGCCGAGGTCGTTCTCGAACAGATCGGCGACGATCCACACCTGCCCGAGATCCGCGATCGCCATCACCGAACCCGCGCTCGGATCGATCTGCTGGCCGACCGTGATCGCCTTCTCGACGACGACGCCGTCGCGCGGCGCGACGACGGTGAACGACGCGTCGCCCCCGCCGCCGATCCGCAGCGACGACAGCTTCTGGTTCGCGAGCCGGACCGCGAGCTCGGACTCGGTGACCTCCTGCTGCGACGTGATCAACTCCTTGGCCGGCAGCGAGCCGGCATCGACCAGCGACTTGGTGCGGTCGAAGTTCAGCTTCGCGGTGTTGCGCTCGACGGTCGCCTTCTCGAGCTCGTTGCGCAGCTCGGCGAGCCCCGAGCTCGCGACCGTGAACAGCATCTGGCCGGTCTTCACGCTCTGGCCGCGCTCGGCGCCGATCGCGGTGACCCGGCCGGCGAGCGGCGAGCCGAGGCGCGAGGTGCGGGTCTCGTCGAACACGACGCGCCCGGGGACCGGATCGGTCCAGTGCGGCTCGGCGGGCTCGACCGCCGCGAGCTTGACGACGCTCCACATCGGCGCGTTCGCCGCGAGCGTGACCGAGTCGCTGCCGACGTGCATGCCCGGCGCGGGTTGCTCGGGCTGCGGCTCGGGTCGCGTGTAGTGGCGCGCGAGGACGACGGCGGCGCCGCCGCAGATCAGCGCGGCGATCATCATCGGAATGCCGATCAGCCGCTCGGGGCGCTCGGGGATCTCGGATCGGGTCTCTTCAGGTGCGTGGGACATGACTACTTGCCTCCCCGGCCGGCGCGGTCGTCGAGCCCGAGGACGTGGCGCAGCTGGGCGCGGGTGTTGAACAGCTCGAATCGCGTATCGAGGACCTCGAGGAGAAGATCGCGGTGCGCGCGCTGGACCTGGATCAGGTCGGCGAGCCGCGCCTGACCGAGATCGAACGCGCGCTGCGTCTGCTGGATGATCTGCGTCGACTTCGGGACCGCCTCGGTCTCGAGCCGGCCGAGGTTCGTCGTCAGCATCGCGCGCTGGGCGAGGAGCGCGTCGAGCACGCCGCCGGCCTCGCGCACGATCGCGCGATCCTCGAGCTCGAGCGCCCGGGCATTCGACCGCGCGGCCTGCGCGTCGTGGTCGCCGCGATCGAACAGCGGCAGCGGGATCCCGACGGTGAACGCCAGGCTCTGGTGCTGGTCGCCGGAGATCACGAGGTTGTCGAGCGTGTAACCGATGCCGAGCGTGAGATCCGGAATCTTCCGGTGGCTCGCGAGCTCGGCATCCTCGCCGAGCGCCTTGACCTCGAGCGCGCTGGCGCGACGTTCGGCACGATCGGTGATCGCCCCCTTCGGCTCGGGCAGCTGTGCCGGCAGCGGTGCGCCGACATCGAGGGCCCTGGCATCGAGCCCCGCGGCCGCGCACGGCGCCAACAGTGCTGCCGAACACGCCGCGGTCGCGCCGATCAGATCGGCCTGCGCGCGCCCGAGCTGCAGCTCGAGCGCCTGGGTATCGAGCTCGATCCGCGCGTACTCGACGGCCGATAGGTCCTGCTTGTCGAGCCGGATCTTCTCGTTGTCGCGGAGCTTGGTCGCGGCCTCGAGCTGCTGCTGCACGACATCGCGCCGCGCGACGACGTAGGCGAGCTTGCCGAGGGTGGCGGTCGCGTCGCTGAGGCGATCCCCGATCGAGGCGACCGCGAGCTCCTGCGCCTCGTGCACGCGGAGGTCGGCGGCCTCGCGGCGCGGCCGGCGCTTGCCGAGCTCGACCAGCTCCGTCACGCCGACCGTGAAGATCGTGGTCTGCGCGACGCCGAGGTGCGCGTCGACGCCGGAGTCATCCTTGGTCGTCTTGCCGATCACGAAGTCGCTCGCGCCAAATTCGAGCTGCGGATTGGGGATCACGCGTGCCTGCTGACTGGTCGCGTAGGCACCCGCGACGCGTGCGCGCGCGGCGTCGACATGGGGATCGCGATCGCGCAACCACGCGGCGAGCGCGGCCGGATCAGCGAGGAGCTCGTAGACCTTCACGGGAGGCTCGGGCTCCGCGTGGGCGGCCGGAACCGCGAGGACAAACGGCACGAGGAACAGCAACTTCACGGGTACGCCGCGATGCGTTGCTTCCGGCATGCCACCCGGCGAAGCCGGTAAATCTCATCCGCGCGAGGTCGCGTGGCGATCGCCTCGACATCGCGGTCTCAACCCGAGGCCGATTGCGACAACTGGGATTTTGGTCTCGGGTGAGACGAGAATGCACAACGAGGAATTCCGCCTCCTCGTCGGGGCACACAGCCACGGGCTCTTTGCCCTGGCACGAGCCGTGCGTGGTGGCGGCAACGTGTCGAGATTTGTGCTGCTTGCCGGCCTGGTCGCGTGTTCATCCGCGGCCTCGCAACCACCGGCGTCGATGCCGCCGATCGCGGCACCACACGCGGACGGCAGCGTCCGGATCGCGGCAGGATCGCGCGCCTACATCACCACCAAGCCGCTGTCGCTGGAGGACGCGAGCGCCGCCATCCGATCGCCGGCGCGCGTCGCGTTTCGCGATGGGGCGGTCTCGCAGGTCGGCATGCCGGTCGCCGGTCGAGTCACCGCGATCCTCGTGAAGACCGGCGATCACGTGAAGCAGGGCGATCCGCTCGTGACGTTGCTGTCGCCCGATGCCGCGGTCACCCGATCGTCGGTCGCGACCGCCGCGGCCGAGCACGACGTCGCGCAGAAGGAGGTCGCGCGCCAGGACGCGATGGCGAAGACCGGCGTCGGCATCGAGACCGAGCGCGCCGCCGCGATGGCGCGCCTGCGCCAGAGCGAGGTCGAGCTGTCGCGCACGCAGACCACCGCGGCGCTGCTCGGCGGCGGTGGCGGCCCCTCGGTCACGCTGCGCGCACCGGTGGACGGCACCGTGATCGCGCGCCACGCGGTCGTCGGCGCGGTCGTCCAGCCCGGCGGCGATCCGCTGATCGAGCTCGGCAACCCCAACGCGCTGTGGGTGATCGCGGACGTGTTCGAGCGCGATCTCGCGCAGGTCGTCGAGGGCGCCCCGGTCGAGATCGAGCTGTCGTCGCACAACGGCGCACCGGTCAAGGGCACCGTCACGATGATCGGCTCGGCGCTCACCGGCTCGCTGCGCACCGCGCCGGTCTACATCACGCTCGACGAGCCACCGACCGATCTGCGCGCCGGCATGTTCGCCCGCGCGTCGATCAAGATGGTCGCGGGCAAGAGCCTGGTGTTGCCGTCGGAGGCCGTGCTGATCAAGAACGGCAAGACGTACGTGGTCTACGTCCGGACCGGCGAGGACACGTTCGCGCCGCACGAGGTCAAGGTCGGGCCGTCGATCGACGGTCGCGTCCAGGTGATGTCGGGGGTCGCGGTCGGCGATCAGGTGGTGGTCAAGGGTGCCCTCTTGCTCGACGGCGCCGCCGAACAGCTCCTCTAGTGCTGAAGCGCCTGATCGACTTCTGCGTGTCGCGGCGGTTCGCCGTGATCGCGTTCACCCTCGGCATCGCCCTCTACGGCGTGCGCGCCTACCTCGACACGCCGATCGAGGCGTTCCCCGACGTCACCAACTATCAGATCAACGTGATCGCCGGCGCGCCCGGCCTCGCCCCCGAGGAGGTCGAGAAGCAGATCACGCTGCCGCTCGAGCGCGTGTTGAACGGCACGCCCGGCATGATCTCGATGCGCTCCGAGAGCCTGTTCGGCCTGTCGCTGATCTTCCTGACGTTCGATGACGACATCGACGCGTTCCGCGCGCGCACGACGGTCGCCGAGCGCGACACGACCGCCGAGCTGCCGGCCGGCGTCACGCCCGAGCTCGCCCCCGAGGCGACGCCGCTCGGCGAGATCTTCCAGTACCGGCTCGCGAGCGACCGCCACACGTTGCAGGAGCTGCGCTCCGAGCAAGACTGGACGATCACGAGCCAGTTCCGCCAGGTGCCCGGCGTCGCCGACGTCGTCAGCTTCGGCGGCTTCGAGCCCGAGATCCACGTCGAGGTCGATCCCGCGCGGCTCGCGGCCTACGGCCTCACGCTGACGCAGGTCTACGAGGCGCTCGGCAAGTCGAACAAGAACGTCGGCGGCGGGTTCCTGCACTACGGCGATCAGGAGATGGTCGTGCGCGGCGTCGGCTACCTGAAGTCATCGCGCGATCTCCAGGACGTCGTGCTCGCGAGCAAGGACGGCGTCGCGGTCACGATCGGCGACGTCTCGCGCATCGTGCTGTCCGGCGTCCCGCGCCGCGGCGACGTCGGGCTCGACGCGATCCCCGAGATCATCGAGGGTTTCGTGCTGCTCCGGCGCAGCGAGAACCCGACCGAGGTCCTCGACGGGATCCACAAGAAGGTCGCCGAGCTCAACGACAAGATCCTGCCGGCCGGCATGAAGATCGAGCCGTTCTACGACCGCTCGAACCTCGTCGAGCACACGCTCGGCACCGTCCACCACAACCTGATCTTCGGCGCGCTCCTGATCCTCGGGGTCGTCTGGTTGTTCCTGCGCACGATCCGCGGCTCGCTGATCGTCGTCACCGTGATCCCGGTCGCCCTGCTCGGCGCGTTCATCGGCCTCCACGCGATCCACCTGCCCGCGAACCTGATCTCGATGGGTGCGATCGACTTCGGCATCCTGGTCGACGGCGCGGTGATCCGGGTCGAGAACGTGATCCACATGGCGCGCGAACGGCGACCCGAGAGCCGGCGCGAGATGCTCGGCATCGTCGGCAAGGCGGCGTTCGACGTGTCGCGCCCGACGTTCTACGCGATGGCGATCATCATCGCCGCGCTGATCCCGGTGTTCACGCTCCAGCGCGTCGAGGGCCGCATCTTCCGGCCGCTCGCGCTGACCTACACGTTCGCGCTGATCGGCGCGCTCGTCCTCGCGCTCACGCTCGTGCCGGCGCTGTGCGCGGTCGCGCTGCGGCCCCGCGATGCCGCGAGCAAAGATCCCCCGTCGATCGAGCTGATGCGCCGCGGCTACCGGCGCGCGGTCGCCTGGTTCGTCGAGCATCGCGCGATCGTGCTCGGCGTCGGCGCCGCGCTGCTCGTCGCCGGCGGGCTCGCGGCCGGTCAGCTCGGCAAGGAGTTCCTGCCCGAGCTCGACGAGGGCGACCTCGTGATCTTCGTCGAGATGCCGCCGAGCATCGGCCAGACCACGAGCCGCGAGATCCTGACCGATGTCCGCCAGAAGCTGCTCGCGTTCCCCGAGGTGATCTCGACGATGTCGGAGCACGGCCGGCCCGAGGACGGCACCGACGACGAGGGCATCAACATGAGCGAGACGTTCGTCCACCTGAAGCCACGCGAGAAGTGGCGCGAGGGCGTGACGAAGGAGAGCCTCGTCGAGGAGATGCGCGCGGCCGTCGAGGTCATCCCCGGCGTGCAGTTCAACTTCTCGCAGCCGATCAAGGACAACGTCGAGGAGGCGGTCTCCGGCGTGCGCGGCCAGATCGTGCTCAAGATCTTCGGGCCCGACCTCGAGGCGATGCGCCGCACGCTCGAACAGGCCAAGGCGAAGCTGGTCTCGGTGCCCGGCGTCGTCGATCTCGATCTGTATCGCGACTCGATGGTGCCGCAGCTCCAGATCGCGCTCGATCGCCCGGCGCTCGCGCGGGCCGGCATCGCGGTCGACGATGCCACCGATCTGATCGAGACCGCGCTCGCCGGCAAGGTCGTCACCAACATGTGGCAGCACGATCGGCTCGTGCCGGTGCGCGTCGCGCTGCCGGTGCCCGATCGCGCCGATCGCGAGATCATCGGAGCGCTCTCGGTGCCGACCTCGGACGGCGGCCGCGTCCCGCTGCGCGAGCTCGCCAAGCTCGACATCGCCGAGGGTCGGGCCTCGATCAACCACGAGGCGAACAGCCGGTTCCTCGCGCTCAAGTTCAACGTGCAGGGCCGCGATCTCGGCTCGGTGATCACCGAGGCGCAGGCGACGATCGCGGCCTCGGTCAAGCCGCCCGACGGCCACTACTTCGTGTGGGGTGGCGAGTTCGAGAACCAGCAGCGCGCGATGGCGCGGCTCCAGGTCGTCGTGCCGATCGCGCTCCTGTTCGTGATGGTGCTGCTGTACAGCGCGCTCGGCTCGGCGCGCAGCGCGATCGCGGTGCTCGTGACCGCGCCGTTCGCGCTGACCGGTGGCATCTTCGGCCTCCTGTTTGCGGGCATCCCGCTGTCGGTCAGCGCCGCGGTCGGCTTCATCGCGCTGCTCGGTCAGGTCTCGCTCGCCGGGCTGCTCGTCGTATCGTCGATCGAGAGCCGGCGGATCGAGGGCGTGCCGCTCGCGACCGCGCTCGTCGAGGGCCCGACCTCGCGGTTCCGCGCGCTCCTCATGACCGCGCTGCTCGCGATCCTCGGCCTCCTGCCGATGGCGCTGTCGCACGCGGTCGGCAGCGAGACGCAGCGGCCGTTCGCGGTCGTGATCATCGGCGGCATGGTGACGACCCTGCTCGTCGCCCTCGCGATCCTGCCGGTGATCTACCAGCTGATCACCCGCAAGGTGCTCGGCACTCCCTCGGAGGATGCAGCGTGATGCGCACCGTGGTTCTCGTCGTCGCGGCGATCGGGATGATCCATGGAATCGCGCTCGCCGACGCGCCGCCCGCCGACGTCACCGCGGATCAGGCGGTCGCGCTGTACCGCGAGCGCAACCAGCACCTCGCCGCGGCGACCGCGAGCATCGACGTCACCGCCGCCGACCTGGTCGACGCGCGGCTCTATCCGAACCCGACGCTCCAGGTCGGCTCGACCAACGCGTTGATCGGCAACAGTGACTTCCGGTCGAACATCGGCCACTCGCAGGAGACGATCGAGGTCGACATCCCGATCCTGGTCGGCCACCAGCGCGCGCGTCGCGAGGACGTCGCGGTCGCCCACGTCGCGAGCGCGCGGGCCGCGGTCGATGCCGAGCGCGCGACCGGCGAGCTCGGCATCCGTGGCAAGTTCGTCGCGCTGCAGGTCGCGCAGCTCCAGGCCACCGCGCTCGCCGCCGCGCTCGAGGACATCCGCGCGGTGCGCGCGATCGTCGCCGGTCGCGCCGCCGCCGGCGCCAAGAGCCCGTACGACATCGAGCGCATCGATCTCGCGGTCGCCACGCTCGCGAGCAAGGTCGACGCCGCGCGCGCCGACACCGAGGCGGCCTCGGGCGAGCTCGCCGCCGCGGTCGGCATCCCGAGCTGGCACCCGCACGCCGTCGGAGAGCTCGCGCCAAGCACCGCGCCGACCGCGCTCGCCGATTCGCACCCCGAGCTGGTCGCGCTGCGCGCCGGCGAGGCGATCGCGAGATCCGAGGTCGCCCACGCCCACGCCGAGGCGGTCGTCACGCCGAGCCTGCAGCTCCAGTCGCTCGCGATGACGAACCCGTTCGGCATCGCCGCGATGATCGGGATCAGCCTGCCGCTACAGCTGTTCGATCGCAACCAGGGTGCGATCGCGCGCGCCAACGCCGAGGTCCATCGCACCGATCTCGAGCGCGTCGCCCGCACCACGGAGCTCGAGACCACGCGCGACGCCGCGACCCGGCTGCGCGCCGCCCGCAGCGACGCCCTCGCCCACTTCCGCGCCGACGCCCTCGAGCGTCTGCCCCGGCTGCGCGCGATGGCCGAGAGCTCGTACCGCAGCGGCCAGGGCGGCATCGTCGAGCTGCTCGATGCGCTCGACGCGATCACCGAGGCCCGGCTGCGCGAGATCGAGCTGCTCGCCGGCGTCGTCGGGGCCGAGCTCGCGATCCGCGCCGCGACCACCGGGCGCTGACTACGACAGCGGCGCGAGCCGCAGGATCTTGCCGAACACGTCGCCGGACTCGGGGTCGATCGCGGGATCGATGAACAGCCGGGTCACCGCGTTGTCGCGCAGCCCGGCGAGGACCTCGTCGGTCAACAGGTTGCCGGCGTCGAAGCCGACCGCGAACAGCTCCTCGTTGCCGACCGCCTTGCCGAACGCCTCGGCGCTCACGCCGTCGGAGAACAGGAACGTGTAGGGCCGGCGGCACCACATGTCCGTGCCGTTCGACGTCAGGTACCAGATCCGGGCTGGCAGGACTTCGACCAGCTCCTTCATCGTGACATCGGTTGCTTCGGCCATGGTGCGCGGCACCTTGCCACAAATTGGCCCACCCGATCGAGGTGGTCGATCATGTGGCGATGGCGACACGGCCGGCCGGCCTCCCACCCGGCGCTCACAAGAGCAAGCAGCAGGGATCCGAGTTCTGGGTCGCGGGCGACTCGCGCATGATCCTGCGCGACGCCTACCACACGTTCTTGAAGCTCTCGTGGGCCTGGTCGTTCGTCGGGATCGGCGTGGCATTCATGATGGCGAACCTGGTGTTCGCCGTCCTCTACTACCTCGTCGGCGGCGTCGCCGGGTCGACCGGCTCGTTCTTCGACGCGCTGTCGTTCTCGGTCGAGACGATGGCGACGGTCGGCTACGGCGTGATGCACCCCGAGGGCATCGGCGCGCGCGTGATCATGATCTTCGAGTGCGTGGCCGGCATCATCGTGTCGGCGCTCGCGACCGGCCTGGTGTTCGCGAAGTTCAGCCGGCCCAACACGCGCATCGCGTTCTCGAAGAACGCCGTGATCACGACGCACGACGGCAAGCGCTCGCTGATCTTCCGCGTCGGCAACCGGCGCAGCAACATCATCGTCGAGGCGCAGCTCCACGTGTCGGTCGTGATGACCACGATCACCGCCGAGGGCGAGACGTTCTACAAGGCCCAGGATCTGAAGCTCACGCGCGACCGCCAGATCGGGATGACGCGCGGCTGGACGGTGTTCCACACGATCGACGACACCAGCCCGCTGTTCGGGATCGCGACCGAGGAGGGGCTCAAGAAGGCCGAGGTCGAGATCTTCGTCTCGTTGACCGGCATCGACGACGTCACCACGCAGGCGGTCCACACGCTCAATCGCTACGAGGACCACCACATCAAGATCGACCACCACTTCGGCGACACGCTGTCGCTGCTCCCCGATGGCTCGTACCTCGTCGACCTCGCGAAGTTCGACGTGATCGTCCCGGATGCAGATCGGCGTGCTAGCGTCCGCGCATGATCCGCGCGTCCGTTCTCGTGCTCGCCCTCGCAGCCTGCGGCCCTGGTGTGAAGGGCGGACCGACGATGTCGAACAAGTTGAACGCCGAGCCCGCGCCGGTCGCGACGTCGCCGGTGGTGTCGGCCGACATCCTCGCGCGCGAACCGCTCGCGAACACCGCGATGGTCAAGCACATCCTCGTCGGCTGGGCCGAGCTCGGCGAGGCGTACGGCGGTCATCAGGACAAGCGCGGCGCCGGGCGCACCAAGGCGCAGGCCGAGGCCGAGATCGTCGACCTCATGGAGAAGCTCAAGGCGGGCGGCGACTTCGAGACGCTGATGCAGGCGAACTCGGAGGACTCCGGCTCGTCGGCGAGCGGCCATCCGATCAAGGTCACGCCCGACGCGCAGCTCGTCATCGAGTTTCGCCAGCTGTCGCTGCGCCTGAAGCCGAGCGAGTACGGCGTGTGTCAGTCCGACTTCGGCTTCCACATCATCAAGCGCTACGAGTAAGCGCTACGAGTAGTCACGGCGCGTCGACGCCGGCGTCGACCTCGACCGCGAAGTCGTGATCGCGGTTGGTCTCGCACGCGAGCCAGACCGCCATCTGCGTGCGCTCGTCGTCGGTCGGCTGCGGACAATCGATGTCGATCGGGCCGCCCGGCGTCGACGGGCAGCGCGCCGGCGGCATGAACTTGTTCGACGCCTTGGGGCCGATGCCGGTCTGCTCGTCGATGTGATTCGAGACCTTCAGCGTGCCGAGCAGCGTGTCGAAGTCGTGATAGAGCGGCGCGCCGTGGCGCTGCGTCTTCACGAGGTCCGACGCGTGACACGACGTGCAGTACTTCACCATGAAGTGCTTGCCGAACCCGCACGTGCCGTTGTCGTCGCCGGCGCACGTCGGATCGAGGAGCTTGTTGTAGCCGACCAGCATCGGATCGGGCTCCGGGCACACCGCGCCGGTCGGCGTCGGGTTGGGACCGCAGGCGGCGAGCGCGAGGATGGCGAGGATGGCTTTCATCAGAAGGTCACGCTGGTCTCGAAGATGCCGCGCACCGTGTAGGGGTCGCCGACGAGCCCGAGCTGGAGCTCGGCCGCAGTCGACACCTTGCCCCGGATCCAGCCGAGGCGCACGCCGCTCTCGACGCGGGTGATGCCGGGTGCACCCACGGGAATTCCGCCCCACACGTGGCCGCCGAGCACGAGGCCGCGACGGCGGGCCGGCGCATCGACCCCGGCGCTCCAGACGACCTCGGACATGTTCATCGGATCTACGAGCGGCCAGGCTCCGTGGACGTGGTGGATCGCATCGATCAGCATCGCGCGGCTAAAGCCGGTCGAGACCAGCAGCTGGACCGGGCCGGTGTCGCAGGTCGCGTGGACGATGGCCATCCCCATCGGGTGCCCCATGCCGAGGCCGTCGGCGCGTGCGCCGGTCGGCACCATCACCATCGCCGACGTGCCGAACATCACGCTCGCGGTGTGGACGAGGACCATCGTGCCGTCGATCGTGGCGTCGCCGAGGCCGAACACGTCGCGGCCATTCTCGAACAGGCGATAGAGCCCGACGCCGACGCTCGCGCCGAATCGATCGTGGGTCGCGCCGACGCGCAGCGCGGTGCCCTCGTAGTCGCCGCCGTAGTCCATCGTGTCGAACTGGGCCGCGGTCAGCGCGATGCTCGCGGTCACCGTGGTGTCGTCGACCGCCTCGGCCTGGCCGGGGTGCTCGTGCGCGCGCGCGATCGTGGAGCTCGCGAGGAGCCCGGCGATCGCGAGGAGAGCCCGCGGCGTCATGGCTTGTTCTTGATGTAGTCGGCGCAGCCGGTCTGGATGTCGGCATCGATCGTGGTGGCGTCGAGCTGCGCGCGGACGAACGTCATGCAGTCGCCCGCGGTCGCGCCGCACACGACGGTCTTGCCGGCGATCGGGTGATCGATGCAGCACGTCGCGATCGCCTCCGGTGGCGTCAGGCCCTCGGCACCCGGGTTGATGTGGTCCGTGAAGCAAGCCTGGAGGTTGTCGTACGCCTCCTGACCTGCCGTCTTGGTGCAGGCCCCGACGATGAGCGAGGCCGCGAACGCCGTCAGCAGGAATCGCATGGGATGACCGATTGGGCCCTGCGCGGCGCGATCCGTCAATCCAGGCGTGGTGCGGTGAAATTGCGCGCCCGGGTCACGGACTCTCGACGACCTGACCACCGCGCACGATCGATCGCCGCAGCTTGCGCAGCCGCAGGTGATCGAGCGTGAGCACCGGGAGCATCGCGAGGCCGCCGACGATCTGCATCGCGAACGAGATGTGCGTGAGGTGCAGCACCGCGAGGAGCGTGACGAACCACGCGAGGAAGTCGCGGCGAAACATGTACGGCCCGTAGGTCGCGGCGAACGCGAGCAGCGGTGGCAGCGACTCGGCCGCGGGGATCGCCTTGGCCGCCGCCGGGCGCAGCTTGACGCTGTTCGGTCGCTCGCCGGGGACGACGTCGAACTTGCCGACGTAGTCCTGGCTGTTCGCCGAGCCGACCGCGACGATGATGTTGTAGTAGATGCAGTACATGCACCAGACGTAGATCACCGCGGTGATCGTCGCGGCGACCAGCCACGGATCGAAGCTGAACGCGCCGAAGTACGCGCGTCCGAAGTGCGCGCTGCAGTGGAGGCCGAGCGCGACCATGTAGCCGACCGACGACAGCTCGTCGATCACGGTGTCGACCCACGCGCCGTAGCGCGACGACAGCAACTTCAGGCGCGCGATCTCGCCGTCGCAGCAGTCGACGTACGCGGCGACGAGCAGCGTCGTGGTCCCGGCGATCACGTAGCCGAAGCTCGCGTGCGCGGTGAGCCAGCAGCCGACCAGGCACAAGAGGCCGACGAAGTACGAGATCTGGTTCGGCGTGACCGGCGTCTTCGCGAGCAGGCGCGTGAGCGGCAGCGAGACCGGGCGATACAGGTAGCGCGTGATCGCGTTGTCCTGCGGCTTGACCAGGATGCGATAGAGCAGCGCGTGCGCGGCGCGGCGCTCGTCGAGCGTGCCGATCGCGTGGCGCGCGATCTCGCCGTGCGGGACCTCGGTCGGCGCGGTGGTCGCGACGAACGCGGTGTCGGTGTCGCCGCGCGCGAGCGCGACGAGCGCGGCCTCCGCGGTCGCGCCGGTCGCGATGAACGCGCCCGCGTAGGCGCCGTCGGGGTCGACGCTGATCGCGATGCCATCGTCGGCGATCGCGTCGACCAGCGGCGCGACCAGCGGGGTATGCACGAGCTGATCGGCGCGGATCACGAGTAGCGGCTCCCGCGATGCGACGAGGCTTGTGCGGGCCGCCGCACCGTCGATCACGGTGACCCGTTTTGCCCCGATCCGGCGCGCGACGCGGATGGCGCGCTCGACCGCGGGCAGGCCCGCGATCCGGACGCGCGCGAGGGCGCTGTCGGCGATCACCAGGGCGTGGAGCGCGGTCACTCTAGGTGAATTACATCGTCGATCTGCGCGTGTCACGTGGCGACGATCGGCAACCGAGCGTCGCCGATCCGACCAAATCCTGTCACCCGAGCGCCATGCGACCCCGCGATCTGGTGAAAGTTAAACAGCGCGTGCGCTTAACTCTTTGAAACGCTCGTGCGCATGTAGTTTGCAATGGGCGGCCTCGACATGAAGGCTGTCATTCTGGCTGCAGGTTGTGCGACCCGGCTCCGTCCTCACTCGGACGACACGCCGAAGACCCTGCTGCCCGTGGGCGGCGTGCCGATCCTGCGCCGGACGATCACGAACCTCCTGCGCGTCGGTTTCGACCAGTTCGTCATCGGCACCGGCTACCTCGAGCACATGGTCCGCGACGCGGTGACCAGCTGGTTCCCGAGCCTCGACGTGACGTTCGTGTCCAACGAGGTGTTCCGCTCGACCAACAACGCCTACTCGCTGCTGCTGTGCCGCGACCAGGTCGAGCACGACGGCTTCATCCTGCTCGACGGCGACGTCGTGTTCGACCTCGGCGTCGTCGAGGAGCTCGTCGAGCGCGGCCCCGACTCCCTCGCGGTTCGCTCGGTCGGTCAGATCGGCCTCGAGGAGGTCAAGGTGACCGCCGACAACCAGGATCGCGTCCTCGCGATCGGCAAGCACGTCCCGGTGCGCTCGGCGATGGGCGAGTCCGTCGGGATCGAGTGGTTCTCCGCCGCGTCGTCGAAGAAGCTGTTCGCGGCGCTCCATCAGCGCGTCACCGAGCAGGGCCTGGTCAACGAGTACTACGAGGCCGCGTTCCAGCAGATCGTCGACGAGGGCACCACGCTCTACGGCGTCGACATCGGCTCGATGTACGCGACCGAGATCGACACGATCGACGACCTGATGGCCGCCAACGCGCGTCTCGCACAGCGCCCGGCGTTTGACGTTCAGATCGACGCCGTCCGACTCGCTGTTTAGTTCCAGCTAGTTAGCCCGATGGGCCGGGGCGCCAGTCCGGCGATCAGCGGCCAGCAACACCCAGTTGTCATCGGTGCAACACCTCGGGCACGATGCGCTATGGACCGCGTTGCTCTCGCCGCCTTGTTGTTCACGGTCGGCTGCGCGACAGCGGACAAACAGGACCTCGGCGGCCACGTCCACACCGACGCCGGTGGCGGTGGCATCACGCACGTCGACAGCGACGTCCCACAGATCGACATGTTCATCCCGGCCGATGCGCCTCCCGGCGTCATGCAGAAGACGCTGACGCAGACCTCGACCGATACGATCACGCCGGGCAACTCGGTCGCGTGCGCACCGACCGCCGCGAGCGGCAACGTCGGGACGCTCAACAACTCCTACTACCGCGTGTTCGATCTCGCCACCGCCGGCATCACCGGCGCGTTCACGACGTCGCTTGTCACGTTCCAGGTCGAGGACGACCAGTCGATCGCGGGCAACGGCACGCTCGTCGATGTCAACGTCGGGGTCTACGCCGGCACGCCGGGCACCACGCTCGATCCGGCGAAGATCTCGATGATCGGCTCGGCGACCGGCGTCCAGGTCCCCGAGGTCGACGAGAACTTCAACGCGACGCCGCCGACGACCCCGGGCGCGACGATCAACGTCCCGGTCGCCGCCACGATCCCCGCCGGCAGCAAGGTCATCGTGCAGATCACGTCGGCCGGCAAGGTCAACGAGCAGGAGTTCTATCTCGGCACCACGACGACCGCCGAGACCGGCCTCGGCTACGTGTCGTCGACCGCGTGCTCGCCGCCGGGCGCGACGCCGACGTCGATCGCCTCGCTCGCCCCGGGCGTCTCCATCCTGCTCACCGTCACGGGGACCTACTGATGAAGCCGCTCGCGATCGCGCTCCTCGCCCTGACCGCGTGCGCGAGCGCCGACAGCGGTGGTCACGTCGGTGGCGTCGACGCGAATCACAACGGCAGCGGCAGCGGCAGCGATGCGACGGTCGACATCGACGCGCCGATCGTGCTGCCGATCGACGCACCGCCCCAACCGGTCCAGGTCGTCCTCACCCAGTCGACCAGCATGACGATCGATGCAGCGAGCTCGTTCGGCTGCAACCAGACGAACCCGCAGTACACCAAGGCCAACTCGTACTACCGGGTGTTCAAGCTCTCCGACTCCGGCATCACGACGCCGTTCACGCTCCAGAAGGTGTCGTTCGCCGTCCAGCAGGCGTTGGCCGGCAATAGCGCGGCCGACCAGCCGCTGCAGCTCAAGATCGGCACCTACGTCGGTACCGAGGGTGGCACCACGCTGCCCGGCACGACGACCCCGATCAACGCGTCGAGCAACCTGCGCGTGCCCAACGGCAACCTGACGATGGTCGACGTGCCGTTCACCGACACGATCCCGGCCGGCGCGAGCCTCATCGTCGAGCTCGCGATCCCCGACGGGATCGCCGCGAAGAACCTGTTCTTCGTCGGCACCAACGGTGGTGGCGAGACCAAGCCGGGCTACATCAAGGCGGCGGACTGCAGCGTCAGCACGCCGACGTCGATGGCGTCGATCGCGACCGCCAACAGCCTGCCGCCCTCGGATCTGATCATCACGGTCACCGGGACGCACTGATCCCGACGCGTGCGTAGCTCGCGCGACGATCGGCGGCGATCGCGTCCATCGTCGCGACGACCGCGCCCGGATCGCGCGTCACGGTCTTGAAGTTGGCGTCGGCGATCTTCTCGCCGATGTCGATCTCGACCTCGAGGTGCGCACCCGAGAGCACGGCCGCGAGCTCGGCGCGATCGATGACCCGGCGATCGCCGATGCGCACGCTGTCGAGGATCTCGATCGGCACGAGCTGGATCATCGGATCGGGCGACCGCCGCACGAACCGCACGAGGCGGGCGGGCGAGCCGAGATCGAGATCGCCGTCCGGGTGAAACTCGGCGATGCCGGCGCTCGTGATCCGCGCGGCGAGCACCGCGCGCACGTCGCGCAGCTCGCCGAGCGTGCCGGCGAACTCGGGCGCGACCACCATCGCGACGCGAACCTTGGGATCGGCGAGCAACCCGGTCGCGGCCTCCATCCAGGCCTCGATCGAGGGCTGCCCGAACAACACCGCGCGACCGATCTCCCCGTTGCGGCGTGCGGACTTGGCCCACGGGCAGAACTCGTTGGTCTCGACGACCTCGATCAGGTAGCGATCGAGGAGCCGGAGCACCTCCGCACGGCGAGGATCATCCACGCAACCACTGTAGTCCGAGCCGTGTCATCGTGAACGACGTGAAGCTCGCGATCGTGATCGTGATGGTGTCGGCGACCGCCGCCTCGGCGGACCCCGAGCGGTGTGCCAAGGGCGCGGACTACGCCAGGAAGAACGACCTGCCGCACGCCGCGCTGTACCTGGCGGGGTGCGACGAGGCCGAGGTCCAGAAGCTCGACAAGCGGCTGAAGGCGAGCGAGCTGGCGCAGCTCGATCTGATCTCGCACCCCGAGGGCCTGGTCGCGACGACCGACGCGCTGCCGGGCGAGTCGATCACGCTGCCCGCGACGATCTGGATCCCCGCCGGTCACTACACGATCAAGGTCGCGATCGACAACCTGACGCTGCAGAACGAGGTCGACGTCAAGCCGCGCAGCCGTGGCACGTCGATGTTCAACGCGCCGCCCAAGGCCGCGCAGAGGACCGAGCCGCACAAGATCGATTTCGGCGAGGACCCCGGCGGCGATCCGGCCGATCGCCAGGTCGGCTCGCCGGTCGACATCAAGCACCCGCCGCTGACGCCCGACAAGTACCGCGGCGTGACGTCCGCATCGGGGCCGCAACTCGACGACCCGCTCGACGCCGACCACACGAGGCGCAAGCGCACGACCGATCGCGGATGGTCGCTCGGCGCGCGACTCGGCGGCGGCATGTTCGACGATCGCCTCGAGTCGGCGCACGCCGGCTTCGCGATCGCCGCGGTCGGACGCGTCGTGCTCGCGCGCGACGGCGTCGCGCCGACCTGGTTCATCGACGGCCGGCTCGACTGGAGCCGCCGCAGCGTCGACACCCTCGGCGTCACGCCGCTGATCGGGCTCACGGTCTCGAGTCAGGCCGCCGCGGCGTTCTCGTTCACGCTCGGCCCGCGGCTCGAGACCCGGCTGGCGTCATCACACGCCGGCATGGCGGTCTCCCGGATCGGCGGCCAGCTCGTCGCCGGGTTCGATGTCGCGCTCGCCGACGCGCCGGTCGTCGCCGGCATCCGGGTCGAGCGCGGCGTTCACGACACCGCGGTGATCGCCGAGATCGGCTTCGACTGGCGGTAGCGGCGGCGACCGAGCACCCAGCACACCGCGACGACGAACAGCGAGCCGCCCGCGTCCGACCCGGTGTGGCAGCCGCAGCCGCTCGAGCCGTTCGCGCCGCGGCACGCATCGCCGATACCATCGCCGACGCGGTCGGCCTGCGTCGGGTTCGCGATGGTCGGGCAGTTGTCGCACGCGTCGCCGACGCCATCGCAGTCGGCATCGGCCTGGTCGTCCGCGACCGCGGGGCACAGGTCGCAGACGTCGGGCGTGCCGTCGCCGTCGCGGTCGGCGCGGTTCGCGCTGCGCGTGTTCGGGCAGCGGTCGCACGCGTCGGGGATGCCGTCGCGATCGGCGTCGCGATAGTCGGGCCCGGTCGGGCACACGTCGCACGCGTCGCCGATGCCGTCGCCGTCGCTGTCGGGGCCGGTGCGACAGCCGACGTACTCGGCCGATGGCGGATCGACCCCGACGCCGGGCGCGCCGAGCGGTGGCGCGGACGCTGTCGGATCGCAGGCGTTGCCGAGGCCGTCGAGGTTGTCGTCCTCCTGGCCGGGGTTGAAGATCTTCGGGCAGTTGTCGCAGGCGTCGACGATGCCGTCGAGATCGTAGTCGATCCGATCCTGGAGCGTCGGCCCCGGGTTGTTGCAGTAGAACGGCGCGAAGATGTTGCCGTAGACCCGGCTGACGTTGCCGGTCGACGGCCCCGCGGTCGGCGCCACCGCCGCGAAGTTCGTGACGTTGAAGCTGAGGTCGTACGGCAGCGAGTCGGGCTCGTGGATGATGCGATCCATCACGATCCCCGAGCGATCGCGCGCCGGTGACGGCTCGTGCTTGCTCTGGTTCAACGGGCCGACGACCGCGAACGGCACGCCGGGCTCCATCCGGTAGTGCGCGTAGTCGTCGGGGTCGTCGAGGCTCGGGACCGCGTTGCACAGGAGGTTGTAGTCGACCGTGCCGCACCACAGATCCGACAGCTCGCTCGCCTTGCCCGGCATCGCCGGCCCCGCGGTGTAGACCGACGCGAAGCTCGCGACATCGTCGACCAGGATCGAGCCCTGACCGCCGCGCGCCGCGTGGAGGAGATCGGCCGACCCGCTGTCGACCGTGTTGCCCGGCAGCGTCGTCGCCGGGATCGCGTTCGCCGCGGCCTCGAGCCCGACGATGCCCTGGAAGCCGAGCGCGATCAGCTTCTCGAGCTGGATCGTGTTGAAGATCGGCCACGCGCGATTGATCAACACGTCACCGGTCGGCGTGCGATCCATGCCGAAGTAGCTGCGCAGCGCGCGGACCTCGGGCCCGTTGAGGTTCGCGAACGCGGGGCTCGTGATGAGGAAATGGATCAGCGCCTGGACGGCGGGCGCGGTACCGACCGCCGTCAGATCGGGGCTCGTCAACAGCCGGTCGAGCTGGTCGGCGTACGGCGTGCCCGCGAGGATCGCCTGCACGTTCGCGTGATAGACCGGGTCGCGCAGCACGTCCTCGCGCAGGAACGCGATGCTGACCGCCATCTCCTCGTCGGTCGCGCTGATCGTGTCCTTGAAGTTCTGCATCGCGTAGCCGACGACCTGGAGGTCGGGCAGGCCCGACGCGACGATCGTGTTGCACACGCCGCCCGCGGCCTGGGTGAACGCGTCCGACAGCGGCGCGCCGATGTAGTCCGCGACGAGCACGTTGAGCTCGATCCAGATCAGCTCGGCGAACTCGGGCACGTCGATCCCGAGATCCTCGCGATGCAGGCTCAGCACCTCGAGGAACGTGTCGTTCACCAGGAACGCCTCGATCTTCTTGAGCGTGAGCGAGAAGCTGCCGTGATCGATCGGAGTCGTGATCGCCGGCGGGTTCGGCTCGGTGCGATCGTCGGGCACGCCGAGACAGCGCAGGAGGAAGCTCGGGCCGGTCTCGGGCGGCGCGCCGAGCTGGGTCGCGAGCAGCGCGCGCGCCTGTTTCTCGAGCCGGTGGTTCTCGCGGTACCAGCGGAGATCGTTGCAGGTGTCGGGAACCGGGTCGTCGGTCGTCGCGCCGTTCGCGAGGTTCTGCGCGAGACACACGCTCATCTCGAGGTAGCGCGCGAGCTGCTCGTCGATCAGCGCGGCGCGGCGACCGAGCAGCACTGATGGCGTGAACAGCGGCACGTCCGCGGTCGACGGCGGGCACACCAGGCCGAACGTGAGGACGCAGGTCGTGGCGTGGCCGACGTCCTGCAGCACGGTGACGCTGCCACCGACGAAGCGCACGAACTGCGCGCCGATCGAGTTGTTGCCGTCCGCGAGCGCCGCGATCGTGTGGCCGAGGCGCGCCGGATCGAACGACACGCCGCGCAGGCCGCCGCGGCCCGGCTCGAGCTCCGCGAGGTCGCGCAGCTCGTCGCGCAGGTAGAGCAACCCGCGCAGGTACGGCCCGCCGATCGCGCGCTGCTTGACGTGGTCGAACCCCGGCTGCGGCGTGACCGCGTCGCCGATGTCGGTGATCTCGTGCTTCGGATCCTCGATCATCGTCAGGTACAAGAAGTCGGTCGGCGCCGCGATCTGGAGGCTCGAGAGGAATGCCACGCGGCCGCCGGCGAACCGGTCGGGATCGACCGAGCACGGTGGCGCGGTCGCGTCGCGATCGTCGAAGCCGAGCAGCGCCGGCTGCGGACACCGGCGCGCGTCGAACGCGCAGTTCGCCATGATGCACGCGTTGGTGCGCTCGACGATGTTGCCGTCGGCGTCGCGGCGCACGACGATCGCGTCCGGATCGCAGCTCGGCGGCAGATCCTTCAGCGCGTCCTGGTACGGCGTCAGCCGGCACGCGCCCGGATCGCTACAGGTGTTCGGCGATCGCTGCGCGCACTTGTCGAGTCCGTCCTGGATCGCGTGGCGCGCGGCCGCGAGATCCTCGGGCTTGTAGCAGATGTCGGTCCACGGATCGCACGCCTGCGCGGCGTACGGATTCTCCGGGCGATCGAGGCACGACCCGGTGAGGTGGCCGGCGTCGTCGATCGGGTTGCAGTACGCCCAGCGCGGCGTGCGCGCGGCCGGGCACGAGAGTCCCGGCGGCGACGCGATCGGCCCGTGCGCCACGACCGCGTTGTTTCCCGGCAGCTTCGGATCGATCGAGCGAGGATCGAACATGCCGGCGGGTCCGAAGATCGCGGGCGTCATGTGGGCGTCGATCAGCGTCTCGGCGGTGATGTGCTTGATCTCCTCGGTGATCGGGCCGAACAGCCCGACGCCGTGGAACATGTCGAAGTACGAGCCGACCTGGCGATTGAGCACCGTGTGGATGTTGGCGTCGCCGGCCATGTGCATCAGGTAGCCGAACGAGAACGCGATCGCCTGCAGGCGCCGGTGGTACTCCCACGAGCCGTGCGGCGCGTCGGCGTGCCACGCGAGCGCCTTGCCGAGCAGGTAGACGCCGTAGTCGATCGCGCGCCAGGTGTACGGGTCGTCGGGATCGCGATAGAAGCGCGGCCCGCCCTGATCCTGCACGAGGAACGGGATCCCGGAGTAGATGTCCTCCTGGTTCGGCCCGCCGAACGCCGCGCGCAGCTGGGTGACGTCGGTGCCGACCTTGCGCGCGTGGTTGACGTGCGTCGCCTGCTGGCCCCAGATCAGATCGGGAAATCCGTCGGGCCCGATCACGCCGCCGCGGACCATCTCCGGATAGAGGAACACCGCCTCGACGAGGAGATCGTTGCGGATCGCGAGCTCGGGTCCGCTCGGCACGCGACACTGGAGGCCGGGCTCGACCATGTCGCAGACCAGGTTCAGCGCCGCGTCGTCGGTCTGACCCGCCTTGACCTGGAAGCGATGCATCGTGACGAGCCCCGGCAGATACACCGAGCCGTCGACGAGGTCGTCCATCGTGATGTTCGCGGTGTAGATGTGCGTCTTGAACTTGAACGCCGATGCCGGGCCGGACATCCCGACGAGCAAGCCCGCCGCGAGCAGCGCCGTCTTCAGCATGTGGTCGACGGTACGAGCGCCACACCTCCGGCGACATCGCATCATGATGTGAGGACGGCGACGGGCGCGGCCGTGATACGCCTGTACGGCATGCGTGGCGGGAAGCTCGTCCTCGTGATCGCGTGCTTGATCGCGTCGGCCACACCGGTCGAGGCCCGCGGCCGGTTGATCCGCATGCTCGACGCGCGACAGGGCCTCAAGGTGCCCGGTGTGATGTCCCTCGCGCAGGACACGCGTGGCTTCCTGTGGATCGGCTCGATCGGCGGCCTCTTGCGCTACGACGGCCAGGAGCTGCGCCGGATCGCGGCCGCGACGATCGCGACGCAGGTGGCCGAGCTGCGCGCGGCGCCGGATGGCTCGCTCTACGTGCTCGACTCGCCGGGCACGGTGTTCCGCGTCGCCGACGAGGCCGCGACGGTGGTCGCCGGTCCCGACGGCAAGCCGCTCGCGGAGATCGAGGACGTCTGGATCGAGCCGAACGGCTCGCTGTGGGTCGTCGCGAACGACACGATCCGGCGCCGCGATGCCGCCGGCCGCTGGGACGAGCCGCTCGGGCACCTCGCCTCGCCGCGGATCGTGCGCGGCGGCGGTGGCGCGCTCTATGTCGCGAGCAGCAAGCAGGTCTGGCGGGTCGATGGCGCGCACGCGGTCGTCGTCGCGCATGCCGATCGGATCATCGACGTGCTGCCGGCGACCGATGGCAGCCTCTACGTGCTCGAGAGCCACGGCCACCTGTCGCGCGTGGTCGGTGACGCGATGACCGAGGTGTTCTATCTCGACTCGCGCGCCACGACGCTCGTGCAACGCGGTCAGGTGATCTGGGTGATCTTCGACTCCGCGCTGGTCGCGATCGAGCCGACCGGCCCGCCGGAGATCATCCGCGCCGCCGACGGCTTCACCAGCATCGGCCCGCTGCTGGTCGACACCGAGGGCAGCCTGTGGCTCGGCACGTACTCGGGCGTCCAGCAGTATCCCGAACCCGACACGGCGATCTGGGGCCTCGCCGACGGCGTCCCCGCGAACCCGCGCTTCCTGGTCGAGACCGAGGAGGGGATCTGGACGCCCTCGTGGACCGGCCTCGGGCGGATCGACGTCGCGCATGGCAAGGCGGCGGACACCGGCATGAACGTGCGCGGCGGGATGTGCGTCGACGGTCAGGGGCGTCTGTGGGGGGCCGACGAGCGCGGTTTCGTCGTGCGGATCGCGGGCGAGTTCGCGAGCTACCCGCAGGTTGGCGCGATCCAGAATCCGTGCGACACCGGCCCGAGCGGACGCGCGTGGTTCGCGTTTCGCGACGGCGTGTACGCGACCCGCGCGACCGGCGCGCCCGAGCACGTCGCCGGGTTGCCGGCGGGCGTCGACATCATCGAGACCGTCCACGAGGATCGCCACGGGCGCGTGTGGGTCTCGGACCGCGACCTCGTGTGCGCCGCGAAGCTCGACGAGCCGATCGTGCCGACCTCGTGGCAGTGCCAGCGGATCGCGGCGGCGGTGTCGGTCACCGACTACGAGGAGACCGAGGCCGGCACGCTGTGGGCGGCGACCGAGCAGGCCGGCGTGTGGGCGTGGAACGAGGCGGCCACGCGGTGGGACCAGGTGCCGGGTTCGCGATCGCTGGCATCGCGCGCGATCATGGGCCTCGCGCCGTCGCCGCGCGGCGGCACGTGGATCCTCGGTCACGGGATCGTGCTGCGCGTGCGCGAGCGCGCCGATCGCGCCGACGGCTGGGAGGTCCTCGAGTCGCCGAGCTCGTGGCACGGCCTGCCCGCGGTCGACGCGATGGACGCGCTCGAGACCCGCGACGGCACGCTGTGGATCGCGGGCTTCGGCGTCTACCAGGTGCCCGCGAGCGTGCGCGGCCTCGTGCCGCTGCCGCCGCGGATGTCGCTGACCGACGTGCGGGTCGACGGCGTGCGCAGCGATCCCGCGCGCGTGCTCGAGCTGCCGTACGGCGAGAACCTCTTGCAGCTCGCGTTCGCGGCGCTGTCGTATCGCGATCCCGCGCTGCTCCGGTATCGCGTGCGGCTGGCGAGCGACGAGCCGTGGGCCGAGCTCGCCCGCCCCGCCCTGCAGCTCGCCGAGACCGGTGCCGGCAAGCACGTCGCCGAGATCTCGGCGTCGCTCGACGGGATCGCGTGGTCGCCGCCGACCGTGCTCGCGTTCGAGGTCCGCGGACCGTGGTGGCGCAGGCCGTGGGTGATCGCGGCATTCGCGATCGGGTTCCTCGGGATCGGCTACGCGATCTACCGCATCCGCGTCGCGCTCCAGCTGCGGCTCGAGCGCCAGCGCGTCCACATCGCGATGGACCTCCACGACGAGATGGGCTCCGGCCTCGGCTCGATCGGGATCCTCGCCGCGCTCGCCACCAACACCGAGCTCCCCGAATCCAAGCGCCGCGGGGTCGCCGCCGAGATCATCGACGCCGCGGAGGGACTCGGCGAGTCACTCGGCGATATCGTGTGGTCGCTCCGCCGTGGCTCCAACACGCTCGACGCGCTCGTCGCACACATCCTCGAACGCGGGGCGCGACTGCTTCCGGACGGCATCGTGACGCTCACCACCGATCTCCCATCACCGGTCCCCGCGGTCCCGATGTCCCTCGTGGTCTGTCGCAGCCTCCAGCTGGTCTGCTTCGAGGCGCTGCACAACGCGGCTCGCCACGCGCAGGCGCAGAACGTGACGTTCGGCCTCGCGCGCGTCGATCGCCGGCACTGGCGGTTCTGGGTCGATGACGACGGCATCGGCCTCGCGCGCGAAGCCGGGACGCCCCGCGGATCGAGCAGTGGCCTCGGCCTCACCAGCATGCGCGCGCGCGCCCAGGCGATCGGCGCGGAGCTCCGCATCGGCACGCGATCCGAGGGTGGCACGCGGGTCGAGGTCGTGTTCGCCCTCGGGACCCCGGACCGCGCGCTGCGTCGCATCTGGCGACGATGACCGAGCCCGCCGAGCCCCGGCTCCGGGTCGTGCTCGTCGAGGACGACGCGCGTTACCGTGCCAGCCTCGAGACGTTGCTCGACAACTCGCCCGGGTTCGCCCTCGCGGCGAGCTTCGGGGATGCCGAGCGCGCGCTCGCCTGGTTCGCGGCCGCCGAGCGGTTCGCGTTCGACGTCGTGATCATGGATGTCGAGCTCCCCGGCATGTCGGGGATCGCGGCGACCGGCAAGCTGCGCGAGCGATTTCCCGACGCCGCGGTCGCGATGCTCACGGTGTTCGAGGAACCCAAGACGATCCTCGCGGCGATCTGCGCGGGCGCGAGCGGCTACATGTTGAAGCGCACGAGCGCGCGCGAGCTGCTCGCCCAGCTGCGCTCGATCGCCGACGGTGGCTCGCCGATGAGCGCAGGCGTCGCCCGCACGGTGCTCGAGTTGCTCCGCCGCGGGCACGCGACGCCGGCGAGCGCGCCCGGGCGGCTCGATCTGACCGAGCGCGAGCAGCAGGTGCTGCGCGGGCTCGTGCGCGGGCTGTCGTACAAGCAGGTCGCCGACGATCTCGCGATCAGCCACGACACCGTGCGGACCTACATTCGCACGCTGTACAAGAAGCTCCAGGTCCACAACGTCGCCGCCGCGGTCACCCGCGCGGTGCGCGAGGGCCTGGTCTAGGGACTGACGTCGACCTCGCGGTCGCGATCGGGCACGACCTCGACGAACCGCGTCCCGTTGCCGATCACGATCGGCTGCGTCGTGCGCGCGTGGTCGATGGTGAACGGCGTCTTGCCGGCGCGCTTGCCGTCGAGCGTGACCTCGATCGGTGGCGACGCGATGATGTGGATCGCCACCGTGTTCTTCGCCGGCGGCAGCACCTCGGCGACCGGAGGCGGCTTCGCCTTGTGCGTCTGCCACCACCACACGCCGACGCCACCACCGGCGACGAGCAGCAGGATCACGACGCCGGTCAGCGCACCCGACGACTTCTTTGGCTGCCCCTGGTTGATGTGGCCGGGCGGGTTCTGCTTGTCGCGCTTCCAGCCGGCCTCGAGCTCGAGCCCGGCGCCGACGATCTCGGGCGGCCGGAACGCGGCCGACGGAGGTGGCGGTGGCGCGATCACCGGCGCGCTCGCGGTGCGGTCGAGCTCGAACGCGGGCGGCGTCTTCGTCAACCTCGCGCGGACCTCGGCCGCGGTCGGTCGATCCGCGACGTCCGGGGACACCATGCGCTCGACCAGCGCGCGCAGCTCGATCGGCAACCCGCCGAGCTCGCCGTCGGGTGTCTGCTTCATCACGAACAGCGACTCGATCGTCGGCGCCGAGAACAGCTGCCGGTTCGTCGCCAGCTCGGCGAGGATCACGCCGAGCGCGTAGATGTCCTGGCTCGCCGTCGGCTCCGCGCCGATCGCGATCTCGGGCGCCATGTAGCGCGGCGTGCCGGCGTAGACGCCCGCCGCGGTCGCGCGCATGCCCGGATCGTCGACCATGAGGGCGAGCCCGAAGTCGAGCACCGTCACGCGGTCGCGCTCGCCGATGATGATGTTGTCGGGCTTGAGATCGCGGTGGACGATGCCGAGCGCGTGGGCGGCCTCGAGCGCGTCGCACAGCTGCGTGCCGATGCGCACGATCCGCGGCATCGCGAACGCGCCGTCGGCCGCGAGCGTCTCGTGCAGCGTGCGCCCGGCGACCAGCTCCATCACCAGGTAGAACGAGCCGTCGTGATCCTGACCGAACTCGATCACCGCGACGGTGTTCGGGTGCGCGAGCTTGCTGGCGAGCTTGGCCTCGCGAAAGAACCGCTTCGCCGCGGCGGTGTCCTGCGTGCGCTGCTCCATCAGCTTGAGCGCGACCTCGCGCCCGATCGAGCGCTGGACCGCGCGATACACCGCGCCCATCCCGCCGCGCCCGAGCAGCCCGGTGATCTCGAAGCGGCCGTCGATCACCGTGCCGATCAGATCGTCGTCGCGCTTGACGTCGACCACCGCGGCGCCGCACGCCGGGCACGGCGCGCCTGCCACGACGCCGGGTGGCGTTTCGTCGCACTGGAGGCAGACGATCGGCATGATCCAGTCTAGCCGAACGCCAGCGTGACACCGTCCCAGGTCGCGACCCGATCGTCGCGCCGCACGCGGTCCCACGCGAAGTCAGCGACGCGATCCGACGGCAGCCCGGCGGCCTCGGCGAGCACGCGGCGAAGCTCGTCGCCCCGGTAGCGCGCGCGCACCTCGGTGAACGGGATCGAGCCGTGCAACTTGGAGAGCTTGGCGCCCTCGGCGTGCTCGAGGAACAGCAGGTGATGGCGATAGGTCGGCGTCGGCACACCGAGCAGGCGCTGCAGCGCGATCTGCGTCGCGGTCGACGGCGCGATGTCGCGGCCGCGCACGACGTCGGTGATCGCCGAGGCGGCGTCGTCGACCACGACCGCGAGGTGGTACGCGATCACGCCGTCGCGCCGGCGAACGATCGGATCGCCCAGGTCGTGCGCCGGCGTCTGCGACAGGTCGACGCCGAGCGCGTCGATCAGCGCGATGCGATCGTCATCGAGCCGCGCGCGCAGCGGATCGGGCGACGCGCGCCAGTCGCCGAGCGGTCGCGTGCGGCATCGGTTGTCGTACGCCCAGCCACCGTCGGGCGTGCGCCGGCCGCTCGCGGCGCGATCTGCGCGCGAGCAGGTGCACGGATACAGCCGGCCGGCCGCGGCGAGCGCGTCGAGCGCGGCCTCGTACGCCGCGCCGCGCGTGCTCTGGACGACGACCTCGTCCCAGTCGAGCCCGAGCCAGGTGCACGCCTCGACCAGCTCGGTCGCCCACGTGGCGCGCACGCGGGTGACATCGAGATCCTCGAGCCGGAGGATCGCGCGACCACCGCGCGACCGCGCGTCGAGCCACACGAGCAGCGCCGACAGCAGCGTGCCCGGGTGTGCCTCGCCCGTCGTCGACGGTGCGAACCGCGAGATCAAACGCCGGTGCGGAGCTTCGGAACGACGACCGGCTTCGGCGGCATGCGCGCGAGCTCGGCCCACCACGGGTGGTAGAAGTTCACGCCCTTGCTGAACGTCCACGCGGTGTCGTGCAGCCCGGGGCGCGTATCGATGTGGAGGAACTGCTCGCTGGGATACCAGCCGACGCCGACGTCGGCGTACTTCTTCCAGACGTAGTCGCGGATCATCGTGAGCGACACGCCGCGGATGCGGAAGTCGATCGCGCGACCGGCGCGGTGCGGTGACTCCCAGCCTTCATCGCTACCGAGCCGCACGGCCGAGACGAACTCGATCTTGCGGCCGTCGTAGTGCTCGGACACGTCGGCGAGCATCGCGAGCGTCTTCTTGGCGACCGCGCGCTCGCGGCCGGTGCGGCGACAGCGGAACAGGCGCTTGAGCTCGACCGCGGTCTCGTCATCGGTCGAGCCATCGCGCTCGATCGCGACCTCGGAGGTCACGTGCATGTTCTCGTCGTAGAGCGTGACGTCGAGCGGCTCGACCATGTGGCCGGCCACGAGGACGGCCACGGTCTGCGCCGGGACGGGCACCGGGCTCGTCGACGCGGACCAGCTGGCCATCATCGACGTCGCGATTCTCAGCTTGAGGAGTGCTGGGAGCATCGAGGGATCGGCAGAGTTACATGGTGTACGGGGAGATCCCACCGAAAACGTGCTTCACGCAGTGTACGGATTCCGGACACTTGAGCGACTTCCGGGGCGAAATCACACGATGTAACCTCACGCCGACATGAAATTCACGGACGAACACGACTCGCTGCGCCGCACCGTTCGCGACTTTGTCGACAAGGAGATCAACCCGCACGTCGACAAGTGGGAACGCGAAGGCGTGTTCCCTGCACACGAGGTGTTCAAGAAGCTCGGCCGGCTCAACCTCCTCGGCGTCAACAAGCCCGAGGAGTACGGCGGCATGGGGCTCGACTACTCGTATCAGATGGTCGTCACCGAGGAGCTCGGCAACTGCAAGGCCGGCGCGATCCCGATGGCGATCGGGGTCCAGACCGACATGGCGACACCCGCGCTCGCGAAGTGGGGCACCGACGCGCTCAGGAAAGAGTTCCTCGTGCCCGCGATCGCCGGCGAGGTCGTGTGCTCGATCGCGGTCTCCGAGGTCACCGGCGGATCCGATGTCGCGGCGATCAAGACGACGGCGAAGAAGGACGGCGGCGACTACCTGATCAACGGCTCGAAGATGTGGATCACGAACGCGATCCACGCCGACTGGATGTGCGTGCTGGTCAACACCGGAGACGGTGCGGTCCACAAGAACAAGAGCCTCGTGATCGTGCCGACCAAGACCAAGGGCGTCACGATCGGTCCGAAGATCGACAAGCTCGGCATGCGCGCGAGCGACACCTGCCCGGTCTACTTCGAGGACGTTCGCGTCCCGCAGACCAACCGGATCGGCGCCGAGGGCATGGGCTTCATGATGCAGATGCTCCAGTTCCAGGAGGAGCGGCTGTGCGGCGCGATCGGCACGCTGCGCGGCATGGAGAACCTGATCGACGCGACGATCGCCTACTGCCGCGAGCGCACCACGTTCGGCCAGCCGCTGATCGACAACCAGGTCATCCACTTCCGCATGGCCGAGATGCGCACGGAGACCGAGCTCCTGCGCTCGCTGGTCTACCGCGCTGTCGAGGAATACATCGGGGGCAAGGACGTCACGATGATGGCGTCGATGGCGAAGCTCAAGGCCGGTCGCCTGGCGCGCGAGGTCGCCGACAGCTGCCTCCAGTACTGGGGTGGCATGGGCTTCACGTGGGACAATGTCGCGGCGCAGGCGTACCGCGATACCCGGCTGCTCTCGATCGGCGGTGGCGCCGACGAGATCATGCTCGGCATCATCTGCAAGCTGATGAACATCCTCCCGAGCAAGAAGAAGTGAGGGCCTAGCTGCTGCGTGCGACGATCGTCATCCTCGCGCTGCTGTTCGCGGGCACGGCGCACGCCGAGACACCGTGGATCGATCGGCAGCCACCGATCGCGACCGACGACATCAAGCGACCGGTCGTCGAGCTCGTCGTGCGTGGCGACACCAAGATCGTACCGAGCACGCTCGGCTACGTCGGCCACGTCGCGCTCGGCGACCGATTGAACGCGCACGACCTGATCCGGATCAAGGACGCGATCGTGTCGAGCGGGCTCGTCGAGGACGTCGAGGTCGAGTTCGAGCTGCGCGGCGACGGCATCGCGCTGGTCGCCGACCTGGTCGACAAGCACTCGTGGGTGGTCGCTCCGACCTTGTACGTGCTGCCCGGCGCGGCGTGGGCGGCCGGCTTCGGCTTCGCCGAGAACGACTGGCGCGGCGAGAACAAGAAGCTGTTGCTCTACGGCCAGGTCGGCAGCCGCAACACGTTCTTCTTCGGCACCTACCTCGATCCCGCGGTGCGCGGCAGCAAGCTCACCATGCGCTTCGATGTGTATCCGCTGCGCCGCGTGATCCAGGAGTACGCGAACCCGACGAACGACCCGACCTCGACCACGATCCTGCGCACCAGCACGATGACGTTCCTCAACGCCGGCGCGCTGGTCGGCTGGAACTTCGCGTGGTGGATGGTCGGCGACCTCCGGCTGCGCAGCGCGTACGTGACGTTTCGCGATCCGCACGCCCCGAGCGGCGCGATCGCGACCCGCGCCGAGAAGGACGGCTGGGACACCTCGATCCAGGCGCGGCTCACGGTCGACGCGCGCCACCACGACTACGGCGTGACCTGGGGCCCGTACGTCCAGCTGTGGACCGAGGCGACCGTGCCCGGCCTCGACACCTACGGCTATCAGGACGTCCTCCTGCGCGCATATCAGAGCTGGCGACTGTTCGGCGAGCACCAGCTCGAGCTGCGCACGCACCTGAACGTCGGCCGCAACCTGCCGCTCCACGAGGACCTCACGCTCGGTGGCATCTACGACATCCGCGGCTATCCGACCGATCAGTTTCGCGGCGACCGTCGCGCGATGGCGCGCGCCGAATACTCGGTGCCGATCGCGCGCTGGCGGATCTTCGCGTTCCGCGCGCTCGGGTTCTTCGACGCCGGCTACCTCGGCCTCGCCTCGCCGCGCAGCGCGGGTCGCGACTATCTCCAAAGCACCAACGATCACTGGACGCGCACCGACGTCGGCGCCGGCCTGCGCGTCTACGTGAAGAACGTCGTCCTGCCGCTGCTCGGCTTCGACATCGCGTACGGCCTCGAGAGCAAGCTGCCGGCGCTCGTGTTCGAGGTCGGGCTCACGGACTTCTAGGCGGATTTCTAATCGGGAACGACGCCGCCGATGGGAACCCAGATCGTCTCGCCCGACGAGCCGACCTCGAGCTCGTAGTAACCCTGGAGCAGCTGGCGCACCGTCGCGGACTGCATGAGGCCGTTCGGGCCGGGCACGAGCACGCGGGCGCCGACCTTCACCTTGATCGGAATCTCGCCGGCGACCGAGCCGGAGCCGATCTGCGACATGCCGATGCCCATGATCGATCCGCGCGCCTGATCGGCCGTCGGTCCCGGGCTCGCGGCCACGCGCGCCGCGGGCGTCGGCGTCTGCATCGACGGCTGGGTGATCTCGTCGCGCGCCGGCATCTCGACGTTGATCGAGCCCGCGCGGCGCGCTTCGGGTGGCGGTGCGACGGCCTGCTTGTCGGTGACCGACTTGGGCAGCGGCGGCGGTGAGCCCGAGGGCGTGCGGTTGCGCGAGCCGATCTCGCCGCTCGCGGTGGCGCGCTCGCGATCGCCGGACGACGACGACCGCGAGCCCCCGATCTCGCCGGACGCCACCGTCAGCGGCGGGCCGACCGGCGGCTTGATCTCCGGCGTCGACGACTGCACCGGGCGATACGGCTGCATCTGCGGCCCGGTCGGGTTGTCGTCGATCGGCGGGTGCGAGATGCGGCGCGGCGATGCCGCGGCGATCGGCTCGGGTTGCGTGATCGGCGTCGGGCGCGCGCTGCCGTTGCCGTTGCCGCGCTGCGCGATGTTGGGCGTCGCGTACTGCTTCTGGCCGTCGTCGGCGTGGATCGCGAGCTGGCCGAGCCGGATCATCTCGATGCCGAACACCGCGCCCGCCGTCGGGTTGTAGGCGACGACTTCCTCGATGATGCCCTGCTGCATGGTCGCGTCGGTGACGACGAGCGGCGTGCCGGCCATGACCACGCGGCGCGTGAGCAGGCGCGCGATCATGCGCTCGGCGCTCCGCGACACGCTGCGCATCACGCCGTCGTTGACCGAATCGAACGGCAGCCCGACGAACTGCGCGACGAGCAGCCCCGGATCGGCGCAGCGCACCTGCATCGTGCCGGTCGCGCGCAACCGGATCTGCTGGCCGGTCGACGGCATCACGAACTGCGTCGTCACGTCGAACGGCACCTCGACGGGCTCGACGAGCACGAAGTACGCGGCGACCGGGCGCGACGGATCCGGCGTGCGCCAGTGATGGCGACCTGGACCGAGGCGCTCGCCGACGACCCACGCCGGACACATGACGACCTGCTCGTCCGAACCGCATGTCACGTCGCACTCCGGGCCGATCGGGAACGGCCAGGCGTAAACGAGATGGTCGGACGCGACGTTGTCGCGCGCGAGAGCCGTCATCGCCGTCGATGATACAGGATCTTTTCGCGCCGAAGGGAAGCCTGGGCGTGCCGAGCCGTATCAGGGATGCTGCACTTCTAGCGCATCGTCATCCTCGTCGGAATGGTCGACCGGATGAACGCGAATTCTTCGCACACGTCTCGGAGACGCCTCGATCACCTCGAGGATGGTCCCGTTATCGGTTGTCAGACGCTCGCCGGCCTGTGGGATGGCTTGCGCGAGCGACATGCAGAGTCCGGCGACGGTCGTGCGGTCCTTGCCGACCGGCAGGTCGAGGCTGAGGTCTCGGTTGACCTTGCGCACCGAGGCCCAGCCCTGCACCAGGATCGTTCCGCCGGGCTCGCGCGTGAAGAACTGCTCGGGGACATCGTCCTCGCTCATGATGTCGCCGACCAGCTCCTCGATCAGATCCTCGGTCGTCACCAGGCCCGACAGCCCGTTGTTGTCATCGACGACGATCGCCATCTGCGTACGCCGCCGCTGCATCTCGCGCAGGAGATCGAGCGCCCGCGTGTTCTCGCCGACCTTGTGCGCGGGCCGCAGGATGTCCTCGAGGACGACGAGGCCCTTCTGCCAGGCGAGCGCGAGCACGTCGCGCGCGACGACGTAGCCGACGATGTTGTCGATGCTGCCGTCGTAGACCGGCATGCGGCTGTGGCCCTCCTCGAGGATCACGCGCTGGACCTCCTCGTGCGGGGCGTTGCGCCGGATCGCGACGACGCGGTTGCGAGGCACCATGACCTCCGCGATCGTGACCTCGCCGAACCCGAGCGCGCGCGAGGCGATCTCGCTCGCCCGCGGATCGACCGAGCCGGTCTTGGCGGCTTCCTCGACGAGCTGCTGGAGCTCGTCCTTCGACAGCCGCGACTCGGTGAACGTGGTCTTGTCGCCGAAGAACCGCAGCACGAAGTTCGAGATCATCGTCAGCGCGTAGACCAGCGGGCGCAGCACCTGCGCGAGGAACAGCAGCGGGCGCGCGATGAAGAACGAGTAGCGATCGGAGTAGCGGAGGGCGAGCGACTTGGGGACGAGCTCGCCGACGACGAGCTCGAGCATGACGAGCATGATCGTCACGACCACGAGCGCGGCGCCGTCGCCGAGGCCGACGCGATGGAACGACTCGGCGAGCGTGATCTCGAGCCGCGATCCGCCGAACACGGCCGCCGCGGTGCCGAACGTCGTGATCAGGACCTGGACCGAGGCGAGGAACCGCTCGGGCTTGTCGCGCAGCGCCTTGATCGCGAGCGCGCGCTTGTCCTTCCTGCGGATGAACTCGCGGAGCCGCGTCTTGCGGACCGATAAGATCGCGATCTCGCCGCCGGCGAACAAGCCGTTCCCGATCAGGAACGCCAGCACGATCAGCAGCTCCGTACCCATGCAGCGGCGGCAGCATATACCGGATATGATTTCCGGGATGTCGACGCGAGATCGCCGACCGAAAGGACCGCCACGAGATCGCCACATCACGCCCGAGGGCGCGAAGCGGCTGCGGGACGAGCTCGATCAGCTGTGGCTCAAGGAGCGACCGCGCGTGACGCAGGAGGTCGCGGACGCCGCGGCGCTCGGCGACCGCAGCGAGAACGCCGAGTACATCTACGGCAAGCGTCGGCTGCGCGAGATCGATCGCCGGGTGCGATTCCTCAGCAAGCGGCTCGAGGAGGTCATCATCGTGATCGAGCCGCCGACCGACCCCGCGCGCGTGTTCTTCGGCGCCTGGGTCACCGTCGAGGACGAGGACGGCGACGAGCGGACCTATCGCATCGTCGGCGCCGACGAGTCCGACGTCGACAAGGGCTTCATCAGCATCGACTCCCCGGTCGCGCGCGGCCTGCTCGGCAAGCGGGCCGATGATGAGGTCACGATCCAGGCGCCGCGCGGCGCGATCGTGTACACGATCAACCACGTCCGGTACGCGGCATGACGACGAACGTGACCCCGGGCGCCGATGGCGCACCACCCAAGCGCCGACGCCGGCGCCGACGGGCGCGCTCGACCGCGGCGACCACCACGATCTCCGACGGCATCCCGCGCGCGGTCGCCGACCAGCTATCGTCGGGCGTCCCGGTCGAGCTGCCGCACGAGGTCCTGACCTACGCGCGCAGTCGCGTCGGCTGGCGCGCCGGCTGCGAGGTCACCGTGCTGCGCGACGGCGGCGAGGTCTACCCCGCGATGCTCGAGGCGATGGCCGCGGCGAAGCGCTCGATCGTGCTCGAGGTCTACATCCTGGCGTCGGACCGCACCGGCGACCGATTCAAGGAGGTGCTCGTCGAGCGCGCCCGGGCCGGCGTCGCGGTGCGCGTGCTGTACGACGCGGTCGGCTCCCTGACGTCGATCTCGGGCGCGTTCGTCGAGGAGCTGCGCGCCGCTGGCGTCGAGGTCGCGTCGTTCAACCCGATCCGCCAGTGGCGCCGGCGGTTCCGGTTGAGCCATCGCGATCACCGCAAGATCCTGGTGGTCGACGACGAGATCGCGTTCACCGGCGGGCTCAACATCGCGAACGATTACGCGGCAACCGCCGACGGCGGCCACGGATGGCACGACATGCACTGCCGCGTGCGCGGCAAGATCGTGATCGATCTCGCGCGCATGTTCCGGCGCACGTGGATGCGCTCCGGCGGCAAGCCGTACCCGTCGCTGCCGCGCCACCTCGAGATCGCCCCGGTCGGCACCAGCTTCGTCCGGCTGCTCGACAACACGAGGCGCCGGGCGCGCGCGACCGTCCGCCGCGCGTACGTTCACGTGATCCGCGCCGCGCAGCGCTCGGTGATGATCCAGAACGCGTACTTCCTGCCCGACCGCGGCGTGCGGCGCGCGATGGCCGCGGCGGTCAAGCGCGGCGTCGAGGTGTGCGTGATCGTGCCGGGCAACTCCGACGTCAAGTTCGTCGAGTGGGCGTCGCTCTACATCATGCGGCGGCTCGCGCGCGTTGGCGTCAAGATGATGCGGTGGAGCGGCCCGATGCTGCACGCCAAGACCGCGACGATCGACGAGACCTGGTCGACGATCGGCAGCTACAACTTCGACGCGCAGTCGCGGTTCAACAACCTCGAGGTGACGATCGAGATCCTCGACACCGCCACCAGCGCCACCCTCGCGCGGAACTTCTCGATCGACCTCGCCAACTGCGAGCCGTTCGACGAGCAGGCCTGGCTGCGGCTGTCGTGGTGGCGCAAGGGCCTGGCCTGGCTCGGTTATCGGCTGCGGCGCTTTCTGTAGCAGCGCTGCTTCGAAACGGAGCACCGTTCGCTTCGATCCGGTGCGGGCACCAACGTCGGCCGATCTGCAACTTCGTGTAGTTGCTCGTGTCGGCGGCCTGGTCCTGAAGTTGCTCTATGTCTGCTCGAACGGAGGCAGCCATGACCACCACCCACGATCTCACGGTTCGATTCCTCGGCGTGCGCGGCTCGGTCGCGACGCCGGGTCGCGACAAGCAGGCCGGCGGCAACACGTCATGCGTCGAGGTCACCGCCGGTGACACCCGGATCATCCTCGACGCCGGCACCGGCCTGCGCACGCTCGGCGACGAGCGCATGAAGTCGGGCCCGCGCCACTCGACGATCCTGCTCTCGCACCTGCACTGGGACCACGTCGCCGGCCTGCAGTTCTTCACGCCGGTCTACGTGCCCGGTCACCGCGTCGAGATCGCGAGCGGCCCGAACGGCGTGATGTCGCACGACGCGGCGATCCGCGCGCTGTGGAAGGCGCCGTTCTTCCCGGTCGACTTCGACGACCTCGGCGGCCAGGTCACCACGCGCGAGCTGCGGCCGAACGACGAATTCGTGATCGGCGACATCACGGTCACGATGGCGAAGCTCAACCACCCGGACCCGGTCTACGGCTATCGCCTGTCGCACGGCGGGCAGTCGATCGTCTACGCGACGGACACCGAGCACTTCGCGTGCGTCGATCCGACGTTGAAGAAGCTCGCGGCGGGCGCGGACATCCTGATCTACGACTCGCAGTACACGCCCGACGAGTATCCGGCGAAGGTCGGCTGGGGCCACTCGACGTGGCAGGCCGGCGCCGAGCTCGCGCGCGCGGCCGGCGTCCCGCAGCTCGTGATGTTCCACCACGATCCGAACCGCACCGACGACCAGCTCGACGTCATGGAGCGCGCCGCGCAGGTCGCGCTGCCGGGCACGGTCGCGGCCCGAGAGGGCATGACGCTCGTCGCGCGGGACGCGGAGCGTGCGGCTGCGGCATGAGCCGTGGCATGCTGGCGACGCGCATGATCGACGAGACCGACGAACGCGTCGAGCTGCTCGCCGATCTCGGCGCGATGATCTCGGGCGAGGTCGAGCTCGACGATCTGCTCGCGACGTTCGCGGCGCGCGTCGCGAACGCCCTCGGCGCCGAGCGGGCGACGCTCTGGCTGATCGACGGCGCGACGGGCGAGATCCGCTCGCGCGTCGCGACCCTGCCGGAGCTGCCGGAGCTACGCGTCCCGTCGGGTCATGGCGTCGTCGGCCATGTCGCCGCGACGGGCGAGCTGGTCAACATCCGCGATGCCGCGAGCGATCCGCGGTGGGCGACCGATGTCGCCAAGCTCGTCGGCTACCGCGTGACGTCGATGCTGTCGGCGCCGATCGTGCGGCGCGATCAGATCCGTGGCGTGCTCCAGGTGCTCAACAAGCGCGATGGCGCGTTCGGCGATCGCGACGAGACGTTCGTGCGCGCGCTCGCCGAGCAGATCGGGCGCGCGCTCGACTACACGTCGCTGCGCGGCGGCGATGCGCAACGCGGCGTCGCGCTGACCGGCCGGTTCAACCACGTGATCGGCAACTCGCCGGCGATGGGCTTCGTCTACGAGATGATCGTGCGGGCGGCGCAGACCGACGCGACGGTCCTCCTGCACGGCGAGACCGGCACCGGCAAGGGCCTGCTCGCGCGCGCGATCCACGTCAACAGCGCGCGCAAGGAGGCGCCGTTCGTCCACGTCGACTGCACGACGCTGCCGGAGGCGCTCGTCGAGAGCGAGCTGTTCGGCCACGAGCGCGGCGCGTACACCGGCGCCGATTCCCGCGTGATCGGCAAGGTCGAGGCGGCGCACGGCGGCACGCTGTTCCTCGACGAGATCGGCGAGCTGCCGCTGCTGCTCCAGGGCAAGCTCCTGCGGTTCGTCCAGGAGCGCAAGTTCGAGCGCGTCGGCGGGCGCGACACGCTCGCGGCCGACGTGCGCCTCGTCGCGGCGACCAACCGCGACCTCGGCGCGATGGCCGCGGCGGGCCAGTTCCGCAGCGACCTGTACTTCCGCCTGCGCGTCGTCGAGATCGAGATCCCACCGCTGCGGATGCGAGGCGAGCTCGACATCGTCGATCTCGCGACCCACTTCGTCGATCACTTCGCGCGCAAGTACAGGAAGGGCACGCTCGCGCTGGCCGAGTCGACGCGGCCGGCGCTGATCCGCTATCCGTGGCCGGGCAACGTGCGCGAGCTCGAGAACACGATCGAGCGCGCCGTGGTGCTCGCGCAGGGCCCGACGCTGTCGATCAAGGATCTCGCGCTCCGCGATCCCGGCGCGTCGTCGTCGATGGCGATCCCGGTGACCGCGATCCTCGCCGCCGACACGATCAGCCTGCCGCCCGACCTGTCGCTCGAGGAGGCCGAGCGGCGCTACGCGACCGCGATCCTCGACCGCTGCGACGGCAACCAGTCGGCGGCCGCCCGGGCCCTCGGGGTCAGCCGCAACAAGCTCGCCCGCCTGCTGCGCAACTCGTAACCGGCACTGGTGTCCGTAAGGACATGGACCGGTGCGTCGAAGTGGTCGCGAAGTTCGGCGACACGCTGATCGACGTGCGGCTCCTCCCGTCCGGCGGCGGCTATCGCATCGGCTGTGCCCCCGGCGTCGATCTGCCGGCCACGGTCGCGACCGATTTCCCGCTGGTCACCGGGACCACGGTCAACGTGCCGATCGGTGCGACCAGCCTGTACCCGCCGGGCGCACATCCGCTGGTCGCCGATCAGGTCGTCGAGCTCGCGTTCGATCAGATCACCGTGCGCATCGCGCTCGTCCCGCGCCCGCCGCGGAGCCTGCGCGGCCCGCGCGGCGACCTGCGTCTGCCGACGTACCTCGGCGGCTCGCTGGTCGTACACCTCGCGGCGTGGGGCCTGATCATCGCGCTGGTCGCGCCCGCTGCGAGCGCGGCGTTGCGCAAGCCGATCGTCCACGCGCGCCACGTCGTGCCGTACAAGACGCAGGTCGTCGATGAACCGCGCAAGCCGACCCACGCCGGTGCCGAGGCCGCGCGCGTGCTCGCCGCCGCACCCGCGATCGCCCCCAGCATGCCGAGCGTGCTCGAGGGCACGAGCGGCGCCGTGATGCTCGGCGGATTCGCCGGCATGGTCTCGGCGGTCGGTGGCACGATCGATCTCGGCAAGGCGTTCGTCGACATGAAGTCGTTCGTGCGCCCCGATGACTGGGAGGCCGGCGGCTTCGGCGGCGCCCAGCGCAAGTTCGACCCCAGGCTCGAGGTCTCGAAGACCGGGCGCTACGCGACGGTGTCGCACGGTCACGCCGCCGGCGACGATTACGACCTCGGCGAGACCCCGACGCCGGCGCTCGCGCTGTGCAGCGGCACCGCGTGCGTCGCGGTCGGCGGGCTCGACACCGTCGCGATTCGCGGCGTGCTCGACGACCGCAGCCACGCGATCGCCGCGTGCTACACGCGCGCCCACGCGCGCACCGCGGTCGACATCGTCGTCGACTTCCAGGTCGCGCCCGACGGCAGCGTGAGCCACGCGCGCGGCCGCGGCGCGATCGCGACCTGCGTCGCCGACCTGGTCTCGTCGACGACGTTCCCGACCGCCGCCGAGGCAACCCGCGTCCGTTACCCTGTCGCTTTTCGGCCCGCCGCGTGATCCGGCTTCAGACATCGGTCTGCAGACTTCGGCCAGCGTTCGATACATCTCCCTCCGGCCGAAGCCAGAAGTCGAGAGTCCGAGGCCTGGTAGGCTGCGCGCATGTTGATGCTGGTCGGCGGTGACATCACGAAGCTCGAGGTCGACGCGATCGTGAACGCGGCGAACGCGGCGCTGTCGGGCGGCGGCGGCGTCGATGGCGCGATCCACGCCGCGGCCGGTCCCGAGTTGCTCGCCGCGTGTCGTGCGCTCGGCAGCTGCGAACCCGGCGACGCGAAGATCACGCCGGGTTTCGCGCTGCTCGCGAAGCACGTGATCCACGCGGTCGGCCCGGTGTGGCGCGGCGGCGACTACGAGGAGGAGCGCCTGCTGCGCAGCTGCTATCGCCGCGCGCTCGAGCTCGCGATCGAGGCCGGCGCGCAGTCGATCGCGTTCCCGTGCATCTCGACCGGCGCGTATCGCTTTCCGCGCCCGCTCGCCGCCGCGATCGCGATCGACGAGACCCGCCACTCGACGCTGCCGCGCATCGTGTTCTGCTGCTTCGATCCCGGCGACATCCGGCTGTACCGCCGCAGCGCCGACACCGTCGGCGTCCAGCTCCACTAGAGTCCCGACGCGTGCGGCGACAGCCAGTCGCGATGGCGCGCCCGCAGCTCGGCGCGGTGGTCCTTCGACACCGCGATGACGTCGCAGCCTCCGTCGTACGGGTGGTAGAGCCAGGACAGATCAGCCGGCGCGACGATGACGTCGGCCGTGGTGTCATCGCCGACGAGCACGAGCAGCGGATCGATCGCGCCGACCTCCCACACGAGCGCCTCGGCGTAGACGTGCGTCCAGCCGGTCACGCCGCCGAGCGCCACGCTGGTCCACGCCGCGCCGCCGATCGCGCCCGCGAGCGGCTCGTGGCGCGGCACGACCGCCTCGCCGTCGGACCACGCGCAGGTGAACACGAGGACGTCCGGGCTCGCCGAGGTGGCGACCAGCTCGCCGATCAGCGTGTTGTGCCGGCGCAGCACCTCGGCGGCCGAGTCGTCGTCGTACGCGTAGCGGTAGCTGTTCGGCAGGCTGTGAAACCGCACCCAGGTGTCGCTCGCCGTCGTGCGCAGCTCGTGGCCGATCGGCCGGACGCCGCGCACGCCCCAGCGCGCGTTCCAGGCATCATCGAGCGACACGCCCGAGTGTAACGCTAGACACCCCGCGCGGCACCGATCGCCCACGCGAGCTGGGCGGCGGTGAGGAGCGTCATCTGGCGCAGCATCCGGCGATACGGCGCGACGAACGGCGTGCGCGCCCACCACGCGCTGTGAACGATCGCGGCGCCGATGCCGACCGCCCAGATCACCGTCGCGATCGTCGCGTGCGAGATCGGGGCGAGCAACGCGAGGTGGACCGCGAACAGCAGCGCCCCGAGGCGGAGCGTGCGCGCGGCCCCGAGGAGCGAGGTCCAGTTCGTGCCGCGCTCGTTGGGCCGGAGCTGGAAGATCTGCGCGGTCGGCATGCCGCCGAACAGGCAGACGGTCCACGCGAGGCCGAGGTAGATCGGCGTGCGGGTCATCGTCGCGCCGGTCGTGACCCAGCCGAGCGCGAAGCTGCCGAGGCCACAGCCGAGCGCGTTGATCAGGTTGTCGACGCCCGGGATGTCCTTGCCCCGTCGCCACGGGGCATCGCGCCACGAGTAGAAGATCGACAGCGCGACCGCGGTCGCGACCAGGAGCATCGCGGTGGCACCGCGCAGTGCGGCGGCGGCGATCGCGGCGAGCATGAGCGCGAGGCCGAACGCGCCGAGGTGGCGCGGGCGCGGCGGTGGATCCGGCAGAAGATTCACCAAGCCGGTGTCGCGATCCTCGGCGCTGTTGAACGCGTTCGTGCCGCCCCACAGGAGCACCGAGTAGACGATCGCGAGGAACGCGAGATCCGCGACGACGTGCGCGTGCCCCGGCGCAGCGAGCCAGCCGGTGAGCGCCATCGCGAGCGTCACCGGGATCGAGCGCGGCCGGGTGTACGCGACGTACGCGTTCATGCGAGCGACCGATCGGTGGCGATCGCGCCGGTCCGCTCGACGTAGATCTTCATCGCGCCGTGGAGGTGACCGACGTGATTGGCGGTCCGAAACCCGAGCCGCCGGCCGAGCGCACCGATCGCGGCCCACCGCGCGTCGGGCCACGCGATCGCGTCCCACGAGACCTCGGCGCGATACGCCTTTGGGTCGGCGAGGATCTCGTCATCTGCGAGCCGGTACGACACGAAGCCATCGTCGGTCAGCGCGTAGGTCTTCACGATATCGCACTGAAAGCCCAGGCCGTAGAGCGTGCGCGCCGGTGGGATCCGCGCGGCGGCCTGCCCGAGCCACGCGACGCCGTCGGCCCACGGACACACCGTGCGGACGTAGTAGGTCGGATCACTCGCACCGCCGAGCTCGCGCTTCATGCCGGTGACCGCGGCGGGCCAGTGCGCCGCGGCGGCACGGAACCGCGCGGGCCCGCCGAGCTCTTCGGGCGTGCCGAGCGTGACGACCGCGAATGCGTCGCGGCCGAGCACCCACTCCGCGTAGCGATCGAGCGCGACCGGGTCGACGTCGCCGACCGCGATCCGGTAGAACGCGCCGAGCGCCGCGAGCTCGCCGGCCGGCGTCACGCGGCCTCGACGAGGTCGGGCCAGTGGTGGAGCGCGCCGCGCGCGAACATGCAGCCGAGCGCGTCGAAGATCGTGTCGACGATCGTCAGCAACGCCGGGTCGCGGCCGTCGAGCACGGCACCGAGCCGCTCGCGCAGCCCCTCGACCTGGTTCTCCTCGATGTGGACGTGCGGCTTGCCGAGGTACAGCACGTGATCGAGCCCGTGGCGCTGGACGTAGCCGAACAGCGTGCCGAGCGTGATCGTGCCCGCGGTCTCGAGCGCGCACAGCGCGACGAGGCGCGCGGTCGGCGTCGCGTCGTGGAACACCGCGAGCATCCGGCCCATCTGGATCCGGGTCTCGAGGTAGTCGAGCGCGAAGCAGTCGTCGATCGTGAGCGCGGCCTGGTCGGTCGCGGCGAGATCGTGCTCGCTCCACTTCCAGTGGCCGGAGTCGACCTTCCGGTGCGCGGCCGCGAAGGCCGCGAGCTCCGGGGCGTGGATCTCCGTCGCGGCCCAGATCAGGTCCTGGAAGAACCGCGCCGCGACCGCCTGCTCGCGAAAGAACGCGGGAAACCGGATGACCGGGACGCGATCCGCGCGCACCGCGCGAAACACGGGGAGGTCGGCGTAGGTGGTGGCGCGACGGTCGATCCGGGCGCCGAGGGTGTCGGTCATCATGATTTCCTCGAGAGCGTGTGAAACGTGCCGGCGAGCTCCGCGATCGCACCGGCGGCGCCGGGGAACGCGACCGCGACGTCGACGAGCTTCGCGATCCGATCGATCGCCTCGCTCGTCGCCTTCGCAATCCCCTTCGCACTCGCCGTGCGGTCCTGGGTCCAGAAGATCACGAGCATCAGGTCGACGCCGTAGAGCAACTCCGCGAGCGCCGCCGGCGGCTTGCCGGTCGCGCCGTCGATCACCGCGCGGTGCAGCGACCGCCAGCGCTCGCGCACGGTCACGGTCGCGGGCGACAGCACGCCGAGCTCGCCTTCCGGATCGAGCGCGGCCTGGACCAGCGCGAGGAGTGTCCGGCGATGCGGCGCCAGCACCTTGAACCGCGTCCGCTCGAGCGCCGCCCACCGCTCCCCGACCGTGCCCTCCGGTAGCTTCACCTTCGCGGCCACATCGGCCGAGAGCTGCTCGTAGAGCGCGAGCACCAGCTCTTCCTTGCGCCGGAAGTAGCGATAGGTGAGTCCGATCGAGATGTCCGCCGCGTCGGCGATGTCGCGCAGCGTGGTCTCCGCGAACCCGCGCTGCTCGAACAGCGCGAGGGCCGTGTCGACGATCCGCTGCCGGGTGTGTTCGCCCTTGGTGGTCACATAAATGAACATATTCACTTTCCAGACGAAGGCAAGCCAGAAAGTGAACGTGTTTACTTTCGTCAACGATCTCGCAAGATCCGGCGTAGGCTACGGCCCATGAAGACCCGCGCTGCCGTCGCGTTCGAAGCCAAGCGTCCCCTCGAAGTCGTCGAGGTCGATCTCGAAGGCCCCAAGGCCGGCGAGGTCCTGATCGAGATCATAGCGACCGGCGTGTGCCACACCGACGAGTTCACCCGCTCGGGTGGCGATCCCGAGGGATTGTTCCCGGCGATCCTCGGCCACGAAGGCGCCGGCATCGTCCGCGAGATCGGCCCCGGCGTGACCACGCTCGCCGTCGGCGATCACGTGATCCCGCTGTACTGCCCCGAGTGTCGCAACTGCAAGTCGTGCACGTCGCGGAAGACGAACCTGTGCACCGCGGTGCGCGCGACGCAGGGCCAGGGCGTCATGCCCGACGGCACGTCGCGGTTCTCGTACAAGGGCCAGAAGATCCATCACTACATGGGCTGCTCGACGTTCGCGAACCACACCGTCCTCCCCGAGATCGCGGTCGCCAAGGTCCGCAAGGACGCGCCGTTCGACAAGATCTGCTACATCGGCTGCGGCGTGACGACCGGCATCGGGGCCGTGCTGTTCACCGCGAACGTCGAGGCGGGCGCGAACGTCGTCGTGTTCGGCCTCGGCGGCATCGGCCTCAACGTCGTGCAGGGCGCGCGCATGGTCGGTGCCGACAAGATCATCGGCGTCGACCTCAACCCGGCGCGCGAGGCGATCGGCAAGCAGTTCGGCATGACGCACTTCGTGAACCCGACGACGATCGGCGAGGACGTCGTCAAGCACCTCGTCAAGCTCACCGACGGCGGCGCCGACTACAGCTTCGAGTGCGTCGGCAACACGACGCTGATGCGTCAGGCGCTCGAGTGCTGCCACCGCGGCTGGGGCACCAGCGTCGTGATCGGCGTCGCGGGTGCCGGCCAGGAGATCGCGACGCGACCGTTCCAGCTCGTCACCGGGCGCGTCTGGAAGGGCACCGCGTTCGGCGGCGCGCGCGGCCGCACCGACGTCCCGAAGATCGTCGACTGGTACATGGACAAGAAGATCGAGATCGACTCGCTGATCACGCACAAGCTGCCGCTCGACAAGATCAACGACGCGTTCGAGCTGATGCACGCGGGCACGTCGATCCGCGCTGTCGTCGAGTTCTGATCCGGCGACCGCCCCGGCCGTGACGCCACATATCCAGGTCGACCGGATCGGGATCAGCGGTTGTCGGGCTCGGCAAGGTCATCACACACGACATCGATCAGGTGCCGTCGACAGGCACCTTCACGGCCTTCAGGTCTGCGCCCGACCCCTCCAGCTTGTACCCCGCTTTGATGAAGAAGAGGGTGCCGCCCTTGCTGTCGCTGCCGGTGGTGTAGACGTACCCGTATTTCTCGGGAGGCTTTCCGGGAGCGACCGCCTCGGAGTGAAAATAGAGATCATCGTTGGGACCACCGTCATATTGCGCGAAGCCCTTGCCGTCCTTGTCGTCCTTGCCCGCGACGAACTCGATCACCAAGACGTCGCTCTTCTCCACTCCCACCACTGATCGCGTCGCACCGCTTGGAAGACCAGCCTGAATGTTTGCATGGGCGGGGTAACTCTTCTTCGTCTCGAGGTCCATGACGGTGCCGAGCGGGGCCAAGTGTTGGATCACCTGAACGCGTTTCCCGATCAGCTTCTCGTTCCCCTTTGAATCGGCGTCGATCGCGACATCCGTTTCCTTGGATCCCACCGACTTCTGATCATCGAGAACAAGCGTATCTCCTTCGACACCGATTACCTGCCGGCGAGCGCCTGCGTGTGCGATTGGCGCCGGAGCATTCGCATCGGCCTTGAAGATCCGGGCCTTGAACCGCGTGGGTTTTCCCTTCGTCTTGGATTCGACAACCACCTCACCCCAAGGGACGATGTCCGTGACGACCTGCGCACTCGCACCAATGGCGGCGTAGGGGTCTGGCTTGCCGGCGTCCTTCTCCGCAGGTGACTCGAGCTCCTCGGCCAGCTTCTGCGGATCTGCAAGCGTTGCTTGCATGGTTGCCTGGCGCAGGGCTTCGATGCACCTGTGTTCGACACCCAACGCAGCGGAGTCCAGCTTCGCGCACCGGGAGGGAATGGTCTCCAACTGCGCCGTGAACGCGGCATCGGGTGCGCCGGACGTCTTTGCCTTCTTTGCAAGGCCATCCTTGATGTGCTCGAGCTTGTTGTGTGCGTCCGTCACATTGCCGTGTGCGATGCCGATGTTGATCAACCCATGTCTCATGGTGTCCAGACGGTCGAATCCGGCAATGCTTTTCTCGAACAGTTTCGCGCCTGATTCCACAGTGACGGCGGTGACGGTTGGGGCTTCTGGAGTTGGGATCGCACTGATGGCGGCATCGCCAATTTTTTCGGCGGTGATGGAAACCAACTTCGACAATGGACCGAGTTCCTCCTCGAGAGCCAAGTCGAAAATGAGTACGGCAACCTTCACACCTGCCTCACACAGCTTCTTCAGGCGCTCCTGTTTCTCGAAGTCTTCCTTGAAGGCATTCACCTTCTCGGCGCTCTCCGCGAGCTCCTTGTTCACCTTGTTGATGTAGAGGTCGTACGCCTTTTTATGAGCGTTGACGAACAGGAGCAGTTGCGTGTGCACGTTGTCGAGAGTGGGGTTACAGCGTTTCTGAATTCCCAGGAGCAGACTCTGGGTTGCCTCGATCCGGCCCTCGAGCCGGATGATTTGCGAAACCGGGTCAAGATCCTTCGGCGCGAGGCCCGTGCCCGTTGCCTTGGCATCCCGCATGACCTTTCGCTGGACGCCAGAGCCGAACGAGATGCTCGCCGACTGATCGGAGACCATCGCGTCGGCGGCTCGATCGGCCTCATGCTCGTGGGCATCTCCTGGCGATGAGACGTCCAGCTTGAACTGCATGCGCGATGCGCCGCCGCTCTGTTGCACGGTGTGCGCGACCTCGTGCGCGAGCAGGTGCTCGCCGCCCTTCGAGGTCGGGTCGAACTGGCCCGCGCCGAAGTGGATGTCGTTGCCCGTCGTGTAGGCCTTCGCACCGACCGCGTCGTTCGCCGCCGCGGAGTCGGAGCCGGTGTGGACGCGCACGCCCGAGAGGTCGGCGCCGAGCGAGCCCTCGAACTTGCGCTGCAGCGTTTCGGGCAGCGGCGAGCCACTCGATGACGAGGCGGTCGAGACCGCATGCTCGGCTCCATCGGCGACGCCGTTCGCATCGCGTTGCTTGCGCGAGAGCAGACCCGACGGCACGGTGTGGTCGGCCTTGCGCAGGAGTGCGCTGCGACTCGCCCGGCCGGGTTCGCACTCGCTCGACGAGGTGGTCACATCCGATGCGCCCGCGGTGTGCTTCTGGTGTTCGAGATCCTGGGTCATAAATCTCCTCGATCAGCTGAGGGTCTTCGGGAGGCTGCCGTACAGCGCCGCCCAGACCATGTCGGAATTGAACTTCAACCACGACAGCACGGCATCTGCGGCCATGTCGTCGACGAGCTTGTTGCCGGCACCGAGTCCGTTGTTGAACCACGACTTGTTGTCCATGAAGTACGTGCGTGCCGCCGGTGTGATCGCCGGACTGCGGTGGTTGACGATCGGGAACATCACGTCGAGCACGACCTGACCACCCGGGAACGACTTCGCGTACTTCGGATCGATCGTCGGAGTGACCCCGGGTGCCTTCTTGCCTTGCTCCTTCATCCAGTCGAACAGCTGGAGCTCGGCCGCCTGCGAGCTCTCCGCGTTCATCTGTTTCTTCAGGTAGTCGAGGCAATGCTCGGCCGCCGGAACGTAGAACCCGGTGATCAGCGGCCCGACGACCGGCACCGCCGACAGGATCGAGGTCGCGGCGGTGATCCCGACCAGGCCGAGCTTGAAGGCCTCGGCGTTCGCGAGATCGCCTTGCGCTGGAGTGCCGATGACCTTGCAGAGCGCGGAGAGGACGTCGTACGCCGTCGTCGCATACGTCACCGCGGTCCCGATCGGCTTCAGGTACGTCCCGACGAACTCGACCGGAGTCGGGATGACCGAGAACGCGTCTGCCTCGCCCCAGGTCTCGGCGAGCTCGACGATCTTGTCGTTGATCGACGCGACTTGTTCGAACGCAGCCTTCATGAACTCGACGGTCTTTCCCGACTTCTCGTCGGTCTGTTCGCCGGCCATGTACATCGCATGCAGCTTCTCGGCGGCTGCGGCTTCGGCGACCAGGTGCTGCGCCTTCAACTTCTTCGTGCCCGCCTTCGCCTTGGCCGCCAGCGCTTGGGCGTGGGCGTCGAACACCGCGATCGCACTTGGAACCGCATTCTTGATCGTCACGAGGTCCTGGGCGTCCAGATCGTCCTTCGATGGGATCGTCTTGATGCAGGTGACGAGTGCATCGATCTGCGGGTCCAGCGCTGCGACCATGGCAGCCTGGGCCGCGTCCTTGGAGTCGAGCTTGGTCTTCGCGTCGAGCAGCATGTCGTAGATCCGTTCCACGCCGCTGCGGGCCTGAGCTCGCGTGGTCGCGGTGCCGAGATTGAACGGCGCCTGCCACGAAACGCCTGTGGTCGTGGGCTTCGCGTCCCGCATCACCTTGCGCGCGACACCACTGCCGAACGACACGCTCGCGGCGCGGCCGGCGACCATCGCATCGGCCGCAGAGTCTGCCTCGTGCTCGTGTGCGTCGCCGGGTGACGACACGTCGAGCTTGAACTGCATGCGCTGGGCACCGCTCCCCTGCTGCACCGTGTGCGCGACCTCGTGCGCGAGCAGGTGTTCACCCTGCGGCGACGACGGGTCGAACTGTCCGGCACCGAAGTGAATGTCGTTACCCGTCGTGTAGGCCCGCGCCCCGACCGCATCGTTCGCGGCGGCGGAGTCGGAGCCGGTGTGGACGCGAACACCCGAGAGGTCTGCACCGAGAGACGACTCGAACTTCCGCATCAGCAGGTCCGGTAATCGCGAGCCACTCGACGATGACGCCGCAGCGACCGCATGCTCGGCGCCATCGGCGACCCCATTCGCGTCTCGCGCCTTGCGCCAGAGCAGGCCCGAGATCACCGCATGCTCCGGCCGGCGCAGCAGCGCGCTCCGCGAGATCCGACCGACGACCAGCTCCTCGCGATCCTCGTCCCTTGTGGAGTCCGACGCCGAGGCGTGCGTGTGGGCGCGCTCCTGGCTCATCAATCGATCGTGCCGCCGGTCGAGAGCTTGCCGAGCTCGGAGAACTCGAGGGCGACCGCGCGTTCGAGGTGGTGCTGGTGTAGCGAGGTCTCTTCTTGCGCGGCGAGGAAGGCCGCACGCAGGCAGGCGTTGCGGATGTAGCCGCCGGAGAGCTGGTACTTGCGCGCGAGCGTGTCGAACGTGAGGTCCTCGGCCCGCGGCAGCTGCGGCGGGAGGTGGGTGCGCCAGAGCTCGGCGCGGGTGTCCTCGTCGGGGAACGGGAAGGACAGGCGGAACGAGAGCCGGCGCTTGAAGGCGGGATCGATCGAGCCGCCCGAGTTGGTGGTGAGGATCGCGATGCCCTCGAACGAGTCGAGGCGCTGGAGGAGGTAGTTGACCTCGAGGTTCGCGTAGCGGTCGTTGGAGGAGCGGACCTCGGTGCGCTTCGCGAACAACGAGTCGGCCTCGTCGAACAACAGGATGACCTGACCGTCCTCGGCGGCATCGAAGATCGTCGACAGGTTGCGCTCGGTCTCGCCGATCCACTTCGACATCACCTTGGACAGATCGACCTGGTAGAGGTCGAGGCCGAGCTCGCGCGCGATCACGCCGGCGACGAGGGTCTTGCCGGTGCCGGGCTGACCCTGAAACAGCGCCGTGAGGCCCCGCGAGGTCGCCATCGTGCGCGACATGCCCCAGTCTTCGAACACGGTGCGGCGGTGACGCACGCGGCCGATCAGCTCGCGCAGTGAATCCATGATGTCGGATGGCAGGACGAGATCGTCCCACCCCGCGAGCCGATCGACGCGGCGTGCATGCGAGGCCAGGCGGACGTCGCGGACCTGCCGGAGGAACGCATCGATCCGATCGTCGGCCGGGGAGATGGGCTCGTGGCCGGCGAGCGAGGCGATCGCGCGATGAATGACTCCCGCACCGACGCGATAGCGCGCGGCGAGGCCCGCGGCATCGCGGAGCCAGAACGACGTCGGGGCGAGGGCGCGCTGCCAGATGCCGGCGCGCTCGGACTCGGTCGGTGCGGGGAGATCGATCACGGCGTGACCGACGGGAAACGGTGGCGAGATGCCGGGCGGAGAGATCACGGCGAGCGCGCCGGGATGCGCGGCGAGCAGCTCGTGCGCGAGATCGGCACCGCCGCGCTCGCCGAACACGACGGTGTCGAGGTTGTGCACGACCGGTAACAGGCCCGCGAGCTGCGCGCGCCGGAGGGCGACAGCGAGGGCACGCATGAACCGATCGGCGTCGCGCGGCAGGATCGCCGCATCGATCACGCCGAGCGGTCGACCCGCGCCATGTGCGAGCGCGGCGAGCAGCGCGCGACGGCCGGTGCCCGCACGACCGCGCACCGCGATCCGCAGAGGGCGTTTGGACTCGTCGAGTGCTGCGGTGACTTTGGTGGAGATCTCGGCGGGCAACTCGAGCGCGGCGAGCTGACGATCGGAGATCCGGACGACCGGTGCAGCGCCGAGCTCGGGCGGCTCGCCGCGCAGCCGCGCGAGGATCACCGGGTCGACCTCGAGCGCCGCGAACGGCTGCGCGCGCGATGTCTTGGCCTCGATGATGCCGAGCGCCATCAGCGGTCCACGCGGATGTAGCTCGCTCGCGATGTCGTGGCGATCGAGGCGACCCGCGAGGACCTGCTCGACGAGCAACGGATCCACGAACGCGCGCGCCGGGTCGTTCGCGAGGATGCCGTACAGCCGCGCGACCTCGCCCGCGATCGACGGCGCTGCAACCACCAACAAGATCTCGATCGCCTGCGCGGAGAGCCCCAGCTCCTCGCCGAGCTCGACGAGCGGCATCTGTGCGCTGCGGTGCGATGGCTCGGTGGAGAGCGCGCGCTCGTGATCCGCGAGCGACGTCCGCGCCGCCTCGACGTAATCCATCGCGAACCCACCGTTCATGCCGACGAGCGCCGCGACCTCGTGCTCGTACGGGTGCGCGCCCTCGTTGCCGTAGCCCAGACGGCGCGAGTCCCACGCGCGGGCGATCGCGCCGAGGGTCCACAGCGTCACCGAGCGGATCTCGCGATCGAGCTCGGCGAGCGCGGTGCGGCGATCCGCACGCACCCGCCATGGCCGCGGCTGCAGCGCCGAGAGATCCAGTCGATCCCATACGGCGACCGGTGCGGGCTCGATCACTGGCTTGGGTGCCGGCACGTACACCACCGGAGCAGCTTCGGGCTCGTCGGCGGGCACCTGGACGCTGACCGCGCGCGGTGTCGCGAGCAACTCGGCGATCCCGGCGAACGCGAGCTCACCGCTCGCTGCACCGATCGCGATCGTCTTGCCGTCCGGATCGATCGCGACGTCGACCGCGTCACCGGAGATCGGCAACACGCCGATCGCGCGCCCGAACCGCAGATCGAGCAACGCGAGCCGATCGGCCACGTCACGCACGATCGCGAGGCCGCGACGTGCCGCGATCTTGATCGAACCGTGCGGCAGCTGCAGGCGCTGCACGACCTTGCCGCTCGCGAGCGCGACGACGACGACCTCGCGCGCATCCCCACGCTCGACGATCGCGGCGACCGCCGTGCCATCGAGCAGTACCGCGGCCGAGGCCAGCCGAGACCCCGGCGCCAGCGCGATCGGTGCGCCGGTCGGAAGCACGAGCCGCTCGCGTGCACCGCGCACGTATCGACGACCCGCGACCGGCGCGAGCGCATCCGGCTCGGCGAACACCGTCGCTATCGTCCCGAGATCATCGACGAGCAGCGCCGGCGATCGCGCCGTCCACAGCGCCACCGCCGGGCCGACCGGTGCAGCGATCAGCCGCGCTGCCGGATCGATGAACAGCGGATGCGTGTTGAGGATCCGGCCGTCGAGGGAACATCGCGTCAACTTGCCATCGAGCGTTGCAACCCACACCTGATCGCCGACCGGCGCCATCGACTGCACGCCCGCGAGCGTGATGCGGTGCCGCTGTTCGCCGCTGCGCACGTCGACGAGGCGCACGCCGTCGGGGTCCACCGCCGCAACCACCTTGCCGTCGCGCGTGTACTCGAGCTGCATCGAAGAGGTAGATGCGGCTCCCGGAGCTTGTGACAACACCCGCCGAGGCTACGTACCCACATCGGTGCGTGCCAGCGCATGAACATGCACCCTCAGCGCAAGATGCCGTGTTTCAAGGCTTTTGCGACCGCTTCGGACTTCGTGTGGACGTGAAGCTTGTCGTAGACGCTGCGCACGTGCTTGCGCACCGTGTTGATGCTGATCGCGAGCGTGTGCGCAGCGCTCAGGTAGCTGTGCCCGTCGGCGAGCAGCGCGAGCATCTCGATCTCCTTCGGCGTCAGCCCGTGATCGGGGATCGGGCCGCGGACCTGGCGAAACACCGCGATCACCTTGCTCGCGATCTCCGGTGACATCGGCGCACCACCCGAATTCGCATCGCGGATCGCCTCGATCAACCGGACGCGCGGTGTCTTCTTCAGGAGATAGCCACATGCACCGTTGCAGATCGACTCGAACACCTTGTCCTGCTCCTCGTAGACGCTGAGCATCAGGATCGACGCGCGTACGTGCTTCTTGCGCAGCTCCGCCACACCGACCGACCCGAGCATCCCGGGCATGTGGATATCGAGGAGCATCACGTCGGGCGACATCGTGGGACGGCTGTGCAACGCCTCGGCAACCGTGCCGTGGAGCTGCGAGCACCGCATATCGCTCTCGGCGTTGATCAGCTGCGCGATGCCTTCACGCAGCACCACATCGTCATCGACGATCGCGACCTCGATCATCGTTCTGACCTATCACGCACGCTCCGGGCCGCACAGTGCATGTTCATGTCACAGCCGCAGGACGACTTCCGTGCCCTGGTCGGCGCGGATCTCGAGGGTTCCGCCACACTCCTCCGCCCGGGCGCGCATGTTCGCGACGCCGTTGCCGTTTCCGGCCAGCGCGGACTCGTCGAACCCGCGACCGTTGTCGCGCACGGATGCAACCAGGCCTCCGCGGTCATGGCTGATCGCCAGCTCGACGCGGGTCGCGCCGGAGTGCCGTGCGGCGTTGTTGATCGCTTCCTTGAGCACCAGATACAGGTGCCGGCGGCGCTCGGGATCGAGCTTGATCCGCTCGGGATCCTGCGGCGCGTTGACCGACCACGCGATGCCGCGCGCATCGAAGATATCCGCCCCGAAACTGCGAAGGCGCACGATCAGGCTCTTGAGATCGTCGCGGCGCGGGTCCGTCGACCAGACGATATCGCTCGCCACATCGACCAGCTCGCGTGCGCTGGTGCCGATCACCTCGAGCTGGTCGCCGAGCTTGGCGGACGTCGAGGTCGAACTGCGCGCGACCTCGCTGAGGATCGAGATTCGCGACAGGCTCGAGCCGAGCTCGTCGTGTAGATCGGTCGCGATGCGCCGCCGCACGCGCTCGAGCGCGAGCAGATGCGCCAGCCGCCGGCGATACGCCGCATAGGCGAGCATCGCGACCATCAGCACGGCACCCGTGATGAACCACCAGCGGCGCCAGATCGGCGGCAGCACCGTGAAGTCGATCGTCGCGCCGGACGAGGCGACCCCGTGCGCATCGATCGCGCGCATCTCGAGGTTATAGTGTGCCGCCGCGAGGTGCGCGAAGTGAAGTGTCCGCTCGTCGGTGGCCGCGCTCCAGTCATCGCCGAGCCGGTACTGGAAGCGCACGCGGTTACCGATCGCGAACTGCGGGCTCGCGAGCTCGACATCGAGTGCCGTCTCGTCGCTCGCGAGCTCGAGTGGCCCGAGGTGCTCGTTGCCGTCCGCGGCGATCGGTTGCGGTGTCCCGGAGATCGACAGGCGCGTGATGAACAGTCGCGAAGGCGTGGGCGTGTGGGGTTGCTCGGGCAACAGCCGCGCCATCCCGCCCTTGGTACCGAACCAGAGCGTGCCATCGCGGTCCAGCGCGCCGACATGGACGTAGTCATTCGGCAGGCCGTCCGCGGTCGTGTAGCGGACGATCTCGCCGGATGCGGGATCGATGCGAGCGATCCCGCGACTCGTGCCGACGTAGACGCGGCCCTGTCGATCCTCGACGAGCGACACCGCCTGATCGGAGCCGAGCTCCGCGGCGCGATAGCGGCGGATCTGCGGGTGATCCGGGTCGTCGATCCGCGCGACGCCCTCGCCGACGGATGCCAGCCACAACCGCCCCGCGTGATCGACGAGGAACGCACCGCTCCCACCGGTCACCGGTGGAGGCAGCACCGTCGCCTTGCCGTCGCGCACGCGGACGACGTGTCGCGTGTAGCCCAGCCACAGATCACCGCGAACGTCCTCGCCAACCCCCACCAGCACGTCTCGCGCCCAGTCCTCGTCGATCGTGATGACCCGATCCGTCGCACGATCCCAGCGCGCCGTCCCGAGCGCGCTCATCGTCCCGATCCAGACGTCACCGCGCCGGTCCGCGTAGATCCGTGCGATGTCGCGCCCGGGCAGGTTGGTGATGTGCTCGGGGATGGTGGTAGCGAGCTCCTCGATGCGCGCGACCGCGGGATAGCGCACCAGCCCCTGCCCCGTCGGGTACCACCAGCGGCGATCGCGATCGAGCACCACGATCTGTCCGTAGGTCCACGCGAAGATCGTCACGTCAGGCGGCAGCTGCGGGGTCACCGACGTGAAGTGCTCGCCGTCGCGACGCGCGATCGCGTGGCGGCCGTTGTAGGTCACCGCGTAGAATGGCCCCGCGGGATCCTGGACGAACCCGAACGTGGCCGGCGACTCGAGGCCGTCCCGCGTATCGTAGGAGACCAGGCCGCCCTTCGCGAGCCGCACCACGCCGTTCGCGTCGGTTCCGAACCACAGGTTGCCGTCGCGGTCTTCGAGGCTCGGCTCCGGCGAGCCCTCGGATCCGATCTGGGACGGCCGGATCTCTTCGAGCTTCGTGCCGTTCCATCGCTCGAGGTATGTCGTCGTCCCGATCCAGATCGCGCCGCTCGAGTCCTGCATCATCGCGCGGCGAACTCCGCCCACGGGCACGATGACGGTGACCGCGCTCGACGTCGACTCCGCGAGCGGCTCCGTCGTCGGCGCGAGCGGGAGCGTGATCTTCAGCAGGCGCGGGCTCACGTGGCCGACCCACAGCGTGCCATCGCGCGCGACCAGCACGCTGAACGTGCGGTCGTCGGACTCGCCTCGCGGCGCGATCCGGAAGCGAGTGAGCTCGCCGCGCTCGGTGCGGTGCATCAGCCCGCTGAACGTCGCGAGCCACAGCGAGCGGTCGGACGGATCGAACGCGATCGACAGCACACCCGCCGGCAGCGGGATCTCCGTGATCGCGCCCTGCTCGATCCGCACGAGGCCCTTCGTCGTGCCGACCCACAGCACACCCGAAGGGTCTTCGGTCATCCGGAACGACTCGTCGGAGGTGACCGCGCGGAACCGAGGTCGCACCATGCGCTCGTCGAGATCGAGAACCGCGAGCCCGGCCTCGGTCGCCACCCAGATGCGACCGTCGCGCGTCGCCTTGATGTCGTGGCAGTAGGTGCCGGGGAGACCGTCGGCGACGCCGAAACTCTCGAATCGACCGCCATCGAACCGGCTCACACCTTCGCCGGTGGCAAACCAGAGAAAGCCGTGGACGTCCTGCGTGCCGCGCTCGACGCGGTTGTTCGCGAGCCCGTCGGCGGTGGTGAACACGCGCACCGGCAGACGCTCGGCGTGTGCCGTGCCGAAGGCGATCGCGAGCAGACACGCGGTGAGGTGAAGGATCACGGGACGCGGATCGCCTCGTGCTTGCCGATCGCAAACGCGGGCTTGCGGCTCGCGACGAGCGCGCGCGTGACGATGCAGAGCCTCACGAGCGGAATCATGCGCTGTTTCGGTCGAGCGTGGCGTTCGTGTCAGCTCCTTGACTTCGTGTAATTCGGACACATACTGGAGACATGTTCGGCATCACCTACCTGAAGACGACTCCCACGACGTACGTCCTCCACTTCAAGGCCGGCAAGCTCAAGCGCGAAGGGCGCGGCCTGGCGTTCTGGTACTACGCGCCGTCGTCGACGGTCGTGACCGTGCCGCTCGCGAGCGCGGACGTGCCGTTCGTGTTCCACGAGATCACGCGCGACTTCCAGGAGCTCGCGATCCAGGGGCAGCTGACGTACCGCGTGGTCGATCCGACGAAGCTGGCCGGGCTGCTCGACTTCTCGCTCGGCGCCGACGGCAAGTATCGCTCGGAGGATCCGACGAAGCTCGAGGACCGGCTGGTCCACGCGACGCAGGTGCTCGCGAGCGCCGTGATCGGCAAGCTGTCGCTGCGCGAGGCGCTCGGCGCGAGCGAGCAGCTCGTGCGCGAGGTGCTCGACGGGCTCCGCAAGGTCGACGCCGTCGCGATGCTCGGGCTCGAGCCGCTGTCGCTGTCGATCCTGTCGGTGCGCCCGACGCCGGAGATGTCGCGCGCGCTCGAGGCCGAGGCCCGCGAGCGGCTGCAGCGCGAGGCCGACGAGTCGATCTACGCGCGGCGCAACGCGGCGGTCGAGCAGGAGCGCATCATCAAGGAGTCCGAGCTCAACACCGAGCTCGCGGTCGAGACCAAGAAGCGCGAGATCCGCGAGCGCAAGATGGCCGCGGACATCGCGGTCGAGGAGCAGCGCGCGACGTTGATCACCAAGCAGGTCGAGAACGCCAAGCAGGACGCCGACAGTCGCGCCTACGCACTCCGTGCGCAGCTCGAGCCGCTCGAGAAGGCCGACTGGAAGACGCTGATGGCGATCGCGCCGAACGGCGGCGACCCCAAGATGATGATCGCCCTCGCCTTCCGCGAGCTCGCCGAGAACGCTTCGAAGATCGGCGAGCTCAACATGAGCCCCGACCTGCTGAGCAAGTTGATCTCCAAGTAGCCGCGCGAGGCGATAACAACCATAGAGGCTCCCATGTTCGACAAGATCGTCCTCGTGACGCGCAAGACGCGCCTCGCGCAGCTCGTCGAGCGCTTCAACACGCGCGCGCAGGCGAAGTTCTATCTCGAGCGTTCGGGTGGTGACTTCGACGACTACGTCCGCGAGGACGACGCCTACCTGCGCTCGCTCGAGGTCATCCACCGGCAGCTCGATCTCGGCCTCAAGGTGCACCAGGTCGACCGAGGCTTCGTGCCGACGTTCCTGTTCGCCGCCAGCGACCTGGTCGTCGCGGTCGGACAGGACGGCCTGGTCGCGAACGTCGCGAAGTACGCGGGTGCGCAGCCGATCGTGCCGATCAATCCGGACCCGGCGCGGTTCGACGGGGTCCTCCTGCCGTGGAAGCCGCAGGACGCACGCGCTGCGGTGGGCCGCGTGCTCGACGCCAAGGCGACGATCCGCGAGATCACGCTCGCCGAGGCGCGGCTCGCCGACGGCCAGCGCCTGCTCGGGTTCAACGACCTCTACATCGGGGCGCGGACGCACGTGTCGGCGCGCTACACGATCGCCGACGGCGACCGGCGTGAAGCGCAGTCGTCGAGCGGGGTGCTGGTGTCGACCGGCGCCGGCTCGACCGGCTGGCTGTCGTCGGTGTTCAACATGGCGTCCGCGGTGTCGGCGTTCACCGGCGGCTCGGGTGGCACGCCGATGCACCTCGGCTGGGACGATCCGCGCCTGGTCTACGTCGTGCGCGAGCCGTTCGCGAGCCGGCAGTCGCGGATCTCGATCGCGGCGGGCGTGATCGCACGGGGTGGAACGCTGGTGCTCGAGTCGCAGATGCCGTCGGGCGGCGTGATCTTCTCGGACGGTGTCGAGTCAGATGCGCTCGCCTTTGACTCCGGCGCGATCGCGCACATCGGTGCCGCGCGCCAGCGGACGCGCCTCGTCGTCGCGTAGTAATCTCGTGGCGCAGTGTCACTCGCGCGTACCGTCGTCCGGGGTGTGATCTGGACGACCATCTCGTCGTCGGCGATCCGGGTGCTCGGCATCCTCGGCACGCTGGTCATCGCGCGCGAGCTCGATCAGAACGACTACGGCGTCGTGATGAACTGGTCGAACCTGCTGCTGTTCGCGGGCGCGCTGTCGACGCTCGGGGTCGGCTCGTACCTCCTGGTCTATCGCAACGAGGGTCGCGACACGTCGTTCCACGCTGCGATGATCCACATCGTGCTCGGCGTCGTCGCGATCGCGATCGTGATCCCGCTGCGCGACGTGCTCGGACGCTGGCTCGATTCGCCGGCGATCCCGAGCTACGTGATCGGGTTCTCGATCTCCTTGATGCTCGATCGGATCGCGTACATCCCCGAGCGCCTGCTGACGCGCCAGCTGCAGTTCGTGCGGGTCTCGAACATCCGCACCCTCGGCGAGATCGCGTTCTCCGGCGTGTCGGTCGGCATGGTGCTCGCCGGCTTCGGCCCGATCTCGTTGGTCTACGGCACGCTCGCGCGCAGCGGCCTCAAGTTCGTGATGTTCATCTACCGCGTCGAGCGGCGCGAGTGGCTCGGCCTCATCCCGTTCGACGCGCCGATCTTCAAGCGGATCACCGCGTTCGGCGCCAAGATCTGGCCGCAGACGTTCTCGGGCTACGCGGTGTCGCGCGCCGACAACTTCTTCGTCACGAGCTACTTCGGGCCCGGCAAGCTCGCCGAGTACAACCTCGCCTACAACTTCGCCGAGATGCCGGTCTCGCAGGTCGGCGAGCAGATGACCGACCTCCTGATGCCGTCGTTCTCGGCGCTCGACGAGGACCGCCGACCCGACGCCGTGATCCGCGTGCTCGGGCTCGTGTGCCTCGTGATGTTCCCGCTCGCGATCGGGCTCGGCGCGGTCGCCAACAGCCTGGTCGCGGTCGCGATCAGCAAGCCCGAGTGGGCCGGCATGGGCCCGATGCTGTCGATCCTGTGCGGGCTCTCGGTGTTCCGGCCGATGTCGGGCGTGCTGTCGTCGTACCTGAACGCGCGCGGTCGGCCGGGTCTCACCGTGATCCTCGAGGTCATCTCGCTCGTCGTCCTGCTCGTGCTCACGCCGACGCTCGGTCGCCACTCGCCGCTGATCATGTGCGGCGTCGCGGTGTCGGCGTTCGGCATCCGCTCGATCCTCAACATGTGGGTCGTCGGCCGGCTCGACAACAAGTCGACGTTCGTCTACCTCGCGCGCGTGTCGAGGCCGTTCGCCGCGTGCATCCCGATGGTCGGCGCGGTGCTCGGTGTGCGCTACGGGCTCGTCGCGCTCGGTATCCACAACCACGTGCTGTCGCTCGTCCTCGAGACCGTCGCCGGCGGCATCGTCTACATCGGCGCCGCGTTCGTGTTCGCCAAGGCGATCGCGCTCGACTTCATCTCGACGATCAAGCAGGCCCTACGGAGGCGGAAAGCGTAGATGATCGTCGTCAATCTGTCCGAGATGCCGTGGACGTCGGAGCTCCGCCGCAACGCCGCGATGTTCCGCGAGCTCGTCCGTGCGGGACGCCCGTACAACGGCGGGATCTTCGTCGCGCCGGTCGGCATGCTGCCGCGCAGCGCGGGCCTGGTCGCGCGCGCCGCCGCGGTGCGCGAGAACCTGTCGGTCAGCGCGGTGTTGTCGGATGGCGTCCAGCTCGCGGCCTACAACCCGCAGCTGGTGCTGCCGTTCTCCGGCAAGCGGGTCGTCGAGCGCGCGCAGCTCGAGGTGTTCCGGCGCGTGCTCGATCGCGCGCTGCGCGGCCAGCCGTACGCGCTGTGGATCAACTGCGTCGAGAAGGAGACGTTCGCGCTCGCCGAGCACCTCGCGCCGCGCGCCGCGCACGTCGTGATCGACCTGTCGGACGACTGGACCGCGTTCGACGATCTCGATCCCGCCGCCCGCGACGCGCGCCTCGCCCGTGCGATCGAGCTGTCCGACGCCCTGCTCGCGGTGAACGAGCACGTGCTGACCAAGTTCCCGCATCCGCGCGGCCGGGTGTTCGCGAACGCGACCGACTTCGACAACTTCGCGAAGTACGATCCGAAGTTCGTGCTCGGAGACGTCCTGCCCAAGAAGCCGGGAACCAAGCTCGTCGGGTTCTCGGGCGGGCTCAACGTCGGCCGGGTCGACGAGGCGCTGGTCGACAAGCTGATCGCGGAGCTGCGCGACGCGACGTTCGTGTTCGTCGGCTACTCGAACTCGCCCGAGCTCGTCGCGCGAATCACCCAGCACGCGAACGTCCACGTGCTACCGGCGGTGCCGTTCCGCGATCTGCCGCACGTGATCAAGGCGTTCGACGTCGCGATCGTGCCGCACGCGATCAACGAGCACACGCGCGGCAACGATCTCCTGAAGGTGCTCGACTACATGGCGAGCGGCGTGCCGATCGTGTCGACCGACTGCTCGAACGTGACGAAGTACGGTCGCGCGATCCAGGTCGCCGCCACGCACGCCGAGTTCGTCGCCAAGGTCCGCGCGGTGCTCGACGGCGCGCCGCACGATCCCGAGCCGGGGCTCGCCGCCGCGCGCGCCGCGTCGTGGCGGGTGAAGGTCCCGGAGCTCGCGCGCTGGTTGGACGAAACCCTCACGAAGCGTTAGGTTCCCCCCCGTGCGCATCGCCATCTTGACCGTCCTCGTCGCGCTCGCCGGTACCGCCCGCGCCGACGACGGCCCGTCGCATCCGGCCGACAAGGGCACGCTCGGGCTCGGCATCATCCTCGGCGAGCCGACCGGGATCACCGCGAAGCTCTACCTGCAGGACGACCAGGCGATCCAGGTCGACATCGGCTCCGCGTTCATCGGCGGCGGATGGCAGCTGACCGGCGACTACCTGTTCCACCCGCTGATCCTGCAGAACAGCGCCAGCATGGTGATGCCGTTCTATGTCGGCCCCGGGCTCCGCGCGATCGAGTACTCGTCGGGCCGCGACGGAACCGACAAGGCCTTCGCGATGGGGCTCCGCGCGGTCGCAGGCCTGTTGTTCGACTTCAAGACCGTGCCGCTCGACGCGTTCGTCGAGGTCGCCGGGGTGTTCGAGTACGAGTTCAAGAGCGGCGCGGGCGTCGGGGCCGCGCTGAACTTCGGGCTGGGCGTCCGCTACTACTTCTGATGCAGGCGATCACCGCCGACGGGGTCGCGCTCTCGATCGATCGCATCCACGCGCAGGGCACGCCGCGCGCGGTCGTGGTCTGCCTGCACGCGATGATGACCGACGGCCGCTACTTCGGGGCCCGCCGCCCCGATGGGTTCGCCGCCTGGCTCGCCGCCCAGGGCCTCGACGTGTTCGTCGCCGACTTCCGCGGCCACGGCGGCTCGGACGCGGCCGGTGGAGACTGGAGCTTCGACGACCTCGTCGAGCTCGACCTGCCGGCGATCGTCGGCGCGGTGTGCGAGGCCGCGAACTGCGCTCCCGGGGACCTCGTGATCCTCGGCCACTCGCTCGGCGGGCTGGTCGCGACCGCCGCGCTCGGCAGCGGCCGGATCCCGTCGCCACGCGCGCTGATCCTGGTCGCGACCAACGCGTGGCTCGACGGTCCGACGGGCCCGCTGCATCGCCGCGCGATCATGGCGGCCTACCGCACCGCCGCGAGCCTGCTCGGCAAGGCGCCGATCCGCGCGCTCCGGATCGGCTCGGTCGACGAGCCGCGCACCTACGTCCGCCAGCTGACCGGCTGGTCGCGCGCGATGCGGTGGACGAGCCTGACCGGGCACGACTACGGCGCCGCGCTCGGCGAGATCACGGCGCCGACGTTCGCGTTCGCCAGCGCCGGCGACTGGATGTGCACGCCGCGGGACGCGACCGCCTTCGCCGGCCAGATTCCGACCGCCGGGCCGGTCATCTTCGTCGGCAAGCGCCACGGCGATCCGATCGATCCCGATCACTTCGCCCTGTTCACGCATCCGGAGCTGGTGAAGCTCCGCGCGCGGATCGTAGAAGTCGCCCTCGACGTGCGCTAAACAAGATCCCGCGTGGCGAAGTCGAAGGACAGCGGCAAGGACAAGGGGGACAAGGACGAGGGAGGCACGCGCGGCGATCGCAGCAAGCGCCTCCTCGACCTCGTGATGATCCTGCTCGGCGCGCGCACGCCGGTGACCTACCGCGAGATCCGCGAGCAGTTCAGCGCGTACCAGACGCTCAACGTCGAGGCCGGGCTGCGCGCGTTCGAGCGCGACAAGGCCGACCTCCTCGAGCTCGGCGTGCCGATCCGCTACATCACGCCCGACGAGGACGACTCGCTCGAGGACGGCGGCTACGTCATCGACCTCAAGCGCTTCAAGATGCCCGAGGTGCGGCTGACGCCCGCCGAGGTCTCCGCGCTCGTGCTCGCGGGCTCGATCGCGCACGCGATGCCCGGCGGTGCCTACCCAAAGATCGTCGACCTCGCGCTCAAGAAGCTCGCGTTCGACCTGCCCGATCTGCCGGATACCCCGACGGAGTTCCCGCGGCCATCACCGATCCTCGTGCACTTCCCCGAGCGCCACACCGCGACGCGCGCCGACCTCGGCGAGATCTACGCCGTGCTCGAGAGCTCGACCCGGCTGCGCAAGCGGGTCACGTTGACCTACCAGGGTGCGGCGACCGGGTTGGCCTCGCGCCGCGACGTCGATCCGTACGCGATGGTCTATCGCGAGGGCGCGTGGCTCGTCGTCGGCTGGTGTCACCTGCGCAAGGAGATCCGATCGTTTCGCGTCGATCGCACGAGCGAGGCGGTCCAGGCGCCCAAGCCGAAGTCGCCGGACTTCGAGCGGCCGAAGGACTTCGACGTCAAGGCGTACGCCCAGCGCTCGCCGTGGACGTTCGCGACCGAGCCGCCCGAGGAGGTCCAGCTGTCGCTCGCGCCGGCCGCCGCCGAGGTCGCCAACGAGGACTTCGGCGCCACGCTGGTCAAGCGCGTCGAGGGCGACCGCACGCTGATCACGTTCGACTGCACGAACCCCGAGTTCGCCACCACGCGCGTGCTCGCCGCCAAGGGCGCGATCACCGTCGAGCGCGGCGATCGATTGCGCGCGCGGATCGCCGAAGAGCTGGTCGCGATCAGCGCGCTCTACGAGGGCCTCTTCGATGCGTGATGTCGCGCAGCGGCTGCGCCGCCTCCTGTTCATCGTGCCGTACGTCGCCAAGCGCACCGAGGGTGTGCCGGTCGAGCAGCTCGCCGAGCAACTCGGTGTCGATCGCGAGGAGCTCGCGGCCGATCTCGAGCTGCTGTCGCAGGTCGGTCCGCCCGACGGCGATCCGGGCGAGTACCTGCTGGTCACCGTCGAGGACGGGCGGGTGTTCGTCGAGCTCGCGCACCGCCTGACGCGCCCGCTGCGCCTGACCGCCGCCGAGGGCTGCTCGCTGCTGCTCGGGATCCGCGCGCTGCGCGAGAGCGGCATCGCGCCGTTCGACGACGCCATGCAGTCGGCCGAGAAGAAGCTGTTGACCGCGCTCGGCCGCGACGCCGCCGAGGCCGAGCAGCTGACGTCGAGCACGATCGTCGCCGAGCCCGACATGGCAGTCGCCAAGTTCCTCCGCGAGCTGGTCGTCGCGGTGCGCGCGAACCTGCGCGTCGAGATCGACTACGCGTCGGCCTCGCGCCACCAGGCCGAGCACCGGCCGTTCGATCCGTACGGCATCGTCCACCACGCCGGCGAGTGGTACGTCGTCGGCTTCTGCCACAAGCGGGGCGACGTCCGCACGTTCCGCATCGATCGGATCGCCGCGCTGCTGACGACCGCCGAGCACTTCGAGCGGCCGGCGACCTTCGACCTCGAGGCGTACCGCCGCGATCGACTCTACGTGCCGTCGGCCGACGCGGTCACCGTGCGGATCGAGCTCGACGCGCTCGCGGTCAACCGGATCGGCGCGAACTGGCCGGTCGGCGAGGTCACGACGCGCGACGACGGCTCCGCCGAGCTGCTGGTCGACTGCGAGGGCATGGAGTGGGTGACCGGCTGGGCGCTCGGCTTCGGCCGTCACGCGCGCATCGTGTCGCCGACCGAGGCCCGCACCGCGATGCGCGAGCGCATTGCCCGCATGCGCACGACGCTCACTTGAGCGGCAGGAACTCGACGCCGACGAACGGGATGATCGGCAGCCCCTTGATGTCGGCATCACCGACCCCGCGATCGGTCGGCGCGCGCCCCTCGATGTTCGTGTAGTTCGTCGCGTTCTGGATGTCGATGTAGAAGTTGATGTCGCCCCAGCAGCGATGCCAGCGACGATCGGCGCGCAGGTCGATCGAGAAGAACGTCGGCAGCGTGCCGCCCCACGGGATCTGCGTGCCGTGGATGTCGGACGGCGAGTACGGGTTGCCCGAGACGAGCTGGACGCGGGCGCCGATCCGCCAGTTCTCGAGCATCGTCGACGCGGCGAGGTTGAGGTTGTGCAGCTGGTCGAGCTCGAACGGTCGCCAGCCGGTGCGCTGGCGTGGATCCTCGGTGCGCTCCGACTTCGATAGCGTGTACGACAGCATCCAGAACAGCCGCGGCGTGCTGCGCTTGACCAGCACCTCGAGCCCGTAGCTGCGCGAGCGCCCGAGGTTCTGACGCAGGACCGGGAAGCCGAGCTGCTTCTCGAGGAGCAGCTGGAACGTCGGGCCGAGCCCGCCGAGCTGCGGCTGCGGCGTCGGTGGATCGGTCGGCATGCCGCGGGGGATCTCGACCCCCATGTTCCAGCCCTGGTCGTAGAACCCGGTGACCGACGCGAACAGGTCGCGATAGTCGGCGTCGACGCCGAGCGACGCCTGATCGACGAACGAGCTCTGGAGGCTAGGGTTGCCGTCGATCGGATCGACGTCGGCCGGGGTCGGCGGCTGGTGGTAGCGCCCGATCGCCTGGCGGAACGTGAAGTGCTCGTCGAGCTTCTGGTGGATGTTGAGGCGCGGGTCGACCGCGGTCTCGCGCGTCAGCCCGTAGTTCTCGATCCGGAGTCCGGGCTTTATCGCGAACCGATCGCCGTCGAGCTGGATGCGGGTCTCGGCCCACATCGCGATGTCGATCCAGCTCAGGGTCGACGTGCCGTCGATACTGCCGCCCGGCCCGTTGCCGCCGGTGTTCACCGCGGTGCGCGACAGGTAGCCGCCGCTCGCCTCGACACCCCCGCGGACGTGGCCCCAGGAATAGTCGCGGATCAGCTCGGCGCGCACGCCGCCCGGGAACTGGGGGCGCGAGAACGTCTCGTCGGCGGTGGTGTCCGAGAACGTCAGCGTGTTGGCGCCGATCCAGGGCACGACCCGCAGCGACAGCGGGCCCCAGACGCGCAGGTACGGGGCCGCGGCTCGCACGAACGACGACGTGATGCCGATCGAGTTGCTCGCGACGCGATCGATCGATCCGAAGATCATCGGCGAGATCCGGCCGTCGACGCGCGGGTTGCCGAACGACGTCTTGATCTGGAAGTCCCAGTAGCTCGGCAGCGGCACGTCGGCGGCGACGAACGGATCGACGACGACGTCGAAGTACGACCGCCGCAACCCGATGATGATGCCGCCCGAGCGGAGCGGACCCTCGGCCTGGATCGACGAGTCGAGGAGCCCGATCGAGCCACCGAGCCGCCAGCGATCGGTGCGCGGCTCGCGCGTCGTCAACGTGACGATGCCGCCCTCGGTGCGCCCGTACGAGGCGTCGAAGCCGCCCGCGGTCAGCTGGAGGTCCGCCAGCATGCCGCCGGGATAGAACGAGGTCACGCCGCCGAAGTGGAACGCGATCGGGACCTCGATGCCGTCGAGGTAGATCGAGGTGTCGCGCGGCGACGTCCCGCGCAGCACGATGCCGCCGAACGAGAACGGGATCCGCGCGACGCCGGGGAGGATCTGGGCCGCGCGCAGGATGTCGTTGCCGGCGCCGGGGATCGTGCGGATCTCGTCGGCGGTCAGCTGGTACGAGAGCGGCTTGGTCTCCTCGGGCTTCTTGTCGTGCACCTCGATGATCTCGGCGCCGGCGACCGGCACCAGCTCGACGTGGAGGTCGTCGTCGGTCGGCCCGATCGCGACCACGCGTGTCGCGTAGCGATCGGCGACGATCGTGAGCTGGCGATCCTTGGCCGGATCGATCGCGAGCGTGAAGTAGCCATCGCGATCGGTGACCGCGATGTCGCCCTTGTCGGTGAACACGCTCGCACCGGCGATCGGCAGGTTCGTGTGCTCGAGCGTGACGACGCCGTGCAGCGGGCGCGGCGACGCGGCCGCGACGCTCGCGATCAGAACAAGAATCGCGAGCGAGCGGCCAACCAGTGGTTACTCCGCGACGGTGACCTTGATCATCTTGACCGGCGTCTTCGGGCGGTCGCCCGGCGCGGTCGGCGTCGTCTCGATCTTCTTGACGACGTCCATGCCGCTCGTGACCTTGCCGAACACCGGGTGCTTCGACGCGCCCGGGCTGTGCCAGTCGAGACGAGCGTTGTGCACGGTGTTGATGAAGAACTGCGCGCCGCCGCTGTTCGGCTGGCCGGTGTTCGCCATCGAGAGCGTGCCCGGCTCGTTCGAGTGCTTCGCGTTCGCCGGGTGCTCGTCCTGGATCCGCCCGAGCGGCGAGTTGCCGGTGCCGGCGCGGCCGCTGTTCGGGTCCTTGGAGAACTCGCAGCCGAACTGGATCATGAAGTCTTTGATGACCCGGTGAAAGTGGAGGCCATCGTAGAAGCCCTGCTGCGCGAGCTTCACGAAGTTGCCGGCGGTGATCGGCATGGTGTCGCGATAGATCTCGGCGGTGAACGTGCCGAGCGAGGTCTCGAACGTGGCGGTCGGATTAGCCATGAGCCATGGCTTACACCGGCGCCCTAGCGCGTTCCATCGATTGCGAGCGCGATCATCGCGACCAGCTTCTGGGCGGTGACGTTCTCGACATTCGCGAGGATGAACTCGTGCACCGGGAGTTGCGCTTTCTCGAGCCGCGGGAGCGTGTCGCCGACCGCCGCGCCGTCGAGATCCTCGTACGACAGCGTGCGGACGCGCCCGTTGACGCGCTGGAACATCGTCGCGACCAGCGCGCAGTGAAAGATCGCGTTGACGATCGCGTCGGCCCCGCCGAGCTCCTGCTCGTGCGCGCTGATGAACTGCGCGACCGCACCCTGGCTCTGGACGAACCCGCCGACGAGCACCGCCGAGTAGTTCGGATCCGACATCTTCTGCGATGCCTCGGTGACGACGGCCGCGACCTGGTCCTTCGTGAGTCTCACGACCCGGGCTTATCACGGGTCGCGCGTCGGGAGCGAACCGGCGCTCGCCGGCCTCGGCCATGTCACAATGTTCTCGCTGCTCCCCGCCTTTCCCACCGGCTCGACCTGGCTGCGACGCGCACTCGCGCTGTCGGTGATCGCGCACGCGGTGGTCGCGCTGCTCGGGTGGAAGACCGTGGCCCACGACGACCACACCGAGGTCGAGGTCGTCGATATCGACCTCGCCCCGGTCGCGCCGGCCGTCGAGGCGCTGCCCGCCGAGGTCGTGCGCGCGATGGAGGCCGCGGCTGCGGCGGCCGCCGCCGCGACCACCGAGCCAGATCCGGCGTCGACCAAGCCGAACACCGACGACGGCGCGCCGGTCGATGCCGGGGTCCCCGACGCGGCGGTGCCGAAGCCCGATGCGGCGCCGAAGCCGGATGCCGCGCCGAAGCCGGATGCCGCGACCCTGCCCGACGCAGCGCCGGACGCGCCGCTCGTCGCCGTCACCGAGGACCGAGATTCGGGCTCGGGCTCGTCGGGCTCGGGCTCGGGCTCGGCGACCGCGGTCGCGGACGGCTCGGGATCCGGCTCGGATGCCGTGGTGACGGCGCCCGCCGTCGATGGCGCGAAGACGTCGCCCGGCACCGCGGCGAACCTGCTCGCGTATTTTCCGCCCGGTCACGTGGTGACCGCGTTGATCCGCTTCGATCGACTGCGCGGGACCGAGTGGGGCCCGATCACCGAGCGGCTGCTGCATCCGATGCCGGACTACCAGACGCTGTTCGGCACGACCGACGCCAAGATCGTCGACAAGCTCGACACGCTGGTGATCTCGTCACCGGCACCCAAGGACGCCGCGGCGACCACGCTCGTCGCGCACGTGTCGCTGACGCGCGCCGGGCTGCGCGACCTGCTCGGCGCCGGCAACGCGGTGTCCTGGTCGTCGGCCAGCGGCGGCTTGCTCGGTCGGCGCAACCACCCCTATCGCAACGACAAGCGCGTGTTCCTGTCGCCGTTCAAAGGCTGGTTCCTGCTCGGGCAGCCGACCGATCTGCCGAACCTGCTCGCGCCCGCGAAGGGCGATCTCGATGCCGTCGAGGCGACCGCGAAGCTTCCGCCGTGGCTCGCGCAGGTCCGCAAGATCGAAGACGAGTCCGGCACCGAGGCCGCCGGACCGGCGCTGGTCTTGACGCTCGCCTTCGACGGCAAGCCGATCGATCTGCAGGGCAACGACTTCGGGCTCGGCGTCAGCGTGATCCAGATGCCGACCCGCGTGTCGCTCGCGATGGAGATCGTGAAGCAAGGCTGGCTCGTGCGCGGCAACATCAGCTTCGCGAGCGCGTCCGACGCGACGTCGTTCCTGACCGCGCTCTCGAACGTCAAGGAGCGCGTCGCCGACAGCCGCGCGCTCCAGATGGTGATCGGCAAGCCGATCGTCCACCTCGTCGATCACCTGACGTTCGCGCAGGCCGGCCCGCGGCTGTCGTACGCGACGTCGCTGTCGATCGCCGACGCGCGCGCCCTGCTCCAGCTCGCCGCGATGCAGCTCGACACCTACTTCGCGCCGGCGCCCAAGCATCCCTGACGTATGCTGTCGCGGTGATCCGGCGTCTCGCGCTGATCGGCCTCGGACTGACGCTCGCGTGTCATCCGCCGACGCCGCCGTTGCCGAAGGCCGGCGCGCGCGGCGATCGCAACACCGCCGCCGACGACGGCGCCGGCAACCTCGCGCACCAGTCGATCCAGCTGCTGATCGATACCCGCGATCCCGAGGATCCCGACGCGCCCAAGCACGACGTCGTGTCGCAGCGGTACGGCCGGCTCGAGCCCGAGGACACCGTCGGCGGTGCGAGCTATGGCGGCCACACGTACAGCAACTGGCGCCCGCCGGTGATCACCACGAACGCCACGCGCCCGCCGCGCTACGTGATCGCGAGCGAGCTCCACGGCGCGCTCGAGGGCACGGTGTCGTGGGGCGGCCCGACGCCGGGCAAGCTGACCACCGCGTGCGGCGTGATCGACAACCCGAGCGTACGCGTCGGCGCGAACCATGCCCTCGCGGGCGCGCTGGTCTACATCGAGCGCGTCAGCGTCGGTCGGTCGACCACGCAGAACGTCAATCGACCGCCGCAGGTCGGCGGCGTCGTGATCAAGCGCGCGTGTGCCCTGTTGCCGACCGCGCAGATCGCCACGCCGGTGCCGGTCCAGCTCGCGGTCGACGCCGACACCCGCGCGCGTCTCGTCGTGACGAGCGGCGTCACGCCCGCCAGGCCCTTCGAGGTCCAGGACGGCGGCCGCGCGCTCGTCACGCTGGCAACCGGCGTGACCCGGATCGACGCCGCGGACACGTCGCTCGTGCCCGCTTGGGTCGTCGTGCTCGAAACGCCGTACTACGCGCTCACCGACGACAGCGGCCACTTCCGGATCGACGATCTCGCCCCCGGCACCTACGACGTCACGTTCTGGCAGGCGCCGCTCGTCACCAGCGCCCACGGCAAGCTCGAGTACGGCGCGCCCTACGTCGTCCACCGCACGATGACCGCCGGCGCAACCACTCCCGGCACCGCGTCGGTCATTTTGGGACGCTGAGCCGCGCGCGCCCGACCGCCACCGCGAGCTACGATGCTCGGCGCATGACCAAGACGCTGGCGATCGACATCGGGGGAACCGGGCTCAAGGCGTGCGTGCTCGACACGCAGGGAACCGTGATCAAGGACCGCGTGCGCGTCGAGACGCCGCGTCCGGCGACGACCGACGCGATCCTCCCAGCACTGTTCGAGCTGACCAGCCAGCTCGGCGACTTCGACCGCATCAGCGTCGGGTTCCCCGGCGTCGTGGTCAACGGCGTCACGCTCACCGCACCGAACCTCCACAAGTCGTGGAAGGACTTCGCGCTCGCCGACGCGCTCGCCGACAAGACCGGCAAGCCGGCGCGCGTGCTCAACGACGCCGGAGTCCAGGGCTACGGCCTCATCGAGGGCCACGGCCTCGAGATGGTGCTGACGCTCGGCACCGGCCTCGGCTGCGCGCTCTACATCGACGGCGCCTACGTGCCGAACCTCGAGCTCGCCCACCACCCGTACGGCAACAGCCACGGCGACACCTACGAGGAGTACGTCGGGAAGAAGGCGCTCGACAAGGTCGGTAAGAAGCGCTGGAACAAGCGCGTCTTGAAGGTCCTCGAGCAGGTCCAGCCGATCTGGAACCCGCGCAAGATCTACCTCGGCGGCGGCAACGTGAAGCACCTGAAGATCGCGCTGCCCGAGAACGTGGTCGCCGGCTCGAACACCGCGGGCCTGCTCGGCGGCATCGCGCTGTGGCGCGACGCGCCCAAGACCGCGGTCCCGCCCGCGCAGCTCGACTCCAGCGTCGCCCGCTGATTTCAGTCCCACGTGGGACTGAGCTCAGCGGCAGATCTCGCGCACGACTGCATCGAGCACGTCGGTGCCCCAGGCGAGGCCGGCGATCGGGATGCGCTCGTCGTGCCCGTGGAACATGTCGGCGAACCGGATGCCCGAGCCCTTCTCGATCTTCACCGGTGAGAAGCCGTACCAGCGCGCGCCCATCTGGCTGAAGTACTTGGCGTCGGTGAAGCCCGGGATCATGTAGGGGATCACCACCGCGTCGGGCTCGCGCGCGTTGACCTGGCGGGTGATCACGTCGAACAGCTCCGACTGGTGCGGCTCGGTCACCGTCGGCGGCGCCGACTTGATGATCTCGAGCTCGACGTCGGGGCCGAGCACGTCGCGCAGCTCGCGCAGCAGATCGTCGTCGGTCTGCCCCGGCAGCGTGCGGCCATCGATCTCGAACTCGGCGACGCCGGGGATCACGTTGGTCTTGCTGCCGGCGCGGACCACCGTCGCCGCGGCGGTGTTGCCGAGCAGCGCCGAGAAGCTGCGCGCGATCGACGCGTTGGGCACGAGCCGCGCGATCCGGCCGAGCAGCTGCGGCCGCGCGAGCAGTCGGGCGAGCGGGCGGACGATCGCGGGCTGCTGCGCGCGCAGCGCATCGAGGAAGTCGACGATGTACTTGGTCGGATGCAGCGGCAGCGCGGTCGTGCCGAGCTTGCCGAGCGCCTCGCCGAGCCGGGTGACCACGCTGTCGGCGCGCGGCATCGAGCCGTGACCCGGCTCGCCAGTGATACGCGCGCGGACCCAGCAGAAGCCCTTCTCGGCGACCTGCACCGGATAAAACGTCGTGTTGCCGAGGTGGAGCGAGAACCCGCCGGACTCGCCGATCGCGTACTCGGCCTCGACGAGCTTCCGGTGATTCTCGACCAGGTAGCGCGAGCCGAGATCGCAACCGGCCTCCTCGTCGGCGACCGCCGCGAAGATCACGTCGCGCTCGAGCTTCACCTGGTCCGTCGCGAGCCGCTTCATGATCGCGGTGCACATCGCGGCCATGTTCTTCATGTCGATCGCGCCGCGCCCCCACAGGCAGCCCTCGAACTCCTCGCCGGAGAACGGCGGCCGCCGCCACTTCGTCGGATCGGCCTCGACGACGTCGAGGTGCGCGGTGAGCAACAGCGGCGGCTTCTTGCCGGTGCCGCGATGCCGGACGATCAGGTTCGTCCGATCCGGCTGGCCCTCGAGGAGCTGCGGCGCATAACCGACGGCGGCCAGCTCCTTCGCCAGGTACTCGGCGCACGCGCGCTCGTTGCCGGGAGGGTTCGTCGTGTTCGTGCGCAGGAGCGCCTGACACATGCGCTTCGCGTCCGCCGCGAGCTCGGGATTCATACGCGCGCGACTGTAGCCCGAGCGACTCGAGGCGAAGTCCAGCAGCCGATGCAAAGGGGGAGCTGAACGACGTGCATCGGCGACCATTCACGCGCTGGAGCGGCGCGCTGCTGGACTTCGGCTCGAGTCGCCCGGGCGTGGGTCACCGCTTGGCCAGCGACGTGTCGCCGGTGACGTCGAGGAACGGCTCGAGGCGCTTGTACGTCTTGTAGCCGAATCCCTTCACGCGGCGCAGATCGGCGATCCGCTTGAACCCACCGTTCTTCTTGCGCCACGTGATGATGCGCTCGGCCTTGGACGGCCCGACCGTCGGCAGCAACATCAGCTGCTCGGCGGTCGCGACGTTGAGGTTGAGCTTGCCGGCGAGCTGGGCCGCGCCGGGCTTGCGACCCGGTACGGGCGGGCTCGTCGCCGTCGGCGGCGGGCTCGTCGCCGTCGGCGGCGGGCTCGTCGCGGTCGGCGCCGGTGTGACGATCGGCGTCGCCGTGATGGTCGGCGTCGCGAGCGCCGGCGCGACGCTCCACGATCCGCCCATCGCCGCGACGATCGCGAGCGCCGAGACCGCGGTCGTCACGACCTTCGCGATGGTGCCGCTGGAGGGTCTCTGCATGACACCCTCTCAGAACGGCGGGCCGTCGCTCGCGGTCAGCGTCGGCTCGGGCGGCACGACGTAGCTGGTGGTGCGGTTACCTGGCGTCTCGCGGCGATCCTCCTCGTCCCAGTCGCGGAGCTGGATCTTGCCGTTGAGCGGCAGCGTGTCGAGGTGACAGTTGATCGAGCTGTCGTTGTTGAGGAACCCGATCCCCAGCCGCATCCAGTGCGTCTTGCCGGTCTTCTCGTTCACCACGGGCGTGAGCACCTTGAACATCTTCTTCGTCGACATCGTCTCGTCTCGCTTTCCGACGCGTGCTGCGTCGAACCGAGGACGAGCAACCGCGGTGCCAGACGTAACTCGGCGATCTCGCACGCCGTGGCGCGCGATCCGGCCGGCACGCGGACATCGCGTCCGGCTCGCTACCGGACGCCGGACGTGTCGGCGGCGTCGCCCGGCATCTCGCGCAGGCGCACGAGCGGCAGCAACAGGAGCGGCACGAGCAGCCCGATCAGCACGCCGACCCACACCGCGACGCGCGTGTCGGTGAGCTGGCCGATCACGCCGCCTGCGAGCGCACCGACCGCGAGCAGGCCGCCCGACGTCACGTGGACCGCCGCGTTGACGCGCCCGAGCACCGCCTTGGGGAGCACGGTCTGCCGAAGCGTGACCGCCTGGATCACGAACGCGACCGAGAACCCATCGCTGACGAACTGGTGCGTGACGAGGAACGGCAGCGTGTGGTGGCCCTCGGCGAGCGGGATCAACAGCGCGCCGACGACGCTCATCGCCGAGGTCACGACCAGGGTCGGGCCGAGTCCGAACCAGCGCACGAACGCGCGCGACACGAACGCACCCGCGAGCGAGCCGATGCCACCCATCGCGATGATCACGCCGAACGACGTCTCCGACAGCGCGAGCGTGCGCAGGCAGAACACGACATAGGTCGACATGAAGAATCCACCGGAGATCGCCCACACGGCGTGCGCGATCTCGATCGGGCGCGTGTAGCGGTTGCCGAACACCGTGCGCAGCCCGGTCGCGAGATCGGTGCGCCAGCTCGTGCGCGTGGTCGAGACCTGCTTGATCGGATCCGGCAGCTTGATCGTGCCGAGCCACAGCGCGGACCACAGGTAGCTCGCGGCGTCGATCGCGACGGTGAGCGGCGCGCCGAGCAGGCCGATCAACGCACCCGCGCTCGCCGGCCCCGAGATCTCGGCGATCGCCTCGGTGGTCTCGAGCTTCGCGTTGCCCTCGGCGAGCTGGTCGCGCCCGATCAGCGCCGGCAGGTACGCGACGTCGGTGATCGCGAACAGCGCGCTCGCGCCGCCGACGATCGCGCCGACCACGACGACGTGCACCATCGTCAGCGCACCGAGCCACCACGCCAGCGTGATCGACGCGACCGCCGCGGCCCGGATCAGATCCGCGCCCACCATGATCCGACGCTTGCGCCCGCGATCGACGAACCCGCCTGCGAACAGCCCGAGCACCATCCCTGGCGCGAGCTGCAGCGCGGTCAAGACGCCGATGATCGTGTCGGGCTGGTGCAGCGTCGCGACCGCGATGATCGGTAGCGCCGTCCGCGTGATCCGCGAGCCGAACGCGCTGATCGCTTGCGCCGTCCACAGCCGCAGGAAGTCGGCGTGGCCCCACAGGCCCGGACGGGACATCGGTCCGAGGTGAGCATGAACCAAGCACCTGCGCGATCGACCGGCGCGGAAACATGCGCTGGCGCTCGCCGCCGTGCTCGTCGGTCACACTGCCTCGCCTCGCATGCGACTTGCTACATCGTCCCGCATGCAGAACCTGATGAAGCTCGTCCTGATCGTCCTCGCCGCGGGCGGTTGCACGCACAAGCGGCAGGAGCCGGTCACCCCGAGCGCGCCGATCGGGCACGCGCCGACCGATCCGACCATGGGCTCGGGCGCGAGCGGCCCGACCGATCCGATGCCGAATCCGCCCTCGGCGAATCCGATGCCGTCGAGCGATCCGAGCGCCCCGCGCGCGCCTGGGGCACCGCCGCCGGTGACGACCCCGTGATCAGCCTGCCCGTGATCAGCCTGCGATGAACACGAGCGGAAACCGCACCGTCGTCGGGCCGCCGGAGAACGTCGCCGTCCGCAGCTCCTTGTCGATGCAGGTGTCGAGGTCGAGCGCTCCGGTTCCGTCGGACTTCACCGACGTGACCTTGCCCTTGGCGTCGATCGCGATCGTGAATACGAACCGCCCCGCGAGCGTCGGGGTCTTCTTGAGCGCGTCCTGGTAGCAGCGCTGGAACGCCTTCGCGTGCGTCTGGATCGCCTTCTCGACGTCGCTCGACGACACCTCGTGCGGCGCGGTGCCATCGAGACCGATCTGGAAGCTCGCGACGACGCGCCGCTTGATCGCGCCCGGCTGTTTCACCGCGCGCAACACCTTAACAAGGCAGGCCTCGAGCTTGGCATCGGCGCTGCCGACGTCGACGGTGACGACGTGCTTGGCATCCCACACCACCCAGGCGAGGGCCTCGGTGTGCGCGGGATGCGCGCACGCCTGGAGCTGCGCGTCGACGCCATGCTCGAGGATCGCCCGGACATCGGCCTCGTGGATCGCGTCATCCGCGTCGCGAACGCGCAGATCGTCGATCGAGGCGACCTTGGTGTCGGCCTGCGCGACGCCGGCCGCGGCGACCAGCGCGAGCGCGACAAGCTCAGAACGGAATGTCGTCATCGGGGCCTCCACCACCGCCGCCACCACCACCACCGCCGCCACCCCCACCGTAGCCGCCGAAGTCGGCGTCGCTCGGAGGCGGCGGGCCGTCGCTCGGGCCGCCCTTGCTCTGGCCATCGCGACCGCCGCCGCCGAGGAACTGGACGTCCGCGGCGATGATCTCGGTGATGTAGCGCTTGTTGCCGTCCTTGTCGTCGTAGCTGCGGGTCTGGATCCGGCCTTCGACGAACACCTGGCGACCCTTCGCCAGATACTTCGAGCAGACCTCGGCGCGCTTGCCCCACACGACGACGCGATGCCACTCGGTGCGCTCCTGGCGCTGGCCGTTCTTGTCGTTCCAGCTCTCGCTGGTCGCGATGCGAAGCTCGCAGACACCCTGTCCGCTGGGCGTGTACCGCATGTCGGGATCCGCGCCGAGGTTTCCCACCAGGATGACTTTGTTAACTCCGCCGGCCATGCCGTGGACGTAGCACGTGCCTATGACAGCCTGCTACAACCCCGCTCGATGTATCGCGCGTTGCGCATCGCCGTCGTCATCCCGGCCTTCAACGAGAGCCGCGCGATCGTCGACACGGTCGCCACGATTCCGGATTGGATCGATCACGCCCTCGTGATCGACGACGCCTCGCTCGACGACACGTCGCTCCAGGCCGCCGCCGCCGCGACGAACCGCGCCGCTCCGGATCGTGTCGAGGTCATCCGGCACGCGATGAACCGCGGCGTCGGCCGCGCCATCGCCACCGGCTATCGCCGTGCGCTCGAGCTCGACGCCGATGTCGCCGTCGTCATGGCCGGCGACGGCCAGATGGATCCGAGCGACCTGCCCGCGCTGCTCGACCCGATCGCCGACGACGTCGCCGACTACGTCAAGGGCAACCGCTTCCTGCATCCCGAGATCTGGCGCGCGATGCCGGCGGCGCGCATCGTCGGCAATCTGCTCCTGTCCGCCGCGACCCGCGTGACCTCTGGCTACCACCACGTATTCGACTCGCAGTGCGGCTACACCGCGATCCGGCGAGAGGCGCTCGCGCAGATCGCGCTCGACGAGCTGTGGGCGCGCTACGGCTATCCCAACGACCTGCTGTCGCGCCTCCACGTCGCCAACGTGCGCGTCGTCGACGTGCCGGTGCGACCGATCTACGGCGACCACTGGAAGAGCGGCATCAACTTCGGCACGGCGCTGCACCCGATCCCGTGGGTGCTGCTCCGGTCGTGGGCGCGCCGCTTCGCGCTCGAGCGGTGAGGTGAACATCGGCGTCGTCACGACGAGCTACCCGCGGTACCCGGGAGATCCCGCCGGCAGCTTCGTCGCCGCCCACGTCGCCGCGCTGCGGAAGCTCGGCCACTCCGTCGACGTCGTCGCCGCATCGGCGGACGACCTGCTGTTCTATCGCGGCGGCGCGCCCGATCAGATCGAGCGCGCGCCGATCGCGTCGCTGCTCGACGCCGCGCGGTTCCTACCGCGCTTCGTGCGCGAGATCCGACGGGGCGCGCGCGACTGGGACGCGATCGTCGCGCACTGGCTCGTGCCGTCGGCGGTCGCCGCGCTGCCGACCGGCCTGCCACTGCTCGCGATCGCGCACGGCGGCGACGTCCACCTGCTCCGCCGCTATCACCTGCTCGCGCCCGTGCTGCGGCTGCTCCACGCGCGCGGCGCGCGGATCGCCTACGTCGCCGCGGAGCTCGCCGACGATCACCCCGACAGCTTCGTGCGCTCGATGGGCATCGACGTCGCGCACTTCGCGGCGCTGCCGCGCGCCCCGACGACGCCCCCGACGATCGCGATCCTCGCGCGCCACGTGCCGATCAAGGGCATCGACGTCGCGCTCGCCGCCCTCGCCCTCATCGATCGCCCGGTGCAGCTCGCGATCGCCGGCACCGGTCCGCTGCGCTACGCGACGCACGACCCGCGGGTCGCGTTCGTCGGCGAGCTCGATGGCGCCGGCCGCGACGCGCTGTTGTCCCGCGCCTCGATCGTCGCGATCCCGTCGCGCGCGTTGCCGTCGGGACGAACCGAGGGCACGCCGCTGGTCGCGCTCGAGGCGCTCGCCGCAGGCGTGTCGGTCGTCGCATCGCGGGTCGGCGGGCTCGCCGCGCTCGCCGGACCGGTGTTCGTGGCACCCGACGATCCCACTGCGCTCGCTGCCGCGCTGGTCGCGACGCTCGATCGACCGCCACCGATCGTCGACATGCGTGCGCACGACTGGGATTCAGTGGGCGCGATGCTTGTTCCGTCACTACGCACCGCGTAATGACCTTCGCACTGACCATCTGAATGGTCCGACCTTTGCCGTCAGCGCACGCACTCAAGCGATTGCAATCACGTGACATTTTAGCCACGTCGTGCGATCACGCCCATCACGCATGGCGGCACGGTCTCTGCTTGATGTCGGGTCGATGTCCGAAGTACCGAGGTTCGACGTCTCCGTCATTCTGCCGTTCGGGGATGACGAGGAGGCCGTCGGAATCGCCGTGCGGCGCACCGCCGAGTACCTCCGCGCGCTGAACATCTCGTTCGAGATCCTCGCGATCGACGAAGACTCCGGCGACAACTCGCACGCCGTGCTCGCGCTGCTTCGCGGCGAGCTGCCCGAGCTGCGCGTCACGCACGCACCCGCCAAGGGCAAGGGTGTCGATGCCGGCGCTGCCCGCGCGCAGGGCACGCTGCTCGTCGTCACGACCCCCGATGTCGCGTCCGCGTCGCTCGACGGCGTCGCCGATGCGTGTCGCCGCCTGTTCGCCAACGACGGCGATGCCGAGGTCGCCCTCGGGCGCTTCACCGTCGCGCACCGCGTGCGCTCGCTCGCCGTGTTCCGTGGCGCGCGCCTCGTCGGCGCCGCGATGCACCGTCGGATCTCGAAGCGCCTGCAGGTCAAGAACCTCGCGGTGCGCGTGTCCGGTCCCACGGGCGTCGTCGCGACGCGCACGCCCGGTCGGCTCCGCGCGTTCGCTCGGTTCGTCGGCCGGCGCTAGTTGAGATCGCTGCTATAGTTTCTTGGCAGTGGTCGCATTTCGCTGGTTGATCGTCGCGCTGGTCATCGGATCGGCAGGCTGCGGGAACTTCAGCGCGGGTGACGTCGCGCTCGCGATCGCGTCGCTCGGCTTCCTGATCGTCGTCCACGAGGGCGGCCACTTCTTCGTCGCGCGCTGGTGCAAGATGCGCATCGAGCGATTCAGCATCGGCTTCGGGCCCGGCATCCTCAAGTGGAAGTCGAAGTCGACCGGCACGACATTCCAGCTCGCGCCGATCCCGTTCGGCGGCTTCGTCGAGATCAAGGGCATGAACATCGCGGAGGAGGTCGATCCCGAGGATCGCTTCGCGTATCCGAACCGTCCCGCGTGGCAGCGCTTCGCGACGATCTTCGCCGGGCCCGCGACCAACTACCTGTCCGCGATCGTGCTCGCGTTCCTGCTCTACAGCTGCCACGGGATGAAGTCGACCCACTGGCACGTCGAGGAGCTGCTCGACGGCTACGATGCGCACGGCAAGCTCGAGCCCGGCGATCACATCGTCGCGGTCGACGGCGTCGCGATGTACGCGCCGAGCGCGTACGACCTCGCCGAGAAGGTCAACGCGAAGAACGGCGCGGCGATCAACCTGACGGTCTGGCGCGGCATCGCGACGTTCAACGTCACGATCACGCCGAAGATCGCGACCAACGAGCAGACCGGCAAGCCGACCTATCGCCTCGGCATCATGCAGCAGCAGGACCTCGTGCAGGTCGGCTACGGCGAGGCCGGCAAGGCGGCGCTGATCTTCCCGATCGAGACCACGCGCAACATCGGCGCCGGGCTCTACGACATCGTGTTCGGCAGCGCGAAGGCCGATCCCGGTGGACCCAAGCGCATCGTCGAGGAGTTCAGCAAGGCGTTCAACAGCGGCTGGGTGCACGGCATCGAGCTCCTGATGATGCTCAGCGTCTACCTCGGCATGTTCAACCTGTTCCCGCTCCCCGCGCTCGACGGCGGCCGCCTCGTGTTCCTGATCTACGAGATGGTGACGCGCCGCCGCGCGAACCCCAAGATCGAGGCGACCGTGCACATGGCCGGAATCATGGTGCTCGGGGTCGTCATGATTCTCGTGACGTTGCACGACTTCCACGTCCTATAACCACATTGCACGGCGGTGCCGACGACCTACCATGGAGACATGGGGTCCCAGCCGTTCAGGTTGATCGCGCGCGCCGAGCTCCGGTCGGTCGAGCCCGGCAAGACCAAGCTGTGGGCCGCGGTGCGCGTCGATCCCAAAGGCAAGGCCCTCGAGGCGGAGCGCGCGCCGCTCGCGCTCGTGCTCGCGGTCGACACCTCGGGTTCGATGCAGGGCGATCCGCTGCACCACGTGCGCTCGGGTTGCGAGATCCTCGCCGGCCTGCTCGACGCGCGCGATCAGCTCGCGATCGTGACGTTCTCGGATCACGCCGGCGTGCAGTGGGGGCTGACCGCGATGGATGCGGCGGGCCGCGCGAACATCAAGACGTCCCTCGCGCAGATCCGCGCGCACGGCAACACCAACATCCACGCCGGCATCGAGGTCGCCGCCGGCCTCCTGATGACCGCGCCCGCGGGCCTGCGGCGCGCGATCGTCGTGATGAGCGACGGCCAGCCGAACGTCGGCATCGCGACCGCCGAGGGGCTGGCGAGCTACGTGCGCTCGCTCAAGCTGGCGTGCTCGTCGCTCGGCTTCGGCATGCACCACGACGAGAACGTGCTCGACGCGATCGCGACCGCGGGCTCGGGTCGCTACGCGTACATTCCGGATCCGGCGTTCGCGCGCGTCGATCTCGCGCGGGCCGCGCTCGCACACGGCGGCATCGTCGCCGACCAGCTCGAGATCAAGATCAAGCTCGAGGACGGCGTCGAGCTGCTCTCGGTGTTGCCGGCGACGCAGCTGCGCATGGGCGGCGGTGGAGTCACGTGCGCGCTCGGCGACATCTTCGTCGACGAGGGCCGCCTGATCGCGCTCGAGCTGGCCGTCGACCAGAAGGCCGGCGCGCGCGGTCGGCTCGCGCATGTCACGGTCACCGGGAGATCGTCCGACGGCGCGCGCCACGAGCTCGACCAGACGATCGACGTCGACGTCCGCACCGGTGCCCCGGTCGTCGATCTCGAAGCCCAGCGCGACGTCGTGATGATGCAGGCCGAGGCAGCCCGGATCGCGGCGCGCGCGCAGGCCGATCGCGGGGCCCACCCGATGGCCGCGGCGCTCCTTCAAGTGCTGGTCACGCGCATCCTCGGCCTGACCGGCTTCGTGCGCAACGATGGCTCGCCGATCGCCGAGCTCCTCGAGCAGCTGGTCGACGAGATCGCGAACTACCAGAAGAACAGTACCGATCAGGAGCGCGGCCACCTGCGCAAGACGGCGACCGCGTTCAAGTCGCAGACGCCTTCGGTCGCGGCATCGCCCCGCCATCGCGTGCAGGTCGTGCCGGCGATCCGCGCGCACCTGCGCGGCCTCAACCACAACGTCGCCGGCCAGAAGTTCACGCTGTACACCGAGAACACCATCGGCCGCAGCACGACGACGCACGTCGCGATCAGCCACCACACGCTGAGTCGCGTCCACGCGCGCATCACGTTCATCACCGACCACTATGTCGTCCAGGACATGGGCGCGACCAACGGCACGGCGGTCAACAACAAGCCGATCACCTCGGCGATCCTGGTCGATGGCGACGAGATCCGGTTCGGCGACGTCGCGTTCCGCTTCGAGATCGACAAATAGGCGCTTCGAAGCGTCGTTTCTCGGCGGCCTGCTAGGCTTCGTTCCGTGCTGGCGGAAGCCGATCTCGATCGCATGCTCGATCGCATCTCGACCGATGCCGGCGTCTACCTGTTCAAGGACGCCAAGGCCGTCGTGATCTACGTCGGCAAGGCGCAGAACCTGCGGACGCGCGTGCGGCAGTACTTCCGGCCGGGTGGCGACGAGCGGTTCTTCGTCGCGGCCGGGTTCCTCGCGCGGCTGGTCGCCGACATCGACACGATCGTGGTGTCGTCGAGCAAGGAGGCGCTGCTCCTCGAGAACCACCTGATCAAGAAGCACCAGCCGCGGTTCAACGTGAAGCTGCGCGACGACAAGCAGTACCTCGTGCTGCGGCTGGTCGACCCGGATCCGGCGGCGACCGACAAGCGCGCGGCGTTCCCGCGCGTCGAGGTCGTGCGCAACATCCGCGATGACAACGCGAACTACTTCGGGCCGTATCACTCGGCGACCTCGGCCCGCGAGACGCTGCGCACGCTCAACCGGCACTTCCAGCTCCGCACGTGCACCGACCACGTCCTCGAGACGCGTGGCCGCCCGTGCCTCCAGTACCAGATCAAGCGGTGCTCGGGTCCGTGCGCGCTGCCGGTCGCGCCCGAGACCTATGCCGAGCAGGTCGCCGACGTGAAGATGTTCCTGTCGGGCAAGAACGCCGAGCTGCTCGATCGCCTGCGCGGCCGGATGACTCATCAGGCCGAGCTCGAACAGTTCGAGACCGCGGCGATCCTGCGCGACTCGATGTCGGCGGTCGAGCGCACGCTCGTCAAGCAGAACATCGTGCAGGACGACTTCGTCGACCAGGACGTCTGGGGTCTCCACCGCGAGGCCGACGCGGTCGAGGTCGTCGTGCTGTTCGTGCGCGCCGGCAAGCTGGTCGGGCGCCGCGCGTTCCACCAGAAGGACCAGGAGTTGCCCGACACCGCGGTGATCGCGGAGCACGCGCAGGCGTACTACGCGACCGGCACGTTCATCCCCGACGAGGTCGTCGTCGGCGTCAACCTCGAGGCCGGCGAGGCGTTCGCCGAGTGGCTCGGGCTCCAGCGGGGCAAGAAGGTCAAGCTCGTCGAGCCGCAGCGTGGCACGCGGGTCCGGCTCGTCGAGCTCGCCGATCGCAACGCCGCGGCCTCGGCGGTCTCGCGGCGCGGCACCGATGCCGACACCGACGTGCTGCTCGCGAAGGTCGCCAAGCGCCTCGAGCTGCCGCGCTCGCCGCGCCGCATCGAGTGCTTCGACATCGCGCACATCCAAGGCAGCGAGACCGTCGCGTCGATGGTCACCTTCATCGACGGACTCCCGGCGCGGAACTTCTATCGCAAGTTCAAGATCAAGACGGTCGACAACAACGACTTCGCCGCGATGTACGAGGTGCTGACACGCCGGTTCAAGCGCGCGACGTCGCCGACCGACGATCCGGCGTGGGCGGTGCCCGACCTGCTCGTGATCGACGGCGGCAAGGGCCAGCTCGGCATGGCGGTCGCCGCGCTCACCGACCTCGGCGTGGCGCTCGGCGGCGAGCACGGGCTCGAGATCATCGGGCTCGCCAAGGAGCGCGATCTCGAGGCCGGCACCGCGCCCGATCGGATCTACCGCCGCAACGTGAAGGACTCCATCGCGCTGCGCCAGAACTCGCCGGAGCTCTACGTGCTCGCGCGGATCCGAGACGAGGCCCACCGGTTCGCGAACACGTTCCACCGCGATCGCCGCAGCAAGTCGACCCTGCGCAGCGAGCTCGACTCGATCCCGGGCATCGGTCCCGGCCGCCGCCAGAAGCTCTTGAAGGCGTTCGGCAGCGTGCGCGACGTGCGCCGCGCGAGCATCGAGGATCTCGCCAAGGTGCCCGGCATGACGCAGAAGGCCGCCGAGGAGATCGCCGCGTACTTCGCGACCGCTGTGGAACAGGAAGCGGACAACGGGTCCGACGGCGAACCGGACACGGACACGCCGACGGTGTGATCTCGCGCGGTTGGCCCGGCACAAATCCTGATGCCACCCGCCGCGTGTCCAGATATTCTTCGTCCATGAACGCGGTGTGGATCGGAGTTCCCGAGTACTTCCTCGAGGAGCGCCGCCGGCTCGGCCACGACCGGAAGGACGAGCTCTGGGAGGGAGTCCTCCACATGGTTCCGCCGCCAAATCTCGGGCACGGTCGTCGAACGCTCGACCTGTTCATTCCACTGCAACGCATCGGCACGCGCCGCGGGCTCCACACCTGGGCCGGCGACACCGGAGTCTACGCACCCGACGTCGCGCCGCCGAGCTGGCGGATCCCGGATCTCTCGCTGTCGCGGCCCCAACACGAGTCCGAGCGCGGCCTCGAAGGTGCCGCGCTGGTCGTCGAGGTCCTGTCACCGAACGACGAGAGCCGCGACAAGTTCGGGTTCTACGCGCGCGTCGGGGTCGCGGAGGTGTGGATCCTCGACCCGACGTCGCGCGAGCCCGAGATCTACACGTGCATCGACCGTGCGTTCGTGCGCGTGCCGTCGATCGGGGGCGTGCACCATTCGCCGCTGCTCGGGATCACGCTCGAGGTGATCGACGGACCGCTGCTGCGCGTGTCCGACGGCGACGACGTCACGACGATCTGATCACGGCGCGTCGACCATCGCATCCACATCGACGCCGGCGTCGGGCGCGTCGGTCGGCAGCGGCGGGATCTTCATCGCGTCGAGCTCGGCATCGGTGCCGGCGTCGACCACGCCATCGCAGGTGCCGGCGACCGTGCAGACGCGGCTGCGGCAATCGCTGTTGCGGGTGCACGGCGAGCCGGCGGTGCCACCACCGCTCGAACACGCGGCGAGCGTCAACGCGATCGCGAGGGCACGGACCATGTCCCGGGTGATTCAAGGCTCGTGCCGCGCGAACCGTGCGATCGCACGTGCCGGTGTCGTCAAGGTTGACGGCGCGCCGCCAGCCGGCGCCGCAGCTGGCCGAGCTCGTGGACCTCGCGCTCGCCATCGCGCCACACGCGATCGACGCGCAGCTCGTGGCCGCGCAGGTCGCGCACCACGTAGAGCGCACCGCCGATCCGCACGACCTCGAGGGCCCCTTGCACGCCACCGAGCACGCGCAGGCGACCCCGTGGATCGACGCGGAGATAGAGCACCGCGTCCGTCCCGACCTCGAGGCGAGCCTCGGCATCGACCCACAGGCCGGTGCCGTCGCGCTCGCCGCCGCGGCGGACCACCTGAACGCTGGAGGGGCAGTTGCCGACGAGGCAGTCGTCGACGACGACCATCGAGATCGTCTCGATCGGACCGTCCGGCGTGACCGCGCTCGCCACGACGTGGCCACGGATCACCATCGCGGCCTGATCACCGAGCGTCGCGAGGTCGAGCTCGGCGAGCTGGGCCGCGTCCGCGCGCCCGGCGATCGCCGCGAGCACGCCGAACGCGATCGCCGCGCGCCGGCGACCGCACAGCAGCGCGATCGACAGCGCCGCGATCCACAGGCCACCGCGGCCGCCGCTCGCGTCGCAGCCGCCGCCGCCGGTGGTCGGCGTCGGATAGAGCTCCGCGATCGCCGCGGTGTCGTCGGGATCGAGGTCGCGCTTGCCGATCTCGCAGGCGTCGCCGGTCGCGAACATCGTCGCCTCGGGATGCCCGAGCGAGTGCGCGAGGCCGAGGGCGTGGCCGAGCTCGTGGGTCAGCGCGCTCTGGACGTCGTACTCGTTGCCGCAGTCGGCGAGCGTCGTGGCCCAGTGAAAGTCGACCGCGTTGAGCACGACATCGGCGTCCTGGATCGCGCCGTCCGCGGCGCGGTAGGCGAGGTAGGTGTTCGCGAGCACGCCGGGCTCGATGTCCGGATCGTCGCTCGCGGTCGCCCAGCGCACCGTGTTGACCCCATCGCCCGCGTGCGGCGCGGCCGCGACCGGCGCGGCGAGCGAGAGCGTCACGGTGTCGGGCGCGAACACCGCCTGCCAGGTGCCGAGCGAGGTCTGGGTCACCCCGGTGTCGACCATCGGATCGGGCGTGAACACGACGTCGCCGTCGGCCCACTTGAGGTGCGCGCCCGTCGAGCTCGCCTTGATCGTGTAGGACGACGCGTCTCCCGAGAGCGCGGCGAGCAACGAGGCGATCAGATAGATGCGAAGGGCCATGTGGGATGAATTCGCCCGATCGCGATCGCCATCAACCCCTCGATGGTCGGCACAGGTGGCCGAACCTACGTGGACCGATGCGAGTGTGGTGGTGCGGATGCTTCCTGGCCGCGCTCGGCTGTGGCCTGCCCACCCCCGACGCGCGGCCGTCGAGCGTCGATGGCATCGAGGAGATCGCCGAGGCGCTCACCGATCTGAGCGCGCAGTGCGCGTGGGTCGCCGGCACCGGCACGATGACGCTGGTGCTCGAGCCCGATGACATCGCGCTGATCGATCGCGCCGCCGGTGGCGCGATCGAGGTCAACGGCTATGCGTGCGGCGGGACCGCGACGACGCTCAAGCACCTCGATGTCCACGAGGATGTCGCCGGCGATCAGATCCTGATCCTCGACTATCGCGGCGGCGTGTTCGGCATGGGCACCGCCGCGTCGGCCGGAACCGTCGTCGACCTCGGCAACCAGACGGTCGGGGACGCCCTCAAGATCGTCGGGACGTCGCTCGGCGACACCGTGGTGTTCGGCGGCGCCGGCATCGCGATCAACACCGACGCGTACCTCGACATCGCCGCGATCCACATCGAGACCTGGGTCGTCAACCTCGACGACGGCAACGACACGTTCTCCGGCATGGGCAACGCGGCGACCGGCAACACGCCGTTCGTCGCGCCGCTGTCGATCTATGGAGGCGCCGGCAACGACACCCTGCGCGGCGGTTCGAACGACGACACGCTCGACGGCGGCCTCGGCGACGACACGTTCGTCGGCGGCGCGGCAGCCGACGGCGGCGACCACCTGATCGGCGGCCCCGGCATCGACACCGCCGACTACTCGGCGCGCACCGCGGCACTCACGATCTCGATCGACGATGTCGCCGACGACGGCGAGCCCGGCGAGCACGACAATGTCGCGGCCGATGTCGAGATCGTCCGCGGTGGCAGCGGCGACGATCACCTCTCGGGCGGCACCGGGCCGCACACGCTGTTCGGCGGCCCCGGCAACGACACGTTCGACCAGGGCAGCGCGCCCGGTGGTGCCGACGTGATGAACGGCGGGCCCGGCATCGACACCGTGTCCTACGCGGCGCGGTCGACCGCGGTGACCGTGACGATCGACGCGTTCGCCGACGACGGCGCGGTCGGCGAGCAGGACCTCGTCGCGGTCGATGTCGAGAACGTGATCGGTGGCGCGGGCGACGATCACCTGACCGGCTCCGCGGCCGCCAACGTGCTCGACGGCGGTGCCGGCAACGACACGATCGCCGGCGGACCCGGCAACGACACGCTGCGCGGCGGCACCGGCACCAACATCCTCGACGGCGACGCCGGCGACGACCGGTTCGATCAGGGCTCGACCGCCGCGGGCGACGACACCATCCACGGTGGCACCGGCATCGACACCGTCGACTACAGCGCGAGGACCGCGGATCTCGTCGTCGTCATGGACGGCACGACCCCGTGCGGCCAGGCCGGTGAGGTCGACCGGATCGGGACCGATGTCGAGAACCTCCTCGGCGGCGCCGGGGACGACGACCTGACCGGCAACGCCGGCGACAACCAGCTCGAGGGTGGCGCCGGCGTCGACCACCTGTACGGCGGTGCCGGCGACGACATCCTCGACGGCGGTCCCGGCAACGACCTGCTCGATTGCGGCACCGGCGACGGCGACATCGCGATCGACTCGACGACCGCCTCGGTGACGAGCTGCGAGTTGTGACCGACCGCTAGACGAGTTTGGAACCTGGACGATTCACCCACTGTCAGCCCACCCCTCTTCATCGATTCGGAATCAGGAGATTCTTCACATGACGCGCAGCACCGTATCTCGAACCCTCTGGACCTTTGCTTGTGTCGGCGGCCTCGCCGGCTGTACGTCGAGCGACGACAACAAGCCCACATCGCCGAACGACGACTGGCAGGGGATCGAGGAAGGCACCCAGGCGCTGACCGACCTCAGCTCGGAGTGCGCGTTCGTTTCGGGCACCGGGGTCCTCACGCTGGCGCTCGCGACCGGTGACGTCGCGATGGTGGCCAGGTCGACCACCAACACCATCACGGTGAACGGCTTTTCCTGCGGCGGCGCGACCAGCACCACGCTGAAGAAGCTCGTCGTGACCGGGACCTCGGGTGCGCAGACCCTGATCCTCGACTTCATGAATGGCTACTTCGCGCCTGGCGTGTCCGGCGCGGTCGGCATCGACATCGACCTCTCGACCGGCACCGACGCGCTCAAGATCCGCGGCGGCAAGACCGCCGACGCGTTCGTGTTCGGCAGCACCGGCATCGCGTTCAACGCCGACGCGTTCAAGGACATCGCGGTCGCCGGCGTCGAGACGTTCGTCGTCAGCCTCAGCGATGGCGATGACACGTTCTCCGGCGCGGGCAACGTGGCGACCGGCGGCGCGGCGTTCGCGACCGCGGTCACCGTGTACGGCGGCGCGGGCAACGACACGCTCCGCGGCGGCGCGGGCGACGACACGCTCGACGGCGGCGACGGCAACGACACGTTCACCACCGGCACCGGCCCCGACGGCGCGGACACCATGGTCGGCGGCGCCGGCACCGACACCGCGGACTACTCGACGCGCACGGCCGCGCTGACGATCACGATCGACGGGACGGCCAACGACGGCGAGACCGGCGAGACCGACAACGTCTCGGCCGACATCGAGGTCGTCAAGGGCGGCTCGGGCAACGACACGATCACCGGCAGCGCGAACGCGGACACCATCTACGGTGGCCCCGGCGACGACCTGATCACCGGCGGGCTCGGCAACGACACCCTGTACGGCGACGCCGGCAACGACACGTTCAACGAGGGCGCGGTCACCAGCGGCGCCGACGTGATCAGCGGCGGTGCCGGCACGGACACCGTGAGCTACGCGCTGCGCAGCATCGCGGTGAACGTCAACATCGACGGCGTCGCGCTCGACGGCGAGAGCGGCGAGCTCGACAAGGTCATGACCGACGTCGAGAACGTGACCGGCGGCGCGGGTGACGACGTGATCGTCGGCTCGGCCTCGGACAACGTGCTCGACGGCGGCGCGGGCAACGACACGCTGTCCGGCGGGCTCGGCAACGACACCCTCCGCGGCGGCGCGGGCAACGACACGATGAACGGCGACGCCGGCGACGACGTGTTCGACGAGGGCTCGGCCACCAGCGGCGACGACTCGATGCACGGCGGCGCGGGCGTCGACACCGTCAACTACTCGGCGCGCACGAACGACCTGACCGTCGTGATGGACGGCACCACCGCGAGCGGCGAGTCGGGCGAGACCGACCACATCTTCACCGATGTCGAGAACCTCGTCGGCGGCGCGGGCGATGACACCATCACCGGCAACGCGGCCGACAACCAGCTCGAGGGCGGGCCGGGCGTCGACACCATCTACGGCATGGCGGGCGATGACGTCATCGACGGCAACGCCGGTGCCGACGTCATCGACTGCGGGCTCGGCGAGGGCGACGTGCTGCTCGACACCACCGTCGGGTCGTCGACGAGCTGCGAGCTCTAACCCCGCAAGATTCGGACGGCACGGCCCGCCTCGCGCGGGCTTTGCGCGTTTTCGGCGTCACCACATCAACGTGCCGCCGGTCCAGGTCGGTGGCACGCTCATGGTCGACAGGTGATGGCGGGTCGCGACATGATCGGTGCAGAACCACTGGCGGCCGTCGGTCTCGGCGCGCGCCGCCACGCACCTCGGGCACTGATCGACCGCATCGGGTGACTGGTCGGTCAACCCGACGACGAGGGTCGCGGTGGTCGCGAGCTCGACGACGCGGACCGCCGTCGTGCCGAGCTTCTTCTCGTGGTGCGTGCCGAACCGACCGATCACGATCATGTGAGCGCGGATCTCGGCGGCCAGATCGGTGATCTCGACCGGCGCCTCGCCGCTGCGGACGTGCAGCCGCACGTACCAGCTCGCGCGATCGAGGCCCTCGAGCGCCTGGCCGATCAGTGTCCCGAGCGCACGCTTGAGCGCCTCGGCGTCATCGGCGGGCGCTTCCGCCACGGTCAGGAAATGCAGCTCCGGCGCGACGTGGCGTCGGGCCAGATCCATCGCATGTTCCAGAACGATCTCCGAGTACTCGGTGAGATCGAGGCCGACGACGATGCGCGTGCGATTGGTGATGACCGACATGTCATCTGATGGTGCATCGTGCGTGCCGCGCTACTTCGTGACCGGGAAGCCGCGGTCGCGCATGAGGGCATCGGTGTCGACGTCGCGGCCGCGGAACTTGCGGAAGGCCTCCTCGGGCGAGATCGAGTTGCCGACGCTCATGATGTCGTCGTGCAGGCGCTTCGCGGTCGGCTTGTCGTAGAACGACTTCGCCTCGACGAACGCCTCGGCGGCATCGGCGGTCAAGGTGTCGGCCCAGATGTACGCGTAGTAGCCGGCGGAGTAGCCGTCGTCGGAGAAGATGTGCATGAACTGCGGCGGCCGGTGGCGCATGACGATCTCGGGCGGCATCCCGATCTCCTTCATCGTCGCGGTCTCGAACGCAGCGGCATCGATCGGCTTGTCGGCCTTGGCGACGTGGATCTTCATGTCGTAGATCGCGGCGGACAGGTACTCGACGGTGTTGAACCCGCTGTTGAAGTGCTTCGCCTTGGAGATCTTGGCGACCAGCTCCTTGGGGATCGGCTTGCCGGTCTTGTAGTGCACCGCGAACTTGTTGAGGATCTCGGGTGTCGTGAACCAGTGCTCGTTGAGCTGGCTCGGGAACTCGACGAAGTCGCGCTTGGTGTTGGTGCCCGCCACCGTGGGGTAGTGCACGTTGCTGTTGAGGCCGTGAAGCGCGTGGCCGAACTCGTGGAACAGCGTGCGCGCGTCATCCCACGAGATCAGGACGGGCTCGCCTGGCTTGCCCTTCACGAAGTTCGAGTTGTTCGACACGATCGGCGAGATCGCGTCCTTGAACGCCTCCTGCGTGCGGTACTCGTTCATCCACGCGCCCGACCGCTTGCCATCGCGCGCGTACGGATCGAAGTACCAGAGGCCGACGTGCTTGCCGCTGCGCGTGACCTCGTAGACCGTGACGTCGGGGTGATAGACCGGCACGCCCGACACCTTGGTGAACGTGAAGCCGTAGAGCTGGCCCGACGCCCAGAACATCGCCTCGCGCATCTTGTCGAGCTGGAAGTACTGCTTCACCTCGTCCTGATCGAGGTCGTACTTCGCCTTGCGAACCTTCTCCGCGTAGTAGCGGTAGTCCCAGGGCGCGATCGTGATCTTGTCGGCGTTGGCGACCTGCTGCATGTCGGCGACCTCCTCGCGCGCGCGCGTCGAGGCGGCCTTCCAGACCTTCATCATCAGCGCCATCGCCGCGTCGGGCGTCTTCGCCATGTTGTCGTCGAGGATCCAGTGCGCGTGGCTCGCGAACCCGAGCAGCTTCGCGCGCTCGTAGCGCAGCGCGAGGATCTCGGTCATCACCGGCTTGTTGTCGTTCTTGCCCGCGATGTCGCCGCGGTGGACGAACATCTGGAACGCCTTCTCGCGCAGGTCGCGCCGCGTCGAGTAGGTCAGGAACGGCTCGATCGCCGAGCGCGTGTTCGCGATCAGCAGCTTGCCGGCGAGCTTCTTGCCCTCGGCGGCCTGCTTGAACCCGGCCTTGACCGAGTCGGGCAGCCCGGCGCCATCCGCCTCGTCGATCGCGAGGGTCTGGCTCTCCTCGTCGTGCAGCACGTTCTGCCCGAACGTCGTGAACAGGGCCGCGAGCCGGCCGTTGATCTCGCCGAGCCGCTTCTTCTGCTTGGCATCGAGCGCCGCGCCGCGCCGCGCGAAGTTCTTGTAGACGACCTCGGCGAGGCGATCCTGCTCGACCGTGAGCTTCTTCGCGCCGCGGCCGTCGTACGCCGCCTTGACGCGCGCGAACAGCGGTCCGTTCTGGGTGACCTCGTCGGCGTAGGCCTGGAGGATCGGTGCCATCTCGGTCTCGAGCGCCTGCATCGTCTTGTCGTTCATCGTCGACGTGTAGACGCCGAACATCGTCTGCGCGCGGTTGAGCCCGCGCCCCGAGTTCTCCATCGCGACGATCGTGTTCTCGAACGTCGCCGGCGTGGTGTCGGCGACGATCGCGGCGAGCTCCGCGCGGTTGTCGGCCATCGCTTTCTCGAGCGCGGGCTTGAAGCTGGCGGACGTGATCTTGTCGAACGGTGGCGTCCCGCCGTACTTGCCGGTCCACGGGGACAGCAGAGGATCGAAGGTCACATGGTCTCCCTTGGCGAACGAGATCGAGCTGCGAAAGGCCGTCAGGACGGCGGCACTCGCGGAGGCGAACAGGAACGTGCGGCGCTGCATGGGCGCGAAGAGTAGCGTTAAAAGGCTCTCAGGCGAGCTGTTCGAGCGCCGCGCGCAGGTCATCCGGAATCCGGACCGGCTGACGCGTCGCGCGATCGACGAACACGTGCACGAAGTGGCCGTGCGCGACCGCGGCGTCGTCGGTCGCGGTGAAGATCGCGATGCCGTACGTCACCGCGCGCTGGCCGAGCTTGTCGACCCGCACGCCGGCGCGAAGCTCGACCGGGAACGCGATCGGCGCGTGGTAGGTACAGTGCGACTCGACGACCAGCCCGATGATCGCGCCGGCGTGGATGTCGAGCTTGCCGACGTCGATCAGGTAGCGATTCGCGGCGGTGTCGAAGTAGCTGTAGAACGTCACGTTGTTGACGTGGCCGTAGACGTCGTTGTCCGACCACCGCGTCGTGATCGGGCAGACGAAGCGATAGTCACCGATCGCCGGGCGGTTCACGCGAGCGCCTCGAACCAGGCCGCGAGGTGCGCGCGCGTGATCGCGAACGGCGCGTTGGTCAGCAGCCGCTGCTGCGCGAACGTGCCCTCGACGAGCGCGGCGTGCTGCGCCGGCGCGATGCCGAGCGCGCCGAGCGTGACCGGCGAGCCGATCGAGCGCGCGAGCCCGCGGAAGCGGTCGGCGAGGATCGCGGCGCCGTCGGCCGGGATCGCGTCGCGGACATCTTCGCCGAGCACCGCCGCGATCTGCAGGTGGCGCTCGAGCGCGGCCGGGTAGGTCGCGCCGAGCACGACCGGCATGCCGAGCGCGCACGAGAACCCGTGGCTGACGGTCGCCGCGCCGGCGATCGCATAGCCCATCGCGTGCGGCGCGTGCACGCCGGCGTTGCCAAACGCGATGCCCGCGAGCGTGGCGGCCCACATCATCTGCTCGCGCGCCTCGGTGTCGGTCGCGTCGCGGCACGCGCGCACGAGGAACCGCGCGACGATCCGCAGGGCCTCGAGACACCCGAGGTCGCTCCACGGGTTCGCGCCCTGGCTCGCCGGGCGCGTCGCGGTCAGCGGGCGCGCGGTGAACGCGCGGGCGGTGAACGACTCGATCGCGTGGCACGCGACGTCGAGCCCGCTCGCCGCGACGACGTGGGCCGGCAGCGTCGCGGTCACCCGCGGATCGATGATCGCCTCGGTCGGCCGCAGCCGGGCCGACGCGATGCCGGTCTTGACGTGCAGGCCGTTCGCGTCGACGCCACACACCGCGATGCCGGTCACCTCGCTGCCGGTGCCGCTCGTCGTCGGGCACGCCAGGTGCGGGCGCAAGGGGCCGGGCACCGCGCGCGCGTCGCCGAGCGGCGCGTTGAGATACGCGCGGAGCGGCGCCGGATGGGTCGCGAGCAGGTTCGCCGCCTTGCAGGTGTCGATCACCGAGCCGCCGCCGAGCGAGATGTAGCCGTCGGCGCGCGCGCCGATCGCGAACCGCGCGGCGTCCTCGAACGACGCCGCGGTCGGCTCGATCTCGACGTCGACGAACCGCGCGACCTCGATGCCCGCGGCGGCGAGCGATGCCTCGACCTCGGCGAGCCAGGGCAGCGCGGCGAGCTGGCGATCGGTCACCAGCACGACCCGCGTCATGCCGAGCTCGCGCGCGCGCGTCCCGACCTCGGCGAGCGCGCCGCGCCCGAACGTCACGCGCGAGGCGTCGATCGTGAACGCGGTCTCGAGCCCGGCCGCCGCCGCGGCGAGGTGTCCACACGTCATGCCGGAGACGATACCACTCGCGATCCCGTGCGCGGCTCAGGGGAACGGATCGGTCACCACGAGCAGCGCGCCCTGCTTCGGATCACAGACGTAGGCGTGTCCGACATCGTCGACCGCGACGCAGTGCGAGTCGGCCGCGACCGCGACGGTGCCGAGCGCGGTCAGCTTGCCCGCGGCATCGACCGCGATGATCGACAGCGTCGCGCTGTCGCCACCGGGAACATGGAGGTGACCGCGCACCGGATCGTACGCGATGATGTCGACACCCTTACCGGTCGCGACGCTGCCGAGCTGCTTGCCCTCGTGCGCGACGTCGAGCGTGGTCGCCTTGCCCTCCTCGCAGCCGACGAACAGAAACCCGCGCTTGCCGTCGAGGGCGATGCCGCGAGATCCGGCACAGCCATTCTTCCACCGCGCGACCTCGGCGTGCTTGGCGAGATCGATCGCGACCGTCGCGTCTTCCCAGGTGTGCGTGTAGGCCCGGTTGCGCGCCAGGTCGATCACGAGCGACTCCGGGCCACCCGCGACGTCGATCACCCGCGGGTCGACCAGGTGGTCCTTGGCGAACGCGAACACCTCGATCTGCTTCTTGTTCGGCTCGGTGACCCAGACCTCGTGGGCCGCCGCGACCCAGCGCACGTAGTCGGGATTGCCGGCGAGCTTGACCTTGCCGACGATCGCGCGCGTCCGGGGATCGATCACCGCGACCTCGGTGCGCCCTCGATCGGTCGCGAAGATCCGGCCGCCGCCGAAGTCAGCCGAGGTCGTGCCCTCGCCATGACCGCCGGCGAACTTGTCCTTGTCGGTCGAGAACCCCGCGATCGACTCGACTTTCTGGGTCTTCGGATCGACGAGGTCGAGCTTGCCGGTGCGACCGGCCGGCGCGAGCACGCGATGGAGCTCGGGTGCCCACATCAGATCGTCGAACCCGATGCCACCGGCGCCATCGGGCAGCGCGAGCTTATCCGGCTTGGCGATCTCGGGCTTCGCGAACGCGGTCGCGCTGGCGAACAAGATGACCGTGACGGATCGTGCGGTCCGCATACTCAGCCGTGCGCCGCCAGCGCCTTCAGGGCGCGATCGTAGCGATTCTCGACGACATCCCACGCGAGGTTCTTGAACAAGGCCTCGATGTACGCCGCGTGGTCGGCGCCGTAGTCGAGCGCGTACGCGTGCTCGTACATGTCGAGCACGAGCAGCGGCGCGCCGAACGCGAGGGCCTGCGTGTGGTTCGTCGACTGCGAGATCCGCAGCGCGCCGTCGTGCAGGCTGAGCGCGACGACGACCCAGCCGCTGCCGCCGCCGAGCCCGAGCGCCACCGCGCGCACCTTGGCCTCCCAGGTGGCGGCACCGAGCTCGGTCCCCAGCCGGGTGTCGAGCGCGCCGGAGCGCTTGCCGTTGCCGCCGAGGTTCCCGAAGTAGTGCTCGTGCAGCACCATCGAGTTGAAGTACGTCAGCTCTTTTTCGCGCAGGCCGGCGACCGCGTAGCCCGGCATGTCGACCTTCAGCGTCGCGAGCTCCAGCTCGACGGCGTTGAGGTTCTTGATCGCACCCGCGTAGTTCTTGTCGTGGTGCGACACGATCATCTTCTCGGAGATCCCGGTCAGCCCGCTCGGCTTCCACGCGAGCGGCACCGCGACGTGGGCGCCGGGCTTCGGCGGCGTCTTCGTCGGCGGCGGCGGCGGCATCCGCTTCGCATCGGCGAGGGCGGTGGCCGCGAGGAGCGCGGCGCCGCTCGCGAACAGGTCGCGACGTTGGATCGTCATGCCTCATTAGTACTACGGTCAGCGGCGCCGGATCCGGGTCGCGCGCTTCCAGTGGACGAGCAGCTCGGTGCGCAGCGCGACGCCGAATCGCTCGGTCGCCGTGCGGATGCACGCCTTGTTCATCAGGTGTGCGACGCGGCGCACGAACGCCTCGACTCGACGCGGCTCGACGTGCGCGAGCTGCTTGAGCAGGAGCCCGACGATCGCCTGGTCGGTCGGCTCGAGCGACCACACCGCGGTGCCGCACACGAGCAGGATCAGCGGTGCGAGCCCACGATCGTGGGCGTGCGGCACCAGCGCGTGACACGCGCAGCGCCGATGCGCCGGCGAGCCCTGGCCCGCCCACTCGACGAGCCAGCGCGCGAGCACCGCGCGATTCGCCGGCTGATCGAGGAGCGGCGCGACGATCTTGGTCGCGAACCAGTCGATCAGGTTCGGTTGATCGAGCTGACCCGCGGCGAGCAGGGCCGCGAAGCTCGCGAGGTCGGCCGCGCGCAGCTGATCGCCGAGCCGCGCGAGCACCGCGATGCCGGCGATCTTCGACTCGAGCTGCGGGCGCGCGATCAGCGCGAGCGCGATCCGCTTGCCGACCGTGGCCGGGTGCTTGTCGAACCCGTGGTGGAGCCACCAGGCATCGAGGTGCTCGCGGATCCGCGCGCGCCGGGTGGTCTCGCGGCGCGACCAGTGGGCGCCGAACCGAGGATCGCCGCCGCGTCTGGTCAGCCGCGCTTCCAGATCGCGTATCGGATCCTCGCCGAGCGGCCGACCCATGGTTCCACGATGCCTGAATGCGTGTTCAGAGTCGCCGGGTTACCGCACTTCGGCACGCTCGAAAACTTGGGCCGACATGGTCGTCCATGTAGGATAAAGTACTCCTGGGAGCTGCCCGAACCATGTCCAAAAACCGAAAGATCCGGGATAGTTCCACTGCGCAGACCAAGCTGCCATCCGGTGATGGTCGCGGTCGCGAGGTGGTCGGCATCATCAGCTTGGGCATCGCGCTGTTCCTCCTGATCGCGATGATCTCGCTTCAGGCGGGTCGGTTGGTGATGGGTCCGTTCGGGCGCTCGACCGCCGGGTTGTTCTACGGGCTGGCCGGGGTGTGTGGCTACTTCCTGATCGTGCTCGGTGCGATCGCGGCGGTCCGCATGCTGATCGACCGCAAGCCGGTGATGCCGAAGATGATCACGATCGGCGTCGCGATCGGCGTCGTCTCGCTCGCCACGCTCGTGCACCTCGCGCTCGCGAGCTACCGGGTCGCCGGGCACGGGCCAGGCGGCGCGATCGGCGAACATCTCGCGGAGATCCTGCGCGCCCTGATCTCGACCGCCGGGACCGCGCTGCTCGCGTGCGTCGGCCTGGTCGTCGCCGTCGTCGTCGCCACGCCACTCAGCATGAAGGAGGTCGTGTTCGCGATCGGCCGCGCGCTCGCCGGCGTCGGCCGCGGCGCCAAGCACGGCCTGTTCGCGATCGGCCGGTTCTTCGGCGACGTGCTCCGCGCGATCATGCCGGAGCGCCGCGAGGACGACGACCGCGACGATCTCGAGGATCTCGAGATCGAAGAAGACGACGTCATGGAGGTCGGCCTCGACGAGGGCGCCGATCCGATGATCATCGAGCGCACCGTCCCGACCGCGATGATGATCGAGGACGCGCCGGTCAAGAAGCCGCGCAAGAAGGCCGCCGCGATCGTCGTCGAGGATGCCAGCGAGGCCGAGTCCGGTCCGGCGCCCGGCGATCCCGACAAGGCCGCCGAGGTGATCGCGCTCAAGCCCAAGCGCGCGCGGTTCCCGGTCGGTACCAAGGTGCCCGACCCGGTCGATGACGCCGACGGCGCCGCGGTGATCGCCGCGCCGACCGCACCACCGCCCGCGAACGCGAACACCGCGATCGCCGGCGCCCCGATGATCGTCGAGTCGCGCTTCAAGCACGCGGACAAGGCGACGATGGCCGCCAAGGAGCAGGCCGCCGAGGCCGAGCGCCAGACGTTCATCAAGATCGGCGAGGGCGACTACAAGCTGCCGTCGATCCAGCTGCTCAACTACGACAACGCGTCGCAGAACACGATCGACCGCAGCGCGATGCTCGAGCTGTCGGCCAAGCTGACCCAGACGCTCGAGAACTACGGCGTCAAGGGTGACGTCGTCGCGATCCGGCCGGGCCCGGTCGTCACGATGTACGAGTTCGCGCCGGCGCCGGGCACGCGCGTCAACAAGATCGTCAACCTCACCGACGATCTCGCGCTCGCGCTCGAGGCGCTCCGCGTCCGCATCGTCGCGCCGATCCCCGGCAAGGCCGCGGTCGGCATCGAGGTGCCGAACAAGATGCGCGAGAAGGTCTTCTTGAAGGAGATCCTCGCCGACGATCAGTTCGTCAAGAAGAGCTGGAAGCTGCCGATGGCGATCGGCAAGGACATCGAGGGCGCGCCGTACGTCGTCGACCTCGCGAAGATGCCGCACCTCCTCGTCGCCGGCACCACCGGTTCCGGCAAGTCGGTCGCGGTCAACGCGATGATCACGTCCCTGCTCTATCACTGCAGTCCCGAAGACGTGCGGATGATCATGGTCGACCCCAAGATGCTCGAGCTCTCGATCTACGAGGGCGTGCCGCATCTGCTGCTGCCGGTCGTGACCGATCCGAAGAAGGCGAACCTCGCGCTGCGCTGGGCCGTCGAGGAGATGGAGCGCCGCTACGATCTGCTCGCGCAGGCCGGCGTGCGCGACATCGCGACCTACAACGAGAAGATCGGCAAGCAGCTCGCTAAGCTCGAGGCCGACAAGCTGCGCGCGGCCGCCGAAGCCGCGGCGCGGGCGCTCGACGACGACATCGAGAAGGCGGTCAGCGCCGACTCGCCCGAGGCCGCCGACGCGCGCGAGAAGATCGTCGTGACCCAGGCCCAGCACCGCCTGCCCTACATCGTCATCGTGATCGACGAGTTCGCCGACCTCATGATGTGCGCGCCCAAGGAGGTCGAGACCTCGGTCGCCCGCATCGCGCAGAAGGCGCGCGCCGCCGGCATCCACATGATCCTCGCGACCCAGCGTCCCTCGGTCGACGTGATCACCGGCCTCATCAAGGCGAACTTCCCGTCGCGCATCGCGTTCCACGTGACGTCGAAGATCGACTCGCGCACGATCCTCGATCAGAACGGTGCCGAGGCGCTGCTCGGTGCGGGCGACATGCTGTTCTCCGATCGCGGCGCACAGCCGTCGCGCTTCCACGGCTGCTACGTCGACGAGACCGAGATCCAGCGCGTCGTCGACTTCCTGAAGACCCAGGCGCGTCCGGTCTACAACATGGACATCCTCAAGCCGCGCGAGGAAGAGGGCGAAGAGGGCATGCCCGGCGGGCCGCTGCTCGGCGGCAAGTCCGACGACGATATGTACGACAAGGCGGTCTACATCGTCACGACGACGCGCAACGCCTCGATCTCGTGGGTCCAGCGCCAGCTCCGCATCGGCTACAACCGGGCCGCGCGGCTCGTCGAGGAGATGGAGAAGCAAGGCGTCGTGTCGCCGCCGGATCACACGAACAAGCGCGAAGTCCTCGTCGCGGCCTGATACCGTCGAGGCGCGTGCGGGCGACCTGGCTCACCGACATCCACCTGAACTTCCTGCGGCCCGCCGGGCTTCAGCAGTTCTATGCCGCGGTCGCCACCGAGGAGCCCGACGCGGTGCTCCTGACCGGCGACATCGCCGAGTCGGACTCGGTGGTGCGCTACGTCGACGAGATCGCCGCCGCGACGGGCGCGCCGGTCTACTTCGTGCTCGGCAACCACGACTACTACCGCAGCAGCATTCGCCTCGTGCGCGAACAGATCACCCGCGGCCCGCGCAACGCGACGTGGCTCCCCGGTACCACACCGATCCAGCTCACCGATCGCGTCGTCCTGATCGGCATCGACGGCTGGGGCGACGCGCGCTGCGGCGATCTCGAGTCGCGCGTCCAGCTGTCCGACTGGAACCTGATCGACGACTTCAGGAAGGCGCGGACCGATCGGGCCGAGCGCAACGCCGTCCTCCAGCGGCTCGGCGCCAACGAGGCCCGCGCACTGCGCGAGATGCTCGCGCGCACCCCGGCGACCGAGCAGCTCGTCGTGCTCACCCATGTCCCCCCGTTCCCCGAGTCGTGCTGGCACGACGGCGCGATGTCCGAGCCCGCGTGGCTGCCGTGGTTCACCTGCGTCGCGACCGGCGAGGTGCTCCGCGCGTACGCCGACGCACACCCCGACACGCGGATCACCGTCCTGTGCGGCCACACCCACGGCGTCGGCGTGTTCGAGGCCGCGCCGAACCTCGAGGTGCGCACCGGCGGCTGGTCCTCCGGCGTCGAGGGCTACGGCAACCCGATCGTTCAGACGACGCTGACGCTCTGAGCTCGTGCACGCCAGCGGAGGATCGGGCGCTCGACGAGGTAGTACGAGGCGCACGCGGCGGCGAGCGCGAAGATCCAGCTCTGCGGGAACGCGGTGTACCAGGAGTCGTGCGTGCGGTTGACGAACGGCTGCTGCCAGAGATACAGCGAGTAGCTCAGCACCCCGATCCAGACGAGCGGCGCCGACTCGAGCAGCCGGCCGATCTTGCCGACCGGCAACACGGTGCAGCGGTGGATCGTCAGCGCGATCGTGAACGCGCTCGCCGACTTCGCGATCGCGAACAGCTTGGGATTCCCGAGCGGCCCGACGTGCGGCAGCGTCAGGACGAGCACGGCGAAGCCGGCGAGCGGCACGAACCAGAACAGCCGCGAGCGCACCATCGCCATGTAGCGGCGGCTGGCCTCGAGCTGCGGGCGCACGAGCGCGAGCAAGCAGCCGAATGCCAGGCCGTCGAGCACGAGCGGGAACGCGTGATCGCCGGCGTCGTCGATCCAAGGGATCCAAAGCTCGGCGGCGATCCGGAGAATCGGCGCGACAAGGATCGCTCCGAGCGCGACGCGATCGGAGCGTGTGACGCCGACCAGCGCGACCGTGAGCGGCCAGATCAGATAGAACTGCTCCTCGACCGCGAGCGACCACGAGTGCCCGAGGTACCAGGGGTCTGGTGTCACGAAGTTCATCGTGTAGGTCGCGGCGTAGACGAAGTCCGACGCCGGGATCGCGACCACGCCGGTGGCCGACAGCGCGGCCATCACGGCGAGGTACGCGACGAACGCGGGAAAGATCCGGAACACGCGACGCACGAAGAACGTCCGCAGGTCGATCCGCCCCACCGTGACGCGCTCGCGGACGAGCAGCGTCGTGATCAGGAAGCCCGACAGGACGAAGAAGATGCGGACGCCGACCTCGCCGAGGAGCTCGAGCGTGCGCGCCTTGGGGACATGTGACGTCCCTGCCGTGTGCGCCACGAGCACGAGCACGATCGCGACCGCGCGTAGCCCGTCGAGGGTCGGGATCCGCTTGGTCACGGGAGACTATCGAGCAAGACCTGCACCACGTGGTGCGGGAGTCGGTGCGCTCGCGAGCGCACCACAGAGATCACGCCTGGCCCGCGGCCTTGGCGACTTCTTCGGCGAAGTTTTCCTTCTTCTTCTCGAGACCCTCGCCAAGCTCGAAGCGCGTGAACCGGCGGATCTTGATGTTCTCGCCGATCTTCGCGATCAGCTCGGTCTGGAGCATCTCGATCGTCTTGTCCGGATCCTTCACCCAGCCCTGGTCGAGGAGACAGATCTCCTTGGAGAACTTGGCGAGCTGACCCTCGACGATCTTGGCGAGCACCTGCTCGGGCTTGCCGGCGTTCTTCGGGTCTTCCTTGGACTTCGCGATCAACACCTCGCGCTCGTGCGCGATCACGTCCGGGTTGACCTCGTCCTTGCGGACGAACAGCGGGTTCATCGCCGCGATCTGCAGCGCGACCTCGCGACAGAAGCCCTGGAAGTCATCGCCGCGGCCGACGAAGTCGGTCTCGCAGTTGACCTCGACGAGCACGCCGATCTTGCCGCCGCCGTGGATGTACGAAACGATCGCACCCTCGGTGGCCTCGCGGCCCGACTTCTTCGCCGCCTTGGCGAGGCCCTTCGCGCGCAGGAAGTCGATCGCCTTGTCCATGTCGCCCTGGACCTCGACGAGCGCCTTCTTGCAGTCGGCCATACCGGCGCCGGTGCGCTCGCGCAGATCCTTGATCAGTGTCGCCGTGACTTCCGCCATCGTGATTACTCCGCGTCCGGCGAGGCCGAGGCCTCGGGGTTGAACATCGAGCCACCGGTCGACATCTCGACGCGCGGGCCGTCGCCGCCCGACGAGACATGGATGATCTTCTCGCCCGGCTCCTCGCGCTCGGCGCCGCGGTTGCGCGCGTGCTCCTTGTGCACCTTGGCGCCGATGATCGCCGCGTCGGCGATCTTGGCCGCGAACAGCTTGATCGCGCGGATCGCGTCGTCGTTACCCGGGATCACGTAGTCGATCTTGTCCGGGTCGCAGTTGGTGTCGGTGATCGCGACGATCGGGATCTCGAGCTTGCGGGCCTCGTCGATCGCGATGTGCTCCTTGTGGGGGTCGATCACGAACAGCATGCCGGGCAGCTTGCTCATGCCCTTGATGCCGCCGAGCGACTTCAGGAGCTTGTCGCGATCGCGGCGGATCATCACCTGCTCGCGCTTGGTCAGCGCGAACAGCGTGCCGTCCTCTTCCATCTTCTCGAGGCCGCGGAGGCGCTCGAGCGAGCCCTTCACGGTCTTGAAGTTGGTGAGCGTGCCGCCGAGCCAGCGCTGGGTGACGTAGTGCTGGCCGCTGCGGCCGGCCTCTTCGACGATCACGTCCTGCGCCTGCTTCTTGGTGCCGACGAACATGATGGTGTCGCCGCGCGACGTGGTCTCGACGACCGCGTTGAACGCCTGGCGGAACAGCTTCACCGTGTGCTGCAGGTCGATGATGTGGATGCCGTTGCGAGCGCCGAAGATGAACTGCTTCATCTTCGGGTTCCAGCGACCCGTGTTGTGACCGAAGTGAACGCCCGCTTCGAGGAGCGCGCGCATGCTGATCGGGTTTTTCCCGGTCGCCTCTTCCATCGTTTCCATTGTCAGTGCCTCTTCGATCCGTTGTGATCCACCGACACCGTCGCTGCACCCCGAGAACCTTGCGGCCACGGACGGAGTGCTCGGGTGTCGTGAGTGTTGCCCCGAACATTCGGGGTGCGCCGATCTACCACGCAAAAACGCCGCATGACAAGTCACGCGGCGCTTTAGCTAACGTGCTTGAATTTCAGAGGAACTGGTAGCCGAACGAGACCTGAAACCCGTTGAGCTGGATGCTCTCGCTGGTGCCGTTGCCGCGGTCCTGCTTGTAGAAGCCCGGGGTGTACTCGAACGAGAGGTTCAGCGAGTTGCGGAACTGGCGCCAGATCATGAAGCCGGCGCGGAGGTCGAGCGCGAGGCCGGTCGGATCATTCTGGCTGCTGAGGGTCGAGCCGTTGTCGAACGAGACCTGCTCGTGCGCGATCGCGTAGCCGATACCGCCGCCGACGAAGAACTGCGGCGTCGCCCAGTACTGGAGGCTCGGTCCGAGGAAGATCGCCTCGATGGTGTCGGTGCCGATCGGCCCGATCGAGTCGTTGATGTCCTGGGTGTAGTTGACGCTCGCGAACCGCAACGTCAGCGCCAGCTGCGGCGTGATGAACCCACCGATGCCGGCGTCGAGGCCGAGCGACGGTCGGGTGTCACTCGTATTGCCGGTGGTATCGCGGGACCACATCCCGCCGAGGCCGATGTTGCCCTCGAACGTCAGGCCGTTGTGGAAGGCCCAGGGGCCCTCGGCATACTCGCCGCCGCCTCCCGCATAGCCACCACCACGGCGGTACTGCGCGGACGCGATCCCCGGAACCAGCAACACGAGCAGACAGATTAGTTTCTTCATGAAGTCCTCCAGACGGCGAGACCGACACTACACAATCCGTGCCTTTCGAGAAACCCCTGCCCATCCCACGCACCGTGCGCCTGTGACAGGTGCGACACGTGCGGCTGTGAACCAGCGTGCTCACCCGCGCGTATCGCGGTGTGTAGATCGACGACGACGTGCGTGGTAACGCAACACCACCGATGCGCACCTTCTTGCTGTCATCCCTCCTCCTCGCCGCTTGTGGCGGTACCAAACCGGCCACCACGGCGCCTGCCCCACCGCCGACCGAGACCACCGAGTCGAAGCCCGCCGAGGTCGCCGAGGCCCCGGTCCCCGCCAAGCCGACGAAGCCGGTCACCAACGTGACGCTCGCGGCGATCGGTCTCGATCCGACGGCGATGGACCGCAAGGCGGATCCCTGCAACGACTTCTACCAGTTCGCCTGCGGCGGCTGGATCGCGAAGACCGAGATCGCGGCCGACAAGCCGATCGCGATGCGCAGCTTCGTCGACATCGAGGACAAGAACCTCGAGTACGAGAAGGGTGTCCTCGAGGGGCTCCGCCAGAAGGCGACGTCGCCGGTCGAGAAGCAGCTCGCCGCGTACTACGGCTCGTGCATGGACGAGCCGACGATCGAGAAGCTCGGCCTCGCGCCGTTCAAGCGGCTCACCGCGATCGTCGATGGCGTGAAGGACGCCAAGTCGCTGTCGATCGCGATCGCGACGCTGCGCGCCGAGGGCTTCCCGATGCTGTTCTCGCTGTCGCCGGCGCAGGACTCGGCCGACGCGCGCAACGTGATCGCCGATCTCGAGCAGGGCGGCCTCGGCCTCCCCGACCGCGACTACTACCTGAACGACGACGCGCAGAACAAGGGCATCCGCACCGCCTACGAGGGCCACATCGCCGACATGCTCGTCGAGATGGGCCGCAAGCCTGCGGTCGCGAAGACCGAGGCCGCGAGCATCGTCGCGCTCGAGACCGAGATCGCGAAGGTCAGCAAGGACAAGGTCGCGCGCCGCGATCCGAAGGGCATGTACAACAAGATCGATCGCGACGGCGTCGCCAAGGCGATGCCGCACTTCGAGTGGCCGACGTTCTGGAAGGCGATCGGCCTCGACAAGAACAAGGACGTCACGGTCGGCTCGCCAGACTTCCTCGTCGGCGTCGACAAGCTGTTGACCTCGACCAAGCCCGACGTGTGGCGCGCCTACCTGACGTTCCACCTCGCGGGTCAGATCGCGAACTACGCGCCGAAGCACTTCAAGGACACCCAGTTCAAGTTCGCCTCGGCGCTGACCGGCCAGCCCGAGTTGCCGCCGCGCTGGAAGCGCTGCTCGAGCGATGCCGAGGCGACCCTCGGTGACAGCCTCGGCCAGCTGTTCGTGCGCGACCGGTTCCCCGGTGACAGCAAGACGGCCGCGGAGACCCAGGTCGCCGCGATCACCGACGCGATGCGCGCGAACCTCGCGCAGCTGCCGTGGATGGACCCGGCCACCAAGCAGCGCGCCGCCGACAAGCTGAAGGCGATGACGTACCAGATCGGCTTCCCGCGGAAGTGGCGCGACTACACGTTCAAGCTCGACGGCAAGACCTGGGCGGCGAACGCGATCGCGGCCAACAAGTTCGAGTCGGCGCGCCAGATGGCCAAGATCGGCAAGCCGGTCGACAAGGACGACTGGCAGATGACGGTGCCGCAGGTCAACGCGTACTACGACCCGCAGCTCAACGGCATGGTGTTCCCCGCCGGCATCCTGCAGCCGCCGTTCTACTCGGTCGATGCATCGATCCCGGTCAACCTCGGCGCGATGGGCGTCGTCGTCGGGCACGAGCTGACGCACGGCTTCGATGATCAGGGCGCGCAGTACGACGCGGTGGGCAACATGACGAACTGGTGGCAACCGGAGACGGAGAAGCAGTTCAAGTCGCGCACGCAGTGC
>JBBQEX010000017.1:0-135705 GCA_038321315.1 Haliangiales bacterium | reverse complement strand
TTGTCTGACATCGGCGTCACGGAGTCGCCCTGCATGTCACCGAACACCATGAGCGCGAACTGGAGGCCTGCAATGTCACGTAATACGGGAGCGATGCGCCCCGAGGAAGGTTGCCATCATCCATCCAGGTCGTCGACGACTGATGGTCGGGATCGGGATCGGGATCGCTGCCGTCGGTGTCGACCGCCATGCTCGACGAGTACGCGTAGACACCGGTCGTGACCTGCAATACCTCGACGTTCGAGGCGCGCGTCATCGTGTTGATGTGGGGCTTCGTGTTGACCTGCACCGAGGTCGTCATGTGTCCTTGCACCGCCGCGAACACCTGCGCCGCGGTGAAGTCGTTGCCGCCAGGCACGCCGTCGAGTGTCCCCGCGACCCCGTCGCGTCCAGCCCCACCAATTCAGTAAGTCCATCAGCCGAACGACTGGACCGGCCCATGCCAGCGCGCATCGTCGATGACAGTCTCGGTGAACGCACCGCTCGTGTAGCGCCCGATCGCGTGGCGCCAGAACTCGATCGCCGCGATGTTGGTGTGGGTCTGGCGAACCTCCCACGGCCGCCGAAACCGATCGAACGCCAGGTGGGCGGCACGCAGGCCGACCCCGTGACGGCGGTAGCGACGCATCACGAAGAACTCGGCGACATCGCACGTCGTCGTCGCGCCGGTCAGGCGGCTTCGCTCGTCGAGGATGCAGAAGCCGGCGAGCTGGGTGTCCGCACGGATCGCGTAGGCGTGCCGCCATGGCTCGGACCAGCAGCTCGCGAGCGGCGTGCCACCGGTGAAGCAGCCGTCATCGCCGACGTCGAGCTGCATGAATTCGCTGAAGTCGTACGCGTAGAGCTGCAGCAGGCGCGCGAGCATCGGCGCATCGCCCTCGGTCGCCGGGATCAACACGACGTCGAATGCCATCGGATGACCATCACCGATCGTGCGGCGTCGCGCGAGTGCACACCCGACCGATCTCCTGCCGGAGCCCGCGATCGACACGGGCGAGCACAACCGGGCGCGAGTCGCGGTGTCTACCCTCCATGCGCGCCTCGCTTCTCGTCGCCGTGTTCGTCCTTGCAGGGCTGCGCGTGGCGAGCGCGTCCTGCGGTTCGCCGCACACGGCGCTGTCGCCACCGAGCGGCGCCCGGTTGCCTCCACACCCGACGATCTATCTGTTCGACACCGACCACGAGGTGAACGTCCTCGACGCCCTGGAGGTCACGCGCGTCGGTGACGCCAACGAGAAGATCAGGTTTCACGCGGTGCAGCTGGCGACCAGCGCGGACTACACGGTCCATCGGCTCGAACTCTGGTACGCCTCGCCGCGCGATGGCGAGATCCGGGTCTCGTGGCACGGCAAGCCACTCGCGACGTACATGATCGGTGACGACGGCGAGCCCGACCACGCCGCGGTCACCGACGTCGATCACCACACGCACCGCTGGATGTGCTCGTTCGAGGACGTCATCCGGATCGCCGTCGAGGGCAACGCGATCGCGTATCAGATCCAGTGGGACGACGATCGCACGACGGTCCTGGCCGACGCGCATCTGGTGTGGAGCGACGCCCCGCGGACGGACGCGGAGCTCGAGCTCGGTCACCCCGATTGTATGGCGTACAACGTGGCGTCCGATCAGCTCGCGATCGCGCACACCTTCGAGCTCTACGCGCTGTTCGCCGATGGCAGGGTGAAACGCCTCGGGTCGTCGATCGCGCAGCTCGATCCGCAGCACGTGCGCTTGCCGGTCGAGCTGATCCGCGGCGCCGACGTCAGGTTGCCGCGTCGCTTCGACGTCGCGGTCACGACGTCGCCGCACTGGGTGTTCGCCTGCGCCGGAACCGGCGGCCTCGCCGGTGGGATCGTCGTGGTGCTGGTCGGTCGCCGCCGGCGTCGCGAGGCCGACGCGGAGCGCCTGGCGCCCGCGCGGCACGTGCGCTGAAAGCGATCTCGCACCCATGGGTTGTTGCGACTCCCTCCGGTGTTGCATCGTCCGGACCGAAGATGGCGGAGACCGCGTGTCCGTTGTGCGAGCTGCCTCGACCGCCGGGCGCCAGGCGGTGCGTTTGCTACTACACGTTCGAGTACGACGCCCCACGCGGTGGATCGGCCGGGTCGACGCGCGCGGGCATGGCGCCGATCGTCCTTCTTGCGGCGGCGCTCGCGATGGTGGTCGCCTGGATCGTCGCGGCCGACCTCGGGCCGCAACAGGGGATCGCCGGGCTCGTGCTGGTGCCGGCCGGTGCGTTCGCGGTCGCCGGCGCCGCCCTCGACTGGACCTGGTTCTTCGGGGACCGGCGCGCCCGGGTGATCACGGCGGTGTTCGGCCGCGTCGGGGGGCGCGTGATCTACGCCCTGATCGGTGGCGCCCTCGTCGGCCTCGGCGCCAGGTTCGTTGCGCTGTAACCATTGCCGGGCGCGTGGCGTAGACGCGTCGGATGAAGTGGCTGGTCTTGCTGGTTTCGCTCGGCTTTGCCTGTGGCACCTCGACGGACGATCGGCCGCGCACGACCGCGTACGTGACCAAGACCGTGCTCGCGCAGACCTGCGCGGAAGCCCAGTGCCATTCTTCGTTCGTCCAGAAGCACGGCTACGCGTTCGACACGGTCGACGCGGTGAAGCACACGCTGTTCGCCGAGATCACCGCCCCGGTGCGCTCGGCGCTGATCAGCGAGTCGACGGCCCCACCCGATCAGCCGCTGTCGAACGTTCTCCGCCTGCGGAACGGTGACCCCAACCCTGATGGCATCAAAGCGATGCCCTACGACTCGCCGATGCCGGAGGCCGATGTCGAGCTGCTGCTCGAGTGGGCCGCGCTCGGCGAGCCGGGTGCGTGCGAGCTGGCGCCCGGCGCGACGGTGTGCGGGTTCGCCGGAGCAGCGCGCGTCCACTGCGGCGACGATCACGAGTACGTCTTCGAGACGGTCCCGACCGGTGGGAGCTGCGAGTGAGGTTGCTCGCGATCGTGGTCGCGATCGGCGCCGTCGTGGCGTTCGCCGGCGAGCGCCGGGCCCAGGCCTACCCGCAGTTCCAGCTCGCGCGCGATCAGACGTGTACGAACTGTCACGTCTCGCCCGCGGGTGGCGGGCTGTTGAACGAGAACGGCCTCAACGTCGCCGAGGGGATCTCGCAGTGGGGCAACAAGCCCGAGTTCATGTACAAGAAGCTCGAGCCGCCGTCGTGGCTGCTGCTCGGTGGCGATCTTCGTGCGCTCGCCGGATTCTTCGCGACCCCGTATCGCTCGGTGACCGGGTTCCCGATGCAGGCCGAGGTCTACGCCAACGCGATCGTGGGGAGCGGGTTGTCGCTTCACGTCACCGCGGGCATCCGTCCACCGCGCCACGGCAGCGAGGCCGCGACGGTGTTCTGGTCGCGCGAGCACTACGTGATGTGGCAGCAGCATCCCGACGAGCCGACCGGGCTCTACCTCCGCGCGGGCCACTTCATGCCGGTGTTCGGGCTTCGGTTCGCCGAGCACGAGGACTACACGCGCCGGTTCGGTGGGACCGGGCTCGACACCGAGCCCTACGGGATCGCGGCCGAGTACGTCGATCAGGCGTACGAGGTCCACGCGACCGGCTTCGTGCGCGATCGATTGATCCAGGCCGCCTCGGTCGACAGCGGCGTCGCGCTCTATGCCGAGGTCCGGGCGTCGACCGACCTGTCGTTTGGCGCCGAGGCGATGGCGACGGTGAGCAAGGACGACCAGAAGCAGCGCGCTGGCCTCACGAACAAGATCTTCCTGCCGGGCGACGTGCTGCTCCAGACCGAGGTCATCGGGACCCGCGTCGCGATCGGCACCGAGGTCGTCCACCAGATCGCCGGCTACGTCCTTGGGTCCAGGTTCCTCACCGACTGGCTGATGCTCGACCTCGGCCTCGGCTACTTCGACGAGAACCTGCGCTATCAGGGCCTCGATCGCGAGGCGTTGGACCTCAACCTCCACTGGTTCCCGACCTCGCACGTCGAGCTCCTGTTCGACGCCCGGCTGGAGCTGATCGACTTTCATCAGGCGGTCAACGGCGTGACCTCGCCGGTCGGCGCGTACCTCGCGTTCCAGGCGCACTATCGCTTGTAACTAGATCGTTCGGCGGGCGTACGACCGCGGATGAAAGAACTCTCCGTAGCCTGCCTCCTCTCGCTCTCGCTCGTCGCATGCAGCGACGATCCCATGACCAAGTCCGGCGTCGATCCGGACACCGCGCCGGTGGCGAGCGTCGATCGGTTCTCCGATGGCTTCGCCCACCTGTTCAAGCGCTCGGGCCCGGCGTTCGATCCGGTCAACGTGCAGCCGATCGTCCCCGCGCCGAATGCCCCGATCGACTTCGACAAGTACTTCACGGTCCACGCGATCGGCCCGGGCGGCGAGGACATCATCTACTACTCGCTCGACATCGTCCCCACGGTCCCGGGGACCGGCTACTTGCTGGTCTCCAAGGGCGTGCCGGTTGCCGGTCAGCTCGGGATCATCGACAAGCTCCCCGGAGACGTCGGCTACAACGACTTCGTGCTGCTCACCCAGGTCGAGGTCGGCACCGGCTACGCGGCGAACGAGTACACCAGCGCCGACGACATCATGATGGCGGTCGCGGCTGGCACGGCGACGATGACGCCGACCACGAAGATCGTGAACTGGTCGGCCGTGCCGAAGGGCACGATCGCGACCAAGAAGTTCCACGGCCGGTCGATCGCGAATCGCGTGTGGGTGAAGGGCCAGGTCGCAAGCGTGCTCGAGTTCGAGACCCCGACGATGGATACGCTCGCGCTCGCCGACGGCGGCAAGGTGCCGGTGTCGCCGATCATCGTCATCTTCCACAACAACATGAGTCCGGCGGCGGGCTTCGAGGCCGAGGCCGGTGGCAAGACGCACAACGTGATCGCGACGTTGCCGGGCCAGGACGGCTACTCGTCGCTGTGGAATCACTCGGTCGGCGCGCTGGCGGGATTCGCCGGCGTGCACGACTACACCAGCGCGGTCGCCAACATCATGGCCGCCGACGTCGGGGTCGACGTGAACTGTCCGGTGATCGAGTAACCGCAGAGCCGCCGCATGTCGACCAGCGTGCTCGGGACCGCGTTCCTCGTCATCGGCCTCGCGGCGATGTTCCTGATGTTCCACCTGTGGGGATATCCGTTCGACAAGGCGACGAAGACGAGCTCGGCCCCGCGGGGCTGGATGCTCGTGCATCGGGTGCTCGGCTATCTCTTCGTCGCGCTCTACGTCGTCCTCATGGCGAAGATGGTGCCGCGTCTGTGGCAGTACCAGGTCGAGTTCCCGGCGCGCACCGCGATCCACATCGTGCTCGGCTTCGCGATCGGGTTCCTGCTGCTCGTGAAGATCGCGATCATGCGGTTCTTTCGCCACTTCGAGGAGTGGATGCCGGTGCTCGGCACCTCGATCGCGCTCGGCACCGTCCTGCTCACGGGGCTGTCGCTGCCGTTCGTGTTCCAGGAACGCGCGCTCGCGAGCGGCGCGCCGGGCGGCGACGTGATGTCCGCCGCGAGCCGGCAGCGCGTCGCGAAGCTGTTGCCCGACGCTGGCATGCCGGGCGACGCGCCGTTCGCCCAGCTCGCCACCGTCGCGGCGCTGACCGCAGGTCGCGAGGTGCTCCTCGAGCAATGCGTGAAGTGTCACGACCTGAAGACCATCCTCGCGAAGCCGCGCACGCCGACGGACTGGTGGGACACCGTCGAGCGCATGGCCGACAAGCCGGCGCTGTTCGCGCCGATGTCGCAGCGCGACCTCTACGACGTCACCGCGTACCTCGTCGCGATCACGCCGGACCTGCAGAAGTCGCGCAAGAAGCAACGCGAGATCCAGCTCTCGCGTGCGGACGCGCGCGCCGAGGAGCCGGTCGACGAGCCGCCCGCCGCTGGCAGCGGCAGCAATCGCGTCGTCGTCGAGCCCGAGAAGCCCGCGGTCGTCGTCGCGAAGCCGAAGCAACCGATCGACATGGCACGCGCCCGCGCGACCTACGCGACCGTGTGTTCGCAGTGTCACGATCTCTCCGATATCGACGCCAAACCCCCGAAGACGTCCGCGGACGTTCGCGCGCTGATCCGCCGGATGATCGACGAGAACGAAGCGACCCTGACGTCCGATCAGGTCGCGCAGTGCAGCGCATACCTCACGGCGCACTTCGTCGCGAAGACCCAGTGAGCGGGTGACGTGCGATCTCGATGATCTTCGCGCGCGCGAACTTGCACGCGTCATCGTCGTCGCTCGCGATCGGCCACAACAGCTCGCCCGCTGCACCCGGAGTGATCGCGAACGGCAGCTTCGTCATGCGGAGGTGCGGCCGCAGCGCGACGATGTGCTTCGCGACGATCTGGGGGATCGATGCCAGCATGCGCGTGCCGTCGATGATCGCGCCGAGGTTCGCGAAGCTCGAGACCGAGCAGCGGATGTTGCGCGAGCGGTGATAGGTGTCCTCCACGAAGCCGCGCAGATCGCCGTTGTACGACACGATGACGTGCTCGTGCGCGAAGTACGCGGCGAGGGTCAACTTGCCGACCTTGACGTGACGCGGGTCGTAGAGGCACGTGAAGCCGCCGTGCAGCAGCGGCATCCGCCGCACCGATGACGGCAGCTCGTCGGCGACGGTGATCGCCGCATCGAGACCCGCCGCGAGCGCGGCTGCGACGGTGCGGAACTGCACGGGGATCGCGATCACGCGCATGTGCGGTGCCTCGCGCTCGAGCACCTTGAGCAGCGGAGGTAACAGCCAGACCTCGGCCGAGTCCGCGAGCCCGAGCCTGAGCGTCCGCGTGCTGGTGCGCGGATCGAACATCGGTGGAGCGAGCGCCGCATCGACCAGCGCCTGGAGATGAGGCGCGACCGCATCGCGGAGGCGGGTGCCGCGCGCGGTCAGCACCAGCCCGCGTCCCGCCCGGGCGAACAACGGCGCGCCGACGGCGGTGTGCAACCGCCGCAGCGCCGCGCTGACCGCTGGCTGGGTGAGGTAGAGCCGGCTCGCCGCCTCGGTCACGCTGGTGGTATCTGCGACGACCGCGAACACGCGCAGGAGGTTCAGGTCGAGGTCTCTCCCATAACTTGCAGGCATGTGACCCATGCATTCTATTCACTGGAGTGATGGGAGGCGAGTGGCTAACTTCTGGTCATGACGAAACACAGAACGCTCGGTTCGACCGGTCCCACGGTTCATCCGTTCGCGCTCGGCTGTATGGGGATGGGCACGGGCGGCTCGTATGGCAAGAGCACCGACGAGGAAGGCATCGCCACGATCCACGCGGCCCTCGAGCGCGGCGTGAACCTGATCGACACCGGCGACTTCTACGGGATGGGCAAGAACGAGATGCTGGTCGGCAGGGCGCTGGCTGGTCGGAAGCGCGATCAGGCGATCCTGAGCGTGAAGTACGGCGCCCAGCGCGGCCCCGACGGCACGTTCCTGGGCTTCGACACCAGCCCGACGGCGACCAAGGCCGCCCTCGCGCACAGCCTGTCGCGACTCGGCGTCGACTACATCGACGTCTACCGCCCGGCGCGCCTCGATCCGAAGGTGCCCATCGAGGACACCATCGGGGCGATCACCGATCTGATCGAGGCCGGCTACGTGCGCCACATCAGCCTCTCGGAGGTTGGCGTGGACACCATCCGCCGCGCCGCCAAGGTGCACCCGATCGCGGATCTCCAGATCGGCTACTCGCTGGTGTCGCGCGGTCCCGAGGCCACGATCTTCCCGGCGCTCGCCGAGCTCGGCATCGCCGTCACGGCGTACAGCGTGCTGGGTGCAGGCCTGCTCACCGGCAAGAAGTCGACGGGCGCACATGACTATCGCTCGCACCTGCCGCGCTTCGAGGGCGCGAACGGCGAGAAGAACCTGGCGATCGGAGCGATCCTCGCGAAGCACGCCGCCGAGCGCCGCGTGACGCCCGCACAGCTCGCGGTCGCATGGGTGCGTGCAAAGGGCGCGGCGCTCGGGGTCACCGTGCTGCCGACGATCGGCGCGCGCACCGTGCCGCAGCTGACCGATGCGCTCGCCGGTATGGATCTCGAGCTGACGGCGAGCGACCTCGCCGCGATCGAGGCAGCGATGCCCGAGGTTGCAGGCACCCGCTACCCGCAGGCGATGATGGCGCACCTCGACAGCGAGCGCTGACGAAGGCGTGGCGGATCAGCCGCCCTTCATCGGGCGCTGCTCGGGCGCGAGCGTCGCGGCATTGCCCTTGAACTCGGAGTCCTTGAAGTTGCCGCCGACGAACACGGCCTCGAGCTTGTCGGTGCCCTTGGGCTGCTTGGACTTCTCGTTGCCAAAGGCGACGTCCTGCGACTTGCCCGGCTCGATGGTGCCCATGCGTAGAACAGGTTTCGCGTCGACTTGTTCGTGACCTTCCAGATCGGGAACTCGGTGCCCGGGGCGTCGCCCGGCTTGTACGTGCCGGTGAACTGGATGTCGACGCTGTCCGGACCGACATCGCTGGCGGCGGCGGGCGCCGCGCTACCGGCGGGCGCGGGCGGTGTCGCGGCCGAGCCCATCGATGGGGCGGGGGCGGATCCGGTCATCGCGGCGGAGCCGGAGCCCGCAAGATCGTCGGCGGGCGGAGCCTTCTACTTGCAGCCCGAGAGGGCGAGGACGGTGGCGAGTGCCAGGCAAAGCGCCTGGGTGGTCATGACGACGCTTGTATCATTTTGCTGGCTAGGACCGCGCGCGCCACGCGGCGATGCGCGGCTCGTTCGCGACCGCGTCGTGGTGACGGACGAGCTTGGGGAACGGATCGAACACGCTCGCCGGGATGTGATCGACGACGCCGCTGCGGAACCAGCGAACTCCCATGTACAGCTTGATGTCGGCGACGTTGAGCGTCGCGCCGGCGAGGAACGGGCCGTCACCGAGTTGCGCCTCGGCGTACGCCGCCCACGTCGGCAGGTAGCCGGTCGCGATCGCTTCGCGCGCGGCCTGCTTGGCGGCCTCGTCGGTGATCCGCAGCGTCGGGCCGACGTGGTGCCGCAGCTCCTCGACGAACGCCATCACGCCCTCGTGGCGCGCGGCCTCGACATTGTCGGTCGGGTGGAGACCGTACTGCCGGCCGATCAGCGTGAGGATCGCGGTCGAGTGCGCGATCGGCGCGTGGCCGGGCAGGGTGAACAGGGGCACGGCGCCGTACGGCGCGGCCGCCTTCACCGCGGGCCAGTCCGCGCGCTTGACGCGGTCGTCGTCGAAGTCGACGCCGGCCACGTGCAGCGCGAGGCGGCACTCTTCACCCCGACTCACCGGGGCATCGAAATACGTCAGCTTGGGCTTGGTCATGCAACCCGCACGATACCGGTCTTGCCGACCGCGGTCAGCGGCGCGGCGGTCGCAGCCCGGCTTCGCGCAGCTTGTCCTTCTTGCTCTTGCGGGCGCCCTTGATGCCGCCGCCGTCGCCCATCGACTTCGTGGTCGGCAGCACCGGCCGCTCCGTCGGTTCGAAGCCGGGGACCCGCTCGCGCACGACGTAGTGCGCGTTGGTCTTCTCGATCAGAGCGAAATGCACGTGCATCTCGGCGGTGATGAAGCTGATCGCGACGCCCGAGGCACCGGCGCGTCCGGTGCGCCCGATGCGATGCACGTAGTCGGTCGGCGACCGCGGGAGGTCGTAGTTGACGACGGCCGGTAATCCGACGACGTCGAGCCCGCGCGACGCGAGATCCGTCGCGACCAGCACGCGGACGTCCGACGTGCGAAATCGGTCGAGCGCACGCGAGCGCCCGCCCTGCGAGAGCCCGCCGTGCAGCGCGACCGCGTCGAGGTCGAGCGCGCGCAGCTTCGCGGCCACGTGATCGGCGGTGTGCGTCGTCGCGACGAACACGAGCACGCGCTCCCAGCCGTGCGTCGCGATCAGCGCGCGCAGGAGCTGCGTGCGGCGCGCGGCATCGACCTCGATCGCGCGCTGGGCGATCGCCGGGACGTCGACCTCGGGGTCGGCGACGTCGACGCGCACCGGGTCGCGCATCAGCTCGCGCTCGAGCTTCTTGACGGCCGGCGAGAACGTCGCCGAGAATAGGAGCGTCTGGCGCACGGCCGGCAGGAGCGCGATGATCTGGGCGAGCTCGTCGCTGAAGTTGTTGTCCATCAGGCGGTCCGCCTCGTCGAGCACGAGCCGGCGGACGTTGCCGAGGGCGAGCGCGTTGCGCGCGACGAGGTCGAGCAGCCGGCCCGGTGTCGCGACCACGATGTCGGCCCCGCCGCGCAGCTCCATCATCTGCGGGTTGACCGAAACGCCGCCGAGGATCACGACGGTCTTCGGGCGCTGCGGCAGGTGCTTGCGGAGCGCCGCGATCACGTCGGCGGTCTGCTTCGCGAGCTCGCGCGTCGGCACGAGGATCAGCGCCTGCACGCGCCGCGGCAGGGTCAGCGGGCCGAGCGCGTGGAGGATCGGGAGCACGAACGCGGCGGTCTTGCCGGTGCCGGTGCTCGCCTTCGCCCAGACGTCTCGGCCGGCGAGGATCGCGGGGATCACGGCGGCCTGGACCGGAGTCGGCTCGACGTAGCCGCCTTCGCTCGCGGCGAGCAAGAGGGGAGCGGAGAGCCCGAGGGACGTGAACGACACGCCCGGCACTCTACGCGTCGAGGCGGGCGCGAGCGAACGGTCCCGGTGACAGATCGGGGTGGCGAACCCATGGCGCGCGGCGGCGGCGCGCGGCGATACTCTGCGCCCACGGGCACATGACGTCGACACGACCAGACTTCGGGGCGTTCTTCGAGCGGATGCCGCGCGCGTTCATGGTCCTCGATCGCGAGCTGCGCTACGTCGCCGCGAACCAGGCGTATCTGCGCGTGACCGGCTCGGCGCTCGACGAGCTGCTCGGTCGATCCATCTTCGACGTGTTCGCCGGTGCCCCCGGCAACGCCGCGCTCCTTCGCGCGTCGTTCGAGCGCGTGCTGGCGTCGCGCGAGGCCGACGCGATCGCGGTCACCACGGATCACGTCGCACGAGCTCCTGGCGGACGGGTGTGGAGCGCGCGGCATGTCCCGTTGCTCGACGCCGCAGGCGAGGTGGAGCTCATCGTTCAGGAGGTCGAGGAGATCACCGAGGCTCGCGATCGGCCCATCGAGCCTCGTGATCTGCGGCAGATGTTCGCGCAGGCGCCGGGCTTCATGTGCTTTCTGCGCGGTCCCGATCACGTGTTCGAGATCGTGAACGATGCGTACCTGCAGCTCGTCGGACATCGTGATGTGGTCGGGATGACCGTCGCGGACGCCCTTTCGGGATCCGTCGAGCAAGGGTTCGTCGAGCTCCTCGATCGCGTGTTTCGCACGGGCGAGGCCGGCATCGGCAAGCACCGCCTGGTCCAGCTCCAGCGCGCGCCGGAGGCCGAGCTCGAGAACTGCTTCATCGACTTCATCTATCAACCGATCCGGGGATCCTCGAATCGCATCATCGGCATCCTGGTTCAGGGCCAGGACGTCACGGTCCAACACGATGCCGCGGCCAGCGTCGCGTCGGTGGAGGCCGAGCTGCGCTTCATCATCGAGTCGATTCCGGTCCAGGTGTGGACCGCGGCCGCAGATGGACAGCTCGACTACGTCAGCGACCGTGTCGTCGCGTACTTTCAGACCACGGCTGCCGAGATTCTCGGAAACGGGTGGCTCGCCGTGTTGCATCCCGACGACGTCGCCGTGTGCGTGACGAAGTGGACCCATTCTCTGACGACCGGTGAGCCGTACGAGGTCGAGTTCCGCTTGCGCCGCGGAGATGGAGCGTATCGCTGGCACCTCGGCCGCGCGGCGGCGCACCGCGGGGCCGACGGCGGGGTGCTCCGTTGGTTCGGCACGAACACCGACGTGCACGATGCCAAGCTCGCGGTGGCGGAGCTGCGCGTGCGCTCCGAGTACGAACAACGGCTGATCGGTATCGTCAGTCACGATCTCCGGAATCCGCTCAATGCCGTCACGCTCGGCGCGGCGCTGTTGGCGGCTCGCGAGCTCGACCCGGTCGCCGTAAAGATCGTCGTGCGGATGGCACGGTCGGCGGAACGAGCCACGCGGCTGATCAGCGATCTCCTCGACTTCGCCAGAGCGCGAATCGGCACGACGATTCCGATCAATCCGCGAACGGCAAACCTTCGCGAGATCGTCGAGCAGGTGGTGGAGGAGTTCCAGCTCGGGTCGCTGGCGCGCTCGATCCGCACCGGACACGTCGGGGACGAAGACGGCCGATGGGATGCCGACCGCATCGCGCAGGTCCTGTCGAACCTGGTCGGCAACGCGATCCAGCATGCGCCGACCGCGGCGCCGATCCGGATCGAGTCGAGGATCGAGGGAGACCATGCGGTGTTCGCGGTGATCAACGATGGTCCGCCGATCCCGAGTGCCGAGCTCGCGAGGTTGTTCGAACCATTCAAGCGCGGCCGCGACGCCGCCACGACCGGTGGGAGCCTCGGGCTCGGCTTGTACATCGCGCGCGAAGTTGTCGTCGCGCATGGCGGAACGATCGAGGTCATGTCGGACCTCATCGAGACGCGATTCACGGTGCGGCTGCCACGCTTTGTCGTCGCGGCCGCATCCGCGAACCCGCAGCTCGCTGCACCGTAGCGCGCTGAGCGGCTACGGTAGATCGGTGCGCAGCACTGCCGGTGGCGAGGTCCACGCGGCGAATCGCAGGACGGCCGCCGCATCGAGCTGACCGACGCCGAGCTCGAGGTCCGCGTGCTCGTTCGTGACGAGTACGATCGCCTGCTTGCCGGGCCCGAGCTGGAGCTCCGCGGTCGAGACCGTGTTCGGCTCGCCTTCGCGCGCGTCGATCACGGTGGCCGACGCGTACGCGTCGGTGCCGGCGCGCGCGTGCGGGCGCAGCCACGCCGCGTGCAGCGGGCCGAGGCCGAGCCAGCCGATCGAGACCCGGTCGGGACCGCGATTGTCGACCGCGACCTCGAGCGCGCAGGTGTGGGGCGCGACCGTTCGCTCGGTGCCGACGGCGGCGTACCGCGCGTGCAGCGCGTCGCCGCAGACGAGCCCCCGGGTGACGACGCGGATGTGGTCGCCGGCGTCGACCGAGGTGCCGGGCGCGGTCGCCGCGGCCGCCGCGGTCGCGAGCTTGGCTTCGATCGCCGCGCGGCGCGCGGCCTCGAGCGCATCGAGGTCCTGCACGCGGCTGGCGAGGTCCGGGTGCTGGGAACCGAGCCAGCCGGCCGCGTGGCCGAGCTGCGCGCGGAGCTCGGGGAGTCGATCCGGGAAGTACGTGAACGCGTCGGCGCCGAGCCGCTGGGCCTTCGCCGTGACGATCGCGCGATCGAGCTCCGCGAGCACGCGCGCGCCGATGGTGGCGGCGACCTCGCGCGTGAGCACTTGCCACGTGATCACCGGTGCGGGACCCTCGCTCGCCATCGGCGAGCTCCCGGTGTACGTCGCCTTGAGCAGCGGATCGCGCTGGCCGCTGACCGCGGTGTGCTGTACCGCGACCGCGAGCGTGTCACCGGGCGACAGGCTCGCGTGACGCATGAACACGCGACCCGACAGCGGCGCGCTCGTACACGACGTGCCGATCCGCACGAACGTCTGTGCGTCGTGCGCCGTCGTCTGGCAGGCGAGGAGGCCGTCGTCGATCGCGCCGGGCGTCGTTGGCCCGAGCGCTTCGAGATCGCGGGCGAAGCCGACGTCGGGCGCGAAGTCGTCGCTCGTCGGCGTGCAGCCCTCGAACTTGCGCACGCAGTTGCCGCCGACCGGCGCGCACTCCTCGAGCTGGCTGCAGTTCGTCGAGGCGAGGCAGTCCGTCACCTGGTCCGCGATGCAGCGATCGTGCTCCAACGCGGTCTCGAGCGAGCATCGGCCGTGGACCGCGCAGTTCGTCGAGACCTTGCAATCGACGACGTCGACCGCGACGCACTCGAGCGTGGTGCTCGCGCCGAGGAAGCTGCGCACGAGCTCGGCGCCACAGTGACCGGCCTCCTTGCACGACGGGTGCGCGCGGCAGAAGTCGTCCTTGGCGGCGAACGTCGCGGTCCGGCAGTAGCTCCGGCGACACACCTCGGGCGCCTCACAATCGCGATCGCCGTTGCACGACGGCACCGGGTCACCACCGCCACCGCTGCCGCTGTAGCAGCCGCGGTTGTTGCAGCCGTTGGAGTTGCATCCGCGCGAGCACGCGGGCGCCAGCCCGACGAGGACGACGTAGAGCACGGCGAGGAGTCGCTTCCGCACCGCACCACCGTGCCAGGGATGCTGTGGGACCGTCATGGCAAGCGCCGGCAAGCGTGTCACGCTGAGCCCGATGAAAGCGCTCGCGATCACGTTCGTGTTGATCTCCGCCGGGATCGCGTCGTCGGACGTCCCGAAGGACGTGGTGCAGGCTGGACCGTTCGCGTGGCCCCCGGGCGGCACGAGCTCGCTTGTCCTGATGCATGTCACCGCGACCGAGACCGTGAGTCAGGTGGAGTGGAAGCTCGGCGCCGATGAAGGTCGGATCGATCTGTTTCGCGATGCCGCGGGCGCGGTGCTTCGCGATGTCACGCACGACGGGCGTCCCGAGCTCGTGATCTTCGCGAAGCCGCCGGCGGTGCCGCCGGGGTCGAGCGATCAGTCGACCGTGTGGATCGTCGGCGTCGGTCCGGACAAGCGGCCGGCGCGGATGCTGCTGCTCGAGACCCAGGTGATCGGCGCGACCGACGAGGCCTCGCTCCAGCGCGAGCTCTCGGTGGCGACGCTCGGGTCGACCGCGCACGCCTCGCCGGTCAAGGTGATCGGCCGGCTGTCGCTCGCGACGCCGGCGGAGATGCGCGCGCTGGTCGGGCCCAAGGGCCTGCAGCTGTGCAAGCGCGACGGCGACAGCCACACGTGCACGACGATCGCGCAGAAGGCGATCGACAAGGCCGCCGTCGCCGCGATCGTCAAGCGCGGTGGCGTGTCGCGGAAGTTTCAGCCGGTCGACGATATCGTCACGGTGCCGAGCTGCTCGCACGGCGACGATGCACCGACGCGGTGGCACTGCAGCGCGACCGACGGCGGCAACAGCGGTGGCGAGTGGAAGCTCGACGCGACCGGCGGCAAGCTCGTGCTCGTCGAGGTCAGCCGGTGGGAGGAGTTCGACAGGCCGGTCCCGCCACCGATCCCGCGACCCCGCCCGGTCAAACCCTGACGAAGGTGGTGTACGCCGCGAGGACCTCGTCGGGCGCCTCGACCTGCGGGTAGTGACCGACGTGCGGGAGGCGGACGATCTCGGTGCCGGGGCGGAGCTCGAGCAGCCGCGCGACCATGTGCGCGCCGCTCACCGGATCGAGCGAGCCGTTGATCACGAGGAGCGGGAGCGTCGCGTCGACCAGCGCGCCGACCCAGCGCTCGCGATGCGCGCGTCGCTCGGCCATGTAGCCGATCAGGCCGGCGAGCGCGCGCGTGCCGTCGTGCTGCGACGCGAGCACCCAGAACGCGTGCAGCTCGTCGCGCGACGGCGGGCGCGCGAACACGCTCGCGAACGACTTGTGGAACGAACGTTCGGTCGTGACCCGCGCGATCAGTGGGCCGAGCGGCGACGCGAGCAGGCGCTGGATCAGGCGAGGTCGATGGGTCTCGGGGAACAGGCCGCCGTTGAGAAAGGCGATCGAGTCGATCGGCGCGTCGCGGGCGAGGAGCTCCTGCGCGACCGTGACGCCGTAGTCGTGTGCGAGGACGTGGAAGCGCGCGATGCCGAGCTTGGCGAGCAGCGCCAGCTGGAGGTCGGCCTGCTCGAAGATCGAGTAGCGGTGGCCGCGCGGCTTGGCCGACTCGCCGAACCCGAGCATGTCGAGCGCGATCACGTCGTGGCGCGCCGCGAGCGCGGGCCACACCGCGGCGAAGTCCCAGCTCGACGTCGGATAGCCGTGGACGAGGAGCAACGGCGAGCCGCGACCCTCGCGACGAAAGAACATCCGGTGGCACCCGAGCTCGACGAAGGTGCCGGTGTCGCGCCAGGTCTCGATCGAGATCATGGCCCGAACCACGCGGTGAGCGCGGCGGCGAGTCCGTGCTGCGTCGCGTCGCCGACCCACGCGACGTATCCGTCGGGCCGGATCAAGATGGCGACCGGCGGGGCCACCGCGCCGACGACGGGGAGCTCCCACGGCCCGTTGTACTGCGCATCGATCGCCGGGACCCGATCGGCCCACGGCGTGATCGGGAAGCCGCCGGGCTCGCCGAGGTGGATCAGGAGCGGGTGGGCGCGGTGCAGGAACGTGAAGACCCGGCGCGGGCCGTCGCCGGTGATCAGATCGAGATCGGGCATGCGGCGGCCGAGCAGGGGATGACCATCCCCGAGATCGTAGCGGAGATCGAGGCCGGACATCATCGCGGCGAAGCACCGGCGCGGCTCGTCCATCGCGAGCAGCTCGGCGACCGTCTCGCCGAGCGCCCGGGTGCGCGCGTCGGGGCGGCGAAGCGCGACCGACGCCATCGTGGTGCGCAACACGCGGGCGGCGATCGGGTGGCGCTCGGCGTGATAGCTGTCGAGCAGGTCGTCCGGCGCCGTTCGCTTGATGACCTGGGCGAGCTTCCACCCCAGGTTGACCGCGTCCTGCACACCGATCTGGAGTCCCTGGCCACCGTCGGGCGGATGGACGTGCGCGGCGTCGCCGGCGAGGAGGACGCGCCGATCCCGGTAGGTCGTGGCCTGCCGGGTCATGTCGGTGAACCGCGAGATCCAGATCGCGCCGTGGACGCCGTAGTCGGTCCCATACACCGCGACCAGGCGCGCGCGAAGATCGTCGAGCGTGGGCTCGCTCGTGGCGCCGACGGTCGCCTCGGTCAGCATGACGCGGACGCGCCCGCCGTCGAGCTTGCCGAGCCCGTGCATGCCGGTCGCGTCGCGGCGGACGCCCCAGGCCGGCTCCTCGGTCATCTCGACCTCGGCGATCAGGTTGCTCGTCGTCGGATCCGATCCGGGAAACTCGATGCCGGTGGCCTTCCTGACCACGCTGCGCCCACCATCGCAGCCGACGAGGTATTCGGCGCGCAGCGACCCGCCGTCGGCCAGCGCGACGTCGACGCCGGTGGCATCCTGCGCGAGGCCGGTCACCTCGCGGCCGCGCACGATCGGCACCGCGAGCTCGTCGACCCAGCCGGCCAGGATGCGCTCGATGTGGTTCTGCCACAGCGCGAGCCCGTGGTTGTACCGGGTCGGGAGGTCGCTGATGTCGAGGCTGGTTCCTCCGAACCCGGCGACCTGCGCGACCTGGCCCTCGGCGAGGAAGCGCTCGACGATGCCGCGCTGATCGAACACCTCGAGCGTGCGCGCGTGCAGCCCGCCGGCACGCGAGCCGGCGAGCTGCTGGTCGGGGCGTCGCTCGACGATCGCGACGTCGATGCCCGCCAGCGCCAGCTCGGCGGCCAGCATCAGCCCGGTCGGCCCGGCGCCCGCGATCACCACGGCATGTTCGGTCATGGCGCTGCACCTTACGCGCGGTCGCGCGCCGAGACAGCCTTGCGAATTTTCGGCGTCTTGACGAGAATCATGACAACAACCGAGGCTCATGGTCGACGCAGACGCACGGATCGATGTGGCGCTGATCGGCGGCGGCATCATGAGCGCCACGCTCGCGACGCTGCTCCGCAAGCTGGATCCCGGGTTGCGCATGGTCGCGTACGAGCGCCTCGATCGCGCGGCGGCCGAGAGCTCCGACGCGTGGAACAACGCGGGCACCGGGCACTCCGGCTTCTGCGAGCTCAACTACACGCCGATGGCGAGCGACGGCACGGTCGACTGCCGGAAGGCCGTCGCGATCGCGGCGCAGTTCCAGCAGAGCCTCGAGCTGTGGCGCGCGCTGGTCGCGGCCGGCGAGCTGCCCGACGAGTCGACGTTCCTTCGCGAGGTCCCGCACGTCTCGTTCGTCACCGGCGACGACGTCGCCTTCCTGCGCACGCGTGGCGCGAACCTCGCGCGCTCGAAGCTGTTCGCCGGTCTCGAGTACACCGAGGATCGCGGGCAGATCGCCGACTGGATCCCGCTCGTGATGGACGGGCGCGATCCGGGCACGCCGATCGCGGCGACGCGCATGATGCGTGGCACCGACGTCAACTTCGGCGCGCTGACCCGCTCGCTCGTCACCTGGATCGACGAGGTCTCGGGGTTCGCGATCGAGCTGAGTCGCGAGGTCTGCGGCATCCACCGCGCGGACGATGGCTGGCTGATCGAGATCCGGAACGTGATCACCGGCGACGAGCGCCGCGTGCACGCGAAGTTCGTGTTCATCGGCGCGGGCGGCTACTCGCTCAAGCTGCTCGAGAAGACCGGGATTCCCGAGGCCGACGGCTACGGCGCGTTCCCGGTCAGCGGGCAGTGGTTGCGGTGCGTGAACCGCGACGTGATCGCGCGCCACGCGGCGAAGGTCTACGGCATGGCCGAGGTCGGGGCGCCGCCGATGTCCGTGCCGCACCTCGACACCCGCTGGATCGACGGCAAGCAGGAGCTGCTGTTCGGCCCGTATGCCGGGTTCACCACGAAGTTCTTGAAGGAGGGCTCGTGGCTCGACTTCCTCGGGTCGATCGGGATCCATAACTTCCGCTCGGTGATCGCGGCGGGCCTCGACAACCTGAACCTCACGAAGTACCTCGTCGGTCAGGCGCTGCTGTCGACCGAGGAGCGCGTCGAGCTCCTGCGGCGCTACTGCCCGACGGCGCGCGACGACGACTGGGACGTCCAGATCGCCGGGCTTCGCGTCCAGATCATCAAGCGCGACGGCGAGGGCGGCGGCGAGCTCAAGTTCGGCACCGAGGTCGTCACCAGCGCCGACGGCAGCGTCGCGGCGCTCCTCGGTGCGTCGCCGGGTGCGTCGACCGCGGTGGCGATCATGATCGAGCTCCTGCAGCGCTGCTTTCCCGCGCGGTGGGCGACGACCGAGTGGCGACGCCGGATCGCGACCTGGATCCCGTCGCTCGGGTGATGCCGTGAGCGACTGCGGGCACCTGCTGTGCGCGATCATCGGCGGCCCGTGCAGCCTCGCGTCCGGGCGGTCGCGCGGGTGTCGGCCGAGCCTGGCGTCGAAGGACGTCGAGCCGGCGGTGTTCGACGAGGTGCGCGCGCTGGTGGCCGCGATCGATCCCGCGCACCCCGATGACGGCGTGCGTGCGGCCGCGGTCCGGCTCGCCGAGATCGTCCGGCGCGAGGCGCGCGACGACCGCCCGCTGCTCGCGATCGCGCGGCTCGACGATCCCGAGCTCGCGGTCGCGCTCGGCCGCCTGTGTAGCCGTCACATTCCGCGGTCGCCATTCGTCAAAGGAAGACCATGAAGATCAAACTGACGAGCGTGTACGTGAACGACCAGGACCGCGGGCTGCGCTTCTATACGGAAGTGCTCGGCTTTGCCAAGAAGACCGAGTTCGGCCAGGGCTCGTATCGCTGGCTCACCGTGATGTCACCCGAAGATCCGGACGGCACCGAGCTCCAGCTGGCGCTGAACGACGATCCGGCGGCCCGGACGTTTCAAGAGGCGCGGTTCGCGAAGAACCAGCCGGCGGCGAACTTCTTTTGCGACGACATCCGGGCCGAGTGCGCGCGGATCTTTGCGCGCGGCGGCAAGCTCGTCATGCCCCCGACCGACGTGACCGCGTCGACGATCGCGATGGTCGACGACACCTGCGGCAACCTGATCCAGATCACGCAGCTGGCGCGCTGATCTCGAGCGCGTCGAGCTGCACCCGATCGGTGATCACCTCGGCGGTCGCGATCATGCCGTTGGCGAACGTGAAGCGGAGCACGCGGATCAGCTTACCCCTCGGGGCCATGACGAGCCCGATCGAGCCGTCGACGAGGGCCGGTACCATGTGGCTCGCGAGCTGGGCGAACATGACGGCACCGCGGGCCCACGTGCGCGCACCGCGGACCTCGCGAACCGCCCCGCTCGAGTCGGTCGCGCGCCCGACGACCTCCGGATCGAGAACCGCGATCAGCCCCTCGACATCGCCGCGCCGCAGCGCCGCGATGAACGACTCGACGACGTGTCGCTGGCTCGCGAGGTCGACGTCCGGCGGCGGGGAGCCCTGGACCCGCCGGCGCGCACGGCTCGCGAGCTGGCGCGTCGCGTCGGGCGAGCGCGCGACGATCGTCGCGATCTCGTCGAACGACATGCCGAACAGATCGTGGAGCACGAACGCGAGCCGCTCGGCGGGCTCGAGCCGATCGAGCACGACGAGGAGCGCGAGCCCGACGGAGTCGGCGAGGATCAGCTCGCCCTCGACGTCGACGTTCGCCGGGCGATCGGCGCGGGGACCGAGGGGCTCCTCGCGACGCGACGCGCGCGCGCGCAGCATGTCGAGACAGATGTGCGCGACCACCGTCGTCAGCCAGGCGCGTGGGCTCGCGACCTCCCTCGGCGCGCGGCCGAGCCGGAGCCAGGTCTCCTGGACCGCGTCGTCGGCCTCGGCGGCCGAGCCGAGCATGCGATACGCGACGTCGCGCAGGTGGCTCCGGTGCGGCTCGAACTCGATCGTCACGGCGCGAGCTTAGACCGGCCGCGACGAACGAATGCTACGGTCGGTCCATGTTCGTCCCCGTCGAGCGGCTGCTGCGCCGGTTGCGCAGGCCCGCGTCGCGCGCGGCCGAGCTGACCCGGCTGCGCCGGCGGATGAAGGACGAGCGCCGCCAGCCGATCGACGATGCCGAGCGCGCGCTCGCCGAGCGCGTCCAGGAGGCGAAGCTCGCGGTGGTCGCCGAGCTGCATGCGGTGACGTCGTGTCGCACGTGCGCGGTGCGCGAGCCGTGGCCGGTCGGCGGCTACGACGGTGGCGCGTGTTGCTCGGGCGTGACCGCCGAGCTGTTCGATCCGCACGAGCTCGCCGCGCTCGTGCACGCCGGGACACGCGTGGCCGATCTGACGCCGCCGCCGAACACGGACGCGCACGCGGGCTGCGCGTTTCGCGGCGCGCGCGGATGTTCGCTCGCGGTCGAGCATCGCCCGGCCCGCTGCACGCACTACGTGTGCGAGACGTTGCGCGTCGAGCTCCATCGCGGCGGCCGGCTCGAGACCGTCGAGGCCAGCCTGGCGACGCTGAACCTCGCGATGAAGGAGTTCACCGCCGCGCACCGCGCGCGCCTCGATCGCGACGTGCTCGCGCCGCTGATCGAAGCCCTGGAATCCGCGACGCGCCGCTGAACCGAAGTTCCGGGAGCAACGCGGTCATCCCGGCGGTGTCGTGGTGGCATGGTGAACGCATGAAGCGTGTCGCGCCGGTCGCCGTCGTCCTCGCAATCGTGCTCGCGGCCGGGCTGCTCTGGAAGTGCCGCGGCGGCGAGCCCGAGTCGACACCGACAACCGCCGGCAAGGTCGCGACGGTCGGCAGCGCGGGTCACACCGCGACCCACGATCCGCGCACCGGCAAGCGGGCGTCGATCGGTGGCACGATCACCGACGACACCAAGCGACCGGCCGCCAAGGTCCGGGTGTGCGCCGAGTTCTGGTCCGAGCTGCTGCCGGCGTCGTCGCAGAAGGATCCGGTCTGCGCGACGACCGACGACCACGGCGCGTACCGGCTCGACAACCTGCTCGCGGCGACCTACCGGGTGATCGCGGGCGGCAAGCCGTACCGACCGCAACAGTTCCACCCCGACGGTGATCGCCACCGATCGTCGTTCCCGCTGCTCGCCGGCGAAGCGAAGTCGGGCGTCGATCTCGTGATGGAGCGCGGCGGGGTCGAGGTCACCGGCGTGGTCGCCGACATCAGCGGCGGCCCGGTCGCGCACGCGGCGGTCACCGGCAGCTCGTCGCGCTGGGGTACCAGCAACGCCGCGCCGCCGGTCGACACCGACGACGCCGGCAAGTTCACGCTCTGGGTCGCCGAGGGCCCGGTCTCGCTCTCGGCCATCGCCGATGGCTACGCGGAGGGCACCGCGCGGGGGCGAGCGCCCGGCACGTTCGAGATCCTCCTGACGCCCGAGTCGATCCTGTCGGGGACCGTGGTCGACGCCAGGACCCAGGCGCCGGTCCCGGGCGCGACCGTGACGGTGACCGCCGGCGAGTTCTCCTACGGCACCGAGCGCACCGATCTGACCGACGCAGAGGGCAAGTTCCGGGTCGACGGCCTGACGCCCGGCCGCTACGTCGCGACCGCGCGCACGAGCGCGGGCTACGGCCGCACGGAGGGCTCGACGCTCGTCGGGCTCGGCCAGCACGTCGACGGCGTCGTCGTGAAGCTGTTTCCGGCGCAGCACCTCGAGGGTCGCGTGATGATCGCGGGCGCGCCGGCGACCGTGTGTCTCGAGGGCAGGCTCGAGCTGCAGGACCAGGCGCACGATCGCTACCTCGGGGGGACAACCGACGCCGCCGGCAACATCCACCTCGACGGCGTGCTGCCCGGGACCTACCAGGTCGACGTCAGCTGCCCGCGGTTCCTGGCGCGCGAGAAGTACGATCCGATCGTCGTCGCCGACAAGGATCTCACGGACCTGACGTGGGAGGTCGGTGCCGGCGCGACGGTGCGGGGCAAGGTGACCACGAAGTCTGGCGAGCCGATCGCCGAGGCGCCGGTGTGGGCGCAGTCGACCGGTGGGGCGGCGCGCGCGAAGAGCGGGTGGGCGAGCGACAAGTCGACGCGCGACGGCAGCTACGAGCTCGACGGCGTGCGCGCCGGTGCCTACAAGCTGCAGGTCTCGAGCGAGCGCGGGATCGCCCCGGTCGACGGCTTCCGGATCACCGTGGCCGAGGGCGCGAAGCTCGACAAGGATCTCGTGCTCGACGACGGCGGCAAGATCGCCGGCACCGTCGTCGACGAGACCGGCAAGCCGGTGCCCGACGTCCAGATCCGGCCGCGCGCGCTCGCGTCTGCGACGTTCGGGTTCAACATGGGCGACATCAAATCGGACGCGGCGGGCAACTTCACGATCGAGGGCATGCGACCGGGCGACTACCGCGTGGTCGCGTCGCTCGGCTGGATGGACGAGCTCCGGAAACCAGGCTCGAACGACGACGCCAAGCAGGGCGAGTCGGCGACCGTGAAGCCGAACGCGACGACGACGGTGCACCTCGTCGTCGAGTCGCGCGCGGAGGCGATCATTGGCGTCGTCGTCGACGGGGATGGCAAGCCGGTGCCCGACGCGTTCCTGTCGGCGGCGCGCGAGTCGGATGCGGCCGGCGCCCGCCGCAGCGACGTCGCGTCGACGCGCGGTTGGGGGTGGGGCGACACCGATCGACCGGTCCTGACCGCGACCGACGGTACGTTCACGGTCGGCAAGCTGTCGAAGGGAAACTACACGCTGCGCGCGTATCGCAAGGGTGGTGGCGAGGCGGTCGTCGAGCACGTCGCGACCGGTTCGCGCACGCGCCTCGAGATCAAGAAGACCGGATCGATCGAGGGACGGATCCGCGCGGCGACCAGCGGCGCGCCGCCGGAGATCCGCCTGGCGATGACGGATCCGAAGTCGGGGTTCTCGCGCGACGAGAGCTTCTACATGACCGACGGCACGTTCGCGATTCGCGACCTGCCAGCGGGCCACTTCCGGATCACCGCGTCGGGCGGCGACGGCCAGAAGACGCTCGAGGTCGAGCTCGCGAACGGCGAGACCAAGACCGGCGTCGAGATCGTGCTCGACGTGCTCGTCGAGCTGACCGGCCGCGTCGTCGAGCGCGGCACGACGAACCCGGTCGTCGGGATGCGCATGATGGCGTCGCTCGCGCAGAGCGGCGGCGGGATGTTCACGTTCGGCGGCATGAGCGACGACGAGAACGAGAACATCTCCGACGAGGCCGGCCACTTCAAGATCAAGCGCGTGCCGGTCGGTATGGTCCAGATCACCGGGTTCCCGAAGGACTTCCGCGACAGCGACTACGCGTTCTTCCGCGGGCTAAAGACGCTCGAGCGCGCGGGCAACGCGACGACCATCGACGTCGGCGATCTCTCCGTGATCAAGAAGCGCGTGAAGCAGGGCGACAAGATCGGCGAGCTCGGCATCCACTTCGCGGCGCAGCCTCCCGACACCGCGCCCGACAAGCGCGAGCTCAAGATCAGCTGGATCGATCCGACGGGCCCGGCGGCCAAGCTCGACGTCAAGCTCGGCGACGTCATCAAGAGCGTCGACGGCAGCGACGTCACCGGCGCGAACGCGACCGATGCCTACACGCTGATGAACGCGCCGCCCGGGACCAGCCTGGCGCTCGGGCTCGTGCGTGGCGTGACCGTGACGGTCGTGCTCGCCGCGCCATAGCGTTAGTGAGGATCGCTCGGATGTTCGTGCGTGCCACAGTCGGCGCATGACGCGAATCCTCGTCGGGCTCCTCGCGATCGCGGCGTGCGACCACGCGGCCGCTCGGCCGATCGACGCGATGCCACCGGTGGTCGACGGCGCTCGCTCGATCGATGCGGCGCCGCTGCCGGTACAGACGGCACGCCTCCGCGTCGTGAGTCGCTGCACCCAGCCGATCTGGATCGCGCACTCGAGCAACCTCGCGGCCGATCAGAACGTGAAGCTCGCGGCGGGCGACTATCACGACTACGACATCCCGACCGCGGGGCTGGCGTCGATGCGCCTGTGGCCCAAGCTCGGCTGCGATGCGACGGGGCACGCCTGCACGGTCGGCGATAACGGCGAGGGCGGGGGCACGCCGTGCGGCGCGACCGGGTGCGAGCCGCCGTTCGACAGCAAGTTCGAGGCGACGTTCGCCGATTCGTCGTCGGTCGCCGAGAGCTGGTACGACCTCAGCCTGGTCGACGGCTACACGCTGCCGCTCGCGGTCAAGCCGCTCGGCGCCGGGGCCGGTACCGGGACGTGTTCCGCGTCGGATTGCTCGACGCTCACCCTCGATGCGTGCCCGGCGCTCGATCAGGACAACCTCGATCTTCGCGTCGTCGACCCGGCGGATGCGCAGAAGACGATCGCGTGTCTCGCGCCGTGCAAGGCCTGGAACTATCCGGCGCCGTACGGCGAGGGCAAGCCCGAGTCGCAGGACCCGGGGCTCCACCTGTGTTGCCCGACGCCGATCGATCCCGCTACCGGCAACTGCACGATCGCGAACGCGTGCATGACGCCCGACGCGTGCCGCGCGACCGCCGATCCGGCGAGCGTGGTGCACACGGGATATGTCGCGCTGATCCACGCCCGCTGCCCGAGCGCGTACAGCTACGCCTACGACGACGCGGCCGGGCTCCACGCGTGCCCGGCGACGACGCAGTTCGAGGTCACCTTCTGCCCGTGAGCGGGTGGCCGTCGACGCGGAGCTGGAACAGGAAGTACGGCGGCGTGCAGCCGCCGACGCCGGTCGGGCCGCGCGCGCACACGTAGTCGTCGCGACACGGCGTGGCCGCATCGCAGCGACGCAGGCCGGCGGGGTTGACGTGCGCGGTGAGGCACTCGGGGAACGGCCGGCCGCGCGCGAGGCAATTGTTGAACGGCGTGAGGTCGGCGATCACGCCGCACGTCGCGATCGGCGTGAGCGCGCTGCACGCGTTCGTGCACATGCCGCCGGGGAAGCCGACGCGATCGACATCGCACACGCCGTCGCCGCACGACGTGACGCGCGCGCGCGGGCCCTGATCGCGCCGCGGATCGGCGCTCGCGACGAGCGGACCGAGCTCGCACGGGTCGCCGATGTCGCGCCGATCGATCGACGGCAGGCACTCGCCGACGGCGTCGTCGTCGCGTGGCCCGTCGGTCGGCTGGCACGTCAGGTCGGGCTGGCAGGTCCACGCCGCGAACCCCGGATCGCCGAGGCCGCAGCGCGCGCCACGGCCGCCGAGGTTGCCGGCGCGCTCGAACACCGGGCGCGTGAAGTCGACCGCGGTGCCCGCGGCGAGCGCCTCGACCAGCGCGGCGCGGCGGACTCGATCGGCGACCAGCGGCGGCGAGATCGCGACGGCGAGCGCGTTGCCGGGCGCGACGTCGTCGCCGTCGTCGCCGAGCAGGTGAAACCCGGCGATCGTCTGCGACTGGTGGCAGCCGGCACACGTGTGATCGTCGAGCCGGCGGAGCAGCGCCTCCGGCGATCCGAGCGCCGGCAGGTCGGCGACGTCGCGCGGGGACAGCAGCTGGCGAAACGGGCGATTCGCGCGGCGCGCGAGGCCGCGCGGCGAGACCGACAGGGCGCGCGACGCCGACAGCACGGCGGGCAGGCGCGCCCAGCCGAGGGCGAGCGCCGCGAGCGTCGCGGGATCGCGCAGCCACGCGAGGAGCTGCGCGCGCTTGCCGCGATCGGCGGCGATCGCGGCGACATCGGGCGTCTGATCGACGACATCGGCGACGAGGAGCTCGCCGTCGCGGCCGAACTGCCGCAGCGCGTACTCGGCGTGGCCGGCGAGATCGGGACGCGCGGCGGACGGCCAGCGCACGACCTGCGCGTTGGTCAACACCTGGTGCACCCGGGCGCGCGCGAGCGACGTCGCGAGCGGTCCCGCGACCAGCGCGCGGCCGAGCGCATCGCCGGCGAGCGCGGGATCGAGACGCCACGCCTGCGCCGCGGCGCGGCAGCCCGACGGCGAACCATCGCGCGCGGGCCCGTCGAGCACGAGCGCGACGGTCATCGGCAGACGCGACGCGACCTCGACACCGGCCGAGGTCGCGCGGTACGCGAGCCGGTAGATCAGGCGGACGTCGCCGCAACTGGCGGGCGTGACCGGGATGCGATCGACGCGGTAGGCCAGGCCGATCAGCGCGAACGATCCGCGGTCGAGCCAGCCGACGTCGAACAGCCGGTGGTCGTGGCCGGCGATCCCGACCCCGGCATCGCGGTCGCCGCGGGCGGCGGTGGCGACATCGGCGCGCACGGCGGCGAACACCGTGGCGCGGTCGCGGTCATCGGTCATCGCGTCGAAGCTGCCACCAGCGCCCGCGATCGCGGCGAGCGCCGCCGGATCGGTCACGAGGACGACGGCGCGGCGGTCGTCGCGCGCTGGAGGTGGCGCGTCGAGCGTGGCGATCACGGGTGCCACGCGGGGCGGAACGCTCGGCGGTCGCGGTTCGGGGCTCGAGCACGCGGCGATCAGCAGCGTGAGGATCGCGAAGCGCATCGGCGGGGTATCGTCCCACGCATGGCACTCGATCACTACACCACGCTCGGTCGCTCGGGCCTCCGGGTCTCGCCGCTCTGCCTCGGCACGATGACGTTCGGCGAAGACTGGGGCTGGGGCTCGTCCGTCAAGGACTCCGAGGCGATCCTCGATCGGTTCGTCGCGCGCGGCGGCAACTTCCTCGACACCGCGAACGGCTACACCAAGGGCCACTCCGAGAAGATCATCGGCGATCACGTCGGTCGCCACCCGGCGAAGCGCGATCGCCTGGTGATCGCGACGAAGTTCGTCACCAACATGTACCGTGGCGATCCGAACGGTGGTGGCGCGAACCGCAAGGCGATCGTCGCGCAGTGCGAGCAGTCGCTGCGCCGGCTGCAGACCGAGTACATCGACCTCTACTGGATGCACGCGTGGGATGCGACCACGCCGATCGAGGAGACGCTGCGCGCGCTCGACGATCTCGTGCGCGACGGCAAGGTGCGGTTCATCGGGTTCTCCGACGCGCCGGCGTGGAAGTGCGCCCAGGCGCAGACGATCGTGGCGTTCCGCGGATGGGCTCCGCTGATCGCGCTGCAGATCGAGTACTCGCTGCTCGAGCGCACGGTCGAGGGCGAGCTCGTCCCGATGGCGCGCGAGCTCGGGCTCGGCGTGACGCCGTGGTCGCCACTCGCGCGCGGCGTGTTGTCGGGCAAGTACGCGCGCGAAGCCCACGGCACCCACAAGCCGGGGCGCGGCGAGCGCGTGACCAGCAACCTCGACGATCGGGCGTACGCGATCATCGACGAGCTCACCCGCACCGCGACCGAGCTCGGCTCGACCGCGGCGCGCGTCGCGCTCGCGTGGGTCGCGAGCCGACCCGGCGTGACGTCGACGATCATCGGCGCGCGCACGATGGATCAGCTCGACGACAACCTCGCGTCGGCCGACGTCTCGTTGGCCGCGGCGCAGATCGCGCGGCTCGACGCGCTGTCGACGCCGAAGCTGCCGTTCCCGGCCAACATGCTCGGCTTCGCGCCGGTGTTCATGAACGGCGGCACGTCGATCAACGGGCTGCATGCGCCGGCGTGGCCGATGAGCCCGGCGAACGACGACGAGCGTTACTAGGAGATCGGCGGTTCGTGCGGCGGCCCGGACGGCAACGTCGCGGCGTCGAACAGCTCGGCGCTGCGGCGCGGCGGCCGACCGCGACGCTTGCCGATCGGCGCGGGCGCGATCGCCGGCGCGGTCGTCAGGTTCGCGATCGCCGACGCGAGCGGCTGCCGCTCGGGGTGCGCGTCGCAGTAGATCCGCGCGTACGCCATCGCGCGCGCGGCGGTCGCGGCGAGCGCAACCTCGCGTCGGGCGCGCGCGGCCTCGGCGGCGTCGAGCGCGGCGCGGGCGCGGGCGACGTTGGTCGCCTCGGCGCGCAGCTCGTCGGCCTCGCGGCGCAGCGACGCGGCGTCGACGTCGGGGAACGCGACCTTCGCGAGCTGCGTCGAGAACAGCTCGATCACCGCGCGGACGTCGGCGGGCACGGGATCCGGGGTGCAGAGATCAGGAACCAGGGATGGGGCGGCCATATGGGAACATATGTTCAGTACACGAGCCTGCAGGATCCGTCAAACTTTCATCCCTCGATGCTCCATGTCGCGATGTCGTGCCTGCAGGGCCGCCCGATGCGCGGCGCGTTCGACGAGCTCGCGCGCCTCGGCTGCGCGATCCAGCTGACGCCGGGAAACCTGCCGACGCCGGCGTTCGAGGCGCACGTCGCGGCGAGCGGGATCGCGACGCGGCGCCACCACGGGTTCGCGTTCGCGGCGCGTAGGGCGGACGCGGTGTGGAGCGCCGACGGCGCGTGCGTCGTGGCGTCGGAGTCGGTCCACCCGCCGCTCGCGGATCAGCCGTGCGAGGCGTGGTACGCGGACGCGCCGACGCGCCCGATCGTCGAGGTCATGTACCCGAGCTACGCGCTCGGCGACGGCGACGCGGTCGCGCGCGCGATGGCGTGCGGCTGGGAGCTCGCGGTCGACATCTCCCACGCGTTCATCCAGCGGACGCAGGGCGTGATGACCGAGGCGCAGTGGCAGACGCTGTGCGACTACGATCGGATCGCCGAGGTCCACGTGTCGGCCAACCGCGGCGAGCTCGACGCCCACCAGCCGCTCGTCGAGACCACGTTCGGCCTCGGCTGGGCACGCGCGCGGCTCGCGGCCGGCACCCCGGTCGTCGTCGAGTGCTACATGCACAAGCTCGGCGACGGAGAGCGTCGACGGCAGCTCGACCTCTTGCGCGCGTGAGTCAGTTCGCGAGCGTGTTGACGTACGGCACGTTGGCGCGGCACTGCTGACCGCGCAGCGACGGGCACGCCGGCAGCGTCGGTGGGGCGGTCACGCCAGCGAGCACCGGCAGGACCACGCTCGACGGGTGCGCCGAGTCGACGCCGATCTCGTAGCTCGCGACGCTCGGGAACTTCTCGAGCGAGAACTGCCAGAGCGCGCGCGTGTCGCCCGGGGTGTCGATCGAGATCCGGATCCGCGAGTTGGCGCGGAACACGTGCTGGAAGCCGGCGGTGCCGACGCGCACCTGGGTCCACTGCCCCGGCACGAGGCGCTTGCTGTCGGCCTCGAGGAAGCTGGGAGCGGGCCACAAGGACGTCGCCGCCGGGCCGCTCGCGCTGACGCTCGCACGCACCCAGCCGGACTGGACGTACATCTCCTGGCCATCGGGCCGCACCTCGCTGATCGTGACCTCGAGGTCGGCGTCGTCGACGACCGGCGCGCGCAGCCACAGGTCGGCGCTCGCGGTGCCGAGCATCACCTGATCGGCGGCGAGTGGGCCGCTGACCCAGACGACGGCGTCGCCGGTGGCGGGCTGGCGCCAGTTGTAGTGCGGGATCAGATCCCAGACGCTGCCATCGACCAGGATGCCGCGCGCGCCGGCGGCGGGATCGAGCGTGAACGTCATGCCGGGCGAGGTCGTCGCCGGCATCGCCGCGGCGAGCGAGCCGTCGGGCTGCGCGTACATCCGCGTCGGGGTCGTCTCGGCCGGTGGCCACTGACTGAACGAGTGCTCGAAGCCGGGCAGCGGCTCGCCGGGGTTGCCACCGGAGCCGCTCTCGAACAGCGCGCGCAGCGGCGGCTGGCTCTTCCACGTCGCGATCGCGGCCTCGAGGTTCGCCGAGCCGATCAGCTTGCTCTTCTCGAGCTGGAGGCTCGCGCCGAACACCTTCTGGTAGAGCTGCGGCGCGAGCGAGCGCTCGAGGACGTGATCGACGGGCACGCGCTGGGCGACGAACAGATCGAGGAAGTCGAACCAGTCCTCGAGCACGGCGGGCTGGAACGCGTCGATGTGCACGCCGTTGTAGACCGACATGCGCAGCGCGGGCGCGCTCGTGAACTTGTTGAGCAGCGTGAAGAAGTACGGCCCGGTCTGCTCGTCTTCCCACGCGCTCGCGAGGAACACCGGGACCTGGATCTTTCCGACGAACGTCGTCGGGTTGTAGCGATCGTGCTTCGCCGGATCGTAGAACTTGATCGCGCGCGCGACCGCGACGTTGTCGACGTACTGCTGGTGGAGGAGCTGGTTCTCGGCGCAGACCTTGTCGCCGCCGTCGACCAGACCTTGCTCCCAGCCCTGACCATACGGCTTCGCCTTCGCGATCACCTCGGTGATCCACTGCGTCGCGAAGCCATCGTTGAGGATGCCGCCGGGCAACATCGTCGACGCCGAATCGCCGATCACCGACATCGGCGCGATCGCCGCGAGGTGCGGTGGCTGCATGCTCGCGACGAACAGCTGCGTGATGCCGGGATACGACAGGCCGACCATGCCGACCTTGCCGTTCGCGACCCACGCCTGCGCGGCGACGGTCTCGATCGCGTCGTAGCCGTCGAGCAGCTCCATGGTCTCGAAGTAATCGAACGCGCCGCCCGAGCAGCCGGTGCCACGCAGGTTGACGCTGACCGTCGCGTAGCCGAACAGCCCCGCGATCAGCGCCGACGGATTGCTCGGCGCGTTGCACAGGATCGGAAGGCTGTCGCACAGCCCCATCAGCGATGCGTCGACCGCGGGTGCGCCCGGCCGCGCCTCGTCGTAGCCCGAGTACGTCACGATGGTCGGGTAGGGCCCCATCTCGATCGGTCCGGGCATCGTGATGAACGTCGACAGCGTCGTGCCGTCGCGCGTCGTGATGTACTGGTTGCCGGCGACGAGCTTCTGCTTGGCGTAGAACGAGTCGGGCACCGCGCTCGAGTCCTGCGACATCACCTCGAGCGGCCCGACGGTCTCGATCGGCGCGGCGGTGGTCCGGACCTTGTAGCCCTTGCCGGGCGCGAGATCGCGGAACATCAGGCTGCCGAGATTGTCGGTGGTCGCGTGCGCGACCTGCGTGCCGCTCGCGTCGATGACCTCGAGCTCGGCCGTCTCCGGCGCGTGGGTGACCGCGAGCTGAGCGACGCTCGCGCGCACGTCGAACGCCGGTTTGCTGTCGTCGCCGCAGCCAAGGACGGCCACCCCACCGAGGAGAATTGCCACGATCCCGCGAGTCATCATCGAGCGCAGCTTGCCACGGTTCGTCGCCGAATGTTTCGTCGATTCAGGGTCGTGGGGTCAGCGTGAACACGGTGATCTCCTGCGTCGTCCCGATCCGCATCGGCGGGCCCCAGAACCCGGTGCCCTCGCTGACGTAGAGCCAGGTCGCGCCGAACCGGCCGAGCCCCGAGATCTGCGGATCGAACAGCCGCGACAGCCAGCCGAGCGGCAGGAGCTGGCCACCGTGGGTGTGCCCCGACAGCTGCAGATCGACGCCGGCGGGCGCCGCGCGCACGATCACGCGCGGGTGGTGTGCGAGCAAGACGAGCGGCAGCGCCGGATCGCGCCCGGCGACCGCGCGCGGGAGATCCTCGGACGCGGTCGAGTCGTCGACGCCCGCGAGCACGAACGCGCCGCCGATCGTGACGTGCTCGTTGTGCAACACGCGGATGCCGAGCGAGCCCAGGTGCTCGAGCCATGGACCGACATTCCAGTAGTACTCGTGGTTGCCGGTCACCGCGTAGACCCCGTCGCGCGCGCGCAACCCGCGCAGCGGCTCGACGTGACGCTGGAGCTCGGACAGGCGGCCGTCGTAGAGGTCGCCGGTGATCACGACGAGGTCGGCCTCGATCGCGTTGACCTGCGCGACCAGCGCGGTCGCGAACGCCTCGCCGAGCAGCGGCCCGATGTGCACGTCGGTGAGCTGCACCATCGTGTAGCGCGGGACCGCGAGGCCGGGCAGGGCGAGCTCGACGCGCCGCACGCGCGGCCCGCGCGCGACGTGGGCGAGCCCGTAGATCACGGCGCCGACCGCGGCAGCGGCACCGAGCAGCGCGGCGAGTCGCGGCGCGACGCCGAACGCGACGGCGACGTGGCTGCCGGCCGCGCCGAGCAGCAGGTACACCGCGAGCCCGAACCAGACGTAGGCGACCCACAGGTACGGTCGCGCGGCCTCGCGCCGCATCTGCCGCGTGATCATCCGCGACACGAACAGGCTCGGCGCGAGCGCGACGACGATCACGGTCGCGAGCGCGCGCCACGGCGACGGCAGCGGCGTGACGAGGCGCCACCAGATGTAGACATGAGCTCCGCCGAGGATGAACAGCGCGATCGTCAGTCGCGGCCAGATGCGTCGCACGCCCGCCTTGTAGCACCGAAGGTCTAGAACGGGCGGAGATCGGAGGGCGGCTCGTCAGGTGGCGCCGCCTTGTGCGTGTAGGGATCGCCGCCTGGGCACGCCGCGCTCGATCCCGAGCCTGCGGTGCCGGAGCCCGCGGATCCCGACCCCGCGGATCCAGAACCGGCTGACTCGGGCGGCACATCCGGCGGCATCGGTGTGGCCTTCACCTTCGCGCGGAACGCCTTCATCTCGATCACCGCGGTCGCGCCGTCCGCCGTCGCGACGAATACGCGCGCGCCATCCGGCGAGACCGCGGTGCGAAAGTCGGCGCCGAGCTCGATCGTGCGCAACTCGCGCGTCGCCGGCGTCCACACGTACAGCGTGTGGCTCCCGTTGATCAACACGTCGCCAGTGTCACCGAGCAGGTTCGCCGCTTGGGCATCGTCGAAGTCGGTCGACGCGATCTTCGCGCCGGTCTTGCGGTTCCAGATCAAGATCCCGTCGACGGTGCCCACGACCACGCGCGCCCCGTTGCGCTCGATGCTCGCGAAGTTCGGGTCGGCGCAATTGGTCGCCGTGAGCGGCTGTCCCGGCTGATCCGTGGCGAGGTCGTAGGCGCGGAGCTGGCCGCCGAACGAGATCAACGCGGTGCCGGTATCCGGGTCCGTATCGAGCAACGTCGGCTCGTTGCCGAGCACGTCGCCCGAGGCGAGCGCATCGGCCTCGGCGACGGCGTGCCAGAGCCGGGTGTCGTTCGCGGCATCGGAGCCGACCGCGATCACCGCGCCATGCGCGCCGATCCAGGTGGGCGACGGATCGCTCGGCATCTCGCGCGCCGAGCGCACTTCGAACGTCTTCGCGTCGACGATCTCGAGTTTGCCTGCCTGATCGGAGCCCGCGACGAACGTCCCGAACGCGGTCGGATCGCCGGGCGCGACCGCGTGTGCGGTGAGCTTGCCGAGCGCCTTGGCGACCACCGCCCCGGTCGGCGCGAACGACCAAGCCGCTGTCCCGACGGCGAGCGCCCGGCCATCGTTGGCGACCGTCGCGAAGTCGACGTTGAACGGCGCACCGCCGTCGGGCGACATCGTCTTGGCAACGAGGTCGACGACGCGGAGCTGCGACCCGGCGGCGATCACGATGCGCTTCCCATCGAACGCCAGCTTCGTGCTGTCGACGGCCAGCGTGCCACCGAGATCGAACGTCGCGACCGGCTTGCCATCAACAACCTGCACGACGTGCAAGAGGTGATCGGCGAGGGTGACGACCGCCGCGCGGGTCCCGTCCGGGGACAGCGCCGCGGACCAATCGCTCGGCACCGAGACCCAAGCCTTTGCACCCTTCCCGAGGAGGCGCGCTTCGTGGAGCGTGGTCAGCGCGATCGCACCTCCCGCGGTGACCACGTTGAACCCGATCTGGTGCACCAGCAAGGGCGGCAGCGGCGCAGGCTTGCCCGTGGCGAGGTCGAACTCGACGAGTAAGGCCTTCTGCACGGCGTAGAGATGCGTGCCGTCGACGGTGAGCGAGCCGAAGTCCATCGCATCGTCGAGCTTCTGTCGCGGCTTCCAGGTCACCGGGTCGAACACGGTGAGTGGTTGCGTGGGGCCGGTGATCGCGATGCTGCCATCGGGCAACTTGGCGACGGCGGAATAATAGTGCGCCGAGTCGGCGGCGGTGCCGGTCGGTGTGTAGGGGACGGGCGTCGGCGCGAGCGTGAGCGGATCGAGGATTCGCAGCAGCGGTACCGAACCCTTGCCAACTTCGACCGCGAGCCAGCGACCGTCGTCGAGCTTCGTCAGCGAGCTGACCACGGACTTCAGATCGACGACCGAGATCACCCGGCCGGTCGCGAGATCGATCCGCTCGACCGTCGAGTACGAGAGGACCGCGAGCGCGGTCTCCCCATCGAGGACGAGTTGCCGGATCGCGGACGGGGTCCGCCACGGCTTGACCGGTGTCGACCATACCGCGCCGGGGATCGCGAGCGTGCGCACCGGCATCGGGGGCGGCAGGGCGACCACCGCCGCCGAGCCAGCGCCGGAGCCGGAGCCGGAGCCCGAGCCGGAGCCCGAGCCCGAGCCCGAGCCCGCTGCGATCGCCGATCCCGACGACCGCGAGCCCGGATCCGGGGGCTTCGACTTGCAGCCACCCAACATCACGATGGCCATCGCCACGACACGCACACGGCTCGCCGCAAATCCGTTCATCCCGCCGATTATGGATGCGGTTACGACGCGGCGGGTTCGAGATCTCGCGAATACCTCGGCGCGACGGCAGTGCGATCTCGATCGCCGCGGGTGATCTCGTGCGGTTACGGCTGCTCGAAGTACTGCCGCCGTCGAGAAGCGGCGGCGGGTCGCAACGCTGTCGTCGACGTGCGAGAGATCTTCGGTCGGGGCAACATCGAACGAACGCAGCAGCGCAGCTACTTCATTGGCGCGGCGCTGAACCGAAGTGAGGCGGCGGGCGTCGTGGTCGCGACCGACGGGCGCGCGGTCAGGTGCGCGACGCGCGCGGCGAGCCGCGGATAGCGATCGAGCGGCGCGAGCATCGCGAGCTGGTAGTGGACGACGTGCTGCCACATGCAGACCATCGCGATGTCCGCGTAGTCGAATCGGTCGGGGTACGATCCGAGGTGGGTCTCGAGCCACGCGAGGCCGTTGTCGATCGCGGTCGCGAGCTTGCCGAAATACGCGACGCCCTCGATGTCGGTGAGCCCGGCGCGCTTGGCGAGGATGATGACGACCTCGTTCGCCATCACGCCGTTGGCGACCGCGAGCCGGTTGAGTCCGTCGACGCCGCGTCCGGTGACGTCGAGGCGATCGGCCGGATCGAACTTGCCGACCAGGTAGCGCGCGATGTGATCGGAGTCGATCACGGTGACGTCGCCGTCGACCAGCGTCGGGATGCGCAGCAGCGGGTTGTCGCCGTACGCCGCCGGATCGGGCGCGAGCACCGACGGCTGGCGCACGAACTCGTAGGCGATCCCGAGCTCGGCGGCCAGGATGCGGATCTTCCGCGTGAAGTGCGACAGGGGCGTCCCGTGGAGCTGCACTCGCGCACCGTACCAGGACACACCGTTGCCGGCGGCGGTGTGGTGCGGGACCCGGGCGATGGTTACATGCACGGGATGGCGAACCTCGAGCTCGGCCTGGACACCTTCGGCGATCGCACCGCGGACCGCAGCCACGCGCAGGTGCTGCGCGACCTCGTCGATCAGGCCACGCTCGCCGATCGGGTGGGCCTGGCGTTCTTCGGCGTCGGCGAGCACCATCGCGCCGACTTCGCGGTGTCGGCGCCGGAGGTCGTGCTCGCGGCGATCGCGAGCCGCACCCAGACCATCCGGCTCGGCTCCGCCGTCACCGTGCTGAGCTCGGACGATCCGATCCGCGTGTTCCAGCGGTTCGCGACGCTCGACGCGGTCTCGCGCGGTCGCGCCGAGGTCATCCTCGGCCGCGGCTCGTTCACCGAGTCGTTTCCGTTGTTCGGCTTCGACCTCAAGGACTACGAGCGGCTGTTCGAGGACAAGCTCGCGAAGTTCGCCGAGGTCCGCGCGCAGACCAACCCGGCGATCGTGCCGCCGATCGAGGGCGGCCTCTTGCGGACGTGGATCGGGGTCGGCGGTAGCCCCGAGTCGGTCGTGCGCGCCGCGCGCTACGGCTTTGGCCTCATGCTCGCGATCATCGGCGGCGAGCCGGCGCGGTTCGTGCCCTACGTCGATCTGTTCGAGCGCGCGCTCGCCGAGCTCGGCCACGCGCCGCAGCCGGTCGGCGTCCACTGCCCGGGGCACGTCGCGGCGACCGACGCGCTCGCCCGCGAGCAGCTGTGGCCGCACTTCCTCGAGCAGCGCACCCGGATCGGCAAGGAGCGCGGCTGGCCGCCGCCGAGCCGCGCGCAGTTCGATCGCGAGGCCGGCCCGACCGGCGCCCTGTTCGTCGGCGCACCGGAGACCGTGGCCGCAAAGATCGCGACGGTCGCCCGCCAGCTGCGGCTCGCGCGATTCGATCTGAAGTTCTCGAACGGCGCGATGCCGCACGACCAGCTGATGGCGAGCATCGAGCTTTACGGCACGCGCGTCGCCCCGCGCGTCCACGAGCTGCTCGCGGGTGTGACACAATAGGGCATGCGCCTGGCGCTGTTGACCGTCGTCGAGGCGCTCCCGGCGACGGACCTGTCCGAGCCGCAGCGCACGATCGCGCGCGCGACGACGGCGGGTCACAAGGTGCTCGCGCACACGGTGGTCAAGAACGACGAGCTCGAGATCCGCGCGCAACTCGCGAAGTGGAATCAGATGGTCGATCTCGACGCGCTGATCATCACGCGCCCGGTCGATCGCGGGAACGCGGTCAGGGCGATCGAGCCACTCGCGACCAAGATGCGGCCGGGCATCTTCTCGATCATCCAGCGGCTCGACGACAACGGCACCAAGACGACGACGATCAAGTCGTCGAGCAAGTCCGGCTCGAAGCTCGTGTTCGTGTTGCCCGTGGGCCCGACCCAGCGCACCGCGAGCGATGCGCTGGTCGTCGCGCTCGCCGAGATCGAGGCCGCGGCCGACGCGGTGCCGGCGCCGATCGCGGTCGAGAAGACCGCGGGTGGCGCGGGACCCTCGATCATGCGGCTGCCGGCCGGGCGCGCGTTCGTCGTGCCGCGGATCCCGATGCCCGACGCGGGCGTGACCAAGCCGATCGACGTCGCCAAGCTCGAGAAGCAGATCGAGCTGAGCAACGCCTTCGACGCCGAGACCAAGCCGATCGATCTGCAGGCGCTGCTCTCGGAGCTCCCACCCGGCGCCGACTCCGACGAGCCGGGCCCCATGCTGCTGGATCCATCGTCGGTCTCCGGCGAGTGGCTCGACGCCGAGCCCATCGCCGAGCCCGAGCCCGAGCCCGAGCCCGAGCCCGAGCCCGTGCCCGCGCCGAAACCCACCCGCCCAGCGACGCTGCCGCCACCAGCACCACCACCACCGCCACCGCCAGTCGCCGTTGTCGAGTCGCCACCGCCGACCCGCCGGGTCGCGAAGTCGCCGCCCGCGCCGAAGCGGCGGCCGTGGCTGTGGGCGCTGCTGATCGTCGTGCCGTTCGTCGGGCTCGGCGTCGCGTGGCTGATCGATCGGCTGACGTCGTCGCCGGAGGTGGCGCCCGTCGTCGCGGTCGCCAAGCCGTCGATCGATGCCGCCCCACCGATCGCGATCGACGCGCCGCCACCACCGGAGATCGATTCCGCCGAAGAGCAGGTCGTCGAGCTCGATCCCGTGCCGGCGCTGACCCCGACACCGCCCGCACCGCACCCCAGCCCGACACCGACACCGACACCGACGCCGACCGACAAGCCGCCGATCGACGCCGCGCCGCCGGTCGCGACGCCGGCGATCACGCCGCCGCCGCCCGAGAGCGATTGCGACGAGACGTCGTGCGTCGTGTCGAACTACGCGCGGCCGTGCTGCGAGCAGTTCCGGCCCAAGGGCCCCAAGTTCGAGCCGCACACCGCGCCTGTCAAGGATCTCCCCGAGGCGCTCGATCAGTCGATGCAGCGCGACGGCGCCGCCGCCGCCAAGCCGCTGTTGCTCGCGTGCGGCGAGAAGCACGCCGCGCACGGCACCGTGTGGCTCGCGATCAAGGTCGCGCCGACCGGCACGGTCAGCGCGGTCAACGTCGCGAGCGCGCCGGATCCGGAGCTCGGCAGCTGCACCGCGGACGCGCTGAAGAAGACCCGGTTCGCCGCGACGACCAAGGGCGGCACGTTCAAGTATCCGTTCATCTACTGACGGCCGACGGTATTGGTCAACAGCGCGAACAGCGTCGTCCAGTGGCGCTCCGCCGCGACCGGGTCGTGCGCCGCGGTGTCAGTCGGCACCCAGCCGTGCTTGGCCTGGTAGAGCTCGACGGTGTGATCGACGTTGGCGGTGGCGAGCGCCGCGGTGAACTTCGCGCGCGCGTCGTCGCTGAAGCTGGCGTCGTCCACGGCGCCGCCGATGTAGACGCGGGCCTTGATCGCGCCGACCGCGAGGTGCGGGCTGTCGGGTGCGTCGGTGACCAGGCCACCCGGGTGGTACGCGGCGGCGGCGACGACCTGATCGGGGTACGCGGTGGCGGCCGCGATCGCAATCCGGCCGCCCATGCAGTAGCCGGTGATCGCGACCGGGCGGTCGCCGAAGTAGGCGAGGTAGGCGCGGGTGTCGCGGACGAGTGCGGGCGCGTTCGTCGTCGCCATCACGCGGGCGAACCACGCGCCGCGGACCGCAGCGTCGGCCATCAGGGCCTTGGCATCGGGGGCGGTGTAGTCGCCGAGCCGCCAGAACAGATCCGGCATGAGGACATGATAGCCGCCGGCCGCGAGCCGCTCGGCCATCTCGTGCATCGCCGGCCGCATGCCGATGCCGTCGATGAACATGATCACGCTCGGGTTGGCCGCCTCGCCGAAGACGAACGCGGGAGCGGTGCCATCCTCGGTCGTGATCGCGATGCGGGTGCCTGGCATGCTGGCAACGTAGCTCATCGTGCGCCACGCGACAGGCGTTCGTAGGCGCGATACAGCGCGCGAAATTCGTCGGGGTCGCCGCCGTGGTCCGGGTGAGTGGCGAGCGCGCGGAGGCGAAACGCCGCCTTGATCTCGACCAGCGACGCGCCCTTGGCGACGCCGAGCAGGTCGGCCGCCGAGCGCGGCGCGATGCGTGCCGGTCGCGCCGCGCGCGGAGCCGGGCGGGGCGGCGGGCGTTCGCCGCGCAACACGCGGGTCCACGCGCGCGCCCAGTACGGCTCGACCAGCACGAGGTAGCGACCGGCACGTGCCTCGGCCTCCGCGAGCGCGTCCTCCATCGTCGCCGCGCCGCCGTTCGACGCGTCGGGCTTGCGAAACGGCGACGCGCACGGTTCCCCCGTCCACCACGCGGCCCAGAAGTACCGACGACGACCGGTGACGGTGATCGAGCACACCGCGCTCGTGAGGGCCGGCACCGCGGTAGTGTAGCGCGGTCGTGAGCAACCCCGGGATCGAGGAGCGCTTCCAGAGCCTGTTCGAACACTCGCCGATCTGCCTGTGGGAAGAGGACGGCACCGAGCTGCGGATGTACCTCGATCAACTGCGCGCCGACGGCGTCGTCGATATGCGCGGCTACTTCCGCGACCACCCCGACGCGGTCGGTCGCTGCATGGGCATGATCAAGGTGCTCGCCGTCAACCAGACCTCGGTCCTCGCCTACGAGGCGCGCGACAAGGCCGAGCTGATCGCCGGCCTCGCGCGCACGCTGACGCCGGGCTCGTACGCCGTGCTCGCCGAGCAGCTCGTGCGGCTCGCCGAGGGCGAGACCGTGTTCGAGGCCGAGACCACGGCGCAGACGTTCACCGGCCGCACGATCGACATCATGCTGAAGACGATCGTGCCGCCCGGCTACGAGCACACGCTCTCGCGCGTCTACGTCGCGATCGTCGACATCACCGCGCGCAAGCAGGCCCAGCACGAGCTGCGCGCTCTCGCGCTGTTCCCCGAGCTCAACCCACACGCCGTGCTGCAGCTCGCGGCCGACGGCACGATCGCGTACGCCAATCCGGCATCCGACGCGCTCGCGAGCACCCTCGGCGCATCGCTGGTCGACCTCTTGCCGGCGACCACTCCCGTGATCGTGCGCGACGCGCTCGCGAGCGGTCGCACGCTGCCGCATCTCGAGACCCTGCACGGCGCGCGCACGCTCGCGTGGTCGTTCCACCCGGTCGTCGCGCTCGCGATCGTGCACTGCTACGCGGTCGATATCACGGAGCGCCTCCAGCTCGAGGAGCAGCTGCGCCAGTCGCAGAAGATGGATGCGATCGGTCGGCTCGCCGGCGGCATCGCGCACGACTTCAATAACCTGCTGACGGTCATCCACGGCAACACGGTGCTGCTCCAGCGCGGCAAGGGATCCGGATCGCTCGACTCGATCGCGAAGGCGACCGATCGTGCGGCGGCGCTGGTCGCGCAGCTGCTCGCGTTCGGCCGGCGCCAGATGCTGCAGACCCTCGAGGTCGAGCTCAACGCGACGGTCGCAAATTTGATGGCGATCCTCGCGCGCGTGGTGCGCGAGGACGTCGAGGTGCGGCTCGAGCTCGCGCCGGATCCCGTGTGGATCCACGCCGATCCCGGGATGCTCGATCAGGTCCTCATGAACCTGGTGGTCAACGCGCGCGACGCGATGCCCGACGGTGGCGCGCTCGCGCTGGCGACCTCGGTCGTCGCGATCGAAGCCGACAGTGGGCTCGAGCTCGCGCCCGGCGACTATGCCTGCGTGCGGGTGCGCGACACGGGCGTCGGGATCCCGCCCGAGCACCTCGCGCGGATCTTCGATCCGTTCTTCACCACCAAGCAGCTCGGTCGCGGGACCGGGCTCGGGCTGTCGACCGTGTTCGGCATCGTCAAGCAGCACGGCGGCGCGCTCGCGGTGACCAGCGAGGTCGGCCGCGGCACGACGTTCAGCATGTTCCTGCCGTCGGTCGCCGACGCCGCGACGACACGGGGCACGTCCGACGTGGCGATCGAGCCGAGCGGTGGCACCGAGACGATCCTGGTCGTCGAGGACGAGGAGTCGGTGCGCGAGCTCGTCCGCAAGGTGCTCGAGATGTACGGGTATCGTGTCGAGGTCGCCGCGACCGGCGCCGCGGCGCTCGCGCTGATCGAGGGCGGCGCACGCTTCGATCTCGTGCTCACCGATCTGATCATGCCGGGTGGGATCTCGGGGCGCGAGGTCGCCGCGCGCCTCACGCCCGCGCAGAAGGTGCTCTACATGAGCGGATACGCCGGCGAGCTCGCCGGGCGTGGCGTCGAGCTGCGCGACGGGGTCAACTTCCTGAAGAAGCCGTTTGGACCGACGCCGTTGCTGGTCGGCGTCCGTCGCTGTCTCGACGGTTCGTAGTAGAACGGGGCCTCGATGTCCCTCCAGTGGTACCCGGGCCACATGACCAAGGCCCGGCGCGAGCTGGCCGCGCTGATGCCGTCGCAGGACGTCGTCGTCGAGGTGCTCGACGCGCGGCTGCCGGGCGCGAGCTCGAACCCGGTGGTCAACGAGCTGCGCGGCAAGAAGCCCGTGATCAAGGTGCTGACCAAGAGCGACCTCGCGGATCCCGCGGTGACGCGCGCCTGGCTCGCTCACCTCGGCGCCGAGCCCGGCGTGACCGCCCTCGCGTCGACCACGCGGGAGCCCAAGGAGACCCGCAAGCGGATCGCCGAGCTCGCGCGCACGCTCGCGGTCGACCGCAACAAGGATCGCCCGGTGCGCCTGTTGATCGCCGGCGTGCCGAACGTCGGCAAGTCGACGCTGTTGAACACGCTGGTCAAGCGCGACATCGCCAAGGTCGGCAACAAGCCCGCGGTGACCAAGGACCAGCTCGCGATCACGACGAGCGACGGCCTCCTCATCACCGACACCCCCGGCCTCATGTGGCCCAAGATCGAGGACGAGCCCGGCGCGTTCCGGCTCGCGCTCGCCGGCTCGATCCCCGACACCGCGATCGACTACCTCACGATCGGCCTGTTCGCGGGCGACCTGTTCCTCGCCGGCTACGCGCCCCTGCTCGTCGCGCGCTACAAGCTCGCGGCGGTGCCGGCCGACTCGACCGCGCTGCTCACCGAGATCGGCCGCCGCCGCGGCATCCTCCTGAAGGGCGGCATCGTCGATCTCCACAAGGCCGCCGAGTTGCTCGTCCACGAGTTCCGCGCCGGCACGCTCGGCGCGATCAGCCTCGAATCCCCGAGACCGCTCCCGCCACTTGTTTAGGCCAGCGCCCGGGGGCGGTAGCTCTCGGGCCACTCGGCATCGAGGAGCTCGCACAACGCCTCGAGCGAGGCCCCGGCGCACATCTCGAGTCCGAACAACCAGCACTGAACCATCACGACATCAGCCATGCTGGGGATATCGACCAACGCACGTACAATGACACCGTGACGGACCCCCTGCACGGGATCACCCTCGAGCGCATCGTGACCGAGCTGGTCGCGCACTTCGGCTGGCCGGTCCTCGGTCAACACGTGCAGATCCGGTGCTTTCAGGACAATCCGAGCATCAAGTCGAGCCTGACGTTCCTTCGGCGCACGCCGTGGGCACGCACGAAGGTCGAGACCTTGTACCTCGACCTGCTGCGCATCCAGAACCGATCGTGATACCGCAGTGAGCGTGAAGGCCCTCTGGATGGTGATGCTCGCGGCGTGCGGCGGTGGCACGAACGCACCGGTCGACGTCGATGCCACGGTCGCGATCGATGCCGCGCACGCGATCGACGGTCGACCGCTGACGCCGGTGCGGCTCGCCGATCGCGTCGTCGCGGCGCCCGGTGGCGGTGATACGGAGAAGGCGGTCGACGGCGTCCACGGCGGCGGCACGTCGGCCGGCAGCCTCGACGTCTACTCGCTCGGCTACACCCCGGGCGGCAACGACTCGATCACGCTCGCGTGGACCGGCGCGACGCTGGCGAACGGCCCCGGCGAGGATCTCGCGGTGTTCGAGAACGCGTTCGCGACCGGCGCGACGACGGTCTTCATGGATCTCGTGATCGTCGAGGTCTCGCGCGACGGCACGTCGTGGCGCGAGCTCGCGCACGCGTACGCCAACGCCGACCAGACCCAGTACGTCGCCGATCCCTCGCTGTGGCACGGGTTCGCCGGCAAGACGCCGGTCCTGCTCGACGACGACACCCACCCGGTCGACCCGTTCGATCGCGCCGCGGCCGGCGGCGATGGCTTCGATCTCGACGACGTCGTCGGCACCGACGCCGAGGCGATCGCGATCCGTGCGAGCGGCGTCGCGTTCGTGCGCCTGGTCAGCGCGCCCGCGCGCATCAACCCGGACACCGGGGCGACCTACGTCCACGATCCGGTCAGCAACGGCGGCGATATCGACGGCGTCTACGGCCGCTACGTCGGCCCCTGATGATCGACTACGCCGCGCTCGCGGCCCGCGCGTTCGACGTCCCGCTCGACGCCGACGAGCGCGAGGCGCTGCGCGTCTGGGGCGACCTGTTGCAGGGCGCCGACGACGCGCGCGGGACCCTGATCGCGCTCGAGCACGCGATCCTCGAGCAGCCGGCGCGCACCCACGAGCTACGCCAGGCGATGCGCGATCACCTGTTCGTGCACGGCGGCGCGCTGATCGGTCAGGTCGGACCGCTGCTCCAGGTGCCCCGCGGCCTCGCGCTCGACTGGCGCGCCGGCCAGCTCTACAGCGCCGAGCTCGACACCCGCAACGCGACGCTCCTGACCGAGCTCAGCAGCGTCGAGCTCGTGCGCGTGTTGCTCGACGCACCGATGACCGCGACGGCGCGACGGCTCCACATCCGCGTGCGCACCGAGCGCCAGGTCGCGCCGGTGGTCAACGCGATCGGTCGGTATCGCGGGCCGCTCGCGATCGAGCAGCTGATCGTCGCGGTCGGCGTGCGCGAGCAGGTCATCGTGCGGAGCGACGACCCGCTGCCGGAGCAGCCGCTGTGGCTGTACGCGCGCGGCGGCTCGATCGCCGCGCTGGCGACGACACCGGTTCACGCGACCGACGATCCGGAGACGCTCGCGGGCCGCGTGCGGATCGGCCGCGCGCTCGTCCATCCCGATCATCGCGCCGGTGCGCTCGCGCGGATCGCGAACCTCGGGCCGCGCGCTTTCGCGTTCGCCGACACGCTCGCGATGTTGCTCGCGCCGCGCATCGTCACCGAGCAGTCGTCGGTCGTCGAGGCGCTCGTCGCGCTCGGCACCCACGCGCGACGGTTCGCGGGCCAGCTCGCCACGATCACCGGGCGCCCCACGCTGTACGACGTCGATACGCGGCGCGCGGCGGGGATCGCGCTGGCCAAGCTCGGGTAGATTGCGGCGGTGGACAACGGGGCCGTAGCGCAGCGGTTGACGCGCCGCCCTGCCAGGGCGGAGCACGTCGGTTCGAATCCGATCGGCCCCCACCAGGCGACCGCGCGATCGCCGAGTGCATCGCCGTGATCGACGCGCTGCGCGGCCTCGATCCGCTCGATCCGCGGTTCGTCGCCGTGCAGCGCGCCGCGGCGCACCTGACGAAGCACGCGAAGCAGGCACGCCGGCTCGTCCGACGGCGCGAGCACGCCGCGGCCGATCGCGCAGCCGTGCTCGGCTCGGCGCGGCCGGCCGCGTACTTCGGGACGCCGGTCGCCGACGCGCCGGGCGTGCTCCACAACGCGCGCCACTGCTACGTGTGCAAGGCGCCGTATCGCGAGCTGCACGCGCACTACCACGCGCTGTGTCCGCCGTGCGCGGAGCGCAACCTCGCCGCGCGCACCGACACCGTCGACCTCGCGGGTCGCCGGGCGATCGTGACCGGCGGGCGCACCAAGATCGGGTTCGAGATCGCGTGCGCGCTGTTGCGCGCGGGTGCCGACGTCACGATCACGACGCGGTTCCCGAACGACGCGGCGCGCCGGTTCGCCGGTCGCGCACGCCTGCCGACGATCGTCGGGATCGACTTCCGCGATCTGCGCGGCGTGCTCGCGTGGACCGACACGCTGGTCGCCGCGAAGTTGCCGCTCGACATCCTCGTCAACAACGCGGCGCAGACCGTGTGGCGACCGCCGGCGTACTACGCGCAGCTCGCGGCGGGCGAACAGGCGCGCGCGCTGCCATCCGGGGACGACGCCCTGATGTTCCCGCTCGGCGTCGACGAGGAGGGCAAGCCGCTCGACCTGCGGCCGCGCAACAGCTGGGTGCTCGACGCCGCCGACGTCGCCCCGGTCGAGCTCGCCGAGGCACACGTGATCAACGCGATGGTGCCGTTCCTGCTCGCGAGCCGGCTGCGCGGCCTCCTCGCGGCGAGCCCGCACCCGGGTCGCTACATCGTGAACGTGTCGGCGATGGAGGGCGTGTTCGCGTACGCGCACAAGACCTCGCACCATCCGCACACCAACATGGCGAAGGCCGCGCTCAACATGTTCACGCGGACCTCGGCCGCCGACTACGCGCGCGACGCGATCTACATGTCGAGCGTCGACACCGGCTGGGTCACGCAGGAGAACCCGCTGCCCGGGAAACGCGCGGCCGAGGCCCACGGCTTCGTGCCGCCGCTCGACGTCGTCGACGGTGCCGCCCGCGTGCTCGCGCCGATCTACGCCGGCGTGCGCGGCGCGCCGGTGCACGGCGTCCTGCTCAAGGACTACGCCGCGACTTCCTGGTAGCGAGCGCCGCGATCGTGCGCTCGACCGCGAGCAGGAACGCGCGGATCGACTTGTCGAGCGCGGGGCGCGGGGTGTCCTCGATCTTCGTGTGCGAGACACCCGGGCTCGACTGCGCGAAGATCATCGCGGTCGGGACCACCGCGGCCATCTCGGCGGCGTCGTGCAGCGGGCCCGATGGCAACTCGGGCGCGTCGCCGGCGACCTCGGCGACCGCGGTGCGCATGATCGCCATCAGCGACTCGTCGAACAGGCGCGGCGTGATGTGCAGGAGCGGGCTCCACGCGACCTTCACGAGGTGCGTCTTCGCGGCCTTGACCGACGCGGCCTTCGCGGCGACCAACATCTTCTTCAAGACGACCTTGTCGAGCGCGCGCAGATCGATCGAGATCTCGGTCGTGCCCGGGACCGCGGTGACGAAGTTCGGCTCGACCTTGACGACGCCGCAGGTCGCGACCACGCGCGTGCGCGGCGTCTTGCCCGAGTGCTTCACGCTGATCGCGCGGCAGGCGAGGGCGAACTCCGCGGCGGCGAGGAACGCGTCCTTGCGCAGGTGGATCGGCGCGGCACCCGAGTGCGCGGCCTGACCGACGAACTTCAGGCTGTAGCGCTCGACGCCCATCGTCCCGAGCACGACGCCGACCGGCTTCTTCATCTCCATGAGCACCGGGCCCTGCTCGATGTGCAGCTCGAGGTAGGCGACGGCATCGAGCGCGTCGAAGTAGGCGCCGGCGGTCATCATGCCGTCGAGCGTGATGTCGTTCTCGGCGAGCGCGGCCGGCAGCGCGACGCCCTGGCGATCGACGAGGTGCGCGAGCTCGGCGTGCGCGTCGAGCGCGCCGGCCGACGCCGCCGAGCCGGTGAGGCTACGGCCGAAGCGCGCGCCTTCCTCGTCGGCCCAGTCGACCAGGTGGAGCGTGAGCGCCGGGGTGCCGCGCGCCTGCTCCCGCCGCAGGACCTCGAGCCCGGCGAGCACGCCGAGGCAGCCGTCGAGCCAGCCGCCGCCGGGCACCGAGTCGAGGTGACTGCCGATCACGATGCTCTTCGTCGACGTGCCGGGGAGCGTCGCCCACAGGTTGCCGGCGCCGTCGCGCCGCGGCGTGATGCCGAGCTCGCGCTCGAGCTTCTCGGTGAACCACGCGCGCGTCTTGCGCCAGATCGGGCCCCACGCGACGCGCTGCGCGCCACGCTCGTCGGTCGTCAGGGTCGCGAGCTCCTCGAGATCGGCGATCACGCGCGCGGAAGCGGACTTCATCGCCGCGATGCTAATGGAAGTTCGAGTCGCCCGCGAGCGTCGCGCCGGCGCTGTCGTTCGCGGGCCACGGGAACGTCTGGGTGACGTGCGAGCCGTCCATCCCGGTGAGATCGATCGTGAAGTCGCCGGCGCCGAAGCCGCTCGCGTCGGTCAGCGTGCCATCGCCGGCGCGGGACAACGCGATCGGCGCCGCGTGGTTCTTGCTCGTGACCTGCACCGACGTGATCGGCGCGCGCGCGTTGCGCACCCACAGGCTCGTCCAGTACGCATTCGAGCCGGTCTGGAACTCGTACTCGATCGGCCCGGTGTCGTTGCAGCGCGCGAACTGCCACGACATCGCGCGCGGATACTCGCCGCTGTCGAGGATCGAGAACGCCTCGGGGCTGACGTCGATCGAGTTCGGCGACGTGTCACCGTAGGTCACGACGCGGAGCAGCGCCGACTTGCCCATCGCGGTCGTGACGTAGATGCACGCGTCGCAGTTGTTCGCGACGTTCGCGATGCCGCTCCACAGCCCGGCGAGGTAGACGCCCTCGAGCGCGCGGATGCCGGGCGCGTACTTGGTGCCCGGCGCGCACGCGTTGTGCCACTGCGACTCGGCGTAGTCGACCGGCCCGAGGTTGAACTGACCGCCCTCGAACGGCGTTCCGTAGGTGACCAGCCCGTTCGGGTTCGGATCGCCCGGATCGCCGGCGGGATCCGAGCCACCACATCCGGCGACGACCACGACCACCCAGGCGAGGCGCATCGGGCGAGCTTACCCCAGCTCAGCGCGCGACGAACAGCGCGAGTGACCGCGCCCCCAGATCGTAGTGCGTCTGCATCATCCGGTACTCGGCACCGGGCTCGGCGCTGTTGGCGTCGGTCTCCATCCACGCGCCGGTGTCGGCGACCCGGTACCACGCGGTGCCGGTGGGTGGTGCCGGCAGGGTCGCGCTGGTGGCGGCGACGTCGCGGTTGTACACGACGAAGATCGCGGGTGATGGATCGCCGAGCGCGACGCCGTCGAGCAACCACCCCAGCACGCCGTTTCCGGAATTGCCGAGGTACCCGCCGCTCGCGACCGCCCCGGTGCCGTCGCGGTAGCTCCGCTGCGACGTCGCCATCCACGGCGCGTAGCGCAGCGCCGGGTGCGCGGCGCGGAACTTCATCAGGCGGCGCGCGAACGTCGTGAACGCGGGCTCGTCTCCGGACCAGTCGATCCACGTCGTCGGCGAGTCGAGGTTGTACGGGTTGTTGTTGCAGTGCTGGCCGTGGAGGCGCTCGTCGCCACCCGTCATCATCGGCACGCCCTGCGCCAGCATCATCAGCGCGAAGCCGGTGCGCGCGGCCTCGCGCTGCTTGGCCGCATCGCCGCCGTGATCCCACGACCGGTTGTCGGTCGTGCCGCCGTCGGACGGACCCGACGGCCACGCCTGCGCGTTGTTCGACGCGTTGCACGCGTACAGATCGTGGAGCGTGAAGCCGTCGTGCGACACCAGGTAGTTGATGCTCGCCGATGGCAAGCGGCCGCCGCGGTCGTAGAGATCCGGCGATCCGGACAGCCGGGTCGCGAGCGAGCCGGGCGTGATCGCCACGGTGCCGCGCTGGTTCTGATCGGCGCGCACGGTGTCGCGGAACCGGTCGTCCCACTCGGACCAGCCGGCCGGGAACTGGCCGACCTCGTAGCTGCCGGCGACCACACCCCACGGCTCGGCGATCAGATCGGCGCCCGCGAGCTCGTGCGCGATCGTCGCGGGGAACGCGGGATCGAAGTGAAAACACCCCGGGCCGCACGTGTTGCCGAGCACCGGCGCGAGATCGAAGCGGAACCCGTCGACGCCGAGCGCGTCGCGCCAGTAGTGCAGCGAGTCGATCACGAGGCCGGCGGCGAGTGGCTTCTGCGTCGCGAGGTCGGCGCCGACGCCGTTCGAGTTGGTGAACCCGGTGCCCGCGCGATCGAGCTGGTAGTAGCCGGCATTGTCGAGCCCGCGCAGCGACAGCAGCGACCCGCCGCCGCCCTCGGCGGTGTGGTTGTAGACGACGTCGACGTAGACCTTCACGCCACGATCGTGGAACGCGCGCACCATCGCGCGCAGCTCGCGCGTCGGGCCGCCGGGCGACGGGTCGCAGGCGTAGCGCCGGTCGGGCGCGAAGTACGCGAGCGTCGAGTAGCCCCAGTAGTTGTCGCCGGCGTCGGTCGTCGGGTCGACGTCGTTGCGTGCGTTCGGCGTCTCCTGGATCGGCATCAGCTCGATCGCGGTGACGCCGAGGTCGGCGAGGTAGGCCGCGCGCGTCGCGGCGCCGGCGTACGTGCCCGCGCACGGGATGGCGTCGCGCATCGTGAAGCCGCGGAGGTTGACCTCGTAGATCACCTCGTCGGAGATCGGGCGCGCCGGTCGCGTGCCCATCGCGGGCGGGAGCTCGGCGACCACGACGCCCTTGGGCGCGACCGGGCCCGAGTCCTTCGCGCGGTTCGCGCTGCTCGTGCCGTAGACCGAGTAGTCCGACTGATCCGGCGTCGTCGGATCGTGCGACAGCTCGCGCGCGTACGGATCGAACACCAGCTTGTTCGGGTTCATCCGGTTGCCGTCGGCATCGACGTCCGCGATCCAGCCCGTCGTCGTGCCCGGCGTCCACGCCGGATCGTAGGGCCAGTTCGGGCCCCACACGCGAAACCCGTAGTACGCGACGTCGTTCGGCAGATCGGCGCGCCACGCATCGCCGGTCGCCTCGTGCACCATCGCCACGTGGTCGCGCGGCTCGCCGGTCGGCGCGTCGTAGATCCACAGCTCGATCCGGGTCGCGCGGGTCGACGCGACGCGAAACGCGATCGTCGCGCCATCCAACGACACGTGGGCTCCGAGCGGCGGCTCCCACGCGACCGGCGTGGTGTCGGCCACCGCGGCGTCGAGCTGGACCGCCTGACTACCACCGCAACTGACCAGCACCGCGAGCAGGGCTGCACGGATCATCGAGCAAGGCGCAGCATGCCGCGTACCCGCCCAGGTCCGTGAAATCACGTCGCCGCCGGCGCCCGATGTTGCCGAACGCAACGCCCTCGCCCCGGATCAGTAGAGCCCGCGTTCGCGCAGGGCATCCTCGAGCACGAGCTCGCCGCCCTCGGCGCCCTCGCGGACCGCGAGCGCGACCGCGGCGAGCGTCGGATCGCGGTCGGCGTAGGCCGCGTGCAGCATCACCGCGAGCTCGCGATTCGGAAGTCGGTAAACCAGGCCGTCGTCGCTGCCGATCAAGACCGCGTCGCCGGCATCAGCGATCGACCACAGCTGCCCGGTCATCGACGTCGCGACCGGCGCGAAGCTGCGGCCGTCGTCGTGCGAGGCGAGCACGGTGCCCTCGAAGCCGACGATCATGATGCCGAACCGGGTGAGCGCGAGCTGGGAGAGGTCGACGCGCGTGTTCACCGCGATCTTCTTCCAGGTCTTGCCATCATTCCCCGATCGCAAGACGATGCCGCCATCGCCGACCACCAGCAGCGTGCCGCTCGGCGTGCGCGCGATCAGGTTGAGCGGCTTCTTGGTGCGCAGCGCGGGCACGTCGAGCGCGACGAACCGCTTGCCGTCGTAGCGCTGGATCGTGCCGGTCGTGTCGAGCAGCCACGGCGTGCTGTCGCGGGTGTCGAACCACAGGCACAGCATGCGACCGGTGGTCATCGTCGGGATCGCGGCGAACGTCCTGCCCACGGCGGACTTGGTCCGGAGGACCAGGCCTTCATCGCCGGTGATCCAGACCTTGCCGGCCAGGTCGCGGTTGATGCAGTACAGGCACGACGTGCCGCTGGTTTTGGGGAGCGCGAGCTTGGTCCAGGTCCCGCCTCGGTTCCGGGTCACCGCGGCCGTGGCGTACTCGCCGACGATCCAGACCGCGCCGTCGATCACATGCAACCCGCGCAGGCCCGAGGTGACCGGCGTGCTCCAGCGTGCGAACGACCCACCGCGATCGGTCGAGCACAGGAGCGTCGGGGCGTGGTAGGTGCCGCCGGTGGCGTAGATCGCGTCTTGTCCGACGACGATCTGGCCGACGAAGCCGAGCCCCACGGTCTTGGGATGAACGATCGTGGCCGCCAGCATGGGACGAGTGTGACCGAAGCCGGGTCGCCGAGGGGAAACGGTGAGGTCCGCGCGTCAGCGTTGACCGAGGCCGACCGTGAGCGTCATGCCGCCGGACACGTAGGCATCGCCGGCCTCCTGCTTGCCATCGCGCACCCGCGGCATCGCGCCGAACGTGAGCATCGCGGCGAGCCGGACGACGTGCACGATGCTCTGCCGGCTGCGGAACAGATCGAGGCTGAGCCCGGTGGTCGCGGCGACGTAGGCGCCCGACAGCGTGGCGTCGACGAGGTGATCGTGCTCGTCGCCGTTGCAGTCGGTGCCAGCGCCGGCCGGGTCGACGCAGTAGCGCCCGCTCGCCCACAGCCCGGTCAGCGAGACCGCCGCCTGGGCGTGGAGCTCGATCCAGCGACCGGCAAGCACCTTGGCGTCGGCCGCGACCTCGGCCCCGAGCCGGCTCGCCTCGTAGCTCGCATGGGTGGACTCGCCCTGGCCATGGGTCCCGAACGCGATCGCGGCGATCGCGAGGTCCTCGTCGAGCTGCCGGCGGATGCCGGCGAACGGCTCGGACACGGTGTTGCCCTCGGACCCGACCTGACGCGCGCCGACCACGAGGCCCGGCACGCCGAGGGAGTCGCCGGGCTCGATCAGCGCGCTGACCTCGCCGACCGGCGTGCCATGCGCGGCGTGGGTGGCGTCGCTCAGCATGAAGCCGGGGACGACGCCGACCTGCATCTCGACCCCGCCGCGATTGGTCGGCACCGCCGAGACCGCGGTGGTGGCGGCCATCGGTCCGAGCGTGGTGCAGGCGCCGGCGAGCGACGCGATCAGCGCGAGTGCGATTGCCTTCATGGTGGGATGACCCGCGAGGGGGCCGGCGTGGGAACTGTCAGGTTTTCATCAGTGGCCGTTCGCCGGCGGCGTGCCGGTGAGGATCACGATCGTGACGCGGCCGGCGAACGCGCCATCGCGGGCGCTCTGGGTGACGCCGATCCCGTATGTTAGCAGGCTCTTCGCCGGCAAACGGTCGATCGCCGCCTCGGCGGTGTCGTTGCCGAGGATCGCGGCGCCGATGTCGCGGACGTGCAGGCTCTCGAGGCTGTAGGTCTGCCAGAACACCGCGCGCACGGTCTCGTCGCGCCAGCCGAGCGCGAGCTGGTCGGCGTACCACTGAGCGGCCTCGTGGAGCGCGCGGGTCGGCGCCGAGCGGAGCGCGTGGGCGTGGAGCCGCGCCTCGAGCTCGCGCGTGCGCGCCGCGATCGCGAGCGGCGGCTCGACGCGCACGTACTCGATCGCGACGAACAGGCCGCCGGTTTGATCGGGCGCGAGCGCGAGCCCGATCCGGGTCGGCCGCGGATCGATCGCGTTGGCGCGGTAGCTGGTATCGTCGAGCAGCAGCTCGGCGGCGTGGCCGAGCGATTCGGCGTGCATCGTGGTCTCGGCCGACCGCGACGGCACGAGGCCGGCGTCGCGCAACCGGCCGATCGGGGTCGTGCCGCGGAGCAGGTGCACGATGCTGTGGTCGTGGGCCATCACGGTCGCGTAGGCGCGTGCCGCGGCCTCGGCCCGCGGATCGATCCCGAGCGGTGGGACGCCGGCCGCGATCCGCTCGCGATCGATCAGCGCGACGAGCCGGCGCTCCGGCGCGGTGGTCGCGAGGTTCGCGCTCGGCTCGGTCTGGTACGACGCGGGTGGTGGCGCGCCGCACGCGATCGGCACGAGCACGTGCGGCGTCGCGCGCGCGCCGGTCGCCTCGACCGCGAGCCACTGCGCGCCGCGGTGGCCGCGACAGTCGAAGCGCGCGATGAACGCGGCGTCGGTCACGCCGACCGCGGGTCGCTCGATCGTGCCATCGTCGTGCGTGATCGCGACGTGTGGCTCGTGGAATCCGGGGTCGAGCGTGCCGCCGATCTCGACGCTCGCGTCGGCGGCGACGAACCGCGGCACGGCGCCGAGCAGGATCGGCGACGCGTACACCACGATCGCGACCATCGGATCGTGCCCGCCGAGCCCGATCGAGACGTTGCCGAACGCCAGCGCGTCGCCAAGCTTGCCGGCGAGCTCGGTCGCGGTCGCGCCGGTCGCGGTCAGCGCGGCGGCCTCGACGACGCCGTGCGCGCGGAGCGCGAAGTCGACGACGCCACCCGACACCGGCACGCCCTGGCGCGCGAGCGCGGCGAGCTCGGCGCTCGCGAGATCGAGGCGCGGATCGCGGTCGAGCGTACCGCGACCACGGGCGCCGTCGACGAGGCCGGCGAAGACCTCGTCGAGCGCAGGATCGGGCGCGGCGAGCGGCACCGGCTCGTTGTAGACCGTCGCCGGATGCGCGATCGGGCCGAACGTCACCGGCGGCGCGAGCGGCTCGACGACCCGGTCCGGATCGGGGGCGTGCACGACGCGCGGAGGCGACGGCCGACACGCCGCGAGCAGCACGCACGCGATCGCCGCGCGCGCGGTCACGCCTGCTTCAGGAGGACCTTGTAGTCCTCGAACTCGTTCTTCCAGTCGCCGTAGTTGCCGGCGAGGCCACACGCCGGGCACCGGCACCCGATGTACAGCCACTTGACGTCCTTGCTCCCGCGATACAGGTGTACGCCGATCGTGATCTCGAAGATCTCGAGCCCGCACAGGCACACCTGATCGTCGCAGTCGTCGACGTCGTCGAGGTAGTCGGCGCCATCGCAGATCACGTGGCGGTCGCCGCAGGTCGCGCACGTGCGCACCGCCGCGGTCTGATCGGGATCGAGCTCGAGAAAGAACTCGCGCCGGCCGCAGCGGCAGACGACGTCGGCGAACTTGGTGGGCAGGTACGAGCCCTCGCCGTGGTCGGCGTAGTGGACGAGCTCGGCGCGGATGTCGCGCTGGTGATCGGCGTAGCCAAGGCCGGTCTTGGTGCGGGTGATCGCCACTCAGGTGACCAGGCCACGCACGAACATCACGATGCCGACCGCGCTCGCGGCGAGCCCCACGAACCACATCGGCTTCTTCTTGGTGAGCGCGGCGATCGCGGACAGCGCGATCGCGATCTGCAACAGCGTCACGGTGATCGCGAACTTGTGGTGGCGCTCCATCAGCGTCTCGGAGCTGTCGTTGTCCTTCTTGACCTCCTCCTCGAGCTTCTCGGCCTCCTTCTTGATCTCGTCCTCCTCGGCCTCGTAGCCCTTCGCGGCCTTCGCGAGGCTGGCGGCGGCGGCCTCGAAGCCATCGGGATGGAGCACCGTGATGAGCTCGCCCTGGCGCTTCGCGATCGCGCTCTTGACGCTCTTGGCCTGGTAGTACGACCACCGATCGGAGGCCTGCGACTGCGCGAGCATCGCCTCGCTCTTGTCGAGGATCGCCTCGTTCGAGTTTCCGCCCGACATCAGCGAGCTGATCGCCGCGAGCACCGCGATCAGCGCGGTCGACACGGACAGGTACGTCGTCCACTTCGGGCTGGCCGGCTTGGCCCCCGGGGGCGCATGCCCGTGGTCGCCGTGCGCGTGCTCGTGGTGTTCGACGTGCTCGTCGATCTTCTCCTTGAGCTCCGCGGTCTCGAGATCCTCTTCCATGGTGCGGGACTTTAACCACGATCGGCGAGCCGAAGTCGAACGCCCATGCGAAGCCTGGTCCTCCTCATCTCCACCATCGCGATCATCAGCTCCGCCGGAGCCTGCGTCAGCGCGGCGCGACCCGCCGAGGCACACGCCATGCACGACGGCTACAGCTACCTCGGCGAGCGGTTCGTCAACGGTGGCGCCGACCACGACGTGATCCACGTCGGTCGCGCCGACGGCAAGTTTGCCTCGCTGATGATCGTGGTCGAGAACGCGCCGGTCGAGATCGATAACATGGTCGTCACGTTCGGCAACGGCGAGCGCTTCGAGCCCAGGACCAAGCTGGTGTTCGGCCCGGACTCGACCTCGCGCATGATCGATCTGCCCGGCACGCTCCGCGTGATCCGCCGCGTCGACTTCCGCTACGGCAACCTGCCGGGAGGCGGCCAGGCCAAGGTCGAGCTCTGGGGCCGCTAGATCCGGTCACACCTCGCGTGGCAGCCGGACCGTGAACCGCGTCCCGGCCTCGGCGGTCGAGACCACCGCGATGTCGCCGCCGTGCGCGAGCGCGATCTCGCGCGAGATGTAGAGCCCGAGGCCGAGCCCGGCCGCGCCGGCCGCGCGCTTGGTGCCGCGAAACGGCTCGAAGATCGTCGGCAAGAGCTCGGGCGCGATCGTGCCCGCGTTGGCGACCGTCGCGACGATGTCGCCGCCGCGGCCGTCGAGCGTGACCGCGACGCGCTCGGTCTTGCTCCCGTGCACGAGCGCGTTGCCGACCAGGTTCGAGAACAGCTGGACCTGGCGCTCGGGATCGCCGAACGCCTCGGTCGAGCCGAGCGGCTCGATCACGATGTCGCGATGCGGGTGGACGACGCGCAGCTCGTCGACCGCGCGCTGCACGATCGCGCGGACGTCGAGTGGCACGCGCGTGCGCAGGAAGTCGAGGCCGCCGCCGAGCCGGGCGCGCGTGAGATCGAGGAGCTGCTCGATCATCATCCCCATCCGCTTGCCGGCGAGGCTCATCCGGCGCAACACGCCGCGCGTGCGGTCGTCGGTCGCTTGCTCGAGCAACAGCTCGGTGCCGACCAGCATCGCCGACAGCGGGTTGCGCAGGTCGTGGCCGACCACGCCGACGAACGTCTCGTTGAGCTTCAGGACCCGCGCGATCTCCTGCTTGCCGCGCGCGAGCTCGAAGAACACGTCGACCTTGCTGCGCAGGATGTGCGGCTCGATCGGCTTGAACAGGAAGTCGACCCCGCCGGACTCGTAGCCCTTGAACACGCGCTTGGGATCGCGGTTGCCGGCGGTGACGAAGATGATCGGGACGCGCTTGGTCCGCTCGGAGCCGCGCATCAGCTCGGCGAGCTCGAAGCCGTCCATCTCGGGCATCTGGACGTCGAGCAGCGCGAGCGAGACCTCGTGGACGAGCAACAGCTCGAGCGCCTCGGCGCCGCTTCGGGCCTGGAGTAGCTCGAGTCCGTCGCGCCGCAGCAGCGCCTCGAGGGCGACGAGGTTCTCGGCGATATCGTCGACGAGCAGGATCTTGATCGGTTCGGTCATCGGGCCACGCGGTCCTTTCTTATCACCGCGCGTCGCGCGAGAAACGGAACGATCTCGCCGACCGCGAGCACGTGGGCCTCGCGGGCGCGTTGAACGGCTGCGGTCGGCATCGCCGCGTGTGGGGCGGCCGACGGCGACTGGACGACGCAGCAACCGCCGGCGGCAAAGATCCGCGCGAGCCCGCGCGCGCCGTCGTCGTTGGCCCCGGACAGGACGACGCCGGTCACCGCGGGCCCGAACGCATCGGCGGCGCTGTCGAACAGCATGTCGATCGACGGCCGCGAGTAGTTGAGCGGGGCATCGACCGACAGCGCGCAGGTCTCGTTGCGCTCGACCAGCAGGTGATAGTCGGGCGGCGCGACGTAGATCGTGCCGGCACGGATCGGCTGCTTGTCCTCGGGTTCGCACACGGGCCGCGTCGCGTGCCGGCCGAGCAGGTCGGCCAGCCGGCTCGGGTGGTGAGGCGAGACGTGCAGCGCGACGAGGATCGGCGTGACGAGCTCGTCGGGGAGCGCCGGGACGATCGCGAGCAGCGCGTCGAGCGCGCCGGCCGAGCCACCGATGACGATGAGCTCCATCACATCCTCTGGTAGATCCGCGCGTCGGGCGCACATTCGGTGAAGCTCGGGGCGAGCGTGGTGAACCGCAGGGTCTCCTTGGTGCCGAGCCCGAGGAAGCCCTTGCGACACAGCGCCTCGGCGAGCACGCCGAGCGCGCGCTCCTGGAGCTGCTTGTCGAAGTAGATGAGGACGTTGCGGCACGACGCGAGCTGGACCTCGGCGAACACGGTGTCGGTCGCCAGGCTGTGATCGGAGAATACGATCGACTTCTTGAGGCGCTGATCGATCATCGCGCCGTCGTAGGCGGCGGTGTAGTAGTCGGCGAGCGACGCGCGCCCGCCGGCGAGCCGGTAGTTGTCCGAGAACCGCGCGAACCGGGAGGTGTCGTAGACGCCGGCCTGGGCCGCGCGCAGGCTCTCGGGGTTGATGTCGGTCGCGTAGATCAGCGCGCGGTCGAGCAGGCCCTCCTCGTCGAGCACGATCGCGAGCGAGTAGGCCTCCTCGCCGGTCGCGCAGCCCGCGACCCACACCTTCAGGCTCGCGTAGGTGCGCAGGTACGGCACGACCACCTCGCGTATCGCCCGCCAGTACACCGGGTCGCGGAACATGTCGCTGACCTGGACGGTGACGAACCGCAAGAGGTCGGCGAACGCGAGCGGGTTGTGGATCACGCGCGCCTGGAGCTCGGGCAGCGAGTCGCACCGAAAGTGCAGGAGCGCGGTCGCGAGCCGGCGCCGCAGGGACGCCTCGGCGTAGCTCCGGAAGTCGTAGTGGTAGCGCTGGTAGATCGCATCGAGGAGCGGGGCCAGGTCGTTCACTTGCGCACCCAGATCCGCGCGAGCGACACCAGGCGATCGACGTCGAGGGGCTTGGCGATGTAGTCGTTCGCGCCCGCCTCGAGACAGCGATCGCGGTCATCGGCCATCGCCTTCGCGGTCAGCGCGATGATCGGCAGGTTCGCGAGCGCCGGCTGCGCGCGGATCCGGCGGGTCGCCTCGAGGCCGTCCATCTCCGGCATCATGATGTCCATCAACACGAGGTCGACGCCCGGCTTCGCGGCGAGGTGAGCCAGGGCATCCTTGCCGTTGCGCGCGATCTCGACCTTGGCTCCCTTGGGCTCGAGCACGCTGGTCAGCGCGAACACGTTGCGGACGTCGTCCTCGACCACGAGGATTCGCTTGCCCTCGAACGTGGCCTCGCGATCGCGGGCGTCGCGCAGCATCCGCTGGCGCTCGATCGGTAGCTTCGACTCGACCTGGTGGAGGAACAGCGTGACCTCGTCGAGCAGCCGCTCCGGCGAGCGCGCGCCCTTGATGATGATCGAGCGCGAGAACCGCTCGAGCTCGTGGATCTGGTCGTGCGACAGCGAGCGGCCGGTGTACACGATCACCGGTGGGAAGCTGTACTGCTCGCCGCGGGCCATCTCCTCGAGCAGCTCGAGCCCGCTGCGGTCGGGCAGCGCGAGATCGAGCACCATGCAGTCGAACGTCGTCGTGCGCAGCAGCTCGAGCGCCGCGGCGGTCGTGCCCGCGGTGACGGTCTCGACGTCCTCCCCGCCGAGCAGCCGCGCGGTGCTGTCGCGCAGCACCGGATCGTCCTCGACGATCAGCACGCGGCGCAGGCGCTGGGTGAACCGCGCCTCGAGCTGGTGGATCGCGTCGATCAGCTCGTCGCGCGCGATCGGCTTGAGCGCGTAGCCGACCGCGCCGAGCTCGAGCGCGGTCCGCGTGTGGTCGCTGCCCGAGACCATGTGGACCGGCACGTGGCGCGTCTTGGCGTCGCGCTTGAGCGCGTCGAGCACCGCGAGGCCGGAGCGGTCGGGCAGGCCGACGTCGAGCACGATCGCGCTCGGCTGGAACCGACGCGCGAGCGCGATGCCGTCGTCCGCGGTGTCGGCGACCAGCACGCGGAAGTCGAGCTCGTGCGCGAGGTCGTACAGCACGCGGGCGAACGCCGGATCGTCCTCGATGACGAGCAGCGTGCGCGCCCCGGGCGCGAGCCCATCGCGGTCGTCGGCGAACGCGCCCGCATGGCTCGGCGCCGCCTGCGGACGCGGCTCGGCGCTCGGGACCACCACCACCGCGGCCGGAGCGTCGCCGACCCGCAGGATGATCGGGATCGCGAGCGTGAACGTCGCGCCGTGACCCGGCGAGCTCGCGACGGTGAGCTCGCCTCCAAGCAGGCGCGCGAGGTCGCGCGAGATCGACAGGCCGAGCCCGGTGCCGCCGAACTTGCGGTTGATCGCGCCGTCGGCCTGGCGGAACGGCTGGAAGATCAGCTCGAGCTGACCGGGGTCGATCCCGATTCCCGTGTCGCGGACCGCGAAGTGGACGCGGTCGTCGACGCGGGTGATCTCGAGCGTCACGCCGCCGCGCTCGGTGAACTTGAGCGCGTTCGACAGCAGGTTCTTCAGGATCTGCCGCAACCGCGTCGGATCGGACTCGATCGTGTCGGGGACGTTCGGGCCGCGCGAGGTCGCGAGCGCGAGCTGGCGCTGGGTCGCGACCGGCTGGAACGTCCCGTTCAGATCGTCGATCAGGCGCCCCATCCCGATCGGCTCGGCGCGCACGTCGAGCATGCCGGCCTCGATCTTCGACAGATCGAGGATGTCGTTGATCAACACGAGCAGGTCGTTGCCGGCGCCGTAGATCGTCTGCGCGAACTTGATCTGCTCGGCGTTGAGGTTGCCATCGCGGTTGTCGGCGAGCAACTTGGCGAGGATCAGCGAGCTGTTGAGCGGGGTGCGCAGCTCGTGCGACATGTTCGCGAGGAACTGCGACTTGTACTCGTTCGACCGCTGCAGCTCGGCACCGGCACGCGCGAGGTCGTCGCGCTGGCCGGCGAGCGACTGGGCCTGCTCCTCGAGCTGCGCGTTGATCTGCTCGACCTCGGCCTGCTGGTTCTCGAGCTGGACCTGGCTGACCTGCAGCGCGCGGCTCTGCTGCTCGAGCTCCTCGTTGGTGACCCGGATCTCCTCCTGTTGCGCCTGAAGCTCTTCGGCCTGGCGCTGGGTCTCCCCGAGCAACGCCTCGAGCTGCGTGCGATCGCGCGAGGTCCTCACCGCGGTGGCGATCGCCTCGCCGGCCCGTTCGAGCGCGAGCAACTCCGCGGCGTCGAGCGCGTGGAAGTAGCCGAGCTCGATCACCGCCTGGACCACGCCGTCGACGACCGCCGGCACGATCGTGACCTCGCGCGCGCGGCTGCCGCCGACCGCGGAACCGACCCGCAGGTAGCCGTCGGGAACATCGCGCAGGTGGACGATCCGCCGGTCCTTGACGGCCTGCGCGGTCAAGCCGACGCCAGGCGCGAGCGTCGCCGGCGCGTCGTCGGCGAGCGCGTGGCCGGCGATCCGGGTCAGCTGCCCGCCGGGCTCGGTCACGTAGATCGCGCCGACCTGCGCACGCAGGTTGACGGCGAGGATCGCGAGCACCTTGTCGCCGAGCGGGCCGAGCCGAAGATCGCCTTGAACCTCGCGGTTGAGCGCGACCTGGAGGCGGCGCACCCAGCTTTCGGACTCGACGGTTCGGAAGTCGCGCGACGCGAGCAGCCCGACGATGATCAACACGAACAGGAGGACCGCCGCGCCGCCGATCATCGTGAAGCTCGACGACTGCACCGCGCGCTCCCCGACGGCCGTGTGCGTGGAGAGGGCCTGTTGCTCCGCCGCGAGCATCGCGTCGAGGACCGCGCGGATCTGATCCATCGCGAGCTTGCCGCGATCGGTCCTCACCATCGCGAGCGCGGCGGCGTGATCGCCACCGCGTTCGAACGCGATGGTCGCACCGAGCTCGGCGAGCTTGGCCGCGACCATCGGCTCGAGCTTCGCGCTCCGCTCCTGCTGGTCGGGGTTGTCGAGAGTCAGCCGCTTGAACCGCGCGAGCTCGACCGGGAGGTCGCGAACCGCCCGCTCGTACGGCTCGAGGTAGTGCTCGTTGCCGGTCAGCAAGAAGCCGCGCTGTCCGGTCTCGGCATCCTTGATCTCGCTGCCGAGCAGGTCGAGCTGGGCACGGACCTCCACCGTGTGGTTCACCGCGTCGGCCGTGGACGAGCGGGCATCGATGGCGCGGTACGCCAGGATCCCGATGATCACGGTCGCCGCGAACGCGACCGCGAGCGCCGCCGCCGACTTCGACGGAAGGAGGGCGCGGGAGCGAGGGACGATCGGCGTCACGACGGGGCGACCGGTCTGCAGTCCACGTGCCGCGCGAATCCGCGCGTTCGGCTGCAGTTGGTCGCGCACGCCCGTGCGGCATCGCACGCCGTGCGAGCACGCACGGTCAGCGGTAGGCTCGGCAGCGGTCATCGATGTCCACGATCTTGCTCCACTCGACCGGCACGCCCCCGACCATGTGGGACGCCGCGCTCGCCGGGATCCCCGGCCGGGCGATCACCCACCTCGGCTACCCTCCGCTCGCGCCGGTCCCGCGCGGTGCCGTGATCGAGCGCGCCGACGAGGTCGCCCACGTGCTCCGCGCGATCGGCGACGCGACCGAGGTCGATCTCGTCGCGCACTCGTACGGCGGCCTGATCGCGCTCGACGTCGGCGACGCGCTCGGCGATCGCCTGCGCTCGCTCGTGCTCTACGAGCCGGTGCTGTTCGGCGCGATCGCGAGCCCCCAGCTCGCCGAGATCGGGACCTTCCTGACCGACACGAGCCTGGGCGGGACCGACCCCTGGCTCGAGCGCTTCATCGACTTCTGGAACCGGCCGGGCTCGTGGGCGCGGATGCCACCGCCGCTCGCCGACTACTGCCGCCGGATCGGCTGGAAGATGTTCTGCGAGGTGCGCGCGTGCTTCTCGCCGACGCAGACGTTCGATCACGCGTGCCTCGCGCGCGTCCCGGTGACGCTGATCGTCGGCGACCGCACCCCGGCACCGTCGCGCGCCGTGATCGACGAGCTCGCGCGGCGCTATCCCGCGGCGCGCGTCGTCGTCGTGCCGGGCGCCGGACACATGGGGCCGATCACGCATCCCGCGCTGGTCGCGCCGGTGCTCGCCGAGGCGCTAGTCCGGCGGTAGGTGCGAGAGCGACGCGAACGCAGCGTCGAGCCCCATGATCATCTGCGCGGCGTCGAGGAACCGATGCTCGCGCTCCTTCATCAGGGCGGTCTCGGTCAGCTGCAGGACCGCCGGCGTGAGCCACGGCGCGCCGCGACAGATCTCGTCGAGTGGCGGCACGATCCCCTTCACCTGGAGCTGCATGACGAGCTGCGGATCGTTGTCCCAGAACGGCTTGCGCTCGGCGAGCATCTCGTAGAGCAGCACGCCGACCGCGTAGAGATCGGTGCGCGCGTCGAGCGAGCGGCCGAGCACCTGCTCGGGAGCCATGTAGGCGGCGGCCGGCTTGGGCTTGGAGTGGGTGAGCGCGCCGTCGCCGAACGCGAGGACGGCCTCGTCGACCAGCATGCCGAGTCCCAGATCCGCGACCTTCACGAGCTCCCAGCCCGGGAGCTGCTGCATGAGGATCTTGCGCGGCCGCAGGTCGCGATGGATCCGACCGTGGGTGTGGCCGACGGCGATGCCGTGGAGGATCTGGCGCGCGATCACGAGCGCCTGGCGCGGCGACAGGCCGCCGTCGTCGATCGCGGTCGCGAGCGTGCGCCCGCCGACGCGCTCGGAGACCAGGTAGATGTAGCCGCGGTCGACGAACACATCGAGCAAGGGCACGAGGTTCAGGTGACCGAACTCGCGCAGACCCTGGGCGACCGGGAGGAACCGGCTCGACACGCTGGCGTCGGTCTCGTCGAGATCGGCGATCGGGGTGCGCATCGCGAACTTGTGACCTTCGGGGTCGCGGACCTCGAACACGCCGTCGGGGTCGCCGCGGCCGATCGGGCCGACCACGCGATACCGACCGATCTGGTCACCCAGCTTCATGACGAGGATGTTAGCCGGTATGATCGGCGCTGTGCGACCACGCGCCGGATGGCAAGACCTCGCGCGGAAGCTCGACTGGACGCCGTCCTACGTGTCGCCTCACGCGCTGTTCCCCGAGCCGATCAGCGGCACGCCGTGGTTGCCCCAGGAGGATTGGGCGGACTGGGACGAGCCGTACAAGACCACGTTCGCCGAGTACGTCGCGACCCAGGCGGTGAAGGAGGGTGCGGTGCTCGCCCTGCGCGACGCGCTCGGTCGCGTCGAGGATTTCGCCAAGCTCGACAAGGGCTGGCGCAGCGCGATCAAGCTGCACGCCGCGACGCTACCGCTCGCCGAGTTCGCCGCGGTCGTCGGCAACCTGCGCGCCGGCCGGTTCGGACGCGACGGCGCCTGGCGCACGATGGCGACGTTCGGCGCGCTCGACGAGCTGCGCCACACGCAGATCCCCCTCGCGATCATGGCCGAGCTGGTCCGCTGGGACCCGCAGTTCGACTGGACCCATCGGTTCTTTCACACCAACGACTGGGTCGCGATCGCCGGCCGCCACCTGCTCGACGAGCTGTTGCTGGCGTCGAACCCGATCGAGCTCGCGATCGCGACGAACTTCGTGTTCGAGACCGGGTTCACGAACCTGCAGTTCATCGGGCTCGCCGCGCGCGCCCACAGCGTCGGCGATCGGATGTTCGAGAAGACGCTGCAGTCGATCCAGACCGACGAGGCGCGCCACGCCCAGATCGGTCGCCCGGTGCTCGAGAAGGTCATCCGCCACGATCCGGCGTACGCGCAGTACCTGATCGACAAGTGGTTCTGGCGCTGCTGGATGTTCTTCGCGATCGTCACCGGGATCGCGATGGACTACCTGACGCCGGTCGCCGATCGCACGCTGTCGTTCAAGGAGTTCGTCGACGAGTGGGTGATCGATCAGTTCGTGCGCTCGCTCGCCGACGTCGGGCTCGCCAAGCCGTGGTACTGGGACCAGTTCCTCGCGGCGCTCGGCTCGTATCACCACATGGTCTACGCGAGCGCCTACACCCACCGCGCGACCGTGTGGTTCGACATGCCGCTGCCGGGCCCGGCCGATCGCGCCTGGCTCGCCGACAAGTACCCGGCGACCTGGCCGGCGATCGATCCGATCTGGAGCCGGGTGACCGCGCGGTGGGGCGAGGTCGAGCCCGACGTCGAGTGGTACACGCACGGCGTCACGCCGGTCGGGTTCTGCGCGCTCTGCCAGATCGTGCTGTGCAACGGCACGCCGACGGCGAACACCGCGCGTGCGATCGAAGTCGACGGCAGGAAGGTCATGGTGTGCTCCGAGCCCTGCGAGTGGATCTTCAAGAAGGAGCCCGCGCGCTACGCCGGTCACAAGGACATCGTCCATCGCATCCTCGCCGGCGAGGCGCCAGGCAACCTGATCGCGCTCGTGCAGCAGTACTTCGGGCTGACGCCCACCGACTGGGGCAAGGATCTCGAGGGCGGTCGCTATCCATGGATCACCCGACCGTGATCCCGCTCTACGGCTTCCTCGCCGGAGACTGCCTCGGGCTCGTCATCCTCGTGCCGGCCGACGCCAAGGTCGGGGCGATCGCGACGACGTTGATCGAGGCGGCGATCACTCGTGTCGCGCCGCTCGCGCGTCCCGCGGTGTTCCACGCCGGCAAGCGCCTCGACCTCGAGCTCGCGATCGCGGCGAGCGGCATCGCGCCGCTCGATCGGATCGACGTCCGCGAGGCACCGTGACGCCCGCCATCGCGGATGCCGAGCTGTGGGACGGCGAGCTGCTCGGGCTCGAGCTCGCTGGCGAGCGCGTCGTGCTCGTGCGGATCGACGGGGTCGCGCACGCGTACGTCGATCGCTGCGCCCACCTCGGCGTCAAGCTGTCCGAGGGCACCCTGGTCGGCCACACGCTGACCTGCCGCGCGCATGGCTACGCCTTCGACGCGTGCACCGGCTGCGGCATCAACCCGGCGTCGGCGAGCCTGCGCCGCTTGCCGCTCGAGGTTCGGGACGGGATGATCCACGTCGAGGTGCCGCGGTGAGCGACCGACGCGTCGGGCCGGTCGTCGAGGCGAGCGCGACCGGGCGCGCGATCGTCGACGCGATCCGCGCGGACAACCCCGGCGTCGCGATCGAGGTCCTCGATCGTGCGGCCTACCTGCGTGTCCTCGTCGCCGATCGCTGCCGGGTGAGCCGCGGCGCGATCGAGGCGGCGCTCGGGCGCGGGTTCCGGCTGCCGGGTGACCTCGAGCTCGTGATGCCATCGTGGAAAGGCGCGCTCGCGATCACCGCCGACGAGGTCGTGTGGGAGGCGCGATGACCCGCCGGACCTACTGGCACCTCGAGGCGAACCGGCGCGTGCCGGACGCCTACGAGATCGGCACGTCGCAGCTGCTGTACTACCGCGCGCACGGCTTCGAGGTCGCGACCCCGATCGACGCCTGGTACGCGACGCACCAGCGCGCGTCGCTGCTCGCGGGCACCGACTGGGAGCGGTTTCGCGATCCGCGCTCGACGACCTACGCGAGCTACGTCGAGCTGCAACGCGCGCAGGAGATCTACGTCGACGGCCTGTTCGACAACATCGACACCTCCGGCCACGATCGCGGGCTTTCGCCGGCGGCACTCGAGCTCCACGCCACGCTGATCGCGCCGCTTCGCTATCCACTGCACGCGCTGCAGATGGTCGCCGCGTACCTCGGCTCGCTCGCGCCCGGCGGCCGGCTCGTCGTCGCTTTCGCGTTCCAGGCCGGCGACGAGCTGCGGCGGGTGCAGCGCCTGGCGTACCGGCTGCACCAGCTCCGCGACGTCGCGACCGAGCTCGGGGCCGACGCGCGCGCGCGCTGGGAGGGCGAGCCGCGCTGGCAGCCGCTGCGCGAGCTCGTCGAACACCTCCTCGTGACCTACGACTTCACCGAGGCGATGGTGGCGCTCGGCGTCGCCGTCAAGCCGGCGATCGATCGGCTGATCGCGACCGAGCTCGCCGCGCGCCTCGCGGCCGCCGGCGACACGATGACGCCGGCGATCCTCGCCGCGCTCGAGCTCGACTGCGTGTGGCACCGCGCGTGGCTCGCGACCGCGCTCGCCGTCGTGCCCGAATTCGCACCGCAGCTCGAGGCGTTCGCCGCGCCGTGGCGCGTTCGCGCGCGGCTCGCGATCGAGGCTCTGGGATGACCGCCGAGGACAAGTTTCGCGCGATGGCCGACGACGCGCCGGTCATGCTCTGGCTCGCCGACACGACCGGCAACTGCGAGTTCTTCAACAAGCAGTGGCTCGACTTCACCGGTCGCCCGATGGAGGCCGAGGTCGGTGTCGGCTGGGCGTCGGGGATTCACTTCGAAGACTTCCAGACGTGCATGGCGACCTACCTGACAGCGTTCGCGGTGAGGAAGGGCTTCCGCATGGAGTACCGACTGCGACGCCACGACGGCGAGTTTCGCTGGATCCTCGACTCCGGTGCGCCGCGCTACGAGGCCGGCGCGTTCGTCGGCTACGTCGGCTCGTGTATCGACATCACCGAGATCCGCGACGCGCGCGAGATGCAGCGTCGGCTCGCGATCGATCTCGAGCAGCACGTCCGCGACCGGACCGCCGAGCTCGAGAAGCGCCTGCGCGAACGCGAGGTGCTGCTGCGCGAGATCCACCATCGCGTGAAGAACAACCTGCAGGTCGTGTCGAGCCTGATCAGCATCCAGGCGAACCGGCTCGACGCGACCGCGAAGGCCGCGCTCGAGGAGTGCCAGGCCCGCATCCGCACGATCGCGCTCGTCCACCAGCGGCTGTACCAGACCCCGGATCTCGGCCGCATCGAGCTCGACCTCTACGTTCGCGAGCTCGCGCGCAACCTGCACGCCGCGCTCGCCCACCCGAACGTCGAGCTCTCGATCGAGACAGATCGGATCGGGCTGCCGATCGATGCCGCGATCCCGTGCGGCCTGATCCTCAACGAGCTGCTGACCAACGCCTTCAAGCACGCGCACACCGACGGCACCAACCACGTGCACGTCGCGGCCGAGCAGCGCGACGGCGATATTCGGATCTCGGTGAGCGACGACGGCCCCGGACTGCCAGCCGACTTCGATCTGCGGACGTCGAGCTCGCTCGGGTTCCAGCTGATCACCGCGCTCGCCGAGCAGCTCACCGCGACCGTGACGATCGGGCCCGGTGTGCGCGGCGATCGCGGCGATCGCGGCACGCGATTCGAGATCCGCTTCCGCGCCTGAGCCGGCCCGCTGCATGCATCACCGAGATGCGTGCCATGAACCACATCGGTCAATACAAGCTCGTCGCGACGCTCGGCAAGGGCGGCATGGGTATGGTGCATCTCGGCGAGCACGTCCTGCTCGGTCGCCGTGCCGCCGTGAAGACGCTGTTGCCGGCGCTGTCGGCACGCCCCGAGATCGTCGAGCGGTTCTTCACCGAGGCGCGCGCGACCGCTCGGATCTCGGACCCCGGGATCGTCCAGGTGTTCGACTTCGGCTATCACGTCGATGGCACCGCGTACATCGTGATGGAGCTCCTCGAGGGCGAAGGCCTGTTCGAGCGGATGAACCGGATCGGCCCGCTGCCGGTCGGCCACGCGCTGCGCATCGTGCGCCAGGTCGCGTGCGCGCTCGCGGCCGCGCACTCCGCCGGTATCGTCCATCGCGACCTCAAGCCCGAGAACCTGTTCATCGTGCAGGACCCGGCGCTCCCCGACGGCGAGCGCGTCAAGCTGCTCGACTTCGGCATCTGCAAGATGACCGCGGATGACGTCCACACGACCGAGGCCGGCATCATGCTCGGGACGCCGGTCTACATGTCACCGGAGCAGTGCCGTGGCAGCGACGCGCTCGACGGGCGCGCCGACATCTACTCGCTCGGCGGCGTGCTGTTCCACATGCTGACCGAGCACACGCCGTTCGAGGCCGGGTCGAGCGGCGAGTACATCGTGGCCCAGTTGACCGCGGACGCGCCGGCGCCGAGCACGCGGGTGCCCGGCATCTCGCCCGCGGTCGACGCGCTCGTGTTGCGTTGCCTCGCCAAGGATCCGGATGCGCGGTTCGCCTCGATGATCGAGCTGACACACGAGATCGACCGCGTCCTCGTGCAGCTCGGTCACGAGGAGGAAGTCGCGCGCGCGCCCAAGGTGATGCGGCTCGCGACCGGGTTCAAGTCGAGCTATCAGCGCCCGACGCTGCACGTGACCTCGACCCCGGTCACGGTGGCGGCGAACCGCGGGACCTGGCGCGCGATGGGCAAGGTCGCGCTCGCCGCAGCGATCGTCGCGAGCGGGCTCGCGGTCGGCATGATCGCGACCGACGATCGCGAGGTGGCCGCCGCGACGCCGATCGCCACGCCGATCGCGATTCCGGTCGCGATCCCGGCGCCACCGATCGAGCCACCTCCCGCAGTTGTGGAGCCGATCACGGAGCCCGCGCCGAGCGTGACGGAGGTGCGCCCGTCGGCCCCGGTCTTGCGTCATCCCGCTGCACGCCCGACTTCGGCGCAGCAGGACCTCTATGACACGCGCTAGTGCCTCGATCGTCATCTCCACTCTCGTCGCGCTGAGCGGTAGCGCACGTGCGCAACCCGCCGAAGCCGAGATCCTGTTCCGCGATGGCCGCGCGCTGATCAAGGCGCACAAGCTGGCCGAGGGCTGCGCGAAGCTGGCGGCGAGCGAGCGGATCGAGTCGAGCGTGGGCACGCTCCTCAACCTGGGTGACTGCCGCGAGGCGCTCGGCCAGAACGCCACGGCCTGGGCGATGTTCAAGAAGGCCGAGGCCGCCGCGCGCCGCGCCGGGAATGACCTCGCCCGGATGACCGAGGCGCATCGCCGCGCCGACAAGCTCGAGCCGATGCTCGCGACGCTCGTGGTCACGGTCGGGAGTCCGAGTCCATCCGAGGTCGTCCATCGCGCAGGCGAGCTGGTCGACCCGGCGACCTGGGGCACCGCGCTGCCGGTCGATCCGGGCAAGCTCGAGATCGTCGCCGAGGCACCGGGACGGGTGCCGTGGCACGGCACGGTGACGATCGACACGATACTGCGCCACCAGGTGGTCGCGATCCCGGCGCTCGCGCTCGCGCCGTTGCCGCCGCCGCCCCGAGCTCCGATGCCGGCGCCGCTCGTCGAGTCCCCTCCGTCGACGCTGACGTTCCGCGCGCATCGCACGTGGAGCCCGACGCGTGGAGTCGCCACGGTGCTCGGCGTGGCCGGGCTCGCGGCGGTCGCGACCGGCGTGTACTTCGGGACCCGCGCGAACGACCTGTCGAATCGCGCGAACGACCGCTGTCCGCTGGCCGCGTGCGCCGATCCGACCGCGGTGCGGTGGGCGAGCGAGGCCCACAGCGACGCGACGCGCGCGAACCTCCTCTATGCGGGTGGCGGCGCGGCGATCGTCGCGGCCACCGTGCTCTGGTTCGTCGGCCGGCCGAGCGACGAGCTCGTGATCGTGCCGACCGCGTCCGCCGATCGCGTCGGCCTCGCGCTCGTGGGGACGCTGTGAGCCGCGCCTGGCTGCTCGCGCTGCTCGCGGCGTGCTCGGCGCCGACCAAGCACGCGATCGATCCGGATGCGGCGGTCGACGCCCCGCCGCTGCTGATCGACGCGGCGCCCGACACCGGCGCGCCCGACACGATGATCGTCGAGGGGCCGGCGACGTTCAGCCCGTACGCGCAGGCCGCGTTCACGTTCACCTCCGACGATCCGCACGCGACGTTCACCTGCAGCATCGATGGCGATACGCCGATCGCGTGCGCGTCGCCGTACAGCCGCACGCTGGCCGACGGCAACCACATGTTCTCGGTTCGCGCGATCGATGCTGCCGGCAACAGCGACGACACGCCGGCCGAGCACTCGTGGACGATCGACACGGTCGCGCCGAACACGCAGATCACCGCGGCGCCACCGGCCGCCGACAACAGCCCGATGGTGACGTTCGCGTTCACCGCGAGCGAGCTGTCCGTCACGTTCGACTGCGCGATCGACGGCGGCACCTACGCGGCGTGCACGAGCGGCCAGGCGTTCGGGCCACTCGGCGATGGCGCGCACGCGTTCGCGGTCCGCGCGCACGACCGCGCTGGCAACGTCGACGCCTCGCCCGCGATCCGCTCGTGGTCGATCGACACCAGCACGCCCGACACCGCGATCCTCTCGGGCCCGACCGGCTCGACGAGCGCGACCGGCGCGTCGTTCACGTTCATCTCCCCCGATGCCGGCACCGGCGCGACGTTCCAGTGCAAGCTCGACGCGGCCGCGTTCGCCCCGTGTACATCGCCGGCGGCGTACGCCGCGCTCGCCGAGGGCAGCCACACGTTCCTCGTCAAGGTCACCGACGCGGTCGGCAACTCCGATCCGACGCCCGCGACCCGCACGTGGAAGGTCGATCTGACGCCGCCGACGACGGCGATCACGATGGGCCCGACCGGCACGGTCGCGAGCGCGAGCGCGACGATCGCGTTCAGCGCGAACGAGAGCGCGACGTTCGACTGCAGCATCGACGGCGCGGCCTACAGCACGTGCAGCTCGCCGCTGACGCTGACCGGCCTCGCGCAGGGTGCCCACACGATCGCGGTGCGCGCGACCGATGACGCGGGCCACGTCGATCCGTCGCCGGCGACGCGCGCGTGGACGGTCGACACCGTCGCGCCGGACATCACGTTCACCGCGGGCCCCGCGAACAACGCGACCGTCGGGCCGCGGCTCGACTTCGCGTTCACGACCACCGAGGGCACGCCGACCTGCAGCCTCGACGGCGCGGCGTTCGCGGCGTGTATCAGCCCGCACGCATTCAACATCCAGGACGGCGCGCACACGTTCGCGGTGCGCGCGACCGACGGCGCGGGCAACGTCACGACCGTCACGCGGGCGTGGACGACCGCGTGCGCGGCGCCGACCTCGACCGGCGCGATCGGGCTCCTGCACCTCGACGACGGCATGCAGGCCCAGGTCAACGCCACCGGCGGTGCCGGCGCGACCCTCGGTGACACCGCCGCCGTCGAGCCGACCGATCCCACCGCGCTCGCGGCCGCGCGCTTCGGCGGCGGGCTGACGCTTGCTTCGGGGACCCACGTCGCGTGGCCACTCGCGGCCGCGGCGAGCGCGACCCCGACGGTGATGCTGTGGATCAAGCCGACCGCCGGAGGCACGGTGTTCGCGACCGGCGACGGCCTGTTCCAGCTGACCGTGAACGCGAACCTCTCGATCACCGCGACCGGCCACACCGCGACCGTGTCGTCGGCGCAGGTCGCGGCGGGGATGTGGCACCACATCGCCGTGTCGCTCGGTCCGAACCTCATCCTGTGGGTCGATGGCGTGCGCACCCAGGTCGTCGATCCGGCGAGCACCGCGATCGCGCTGACGCAGCTCACGCTGGGTGGCACCTACGCGGGCGCGGCCGACGAGCTCTGGGTTGGCGCCGCGTCGGTCACGACCGATGACGAGGCGCTCGCCGACTACTGCCCGCTCTGACTACGCCGTGCAGCGGTGGCGGCGCGAGTCTTCGTCGCGCATCCGCGCGTGCTCCATGAGGACATACGTGATCGACAGCGCGAGGTCGGGCGCGGCGAGGCGAGGGCGGCCGCGGAACTCGAACGGGCGCGTCGGCTGATCGAGCAGCGCGATCGCGCTCTCCAGGTCGCCGACGAGGCGACCATCGGCGAGATCGATGAAACGATCGCCGGCGACCAGGCGGCCGGTCGCGCGCTCCTGCTCGAGCATCGCGAGCACGGCGGGCAGCGGGAACGTGCCCTTCAGGATCAGGCGCGGCGGCTCGACGCGGCGAACCAGGCCGTCGATCGCCACCGCGAAGCGCTCGTCGATCGGCGACGTCGGGGCGCGAAACGCGACGCCGATGCCGGTCGGGCGCACGTGGGCGACGCGCGCCGCGGTGACGTGGCGGACGCCGTCGAGCACCATCGCGAGGCGGACCTCGGAGTCGATCGGCAGCGCGGCGTCGCACACGAACATGCCGGTCGCCGAGACGTCGCGCGTCGCGACGACCTGGCGGCGGCCCGCGGAGTAGATCTCGACCGGGAGTTGAAGGGGGAATCGATCCGCTTGCCGTTGCACGATGGGATGTAGATACGCCGTTCTGAATTCGGCTTCGGGTATCGCCGGGGATGTCTGGACAGCACTTGTGAGTGGTCGATAGGCGACTCGCGTGGCCACCCCCGAAACACCTACATCCTGGACGCCGGCCGAGCACGCTACGCTCGGGGAAGATGCTGGGGCTCTTCGTCAGTCTGGCGAGACAGCGCACGACGCGGATGGCGTTCAAGATCGCGCGGATCCACGTCGGCAGCGGCAAGCTGTGCGACCTGTCGCTGCAGGACGGCGACGTGTCGCCCGACCACTGCGTGCTCGAGGTCGTGCCGGGGTCGCCGGGAGTGCCGCCCCGCTGGGAGGTCGCGGTCGTGGGTGGACCGGTCCTGCTCAACAACCGACCGCTGCCGACCGGGACGACCCCGGTGCCCGACGGTGCCCGGCTCGCGATCGGGCGCTACACCGTCGAGCTCGCGTGCGACGAGCCGAGCCTGCCGATCGAGGGCGTCGAGCGCGAGTTGCTCGACGCGATCGCCGGCGGCGATCACGCCAGTCGTGCGATCTACGCCGACTGGCTCGAGGAGCGCGGCATCCACTCCAAGGCCGAGTACATCCGGCTCCAGGACCAGCTGCACCTCGAGGCCCGGACGCCGACCGACGCGCTCGCGGCGTTCGCGCACAAGGCGCAGCACCTGCGCGACCTCGCGGTCCGGTTCTCCGAGGACTGGCGGCGCCAGCTCGCGCGCCCGGTGATCGAGAAGTGCGATATCGGCTTCGAGCTCGAGTGCCCGGTCGACTGGAGCGCGCTGCCACCGGGCGAGTCGCCGACGGTGCGGCACTGCAGCACGTGCGACAAGGCCGTGCACTACTGCAAGTCGATCGAGGAGGCGCGCGGCCACGCGTACGGCGGCCGCTGCGTCGCGCTCGATCTGGTCGCGATCCGGCGCCCGGGCGATCTCGAGACGCGCTCTATGAGGGCCGGCCGCATGTTGCCGCGATGACTACTCCGAGTCGGGCGCCGACGCGATCTTGCCGGCGCGGTGGAGCAGCTCGTCGAGCTCGACCAGCGCGACCGCGCGCCCGAGCACGCGTCGCCGCTTGACGAACTCGACGACGTACGCGGCCGGCAATTCGGCGAGTCGATCGAACAGATCGACGTCGTCACCGAGCAGGCGGCGCAGCACGTCGGGATCGAGGCGCTCGATCTTGATGATCTCGTCGAATCGGCCCGGGCGCAGCGCGGCGCCCATCAGCTTCTCGACCGAGTTGACCGAGCCGATCACGACCTGGCAGGTGCGCTGCGCGAGCTCGAGGAACGCGAGCAGCGGCGCGGTCACGCTGATCCGATCGAGGTCGTCGAGGATCATGACCTGCGGCCGCAGCAGGTAGAGCAGGGTCTCGAGGCTGGTCGCGAGCGCGACGTTGGCGTAGCCGTGCAACTTCGCGAGCACCGCGAGATCGATCCGCAAGGACGTCAGGCCGAGCTCGGCGACCAGCCAGCGGATCGCCATGCTCTTGCCGGTGCCCGGCGGCCCGGCGAGCAGGTACGCGCGCGGCTCGCCGGCGTCGCGGAAGCCGCGGACGCGCGTGCACAGCGCGGTCATCTGGGCGGTCGCGATCACCGTGTTGCCGGCGAGTGGGTCGGTCGCGAGCCCGGTCGTGCCGTACAGCGCGTTGGCGCCACCGATCCGCCGCCACATCCGCTCGCCGAGCCGGCGATAGGTATCGGCGAGCCGCGAGGTCAGGACGTAGGGCCCGTCGGAGATCATCGTGCCTTCGCCGATCCACGCGACCAGCTCGCCGTCGATCTTGCCGCGCGACAGGAACGGCGAGTGCTCGTCGCCATCCCAGTAGCGCTCGTCGACCTCGGTCTCGGTCACCGCCTCCATCACGAGCCGGCGGAACTCCTCGGGAACCTCGGTCCACTCGTCGTTGCGCACGTCCGTGAAGTACTTCCACGGGTCGCGCGACTCGGCGCGGCGCCGCTCGTCCTTCACGGTCAACGCGAGGCTCACCGCGCGCAGCCCGACGCCGAGCCAGTCGAGCGCCTTGGGCTTGTCGCGCAGGGACATGGCGAGGGTCCCGGCGTCACCGGCCATCTTCAGGTAGCGCACGAGGCGCTTGTTGCGAGCTTGCTTGCGTGATCTTGGAGGCATGGCACGAGCGCGCCGACGGGCGGCGCGGACACGAGTTGGCGATGGACGCGTGGCGTCCGGGTCAGAGGGAGTGCGAGCCCGGTGGGCTCTCGCAGAGCACTCAACCGACGGCGCGCACGAACACAGACGAGGCTGGGTCGTGCATGCGCAACATTTATCGGCAATCGGGTCGATCGCGCAAGCACGTTTTTTTTGGAATCGAAATCCACGGGTTATGCTGCGTGCATCAGCCGCCCCGACGACACGGTCAAGGACGCAGGGTTCCTCGCGACGATCGCGCCGACCGCCCTCGAGACGGTCCAGGCGGCGCCGCGCTCGACGATCGTCCCGGCGCAGCTGCTGTCGACCGCGGGCGGCCGCGCGATGGCGTTCCTGTCCGAGCTGTCGACCGGCTCGCAGCTCCGGCCCGGCGAGGTCCTCGGCGAGGGTGGGATGGGCATCGTGCGCGCCGCCGAGCAGGTCGCGCTCGGGCGCACCGTGGCGGTCAAGACGCTGAAGCCCGGCCGCCAGAACCCGGGAGCCGCGCTCGACCTCCTGCGCGAGGCGTGGGTCACCGGCTCGCTCGAGCACCCCAACATCGTGCCGGTCCACTACCTCGAGCTCGATGACGCCGGCATGCCGACGATCGTGCTCAAGCGGATCTCGGGCGTCGACTGGAGCTCGCTGTGTCACGACGGGGCCGCGGTCGAGAAGCGGTTCGGCACCGGAGACCTGCTCGCGTGGAACCTCGACATCCTGCTCGCGATCCTCGACGCGATCCGGTTCGCGCACGCGCGTGGCATCGTGCATCGCGATCTCAAGCCGAGCAACGTGATGATCGGTGAGTTCGGCGAGGTCTACCTGCTCGACTGGGGCATCGCGGTCGCGCTGGTCGACGATGGCAGCGGCCGCTTGCCGCTCGCGCAGAACGCGACCGAGATCGCCGGCACGCCGTGCTACATGGCGCCCGAGATGATCGGTGGCGCCGACGGCGCCGGCATCAGCGAGCGCACCGACGTCTACCTCGCGGGAGCCGTGCTGTTCGAGCTGATCACCGGCGCACCGCCGCACCTGGGCGACACCGCGCTGGCCGTGCTCGCGAGCGTCGCGACGTCGCACCCGAAGTTGCCCGAGGACGTCCCGGGCGAGCTCGCCGCGATCTGTCGCTGCGCGATGGCGCGTCGGCCGGACGATCGATTCGCGACGGTCGACGCCATGCGCCGCGCGATCCAGGCGTACCTCGCGCACCGCGGCTCGACGAACCTCGGCGACAAGGCGGCGGCGCGGCTTGGGGAGCTCCGCGAGATCCTCGCGGCCACCTCCCGCGCGCCGACCGGATCCGACGAGGATCCCGCGGCGGTCGAGGCGCGCGAGCAGGCCGAGCTCGAGCGCCGCGAGGCGATCTACCGGCTGTTCGGCGCGTGTCGCTTCGGATTCCACGAGGCGCTCGCGGTGTGGCACGACAACACCGACGCGACGCTCGGGCTGCGCGACGCCACGCTCGCGGTCGCCGAGTACGAGGTCGCGACCGGCAACCCGCGCGCGGCGCTCGCCCTGCTCGGCGAGCTCGACGCCTCGCCCGAGGTCGCCGCGCTGACGACGCGCGCGCGCACCGCCGCCGCGGTCGCCCGACAGCACGCCGCCGAGCTCGAGAAGCTGCGCGCCCAGCACGACGGCAACGTCGGCCGCCGCACGCGCGCGTTCCTGGCCGGCGCGCTCGGCATGACGTTCACGATCGCGCCGATCCTCGGCGCGGTCCTGCCGTTCGACATCGGGTTCAACAATCACCCCGGCACGGTCGTGTGGGCGGTCATCTCGCTCGCGGTCATCGTCGCGACCGTCGCGTGGGCGCGCGACACGATGCTGCGCGCGACGCTGTTCAACCGGCGGATCGCGATGACCGGGATGTACATGTTCGCGGCGCAGATCGTGCTGTCGGCGGGCGCGTGGATCGCCGGGCTCTCGATGGCGAACACGCAGCTCATGATGGTGATGCTGTGGGCGACGGTCACGTGGATGCTCGCGATCACGCTCGATCGCTGGCTCGCGGCATCCGGCACGGGCTACCTGCTCGCGTTCCTCGCGGTCGCGGCATTCCCCGAGCAGCGGCTCTACATCATCGCGCTCGCGAACTTCGGGTTCGCGGTGAACGTCATCATCCGGTGGAGACCGGCGACGCTGTGGATGACCACCGACGAGCGCCGGTCGCGTGACAAGCGTCGCCGACGCCCCGGGTGAATACGATATGGTGAAGCCATGAGAGCCGTGTTGTGCCTTGTGACCGCCGGCGTGTTCGGCTGTGGCGACGACGGCAACAACCCGAAGGACGACTACGACATCTACAAGTGCAAGGCGCCGGTCACGAGCGGGTTGCCGAACGGCAACCACAATCCCGGCATGGACTGCCAGGGGTCGTGCCACGACCACGGCTTCAAGATCTCCGGCACGGTGTTCACCGACTCGACCGGCTCGATGCCGGCGGTCGGCGCGACGGTCAACGTCCGCGACAAGAACCTGAAGGTGCTGACGATGATCACCGCGTCGAACGGCAACTTCTACACGATGGATACGTTCGAGCTACCGTTCCGCGTCTGGGTCAGCTCGTGTCCCGACTCCGAGTTGATGCCCGACGCGGTCGACGTCAACACCGGGCTCGGCGCGAGCTGCAACCAGGGCGTCTGTCACAACAACGCCGCAGGCACCGGCGTCATCACGCTGTTCCAATAACCAGTCCCTCGCGCGCGACGATCGCCGTGAGCTCCGGCGCGTGGATCCGCGTCCACCCGGTCGCGTGCTCGCCGACGGCGTCGAGCGCGGCGTCGTCGCGATCCGGATCGTGGTGGTGCAGGGCGACGGCCTTGACCGCGGCGTCGCGCGCGAGCGCGAGCACGTCGTCGACCTGCGAGTGACCCCAGCCGCGCTTGTGCGGCAGATCGGTCGGCAGGTACTGCGCGTCGTGGATCATGAGGTCGACGCCGCGGGTGAACGCCGCGAGATCGGCGACCGAGGTGACGAGATCGCGCGGCGGGTCGAGCTCGTTGTCGGTCAAGTACGAGATCGAGGTGCCGTCCTCGTCGTCGATCCGGAAGCCCTGCGCGCCACCGGGGTGGTTGAGATCGACGCTGGTGACCCGCGCGGTCGCGATCCGGTGCTCGCAGGCATCCTCGGCGCGCTCGATCTTCGACGGCAGATCCGCGAACCGTACCGGGAAGTGGACGCCGTCGAACAGGATCGGGGAGCTCATGCGCTCGCGGGCGGCCGGCGACATCGGGTGCATCACGATGCGCGACGCCTTGGCGTAGAGCGGCCCGAAGAACGGCAGCCCCATGATGTGATCCCAGTGCGCGTGGGTGATGAACATGTGGATCGAGCCGCGGTAGCCCTCGCGCAGGAGCTCGTTGCCGAGCTCGCGGATGCCGGTGCCCGCGTCGAGCACGATGCAGGTGTCGTCGGCGAGCCGGACCTCGACGCAGACGCTGTTGCCGCCGTAGCGAACCGTCGACGGTCCGGGCGTCGGACACGAACCGCGCACTCCAAAGAACCTGACGCGCATCAGTCGGCGAGCGTATCACCGACCCAACGCAGCGCGGGTCGAGCCCATCTTCGCATGCGATCCTCGAGAGCGAACCGCGCGAGTCGTCGCTGCACGCGTGCCCACACGAGCTCGCGCGTGTCGGTCGAGAGGTTGCGCTTGTAGCGCGCGTCGCCGCCGAGGAAGTCGTAGGTCGCGTGGCCGGCGCGTGCGGCATGCTCGATCGCCGCGACGTGGCACAGGTAGCCGGGCTTGACGTCGTGGCCCGCGAGGTGGACGAGCCCGCTCTGATAGAACGCGACCTGGTCGTGCGCGACGAGGTTGTACAGGCACCCGAGGGTGCGGCCGCCCGCGCGCAGGCGTGACAGCGCGATCTCGCCGTGCGCGAACCGCTGCGCGATCAGCCGGCGATGGAACTGATCGAACCACGGATCGGCGAACGCGCCGAACTGGCCGCGCCCGCGCCAGTAGCGACCGTGGTGCCCGACCAGCTCGCTGTAGATCGCGAGCGCTTCGGGCAGCGTGCTCGCGACCTCGAGGGTGGTGTCGCCGGCGCGGCGGCGCGCGCGTCGGATCTGCGCGCGCGTCGAGCTGCCGAGCAGCGCCAGGAAGTCCGGCGCGGCGCGCACCTTCCCGAGATCCACGTAGTGGCTCGGCGCGCGGCGCTCGATCCGGACGACGTGGTCGACCGCGGCGCTCGCGAGCTGGTCGGCTTGCATCGCCGGCAGGAACACCTCGTCCCAGCGCGGCGGCAGGTGGGCGAGCAGCACGTCGAGGCCGGGCGAGCCGAGGATCGCGTTGTGCTCGACGCACAGCTCGTCGAGCCGCGCGTCGCCGGTGACGTTCACGTAGAGCGCGCGGCTCGGCAACACGTGGTAGCGCCGGAGCTGCCGCTCGGTCACGAAGCACGCACCCGCGACGCGATCGCCGTCGCGCAGGACCGCCAGCTTGGGCAGCCGATCGAGCGGCAGGCAGGCCAGCCAGGTCTCGATCCATCCCCAGGTCAGGAAGTACGCCGGGCGAGCCGCCGCCTCGAGACGCTGCCAGATCCTGGCGACCTCGTCGCACCGCGCATCGACGAGGGTGAGGTGCAACAGCCATGATTAAGGCAGCATCAAGACGACCTGTCATCCTGAAACGTAATGGATTCTTCAGGCTTCCGAGGTCGACCGATGGTTCCGTCAGACCGTCGGCAGATACTCGGGCATGGCAGCGCGACCGTCGTCGGCGGAGGTCTTCACGCCCACCGCCTTCCCCAAGTACACCTACGTCCAGCGCGACGAGCTCCACCACGAGCGGCTGCTCAACGAGTGGGTCCGATCGTCGACCCAGATCGCGTCGATCTCGGGGCCGTCGAAGGCCGGCAAGACCGTCCTCGTCCAGCGCATCGTCGGGCTCGGCAACCTGATCACGGTGAGCGGCGCCTCGGTGCGCGCCGCCGATCAGCTGTGGGAGCGCGTGCTCGACTGGCTCGGCGAGCCGCACGCGTCGACCGCGAGCACGACCGAAGGCGAGACCACGACGAAGTCGAGCGAGCACACCGGCAACCTCGGGCTCGGCGGGATCGGCGTGTCCAAGCGCGGCAGCCAGGTCGACGGCTCGCTCGCGAACGACTCGACGCAGATCACGGCGAACCGCCGCGGCCTAGCGCAGGTCGTCGATCAGATGGCGAACACGGCGTTCACGCTCCTGGTCGACGACTTCCACTACATCCCGAGCGCGCTCCAGAGCGACGTCGCCCAGCAGCTCAAGGACGCCGCCGGTCGCGGCGTGCGCATCTGCGTCGCCTCGGTGCCGCATCGCGCCGACAACGTCGTGCGCGCGCTGCCCGAGCTGCGCGGGCGCGTGCTCGCGATCGATCTCGACTACTGGAAGAAGTTCGACCTCCTGCGGATCCCGAACCTCGGCTGCGGCCACCTCGGCATCGCGATCGATCAGGCGTCGCTCGACATCTTCGCGCAGGAGGCCGCGGGCTCGCCGCAGCTCATGCAGTCGATCTGCCTGTGGACGTGCAACCAGCTCGGGGTCCGCGAGGCGGTGGAGCCCGTCCGCCAGGTCGCGCTCGACGCCAAGATGCGCAAGGAGATCTTCTTCCTGACCTCGTGCATGGTCGACTTTCGCTCGCTCGTCCGCGCGATGATCAGCGGTCCCAAGGCGCGCCCCGATCAGCGCCGGACGTACAAGCACCGCGATGGCAAGATCGGAGACGTCTACCTGACGGTGATGCGCGCGCTCGCCCTCGATCCGCCGCGGCTGTCGATGACGTACGGCGAGGTCGGTGATCGGCTGACCCAGCTGTGCGGCGACGACGCCCCCGAGGGCGCGAGCGTCATCCGCACGCTCGGGACGCTCGATCAGATCGCCAAGCAGTTCGCCGAGCCGGCCGGGCCGTCGCTCGAGTGGGACGAGCGCGACCAGATCGTCGTGTTGCCCGATCCGTACCTGTTGTTCTACCTGCGGTGGTCCGAGTACCTCGAGCGCGAGGCCGACGCGCAGTAACCTCAGAACTCGGCGGCGACCTTGTGATGCTTCTTGATCAGCGTCTGCAAGTAGAGCGCGAGGTTCGTGAGGTCTTCGTCGCCGGAGTCGCGCGAGATGTAGACCGTGTGGATCTCGTGCTGGTCGTTGTCGCCGCCGGGCTCGCGCAGCACGAGGGTGACGAAGCCGTCGTCCTCGTCCTTCTTGCCCTTCTTGCGCTCGCCGAGGTTCATCGCGTCGATCAGGCGCCAGACCTTGTCGGTCTCCTTGCGATCCATGTTCACCGGCGGCAGCGACTTGATCTTGTCCTGATCGCCGTGCGAGGCCCACAGCGACGAGCCGCGGATCCGGATCTCCCAGTCGTCGCCCTCGGGGCGGTTGGACACGAAGTCGAGCGTGCGGCCGTTGGTCTCGCCGCGATCGGCGCTGTCGTCCTGGCGATCGGACTGCACGTAGGCGCCGTTCGCGCCGCCACAGGCAACCAGGGCCACGACGAGACCGGCCAGCACGCTGCGCACGGCGAGATCCTACCGTATGTTCGCGGCGGTGCGAGCGCCCAAGCAGATCGTCGATGGCACCCATCGGACACGCACGCTCGACGCGACCTGGGCCGCGTACGCCAAGCTCGCGCCGCGCGCCGGCATCACGCGGCTCGCCGAGCTCACCGGGCTCGACACGCTCGGCATCCCGGTGTTCACCGCGATCCGCCCGATGGGCAAGTCGCTGTCGACCCAGCAGGGCAAGGGCACGACGCCGCTCGCCGCCAAGGTCTCGGCGCTGATGGAGAGCCTCGAGACGTTCTCGGCCGAGTCGATCGCGCTGCCGGTCGTGCGCGGCAGCTATCACGCGCTGCGCGCGACCCGCACCGTGGTCGACGTGCGCCGGCTCGCGCGCCCGCGGAAGCGGCTCGATCTCCGCGCGCGGTGGGCGTGGCTCGCCGGCGAGGATCTGCACGGCGCGCCGGTGCTCGTGCCGCGCGACGCGATCACGCTCGACTGCACGTTCACCGCGCCTCCGGTGTTCGACATCTCGTCGAACGGGCTCGCGTCCGGCAACGTGCGCGTCGAGGCGATCGTCCACGGGCTTCTCGAGGTGATCGAGCGGGATGCCGAGGCGGCGTGGCGGCGCACCGGCGGCGATCGCCGGCTCGTGCTCGACACGATCGACGATGCGGCGTGTCGCGCCCTGATCGAGCGCGTCGTCGCCGCCGGCTCGCGCGTCGTCGTGTGGGACCTGACGGACGAGGCGATCGGCGTGCCGGTGATCGGCTGCGCGATCGTCGAGGATCCCGGCGAGCCGGCGTGGCGACCGCTCGGGGTCTACCAGGGCTTCGGCGCGCACCTGTGTCCCGAGATCGCGATCGCGCGCGCGATCACCGAAGCGGCGCAGACCCGGCTGACCTACATCGCCGGCGGCCGCGACGACTTCTTCCCGATCGACTACGCGCGCGCGACCGACCCCGAGCTGGTCGCTGCGCTGTGGGACCAGGTCACGTCGCCGTGCGACGAGCCGGTCGCGTTCGACGACCTGCCGGCACACCGCACCACCGACCTCCACGACGATCTGCACGCGCTGCGCACCGCGCTCGACGATCGCGACGTGATCGTCGTCGATCTGACGCACCCGTCACTCGGCGTGCCGGTCGTCAAGGTGATCGTCCCGGGGCTCGCGGCCGACGTCGAGGCGATGGGATGACCCGCACGCGCACGATCGTGTTCGTCGGCCCGACGTTGCACGAGGTCGCGCTGCCCAACGCCGAGATCCGGCCGCCGGTCGCGGTCGGTGACGTGCTCGCGCTCGCGCGCGATCGCCGGGTCGCGCGGATCGCGATCATCGACGGCTACTTCGAGGGCATGGCCGCGGTCTGGCACAAGGAGATCCTCCACGCGATCGAGGCCGGCATCGAGGTGTGGGGCGCGGCGAGCATGGGGGCGCTGCGTGCCGCCGAGCTCGCGCGCTACGGCATGCGCGGGGTCGGCACGATCTATCGCGCGTTCGCGCGCGGCACGCTGGTCGCCGACGACGAGGTCGCGGTCGCCCACCTGCCGGCGGCGCAGGGCTATCGCGCGGTGTCCGATGCGCTGGTCAACCTGCGCGACGGCCTGGCGACGGCGCAGAAGCGCGGCCTCGTCGCGGCGCGCACCGCCGAGGCGCTGGTCGAGCTCGCGCGCGGTCGGTTCTATCGCGAGCGGTCGTGGGCGCAGCTGGTCGCAGACGGCCGCGCGGCGCACCTGCCAAGTGCCCAGCTCGATCGGCTCGCGGCGTGGGAAAAGCCCGATCGCAAGGCCGCCGATGCCCGGCTGCTCGTCGCGCGGCTCCGGCGGACGCGCTACGCCAAGCCGGCCCGGATCGCCACGCCCCGGACCTGGGCGATCCGGCAGCTGCGCGAGCAACTCCGCGACCGCTAACGCGATATACTTTCACCGAGTGGAAGCCGCGACGGAGCCGTCCCTGCTGGGCGGTCGCTTCGAGATCCGCGGCACGCTCGGGGCCGGGGGCGCCGGCATCGTGTATCGCGCGTTCGATCGCCAGCTCCAGCGCGAGGTGGCGCTCAAGCAGCTGCGCACCGCGTCGGGGCGCGACCTGTTCCGGTTCAAGCGCGAGTTCCGCTCGCTCGCCGACATCACGCACCCGAACCTCGTCGCGCTCTACGAGCTCCACGCGGTCGCCGGCGAGTGGTTCTTCACGATGGAGCTCGTCGAGGGCGTGTCGTTCATCGACTGGGTGCGCCCGGGCGAGGCCGGGCCGCAGCGCGCGCGCCACGACGTCGTCACCGCGCCGCTCGATCTCCACCGGCTGCGCACGTCGATGATCCAGCTGGTCGACGCGCTGCTGACGCTGCACGACGCCAAGAAGCTGCACCGCGATCTCAAGCCGAGCAACGTGCTGGTCGCGGCGTCCGGCCGGCTCTCGCTGCTCGACTTCGGCCTGGTCGCCGGGCTCGCCGAGGGTGAGCCCGAGCGCCTCGCGGTCGGCACCCCGGTCTACATGTCGCCCGAGCAGGCCGCCGATCTGCCCCTCGACGAGGCGAGCGACTGGTACTCGGTCGGCGCGATGCTCTACGAGGGCCTCACCGGACGCCGGCCGTTCGAGGGCACGAGCGAGCAGGTGATGACGCGCAAGCAGACCGAGCTCCCGCCGCACCCGACCGTGCTCGCGACCGGCGTGCCGATCGAGCTCGCGCGGCTCGCGATGTCGCTGCTGCAGCCGACGCCGGCGGCGCGCCCGACCGGCTACGTCGTGCTCGAGCAGCTCGGCGCCGCCCCGAGCGCGCGCACGCGTCACCTCGCGCGCAGCCAGCCGCCGCCGATCTTCGTCGGCCGCGCCGAGGAGCTCGACGTCCTGCGCGGCGCGCTCGGCGAGGCGCGGCGTCGCGGCGTCGCGGTCCTCGTCAAGGGGCGCTCGGGGCTCGGCAAGAGCACGCTCGTGCGCCGGTTCGTCAAGTCGCTCGGCGAGGGCGCGATCTTCCTGCAGGGCCGCTGCTTCGAGCGCGAGGCCGTGCCGTTCAAGATGCTCGACGGCGTCGTCGACTCGCTGACCGCGGCGATCATGCGGTTGCCACCGGCCAGCGCCAACGCGCTCGCGCCACGCGAGCTCGCCGCGATGTGCCGCCTGTTCCCGGTGTTGCGGCGGGTCCCGCGGTTCGCCGAGCTCGTCGCGGCCGGGCCGACGGCGGGCGGCGCGTTCCCCGCGGCGCCGAACGATCCACAGGAGATGCGGCGGCGGGGGTTCCAGGCGCTGCGCCAGATGATCGGCCGGCTCGCGCGCCAGAAGCCGGTCGTGCTGTTCGTCGACGACGCGCACTGGGGCGATGCCGACAGCGCGGTGTTCGTCGCCGACCTGATCCATGGCTCGGAGCCGCTGCCCGGGCTGCTCGTGATCGTCGCGCACCGGCCCGAGGACTACCTCGGCGTCGTCGCGTCGCTCCGGCGCGCGCCGGGTGGCAGCGCGCGGCGCGGTGACATCCGCGAGCTCGAGATCGCGGCGCTGTCCGAGGGCGACGCCGGGGCGCTCGTCACTCAGCTGTCGAGCGCCCTCGGCAACCGGATCGACGACGGTCACACCGCGGCCGTGGTGGCTGCGGCCGGTGGAAACCCGCTCGTGCTGACCGAGATGGCGCGCACGCCCGACCGCGGCGCGCAGGGCGGCACGCTGTCGATCGAGCAGCTCGTCCGGGCGCGCGTGCTGCGGCTGTCGCCCGACGCCCAGGCGATGCTCGCGGTGTCGAGCATCGCGGCGCGCCCGATCCCGATCGCGATCGCGGCGCACGCGGCCGGCATCGTCGGCGGCCACGACGTCGCCGCCGTGCTGTCGGCCGAGCGGCTCGCGACGCTGCGCGGCGTCGGCGACGAGATGATCGTGCACCCGGCCCACGACTACGTGCGTGTCGCGGTGCTGACCGGGCTCGACGTCGAGGGCAAGGCGAGCTGGCACGAGGCGCTCGCGCGCGCGTTCGAGGCGGTGCAGGGCGCCGAGCACGTCGACTCCCAGGCCGTCGTCGAGCACTGGCTCGCGGCCGGCCACCCGGCGAACGCGGCCGAGCACGCGGTGACCGCCGCGCAGCGCGCCGAGGAGGCGCTCGCGTTCCTGCGCGCCGCCGAGCTCTACCAGATCGCGCTCGCGTACGGCCCGTGGGACGCGATGGGCCAGCGCGACCTCTTGCGGCGTCAGGCCCACGCGCTGACCTGCGCCGGTCAGCTCGACGAGGCGGCCGCGATCTACGGGCATGCCGCGCAGCTCCTGCCGGACACCGAGGCGATCGATCTCGATCGCCTGCGCGTCGAGTCGCTGCTGCGCCGCGGCCGGCTGGACGAGGCGCTGCCGGCCGCCGAGCGCCTGCTCGCGCAGATCGGCTTCCGCATCCCGCTGCGCGCGTCGCGCACGCGGCTCGCGACGCAGTGGGCGCAGATGAAGCTGCGCGGCGACAAGTTCACGCCGCGCGCGGCGGCCGACATCCCGGCCGATCAGCTGCTCGCGGTCGACGTGCTGTACTCGATCGCGAGCGGGCTCGCGTTCGCCGATCCGGCGCTCGGGCGCGTCGTGCAGTCCGAGCTGATGCGCGCCGCGCTCGACGCTGGCGAGCCGTTCCGCGTGTGCCTCGCGCTCGCCCAGGAGGTGTGTTACGCGGCGGCGGGCGGCACCAAGAACCGACTCGCCGTCGAGGGGGTGGGGCGGCGGCTGGCGGCACTCGCGGCCGAGATCGATCACCCGCACGTCCGCGGCGTCGCGCGGCTCTCGATCGGCCTCGCGGCGCACATGGCCGGTCGGTGGCGCGATGCGCGCGTCGACCTCGAGGCCGGCCTCGAGACCCTGCGCGAGTACGGCACCGGCGTGAGGTGGGAGCTCGACATCGGCGAGAGCTACTGGCTCGCGACCTTGTTCTATCTCGGCGACTGGCGCGAGATGTCGCGGCTCGTCCTGCTCCACCTGCGCGACGCGATCGATCGCGGCGATGTCGTCGCGCAGCAGAACCTGCGGACCGGCCGCACCAACCTCGCGTGGCTCGTCGTCGATCGGCCCGACGAGGCCATCGACCAGCTCGCGATGGCCGAGCGCTGGCTCGGGCCGACCTACTCGCTGCAGCACGCGCAGACCGCGATGGCGCACGCGCACGTCGCGCTGTATCGCGGCCTCACCGAAGAGGCGGCGCGGCGGATCGAGGACGCGCTGCCGCTGATCGACAAGCTCGGCATGCTGCGGTTCCAGCTGCCGCGGATCGAGCTCGGCCTCCTGCGCGCCCGGATCGCGCTGTCCGACGAGACCCGCGCGATCGCGCCGCGGATTGCCGAGGCGCGCATGTTCCTCGACGCGCTCACGCGCGAGGGCGCGCCGTGGGTGAACGGCGTGGTCGATCTCCTGCGGGCCTCCGCCGCGACCCTGGTCGGCGACGTCGCCAGCGCGCTCGGGCTCCTGACAACCGCCGAGGAGCAGCTGTCAGCCGCTCACATGGTCGGCCACGTCCAGCTCGCCCGCCTGCGGCGAGGGGAGCTTGAAGGGGGTGCGATCGGCACGGCTCGCGCCGCTGCATCGCGTGATCTCCTGAAGGATCTCGGGGCAGTAGACCCGGATCGGCTCGCCCAGCTACTCGTACCGATGCCGGCGTGACGCTGTGGGGCAATTGGGTTAGGTTCGTCCGTCGATCGATCCGGATCGACCTGAATGACGTACTTGTGGAGCCGGCGATCACGCCGGGATGAGGCAATAAGCAGTGTCTGATATCGCTCAACACCTCGCGGTGTCGCAGAAGGTCGATTTCGACGACCTCGATTGGAACGAGGCGCGGAAGCACGGCATCTCCGCACGTGAAGTCGAGATGCTGTCTTACTTCGCCGACATCGAGAGCCAGACGGTTCACTACTTCCTCGAGGTGTCGCGCCTGAAGGTCTCGCGCGACCCCGAGTTGCTCACGTTCCTCACGATGTGGAACTACGAGGAGTACTTTCACTCGTACGCGATCACGAAGTTCCTGACCGAGGTCGGCGTCAAGGTGGAGTCGGCGAGCGATCGCGCGACCCGCATTCGCGCCGGCGCCCGGTTCAAGGCGAAGTTCGAAGACTTCGGCCAGGGCCTGATCGCCAAGCTGTTCCCGAACCAGTTCATCGCGCTGTGGATGTTCTGGGGCGCGCTCCAGGAGTGCCTCACCACGCAGGCCTACGAGGAGCTCGCGCGCGTCACGAAGAACCCGGTGCTCGAGGACCTCCTCCGCCGGATCGCCAAGCAGGAGCGCCGGCACTTCGCGTACTACTACAACAACGCACGCGATCGGCTGGACGGCCAGAAGTTCGCGCAGCAGATGTGCCGCTACATCGCGAAGAAGTTCTACGCGCCGGTCGGCGGCGGCGTGAAGACCGACGAAGAGGGCGCGCGCCTCGTGGCCGAGCTGTTCCCGGGCAACCGGATCTTCGAGGTCATGAACTACATCGAGAAGCGGATGTGGACGCTCCCCGGCATGGACGGCCTCGACGCGTGCACCCGCTGGGCGGCGCGGATCCAGCCGATCCTGCCGATCGAGACCCGCGCGACCGACGTCCCGGCGCTCGCGGCTTAGAACGCGTAGCCGACGCGGAAGTAGCCGGCGGGCTCGACGTCCGAGCTGCTGCTGCTGCTGTCGGAGCTCTTCGCGGCGAGGTTGCGCGCCGCGCCAAACGCGGCCGCGACGTTCAAGCCCGAGTCGAACGTCATCTGGTAGCCGAACAGCACCTCGGGGCCAGCCATCGTCGAGGTCGTCGACGACATCGTCTCCGACCCGTAACAGTCGTAGCAACTGTCCTTCGACGTCAGCTGTCGCACGATCAGGCCGGGCTCGATGAACGGGCCGTAGTAGGTGCGCTTGAAGTAGATCGGCGCGCTGATGCCGGCCTCGTAGCCGGTCGTGTTCGAGGCGTTGAAGTAGTTCGCGTCGGCGCGGATCGCGATGTTCTGGCTGACGGCCTGGCTCACCGACACGCCGTAGAACCCGAACATCCAGCCGATCGGGTTCGTCGAGATGTTCGTCTTCTTGAAGTCGAGCAGGTAGTTCGTGCGCTCGCCGACCGGCACGAGCTGGCCGTTGATGTGCGAGATGTTCGACCACGACTCGTTCTGCGGCGCGCCGTTGGTCGCGTTCGGCGACGGGGCGGGATCGGTGACCGTCGGGCCGGGCTGCGCGGCGACGAGCGCAGGAGCGAGGGCGACGAGAGCGAAGACGATGCGGTTCATGGTCGGACCAATAAGCAGCCCGGATGCCAGCCGCAACCATGCGAGATCACACGCGCGAGGTGTCGAACGGTGTCAGCGAATCACCGTGAGTGTTCGCATCGTGCCGCGGGTGACGCCGAACTGCTCGTGGACCGCGGCGCGACGCACGACCTCGGCGGGCAGCATCGTGCCGCCGCACAGCGCGGCGTAGGCCTCGTACAGCGCGCGGGTCTCGTCGCCGGTCTCGCGCACGAGCTCGATGCGGAAGCGGCGGACCCCGGCGACCAGGAGCTCGGGGACCAGCGACGCGGCGCTCTGCGCCTGCGCGTTGAAGATCGTGTTGCGGCAGCCGACGTCGACCACGACCGGGTGCTGGAGGCCGACGCGATCGATCAGCGACACCGCGTGCTGCTCGCACGGCCGGCCGCAGGTCCTGAAGTCGCGGCCGGTCGACAGCAGGTGGGCATAGACGCAGTGCTCGGTGTGGAACGTCGGGATGTGGTGGTGGACCGTCACCGCGATGCGCCCGCGCGGCGCGGCCTCGAGCAGCGCGAGCAGCTGCTCGCGATCGAGATCGTGCGCCGCGGTGATCGACTCGACGCCATGGCCCGCGACCCAGCCCGCGGTGATCGAGTTCGTCACGTTGAGCGAGAAGTCGGCGTGCAGCGTCGGGCCGGGCTCGCCGGCTGCAAAGAACGCGAGCGAGCCCCACGACCGCACGAGGATCGAGTCGGGCGCGAGCTTGGCGAGGTGAGCGTCGATTCGCTCCTCCCCGGGCTTCTGCACGCGCATCGTCGCGATGCCGACGCGGAGGCCGGCGTCGCGGGCGCGGCCGACGGCGCGGCCGAGCCCGACGAGCTCCATCCAGTCGAGCTCGACCTCGGGCGCGCCGGCGGCGATCAGCGCGTCGAGTTGCGCGTCGGTCCGGCACAGTGGCACGACGAGCGGCGGCAGCGCCTCGGGCAGCGCGAGATCGACGGCGGTCGCGGTCGGATCGTGGCGGCGTGGTGCCGGGGTGACCTCGAGCCGCACGCGATCGATCATCGAGTCGCGCTCGACGACGCGCTCGACGCGGACGACCTCGGCATCGAGCAGCGCGACGAGCTCGCGGCGCAGCTCCTTGAGCTCGGACACCGGCACGTGCAACCCGGGCGCGAGCGCGCTGGTGTCGAGTGCCTCGAGGTGGAACGGCGTGCCGCCGAACGCGCCGAGCTTGTCGGCGAGCAGCTCGGAGGTGAGCCCGGCGCCGCGGGCGGCCGCGAGCGGCGACGCCGAGGTCACGACGACCTCCTTGCGATCGAGCTGCGCGACGAACGCGGTCGACGCGTCGCGACTCGGCACGCGTGCGATCGACGCCTCGGGCCGCAACCGACTCGCATCGCGCTGGGTGAGGAGCGCCGACGCGTGGTGCAGGTGGATGCGCGCGCCGACCCGCAGGCGCATGTTCGCGACGCCGGTGACCTCGAGCGACACCGCGATCCGCCCGAGCGGCAGCTGGCCGGTCGCGACCGCGCGCTCGCCGGCCTTGGTGACCCGCGGATCCGACGTGATCCACACGAAGTCGCCGGCGGTCACGCGCGACAGATCGGGGCCGGGCTGGCCGAACCGTAGCCGCAGGTGATCGGGCGCGAGCTCGACCGCGAAGATCGGGCCGCCTTGCTCGTGATCCTCGGGGGCGCCGCGATCGAACACGACACCCATCCCGGCGCGCGGCGCGGGCGCGGCGCTGACGTCGGTCGCGCGGCGGCCGGTCGGCGTCTCGACCCCGATCGCGCGGCCGCCGGTGTTCGGCTGCTGCGCCGGATCGGCGACCACGGTGACCCAGTCGCCATCGACACTGGTGACGCGGCCGAGCGCGAGGCCGCGGTGGCGCGGCGCGCGGCCCTCGACGAGGCGCTGGTGATCGGCGCCGCCGAGGAACCCGGGCGAGACGCCGCGGCTGTAGGCGACCTCGAGCGACGCGCGATCGACCGGCAGCTCGGGGGTCTCGACCACCGGATCGCCGACCGCCTCGGCGACCGCGCGGCGGTACTGGTTCACGCTGGTCGCGACGTAGGCCGGGCCCTTCATGCGGCCCTCGATCTTGAGGGACGCGACGCCGATCTCGGCGAGCGCTGGTACGTGGTCGAGCCCGACGAGATCCTTGGGCGACAGCAAGTACGCGACATCGCCGAGCTCGCGGATCTCGCCGTCGATGACCAGATCGTAGGGCAGGCGACAGGCCTGGGCGCACTGCCCGCGGTTCGCCGACCGACCACCCCACGCCTCCGACGACAGGCACTGGCCGCTCCACGCGACGCACAGCGCGCCGTGGATGAACACCTCGAGCGGGACCGGCGAGGCCGCGGCGTACTGGCGGATCTCGTCGACCGACAGCTCGCGGGGGACGACGACGCGCGACAGCCCGAGCGGCGCGAGCAGGGTGGCGGCGGCCGGGCTCGACGCGGTCATCTGGGTCGACGCGTGGACCTCGAGCGCCGGACAGAGCGCGCGGGCGAGCAGGGCGACCGCGGGATCCTGGACGATGATCGCGTCGGTGCCCGCGGCGGCGACCCGGCGGAGCAGGTCCTCGACGGTGGCGAGCTCGCTCTCGAACACCAGCGTGTTGAACGTGACGTAGGCGCGGGCGCCGCCGCGGTGGATCCACGCGACGATCTCCGGCAGGTCCGCCGACGGGATGTTCGCGGCGCGCGCGCGCGCGTTGAAGCCGTCATCGAGCCCGAAGTAGATGGCGTCGGCACCCGCAGCGAGGGCGGCGGCGATCGCATCGCGATCACCTGCAGGCGCGAGGATCTCGGGGCGGCGCAATAGAAGCAACCTTCGTGGGCAGCGTTCCATACCACGCCAAGTTCGTAAAGGTGAAGTGTTGTCGCGGTTTATCCAGCAAACCGCGCTTGCACTCCGGACGGCCTCGTCCCTATAACCCCGCACCGCTCACCCCCATAGAGGGAAGGACCCACGAATATGACCGCGTCAATTGCCATGCTGATGGACACCGTCGAGGCCGCCGCCGGGGCCGCCGTCCGTCCCCACAGCGAATCGGGGCTCGTGCTGCCCGACTTCCACCAGGTGAAGTTCCTCGGCATCAACGGCTGGTGGATCCTGTTCGCCGGCATCATCGTCAGCTGCCTCGGCCTGCTGTTCGGGATGATGAAGTACACGAAGCTGCGCAAGCTTCCGGTCCACGAGTCGATGCTCGAGATCAGCGAGCTGATCTACTCGACCTGCAAGACCTACCTGAAGCAGCAGGGCAAGTTCATCGCCGGCCTGTGGGCGATGATCGCGGTCGTCATCGTCGTCTACTTCGCCGTGCTCGAGCACGTGCCGGCCCCGAAGGTCATCGCGATCGCGCTGTTCTCGATCGTCGGCATCCTCGGCAGCGTGATGGTCGCGTTCTTCGGCATCCGCGTGAACAACTTCGCGAACTCGCGCACCGCGTTCGCGGCGCTCCGCGGCAAGCCGTACCACGTGATGGCGATCCCGCTCGAGGCCGGCATGAGCATCGGCACCGTGCTGATCTCGACCGAGCTCCTCCTCATGCTCGCGATCATGTTGTTCATGCCCGGCGACTACGCTGGTCCGTGCTTCATCGGCTTCGCGGTCGGCGAGTCGCTCGGCGCCGCGGCGCTCCGCATCGCCGGCGGCATCTTCACGAAGATCGCCGACATCGGGTCGGACCTCATGAAGATCGTGTTCAACATCAAGGAAGACGACGCGCGCAACCCGGGCGTCATCGCCGACTGCACCGGCGACAACGCCGGCGACTCGGTCGGCCCGACGGCCGATGGCTTCGAGACCTACGGCGTGACCGGCGTCGCCCTCATCACGTTCATCCTCGTCGCGTTCCCGAACCGCCACCTGGCGCAGATCATGGACGGCACGAAGATCCTCGACCCGGGCGCGTGGACGCAGACCGTCCTGCTCGTCTGGCTGTTCGCGATGCGCATCGTCATGGTGCTCGCCTCGGTCGGCAGCTACCTCATCAACGAGATCCTCACCAAGGCGAAGTTCCTCACCGCCGACAAGATGGACTTCGAGCACCCGCTCACCGTCCTCGTGTGGCTGACGTCGATCGTCTCGGTCGGGCTCACGTTCCTGACGTCGTACCTCCTGATCGGCCAGGGCGACTCGACGCTGCCCGCCGGTCTGTGGTGGAAGCTCTCGGCGATCATCTCGTGCGGCACGCTCGCCGGCGCGATCATCCCCGAGCTCGTCAAGGTGTTCACCTCGACCAACTCCGGCCACGTTCGCGAGGTCGTCAAGGCCTCGGAAGAGGGCGGTCCGTCGCTCAACATCCTCGCCGGCCTCACCGCCGGTAACTTCTCGGCCTACTGGATGGGCCTCGTGATCTGCGCCCTCATGGCGGTCGCGTACTTCTTCTCGAAGGACGGCCTGCCGCAGCTGCTCGACCTGCTCAACGCCAACGCCGGCATCCCGATGGGCGACGTCGGCGCGCCCGAGACCCAGCACTTCGCGTACGCCGCGGCCTCGGCCGTGTTCGCGTTCGGCCTCGTGGCCTTCGGGTTCCTCGGCATGGGCCCGGTCACCATCGCGGTCGACTCGTACGGCCCGGTGACGGACAACGCGCAGTCGGTCTACGAGCTCTCGCTGATCGAGAGCATCGAGGGCATCGAGGGCCAGATCGAGGAGAAGTTCAAGTTCAAGCCGCACTTCGACAAGGCCAAGATGTTCCTCGAGGAGAACGACGGCGCGGGCAACACGTTCAAGGCGACCGCCAAGCCCGTCCTCATCGGCACCGCCGTCGTCGGCGCGGCCACGATGATCTTCGCGCTCATCATGCTCGTCACCGGCGGCCTCAAGGGCTCCGAGGTCGGCAACCTCTCGATGATCCACCCGCCGTTCCTGCTCGGCCTGATCGCCGGCGGCGCGGTGATCTACTGGTTCACCGGCGCGTCGACCCAGGCGGTCTCGACCGGTGCCTACCGCGCGGTCGAGTACATCAAGGCGAACATCAAGCTCGACGACACGGTCACCAAGGCCTCGGTCGAGGACTCGAACAAGGTCGTCCAGATCTGCACCGAGTACGCGCAGAAGGGGATGATCAACATCTTCCTCGTCCTGTTCTTCACGACGCTCGGCTTTGCCTGCATCGACCCGTACTTCTTCATCGGCTACCTGATCTCGATGGCGCTGTTCGGGCTCTACCAGGCGATCTTCATGGCGAACGCCGGCGGCGCCTGGGACAACGCGAAGAAGATCGTCGAGACCGAGCTCCACGCCAAGAACACGCCGCTCCACGCCGCGTCGATCGTCGGCGACACGGTCGGCGACCCGTTCAAGGACACGTCGTCGGTGGCGCTCAACCCGGTCATCAAGTTCACGACGCTGTTCGGCGTGCTCGCCGTCGGCCTCGCGATCCAGCTGCACGAGCGCAACCTCGACACCGTGAAGTACGTGATCGCCGGGGTCAGCGTCTTCATCTCGATGTTCTTCGCGCACCGCTCGTTCTACGGGATGCGCATCGGCGGCTCGGTCGCCAAGCACGTGCCGAAGTCCGACGACGGCGCGAGCGACAAGGCCGCGGCGTAACGCACGCGACGACCCGCCAGACGCGATGACCCACCCGGGTCATCGCGTTTCGTCGTTTCGGCCTACGACGTCGCGAACGCGGCCATCGCGTTGCGCGACTTCTGGACGCGCGCCGGGAACAGGATGCGGTCGTCGCCGAAGCGGACGAGCGTGAAGCAGGTGAAGCCGAGGCGGGTCACGGCAGATCGGGTCATGCCAGTCGAATAAGCAAGGGCAGGGCCAGCGCGCGGCGCGCGTGGGTTCGCGGAGTTGGCGGACGCCGGGTGGTCGCCCGGTGCCAGAACGGCATGCTACGACGCGGCATGGAAGACATTCGCGCGGCGCGCGGTGCCACGTTGTCGTGCAAGGGCTGGCAGCAGGAAGCCGCGCTCCGCATGCTGATGAACAACCTCGATCCCGACGTCGCCGAGCGACCGCAGGATCTCGTGGTCTACGGCGGCACCGGCAAGGCCGCGCGCAGCTGGGAGGACTACCACGTGATCGTGAAGGAGCTCCGCCGGCTCGAGAACGATCAGACGTTGCTCGTGCAGTCGGGGCGCGCGGTCGGCGTGTTCAAGACGCACGAGGAAGCGCCGCGCGTGTTGATCTCGAACTCGAACCTGGTCGGCAAGTGGGCGACCTGGGAGCACTTCCGCGAGCTCGAGCAGAAGGGGCTCATGATGTACGGCCAGATGACGGCCGGCTCGTGGATCTACATCGGCAGCCAGGGCATCGTGCAGGGCACGTTCGAGACGTTCGCCGCCGCCGGCAAGACGCACTGGGGCAGCGACCTCGCCGGGCGCTTCGTGCTGAGCGGCGGGCTCGGTGGCATGGGCGGCGCGCAGCCGCTCGCGGCGACGATGGCCGGCGCGGTGTTCCTCGGCATCGAGATCGACGAGACCCGCGTGCGCCGCCGGCTCGAGACCCGCTATCTCGACGAGGTCGCGCCCGATCTCGACAGCGCGCTGCGCCGGGTCGAGGAGTGCAAGCGCGCGAAGCAGGCGCGCTCGATCGCGCTGGTCGCCAACGCGGCTGACGTCTACGCCGAGCTCGTCGCGCGCGGCATCGTCCCGGATCTCGTGACCGATCAGACGTCGGCGCACGATCCGCTCGTCGGCTACATCCCGCAGGGCATGACGCTCGCGACCGCGGCGACGCTGCGCGCGAGCGATCCGGTCACGTACGTCAAGCGGTCGCGCGCGTCGATGGCGGTGCAGGTCGAGGCGATGATCGCGATGCAGGCGGCGGGCGCGCACGTGTTCGACTACGGCAACAACCTGCGCGCGCAGGCCGAGCTGGCCGAGGGCAAGGCCGACGCGGGCTTCGATCGCGCGTATCCCGGCTTCGTGCCGGCGTACATCCGGCCGCTGTTCTGCGAGGGCAAGGGCCCGTTCCGCTGGGCCGCGCTGTCGGGCGATCCGGCGGATATCGCGGTGACCGACGCCGCGGTGCTCGAGGAGATTCCGGACGACCCGATGCTCGCGCGCTGGATGAAGCTGGCGCAGGAGAAGATCAGCTTCCAGGGCTTGCCGGCCCGGATCTGCTGGCTCGGCTACGGCCAGCGCCAGCGCGTCGGGCTGCGGTTCAACGAGCTCGTGCGCACCGGCAAGGTCAAGGCCCCGCTCGTGATCGGGCGCGACCACCTCGACTGCGGCTCGGTCGCGTCGCCGAACCGCGAGACCGAGAGCATGAAGGACGGCACCGACGCGGTCGCCGACTGGGCGATCCTGAACGCGCTGGTCAACACCGCCTCGGGCGCGACCTGGGTCTCGTTCCATCACGGCGGCGGCGTCGGCATCGGCTACTCGCTCCACGCCGGCATGGTCGTGGTCGCCGACGGCACCGAGCGCGCGGCGCGCTGTCTCGATCGCGTGCTGACCAGCGACCCGGGGATGGGCGTGATCCGGCACGCGGATGCCGGGTACGAGATCGCGATCGACACGGCGCGCGAGCGGGGTGTGGTCATCCCTCGACGACGGGGAGAGGAATAGTGCCCGAGTACGAGTACGACGAGAGCGACCTCGGATGACCGTCGACGCACGAGGTAAGCTCTCCGACGAGCCGTTCGACCTGAAGGTCACGCGCGACAAGATCATCGTGCGGTTTCGCAATCGCATCGTGGCCACGCTGGTTGGAGTGGCCGCCGACGAGGTCCGCGCGGCGCTCGCGACCGGCGATGCCGCGGCGGTCCAGCTCGTCGTCGCGCGCAAGACCGGCAACTTCAAGCGCGGCAACGAACGATGAAGGTCGTGGTGGGCTCGTTGCTGTGGCCGTATTCGTACTCGTACTCGATCGACTATTCTCTGGGGAGGTCATGACCGCCAACGCCGATCTGGTGCTCCGCAACGCGCGGATCATGACGTGCGATCCGGCGCGCGGTCCGGGGCTCGGGATCGTCGAGCACGCCGCGCTCGCGATCGTCGATGGTCAGGTCGCGTGGCTCGGCGCCGATGCCGATCGCCCGCGCGCCGATCACGAGCGCGACCTGGGCGGTCGGCTGGTGACGCCGGGGCTGGTCGACTGCCACACCCACGCGATCTTCGCGGGCGATCGTGCGAACGAGTTCGGCATGCGCGCCCAGGGCAAGACGTACCTCGAGATCGCGGCGGCGGGCGGCGGCATCGCCGCGACGCTCGGCCCGACGCGCGCGCTGTCGGAGAACGGCCACGTCGACCTCCTGTCGTCGCGACTCGACACCACGCTGGCGCTCGGCACCACCGCGGTCGAGGTCAAGAGCGGCTACGACCTCACGGTCGACGGCGAGCTCAAGCTGCTGCGCGCGATCGCGACCACGACGGCGCGGCGCTCGCAGCGCGTCGTCGCGACGCTGCTCGCGCACCTGATCCCGCCGGAGCGCGCCGGCGATCGCGATCGGTTCGTCGCCGAGCTGCGCGATCAGCTGATCCCGGCGGTCGCGCGCGGCCGGCTCGCGACCAGCGTCGACATCTACTGCGATCGCGGCGCGTTCACGCTCGCCGAGGCGCGCGCGATCCTCGGCGCCGCGAAGACCCACGGGCTCGGCGTCCGCGCCCACGCCGGGCAGTTCGAGGATCTCGGCGCGGCCGAGCTGGTCGCCGAGCTCGGCGGCCTGTCGGTCGATCACGTCGAGCAGATCAGCGAGGTCGGCATCGCGGCGATCGCGGCGGCCGGGGTCGTCGCGGTGATGCTGCCCGGCGCGTGCGTGCAGCTGCGGCTCCCGGTGCCGCCGGTCGACCAGCTGCGCGCGGCCGGCGTGACGATGGCGGTCGCGACCGATCTCAACCCGGGGTCGAGCTACTGCGAGTCACTGCTCGTCCAGCTCTGGCTGGCGACCACGCACTTCGGGATGACGCTCGACGAGGCGTGGCTCGGCGTCACCCGGAACGCCGCGAAGGCGCTCGGGATCTCCGCCGGCACGCTCGCCGCCGAGGCGCGCGCGGACCTCGTGGTCTGGCACGCCGACGACCCGGCCACGATCCCGTATCGCTACGGGCTCGCGCACGCCCTGATCGACGAGGTCTACGTCGGCGGTCGCGCGCACCGCATCAAGCCGTGACGTGGGGCGCGATCGCGGCGAGCAGCGAGCCGTCGTCGATCAGCGCGCGGACCGCGGCGATGTCGGGCGCCAGCGGGCGATCGACCTTCATCATCGGGACGCGCGCGCGGATCACCGCGTGGGCCGCCTCGATCGCCGGCGTCGAGCGGAGCGGGCGACGCAGATCGAGGCCCTGGGCGGCGCACAGCAGCTCGATCGCGAGCACCGTGCGCACGTGGTCGTGGATCATGTGGAGCTTCAGCGCCGCCGTCGCGCCCATCGAGACGTGATCCTCGCGGCCGGCCGACGACGGGATCGAGTCGACCGAGGCGGGATGCGCGAGCACCTTGTTCTCCGACACGAGTGACGCGGCGGCGACCTGCGCGATCATGAAGCCGCTGTTGAGCCCGCTGTCCTCGGCGAGGAACGGCGGCAGGCCGCTCGACAGCTGCGGGTTGACGAGCTGCTCCACGCGCCGCTCGCTGATGTTGGCGAGCTCGGCGATCGCGATCGCCGCGGCATCGAGCGCGATCGCGACCGGCTGGCCGTGGAAGTTGCCGCCGGAGATCATCTCGTCGCCGTCGGGACCGTCGACGAACACGAGCGGGTTGTCGGTCGACGACGCGGCCTCGCGCTCGAGCACCGTGATCGCGAACTCGAGCATGTCGCGGGTCGCGCCGTGGACCTGCGGCATGCAGCGCAGCGAGTACGGATCCTGGACCTTGCCGCAGTCCTTGTGCGACGCGGCGAGCGGGCTGTTCGCGAGCAGCTCGCGGAGCACCTTGCCGACGACCTGCTGGCCGGGGTGGGGGCGGGCGCCGATCACGCGCGCATCGAACGCGCGCGCGGTGCCCTTCAGCGCCTCGAGCGACAGCGCGCCGGCGAGATCGGCGATCCGGCAGGTCGCCTCGGCGTCGTGGAGCGCGAGACCGCCGACCGACGTCATGTGTTGCGTGCCGTTGAGCAGCGTCAGGCCCTCCTTGGCCTCGAGGTGGAGCGGCGTTATCCCCGCGGCGCGATGGGCGTCGGCCGACGCCATGATCGCGCCGCCGTACTCGACCTCGCCCTCGCCGATCATGCCGAGTGCGAGCTGCTCGCAGCACAGCGCGCGCGCGCCGCTGCGACCGGTCGCGAGCACCGCCGCGCGCAGCAGCATCATCCCGCGGACGGCCTCGCGCGGCAGCGGCTGGCCGACGCCGGCCGAGTGCGAACGCACGAGGTTCTGCTGGAGCTGGGCGACCTGCGCCGCCGAGATCCGGACCTCGGCGAGCGCGCCGAACCCGGTGTTGACACCGTACACCGCGGGCGCGCTGTCGCCGCCGGCGACGACCTCGTCGACCACGCGGCGGGCGCGATCCATCGCGGCGCGCGCGGCGGTGCCGATCCGGACCGGACGGTGGTCGCGGGCGACCTGTGCGAGGACCGCGAGGGTGAGCACATCATCGCCGAGGACGAAGGGTTCCACGGCGCAGATGTATCACCTGTGTGGATTACACGCTCAGTGCAACTACGTGGAATGACGCGTGGTCGCGTTGACAGATCACGACGGCAATGGTGATCTGGAGAAGACTTGGGGACGCCTCCGGAAGATGACCCGGGCGCCGGCGAGGGCACGCCCGTGCCGGTCACCGATCGCGCCAGTGCACTCGCGGCCCGCATCGATGCGATGCTGGACGACGACGACGACGAGCCCCCCGCGCGCGCCGCGATGATCGATCGCGCCACGACGGTGAACCCGGCCGACGACGGCGTGCCGCGCGAGATCCCGCGTGCCGAATCGCGTGGAGACATGAGCGGCGAGGCCTCGCTCGAGCTCGACGAGCTCGAGGAGGTCAACGAGCCCGTGCGGCCGACGCCGCCGCCGATCGCGATGCGGATCCCGCCACCGCCGGCGATGCGGATCCCGCCGCCGGTCCCGGGCACGCGCCCGATCATGATGGTGCCGCCGCGACCCCCGCTGGCGATCCCGCCGATGCGCGCGGCGGTGCCGGGCCGCAGCATCTCGCAGCCGATCCCGACGGTGCCGGCCCCGCCAGTCGCGATCCCGCAGCCGATCGTCGCGATCCCGGTGCCGGTCAAGGACTCGACAAGCGCACCGATCGCGGTCGCCGCGGTCGAGCCGGCGCGCGCCAAGCGTCACTCGGTCCCGCCGCCGCCGCCCCACGCCGAGGAGGCCCGCGCGCGCCGCGCCTCGGTGCCGCCGCCGACCAGCGCCACGACCGACGATGCCGAGAGCGAGGCCCGGCTCGACAACGGCGGTGGCGACAGTCTCGAGATCGGGACCGGCCAGGCCAACATCGTCATCGATCAGCCGCTCGAGGCGTACCTCGACACCCCGACCGTCGTCGATCGCGCGATCGCCGAGCTCGGCGACGCCGGCAGCGAGAAGCGCGCGGAGCTGATGCTGCGCGAGCTCGAGGCGACGGCGGACAACGCCGCGGCGGGCATGCTGGCGTACGAGCTCGGCGAGCTCTACGAGCGCCGGCTCGCCGACGAGGCCCGCGCGGTCAAGGCGTACGGTCGCGCGATCACGCTCGACCCGTCGCTGCGGCCGAACCTGTGGGCGATCCGTCGGGTGTTCTACCGCCGTGGCCTGTGGCCGAACCTCGCGAAGCTGATCGCCGCCGAGGTGGCCTACGCGCTGGACGATCACGAGCGCGCCGACCTCTTGCTCGAGAAGGCGCGGATCGTCGGGCACCAGCTCGCCGACGAGACCGAGGCGCGGGCCGTGCTCGAGGAGGCGGTCAAGCTCGCGCCGCGCCACCAGGGCGCGTTGCTCGAGCTCGAGCGCGTGATCTCGCGCGCCAACGATCGCCCCGCGTTGCTCGAGGTGTGGGAGAGCCTCGCCGACGCGGTCGAGCAGCCCGCGCGCAAGGTCGCCTACTGGCTCGAGGTCGGCCGCGGCGCGGTCGGCGCCGAGTATCCGCGCGCGCAGGCCGCGTTCGATCTCGCCGCCCAGACCGCGGCGACCCTGCCGAACAGCACCGCGATCGGCGAGCGGATCGCGCGCGAGCGGCTGCGCGTCGCCGAGGAGCACGGCACGCCGGCCGACGTGGCGGCCGCGATCGACGCGCTGCGTGTCCTCTTGCTCGCGTCGTTCGGCCCCGCCGGGCCGAGCAGCGAAGGCGTCGTCGGCGCCGAGGGTCGCGCGACCCTGCTGCGTCGCGAGCTTGTCGCGCTCCACCGCCGCCAGGCCCAGCTCCACCAGCGCGCCGGCGTCGCCGAGCAAGCGTGGGACACGCTCCAGCAGGCCCTCGCGCTTGCGCCCGGCGAGCCGATCCTGCTCGCCGATCTGACCGAGCTCGCGGAGGAGCTCGGCCGCTACGAGGATCTCGCCGAGCTCGTCCAGAGCTGGCAGGCCGTCGAGGGCGATCCAGCCCGTGCGCTCGGCCTGTCGATCCGTCGCGCCGATGCGCTGCTGCGCGGCGGCCAGCGCGATCAGGCACGCGCGCTACTCGCGTCGCTCGAGGCCAGCGCGCCCGGGTTCATCGTGCTGACCAGCGCCGCGGAGCGGGACGCGCTCGGCCGCGACGACGTCGGCGAGCTCGCCAAGACGTACCTGACCGCCGCGCACGCCGCGCTACTCGGGACCTGGCAGGGCCCCGGGCAGGCACCGCAGCCCGATCCGGCGTCGGCCGCGGCGCTCTACGTCCAGGCCGCCGAGCTGCTCGCGTACGACCTCGGCGGCGATGCGCTCGAGGAAGCGCGCACCGCGCTCGGCAAGGCGCTCGAGGCGGTGCCCGACCACGCGCCCGCGCTCGAGGCGCTCACCGCGCTCGACGATCAGACCGGCCGCGTCGCCGAGGCGCTCGTGCGGTTGCGCGCACAGGCCGTCGCGACCGAGCTGCTCGCCGACAAGCAGGCGATCCTCGATCGCGCGATCCGGCTCGCCCGCGGTCACGGCGATCTCGACGCCGTGCTCGGCCTCGAGCAGGAGGTCGCCCGCCTCGCGCCGCACGATCTCGCGATCAAGTGGCGCATCGAGTCGACGCTCGCGCAGCTCGGCCGCGACGACGAGCGCGCCGTGCTGCTCGCCGAGCTCGCCGCGGTCGAGACCGACGCCGCACGCCGCGGCACCGCGCTGCTCGCCGCCGCGCGCCTGCGCGAGCGCGCCGGTGCCGTCGAGGTCGCGACCGATCTGTATCGCCAGGTGCTCGCGCTGTGGCCCGAGGACACGTTCGCGCGCGAGTCGCTGATCGATCTGCTCCGCGCCCAGGAGCGCTGGACCGAGCTCGTCACCGAGCGCCGCACCGAGGCGCGCGCGCTTCCCGACGGCGCCGCCGCGCGCCGTGCGCTGCGCGAGGCGACCTGGGTGCTCGAGGTCCGGCTCGGCGACATCGCGTCGGCCGCGCTGGTCTACACCGAGTGGCTGCTGCGCTATCCCGACGACCGCACCGCGCTCGAGGGCGCGGCGCGCTGCCGCGCGATGTTCGGCGATCGCGGCGGCGAGGTCACCGCGCGGCAGGCGATCGGGGACATCGACCTCGAGCCCGAGGCGCAGTGGCTGCTCGCGCGCAGCTTCGAGCGCGCCGGCCAGTTCGACGAGGCCGCCGACGCGTACCGCCAGCTCGCGGTGCGGCCGGAGCCGTCGGTCGCCGCGACGAGCGCCGCGTTCGGCCTCGCCGATCTCGCGGCCGGTCGCGCCGACAACGTGATGCGCGTCGAGGCCACCGCGGCGCTCGCCGGGCGCACGCAGGATCCGCGGCTCGGCGCCGCGCTCGCCGAGGACAGCGGCTGGATGTACGCGCTGGTACTCGAGGACTTCGATCGCGCCGCGCTGTCGTTCGAGGCCGCGATCTCGCTCGACGCGACCCGCCGCGGCGCGCTGCTCGGTGCCGCGCTGGTCGCCGCCCGGCGCGGCGAGCCGGTCCAGCTCGCCCAGGCGTACGAGGGCCTCGCGAACAGCGTGCAGATGCCCGAGGCGGCAGCCGCGCTCCACCTGCGCGCGGCCGCGATGGCGGCGGCGGCGGCCGACCTCGAGCTCGCGAACGCGCGCGTGCTGTTCGCGCGCGCCGCGGCGCCCGACGACACAAGCGCGCTGCTCGTGGTCGCCGAGACCGGCGCCGCCGCGATCATCGACACCGCGAGCGGCGATCGCGAGACGATCATCGATCCGCTGCTCGCGCGCGCCGAGGTGCTCGAGATGCGCGGCGCGCTCGCCGACGATCCGACCGCGCGCGCGTCGTGGGAGCTCGACCGCGCCGAGGCGCTCGAGCTCGCCGGTCGGCTGCGCGAGTCGTGCGCGGTCGTCGTCGCCGTCCTGAAGGGCCAGCCCGACGATCTGCGCGGCCTCGAGGCGCTGCGCCGGCTCGCCGATCGCGCCGGCGACAAGCCGACCTGGGCACGCGCCTGCTTCCAGCTCGCGCGCGTGCTCGGCGATCCGACGGCGCGCGTCGCGCTGTTGCGCGAGGCCGCGACGGTGTTCGACGGCCCGAGCCCCGACGGCGATCGCAACCACGCGCTCGCGACCTATCGCCGGATCGTCGCGGTCGATCCGAGCGCGGCCGAGATGGATCGGCTGCTCGGGCTGCTCCGCGAGGGCGGCGACATCCACGGCTTGATCGGCGTGCTCACCGACAAGCTGACCTGGCTCGGCGCGCAGGATCGCTCCGACCCGCAACAGCTCGTGCCGCTCCTGCTCGAGCGCGCGACGATCCTGCACGGGCTCGGCGATGGGGCCGCGTCGATCGCCGATCTCGACGCGCTGCTCGAGCGCGCGCCGCAGAACGTCGAGGCGCTGCGGTTCCGCGCCGACCTCGCGTTCGCCGCCGGTGACGTCGACACCGCGATCGCGCTGTGGCGCCGCTACATCGCCGCCGAGACGCGCGCACCGCGCCGCGCCGAGGTCGAGCTCCAGCTCTCGCAGGTCCTCGCCGAGAACGTCAACGACGTGGTCGGCGCGATCGAGAACCTCGAGCGCGTCGTCGAGCAGTCACCCGAGGACGTGCTCCTGCGCGAGCGCCTCGTCGGGCTCTGCCTGCGCGCGAACGACTGGCAGCGCGCCGCTCGCGAGATGCGCGCGCTCGCCCGCCAGCGTCCGACCCCGCAGGACAAGGCCAAGGAAGAGCTGCGGCTCGCGCTGCTCCAGCGCGACAAGCTCGACGACCGCACCTCGGCGCGGCTGTCGCTCGATCGCGCGCGCACGCTCGACCCGCTCAACCTCGACGTCGTCCGCGAGCTGTCGGAGTTGCTCGATCCGAACGCGCGTGGCCAGATGCTGGCCGCCAGCATCGCGAGCCTGCGCTCGTCGATCGCGCAGGGCCCGGGCCGCGCCGTGCTGTACGAGCGGCTCGCGCAGGTCACCGCGTGGCAGAGCGACGTCGACGCCCGCTGGCTCGCGCTCGTCGGACTCGAGGCGCTCGGCCAGCCGACGCCCGATCAGAAGCAGGTGCTCGCGCAGGGCCGCCAGAAGCTGCCACCCCCGGCGCGCCAGAAGCTGGTCGACGCCGAGCGTGCGGCGTTCCGCGCCACGCCGCTCGGGGCGCTCGGCGAGGTGTGGAAGGCGATCGCGCCGAGCGTGCAGGTCGCGACCGGCGTCGATCCCGGCAAGCTCGGGTTCGTGCGCGGCGACAAGCTCGCGCAGAAGAAGGTCGGCGAGAAGTACGAGCCGCTCGCGATCGCGCTCGCCAACTTCGGCATCGAGGACATCGAGCTCTACATCAGCTCGAGCCGCACCGGCATCGCGCGCGCGGTCGGCGGCGAGACGCCGATCCTGTGTATCGGTGCCGACATCGCGGCCGCGGCCACGCCGCAGAGCCGGTTCTGGCTCGGCAAGGTGGTCGCGTCGATCGCCGATGGCGTCGGCACGATCGGCGAGCTGCGCGACGGCGAGCTGCAGATGTCGATCGTCGCGGCGCTCAAGGCGGCTGAGGTGTCGGTGCCGACCGGGCTCGCCGAGCTGGTCGTCGGCGACGACACCGCGGTCGCCGAGCGCACCCGCGTGTTGAAGAAGGAGCTGTCGCGCAAGGCCAAGGCCGTGCTCGCCCAGCTGGTCGCGCAGCGGAGCGCCGAGCTCGTCGAGGTGCTCGCGTTCCGCCGCACCGCGATCGCGATCGGTCAGCGCGCGGGGCTCCTGTGGTCCGGTGATCTCGGGGTCGCGCTCGCGTTGCTCGACGTCGGCAAGGGTGGCAAGTCCCTGCTCGACAGCCCGGCCGCGCTCGACCTCGTCGCGTGGTCGGTGGGCGAGACGCATGGCAAGCTGCGCGACAAGCTGGGCATCGCCCTGCGAGGGACTCGATGACGACCGGGAAGAAGCCGCCGAACAAGCCGTTCCTCGGCGAAGACGTGCTGTCCGAGCTCGACGCGTGGGACGCGACGTTCGACGCGCTGCACGGCCTCGATGAGGCCGCGCCCCCCGCCGAGACGATGCAGTGGCCGGCGCCCGAGGCTCCGGCCGCGGCGACGACCGACGTCGGCGATTCGACCGACCTCGTCCAGCTCGATCCGGTCCACACGATCGACGAGGCCGCGGGCTTCCCGGCCGCCGACGCCGATCTCGACGAGCAGCTGACGCTCGACGGCGCGCTCGCCGCCGCCGAGGCCGCCGAGGCGGCCGACGTCGATGTCACGGTCGATCGCGATCTCGACGCGCGTGGGCGCAACACGTTCGCGCGGCAGCCGTCGCTGACCACGGTCGAGACCTACGCCGCGCCCGCGGCCGATCCGATGGAGACCGACTTCTCCGACGTCGGTGTCGAGGGTCGCTCGGCCGCGCTCGGAGGCATGCTCGGCGCCGACACCCACACCCCGCCGCCCCGCGCCGCGACGACCCCGCCGCGCGCCACGACGGCCTCGCCGCGCCCGGCGACCTCGCAGCCCTACGACGAGCCCGCGACGAGCGTGGCCGTTCGCCCGCCGCTGCCGCCGATGGAGCTCGAAGACGAGGACGACGACGAGGTGTTCACGTCGGCGTCGCGCCCGTCTGCGCCGATCGACGAGCTCCGGTTCGACGATGACGACAGCGATCCGGTGGTCGCGGCGCCGCCACCCCCGGTCTTGCCCGACCGGATCCCGAGCGGCCGCACGCCCGCGATCATCCGCCGCACGCCGCTGCCAGACTTCAGTCGCGCATCGACCGCGCCGACGACGAACGACGCGTCGATGTTCGCCGAGGAGAGCACGCGGGTCAGCTCGATCCACGAGATCGAGGCGCGGCGGAACGAGTCGCGTCCGCTCTCGACGCCGCCGGAGACCGACGACGATTACGCCGACATCGAGATCGATGCGGCCGTCCCGGCGTCGCGCGAGTCGCAGGCCGCGATCGGCCAGGACGCCAGCCGCCGCACCGCGCACGTCCTACGCCGCGGCGACAACCGGTCCGACACGCCGACCAAGCCGCCGCCGATGAGCCAGAGCCGGCCCATCCCGGTGATGTCGCCGCAGGACGACGACGACGAGCCCGATCAGGTGATCGAGCTCGACATGGGCGACGAGGAGGATGACGACGAGCGCGACTCGACGCAGGAGCGCGACGCGTCGCTGCCGGCGATGCCGCCGATCAAGCCGCGGCCGGTCACGCAGCCGTCGATCTCGAGCGGCGAGGACGACTTCTCGGATGTCGCGGCCCACGTCGGTGGGGTCGAAGACGACGACTCGATCATGCTGCCGGAGCCGCCCGAGGTGCCGAAGAGCGGCCCGGTGCGGATGCCGGTGGCCTCGATCGCGCCGCCGGTGCGCCCGCCGTCGCTCGACGACGCGCTCGCCGATCTCGACATCGACATGCCGGACGACGTGTCACCGGCCGAGACGATCACCGCGATCCCACCGCCACCGATCCAGGTCACGCCGCCGCCGGTCGCCGAGCACTACGCGCGCGTCAAGACGCCGACCTCGGTGCCGCCGATCGGGCTGGTCGAGAAGATGCTGCCGAGCAAGACGCTCGCCGGCATCCAGATGCCGCCGAAGCAGCAGACCACGCCGCCGCCGTTCGCGACGCCGCCGACCGGCGTGCCGCAGCTCGAGGTCGCTGCCGGCGCACCCGACGTCGAGCCGACGCTCGAGCTCGACGCGATCGGCCGCGCGTGGCCCGAGCAGCAGGAGCCGCTGCCGAGCACGGCGCTCGACGAGACCTCCGCGCAGGCGCTGCTGATCTACGAGCGCGAGATCGCCACGGTCGACGACAGCGCGGCCTCGGCGGCGCTGCGCATCGAGGCCGGCCGGTTGTCCGAGCGCCTGATGGATCTCGATCGCGCGCGCGGTCACTACGACGCCGCGCTGCTCGCCGATCCGCGCGCGACCACCGCGCTGCGCGGCCTGCGCCGGCTCGCGCGCGCGTCCGGCGATCTCGCCGAGGCGACGCGCCACCTCGAGGCCGAGATCGCGGTCGCCGGTGGGCTCGAGCGCCGGCCGCTCGCGCACTACCGCATCGATCTGCTGATGGCGAGCGGCGATCAGGATCTCGCGCGCGTCGCGGTCGGCGAGATGATCGACTCGGCGCCGTCGGACGTCCGCGCGCTGCTCGCGCAGCTCGAGCTCGCGTTCCTCGACGGTCGCGCCGACGAGTTCGGCTCGGCGCTCGAACAGCTCGCGCACGCGGTGACCGACAACGAGCTGCGGGCCGCGGTCCAGTCGGCGCGCGGCGTGCTCGCGGCGCACCACAACGACACCGGCGCGGCCGCGACCTGGTTCGCCGCCGCCGCCGAGTCCGACCCGGCGTCGCTCGCGGCGCGGCTCGGTGCGATCCGCCAGGCCGCGGCATCCTCGTTGCCCCAGAGCAGCGAGGCGTTCGGCGAGGCCGCGGCCCGCGCGCTCGTCGAGCTCGCGCGCCAGATCGAGACGACCGATCCGCTGACCGCGGCCGCCGCCGCGATCCGCGCGCAGCAGTGGACGACCGGCGATCTCGCGGTCGCCGCGGCGCAGCTCGCGCTCGATGGCGCGCCGAGCGATCCGCTGGTCGCGCGCATCGCCGCCGACACCGCGCTCGCGACCTACACCGCGATCGCCCAGAAGGTCCCGACACCCGAGGAGGCCGACGACCACGCGCAGGGGTTGATCGAGGCGCGCGCGATCGCCGCGGCGGCGTTCACCCGGTGGGCCGGGTGCGCGACGGCGACCAGCGAACGCGCGTACGCCGCGGCGCGTGCCGCCGAGCTCGATCCCGCGCAGGGGGTCGCGCTGTGGGGCACCGTGCTGCAGCTCGATCCCGGCGACGACTACGCGGCCGCGCAGCTGCGCACCGCGCACGTCGCGATCGGCGCGACGCAGGACGCGATCGACGTCGACCTCGGCGTCGCGCGCGATCCGGAACGCGATCGCGCCCGGCTGCGCGCCGCGTACGGCCAGATCGCGCTCGGTCGACTCGAGGACGCGATCGGCGTGCTCGCGACCGGGCGGGCCGCGCGGCCCGGATCGCTCGCGCTCGCCGAGGCGCTCGGCGAGGCGCTCGCCGCCGGCGGCCGGTGGACCGAGCGCGCGCAGTTGTTCGCCGAGCTCGCGACCGAGCCGGCGGCCGGCGTCAGCGAGCAGCTCGACAAGGACGTCGCGATGCTGCGCTCGGCGCTCGCGTGGGAAGAGGCGGTCGGGGCGGCGACCTCGGCCGACGACGCCGGGTCCGCGCTCGACAGCAACGCCGACCAGCCCGCGTCCAAGGCGCCGTCCGAGACGACGCGCGCGTCGATCTCGTCCGCGCTCGAGGCCTGGGGCCGGGTGCTCGAGCAGACGCCGAGCTCGCCGAGCGCACACGCCGCGTCGATCCTGCTCGCCAAGCGGTTCGGCGATCGCGACGTGCTCGCCGACGCGCTCGCCCGGGCGCAGGCCGCCGAGCGCGCGCCGTGGGCGACCCAGACGCTCGCCCTCGAGCGCGCCCGGCTGGTCGCCGATCCCGAGCAGGCCGAGCAGATCCTGCGCGACGCGCAGACCGCGTCGCCGACCGACGATCCGCGCCGCACCGTCGCGCTCGTGGTCGCCGCCGCGCGACGCAAGGAGATCGCGGACGCCGCGATCGTCCTCGAGGAGCGCGCGACGCTGCTCGACGCGACGCAGCCCGGCTCGACCGAGGCCGCCACGCTGCGCCTGCGCGCCGCGCAGCTCGCGCTCGACGCGGGCGACGCGCTGCGCGCGACGACGCTGCTCCATCGCGTCGAGCAGGCGCTGCCGACGCTCGGCGTCGTCCCCGATCTGCTCGCGGCCGCGCGCCGCCGCTCCGGCGATCGCCCGACCGCAACGACCGTGCGCCGCCCGGCGACCCCGGATGTCGGCAGCGGCGCGACCGGCGATGCGTTCGCGCGCATCGTGCGCGACGCCGATCTCGCGGCGAGCCACGACGACGGCGCCGCCGCCCTCGCGCTGTACCAGCGCGCGCTCGAGCTGCGCCCGGGCGATCCGCTCGCCGCGGTGCCGCTCGTGCGCGTCGCGACGCAGCTGCGCCAGGCCGCGCCGGTCGCCAGCCTCGCGCTCGCGCAGCTCAAGGAGGCCGAGGCCACCGGCGACGTCGGCGCGAAGGCGTCGGCGTACGAGCTGCTCGCGCGGATCGACGCCGAGCTGCGCGACGATCCGGGCTCGGCGCAGGTCGCGCTCGAGAGCGCATCGCAGGCCGATCCGTCGCGCATCGATCTGCTCCACCGGCTCGAGCGCAGCTACGCGGAGCAGGGGCTGCTCGGCGAGTTGCTGCGGCTGCGTGCGTCGGAGATCGAGACCATCCCGCTCGAGGCCGGCAAGGATCGCGCGGCGCTGCTCGTCGATCTCGCCGGGCTCGCCGCGCGCGATCGCCGACCGGAGAGCGAGATCGCCGATCACTATCGCGCCGCGCTCGCCGCCGATCCCAAGACGCGGCTCGCGCTGCTCCACCTCGAGGCGATCGTGCGCCGCGCCGGCTTCTCGCAGGAGCTCGCGGATCTCGAGGAGAAGATCGCCGCGTACTTCGAGAACGATCCGAAGAGCGCCGCGGCGTTCGCGACGCGCTCGGGCGAGACGCTCGCCGAGATCGGCCAGATCGATGTCGCGGTCCAGCGGTTCGGGCTCGCCGAGGCCGCGCTCCCGGGTCACATCCCGGCGCTCGAGGGCTGGCGCCTCGCGGCGTTGAAGGGCCAGCTCTGGGTCGACGTCGCCGCGGCCGCGACGCGCCAGGCCGAGGTCGCGACCGATCCGAAGTTGAAGGCGGGGCTCTATCACTTCGCGGGCGTCGCGCTGATGGACAAGGCGCTCGCTGGCGAGCAGGCCGCGGGTTCGTTCGGCAAGGCGATCGAGCACGACCCGAGCCACAAGGACGCGTTCTTGCGCCAGCGCATCCTCCTCGAGGAGGACGGCAACCACGACGAGCTCGCGGTGCTGCTGACCAAGCGGATCGACTTCGAGAACGAGCCCAACGCGAAGATGGAGCTGCACCGCGCGCTCGCCGAGCTGTGCCGCAACTTCCTGTCGGATCGCGAGACCGCAAAGACGCACTACCGCGCGATCCTCGCGCTCGATCCGAACGATCTCCGCGCGCACTCCGCGATCGCCGACATCGCGTGGGAGCAGGGCTCGTGGCAGGAGGCGGCGAATGCGCTCGTGTCGCGCGCGCGGCTCGAGCGCCAGCCCGAGATCCTGAAGACCTTGTGCTTCCGGCTCGGCCTTATCTACGCCGACTATCTGGTCGACGTGCCGCTCGCGCTCCAGGCGTTCCAGCGCGCGTTGACCTACTCGCCCGACGACGAGAACACGCTGGTCCGGCTCGCCGATCTCGCGACCAGCGCCGGCGAATGGAAGCTCGCGCTCGGCGCGTGCGAGCGGCTCGTCAAGCAGGAGACCGATCCGGATCGCCGCGCGACTCACCTCCACCGCGTCGCGAAGATCTTCAAGACCGGGTTCAACGACGCCAAGCGGGCGGAGCGCGCGCTCAACCTCGCGCTCGACGGCGCGCCGACCAACGACGAGGCGCTGCAGACGCTCGTGCAGTTCTATCGCGACGCCAACGACATCACGTCGGTGCGCGTGCACCTCAACCGCGTCGCCGGCACGATGCGCGCGCGCGCCGCCGCCGATCCGAAGGACGCGATCGCGTACCGCGTGATCTCGCGCGTGATGACGGCCCGCGCCCTCGCCAACGTCGGCGGCTCGCTGCCGATCGCCCGCGCTGGCGCCGAGCTCACCGAGTTGCTCGGTGCGAGTGGCGAGCCCGAGAAGAAGCTGCTCGCCGATCCGCCGCGGCCCGAGATCGCGCCGCTGCTCAAGCCCGAGGCCGACGAGGTCCTGTTCCCGCGCCAGATCCAGCCCGAGCTCCGCCAGCTGTTCCAGCTGCTCGGCGATCGGCTCGCCAAGCACGTCGGCGTCAGCTTGCAGCCCTACGGCGTCGCGCGCGGCGATCGCCAGCGCGGTCGCGATTCGACGACGGCGTCGGTCGCACAGTCGGTCGCGACCGGGCTCGGGTTCGGCGACATCGACGTCTACATCTCGCAGAAGCAGCCGTGGGTCATGGTCGCCGAGCCGACCAGCCCGGTGTCGCTCGTGATCGGCAGCTCGATCAGCGAGGCCGGCGGCGACGCCATCCGGTTCGCCGCGGGCTCGGCCTTGAAGCTCGCGCAGAGCTCGCTCGCGATCCCGGCGCGCCTGCCACCCGACGAGCTCGGCATCCTGGTCGTCGCGCTGGCCCGCCTGTTCCAGCCCGATTTCCCGAGCCTCGAGCTCGACCCGGAGGCGTGCGCGGCCCAGCTCCAGAAGCTCAAGCGCCTGATCCCGAACAACCTGCTCACCGAGCTGCGGCCGTTCGGCCTCGCGATCGACGCCCAGCGCTGGAGTTACGTCCAGCTCGCCCGGGACTTCAAGATCACGGGGTTACGCGCGGGCCTCGTCGCGTCGGGCTCGATCCTGACCGGCCTCCGCATCATGGCCGCACAGGCCGGCGCGACCTTGCCGGACTTCCTGACCGATCCGGTCGCCCAGGGATTGATCACGTTTGCCCTCGGCGAGGACCACGCGGTCGTGGCGCGGTAGTTGCTCTAGCTCGGGACGTCCGACAGCCATCGGATCCGACCAGGGGGAACGTCATGCGGTTACAGCTACTCACCGGCTACCACGGTCTCGCGACCCTGACTTGCGTCACTTGCCTGGCTACTGCAGTAGCCTGCAGTGGCGGATCAGCCCCCTCGCTCGACGGCCTGTCGGACCAGGTCGCCGAGGTCGGAACCGAGCTCAAGATCGACCTCAACGGCACCGATCCCGACGGTGGCAACCTCCACTACGGGTTCCACGCCGCGGACCTGGCGGACGTCGACAAGTCGGCCCAGGTGACGGTTTCGCCGAGCGGCGCCGGCGTGTTCCGCTGGACCCCGCTGGCCGCCGACCTCGGCGCCCACGCGTTCGACTTCACGGTGTCCGACGGCGACCACGACACGACCGTCACGATCAACATCGACGTACGCTCGGCGATCGGCTCGGCGACCGCGCCGATCTTCCGCCAGCCACTCGGGACCGGCACGACGATCGACCTCGGCCACCAGGACTGCGTCGACATCGCCATCGTCGTCGAGGATCAGGATTCGGCGAACGTCACGATCGCGCAGGAAGAGCCGCTGATCGAGGGCGCGACGATCACGGACGGCGGCGATCTGACCGGCACCTGGCACTGGTGTCCGACGCGCGAGCAGGCGAGCGAGAGCCGCTACACGGTGATCCTGTCCGCCAACGACAGCGACAACCCCAAGACGCTGAAGAACTACCTCGTCGTCCTGCGCGGGCAGGGTGGGAGCACGGCATGCCCGGGCGCCGCGCCGGCGATCGCGCACACCCCGAGCAACCCGACGACGCGCCTCGATCTGCCGGTGACCGCCACGGTGTCCGACGACAAGGGCCTGAAGGACGCGCCGCTGTTCTACTACTCGACGACGCCGCCCGGGTCGACGCCGGATCTCTCCACGATGACGCAGCTGTCGACCACGCTCGCGTCGGGTGACAAGCTGAACGGCACGTGGACCGCGACGGTCCCGAACCCGGTCGCGACCGCGCCGGCCGGCACCAGCAAGACGCTGTACTACGTGTACGTCGCCGACGACGACGACGACCCGATGGGCTCGTGCGACCACTCGACGACCTCGGCCGTCTATCAGATGACCGTCACCGCCGGCGGCACGACGGTCGCGCCCCTGTGCGGCGCGTGCACCGCCGACGCCCAGTGCGGCGTCGGCAACGAGTGCGTGATCATCGGCAACATGGGCGCCAGCTACTGCGTGCAGGCGTGCGGCAGCGGTTGCCCGTCGGGCTACGCGTGCTCGGCCGGGACCGTGTTCTCGGTCGACGGCGCCCAGGCGAACCAGTGCATCCCGCAGAGCGGCTCGTGCACGGCGCCGACCGGCACGTGCGAGGACGACGTCTACGAGGAGAACGATACCCGCAGCGCCGCCTCGGCGAACCCGGCGCTCGGCATCGGCATCATCGACGCGGTCAGCTGCCCGAGCACGACCGGCACGAACTCAGATGACGATTGGTACAAGATCGTCGTCGCGGCCGACGCGATGGTCGACCTCCAGCTCCTGGGCAACGGCGAGACCGACGTCGACCTGCACCTGTATCACTCCGACGGCACGGTCGTGACCGCGTCGACCAGCCTGGACGTCCAGGAGGAGATCTCGACCTGCCTGCCGAAGGCGACCTACTACGTGAAGGTCAACGCCTACGGCCACGCGCGCAGCACGTACCTGCTCGACTACGAATCGATGCCCGCGGCCGGCGGCACCTGCACGACGACGTGCGTCGACGACAACTTCGACAAGTCGCCGAACAACGACGACAGCTTCAGCCAGGCGCGGGCGACGACGTACCCGAGCTTCACCACGACCGCGAACATGATCTGCCCGAACGACGACGACTGGTACAAGATCGACGCGCCGATCGCCGGCGACAACCTGACGTTCGACCTCACGTTCGCGCAGTCGAACTCGATGCAGGATCTCGATCTGCACCTGTACCAGAGCACCGCGTCCACGCTGACCGATCTGTGGCCGTGCAGCGTGATGGATCCCTCGACGTGCTCGTCCGCCCACGGCCAGGGCGCGGCGTCGAACGAGCACGCCACCTACACGGTTCCCGCCTGCCCGAACGCGCCGTGCGCGTACTATCTGGTGGTGCGCGGCTACAACGGCTCGACCAACTCCTACGGCCTGACGATCGCGTTCCCGTGAGGCGGCTCGCCGTGATCGCCGTGGTGGTCGCCGGCTGCGCGTCGACGGACGCGCCCGATCCGGGGCTCGAGCACCTCGGGCTCTCGAAGGTCGCGCCGACCACGGTCGTGCCCGGAACGCAGCTGGTCGTCGCGGGCGAGTCGTTCGTCGACGACGCCTGGGGCTCGACCACGCTGCACCTCGTCGGGACCGCGAACGGCGCGTCGATCGACGAGCAGTGGCCGGCGAAGTTCGTCGACTTCAACGCGCTCACCGTCGCGATCGATGGCGGTAAGCTCGACGCGGTCGGCGGCGACGTCGACTTCGCGGGCACCGCGGTGGTCGAGGTCGTCGCGACCAGCGACGGCCACACCTACCAGAGCCAGGCGCTCGATCTGACGCTCGCATTTCGCGAGACGCTCACGCCGGCGCCGACCCGCCTGGTCGACGGCGTCCACTTCGTGAACGACCAGATCGACGTCGACGGCGACGGCTTCCTGCTCGGCGGCGACGAGGGCACCACGGTCGCGCACCTCACCGGCTGCTTCCAGCCCGACGCCGGCGGCGCGTGCGCCACGGTCCCGGCGGTCGACGTCCCGCTCGTCGCGCGCGAGCCGCTGTCGCGCCAGCACGCGAGCTTCCCGTTCTCGCCGAAGATCGCCGGCATCCAGCCGGGCCAGTTCACCGGGCAGGTCACGATCGTCAACAAGCAGACCGGCAAGCCCGCGAAGCCGGCCGCCGCGATCGCGGCGAGCTTCACGCTGGTCACCGCGCAGGTGTTCTCGGTCGAGCCGACCAGCGCGAGCCTCGGCCAGTACGTGTTCGTCAAGGGCGGCGGGTTCGTCGGTGGCGACGCGACCGCGGACACCGAGCTCGAGCTCGACGGCCAGTTCATGAAGACCGGGGCCGGCGGCAGCGTCCACGTGACGATGAACCTCGTGCCCGAGTTCGTCGAGGGCAAGCTGGTCCGCTACGTGCTCAACACCGACGATCAGCTCGGTCACGCGCTCGATCTCCGCAAGGACACCGGGAGCTTCACCGGCACGATCACGCCGATCGTGACCTACGGCGGCGACACCGTGCGCGGCGCGTCGAGCCCGGCGAGCTTCGCGATCGCCCCGGTCCGCCAGGTCATCCAGCTCAACTTCACGCCGTCGTACGTCGAGGGCCTGCGCGACTTCGGGATGCGTGCGGTCGAGAGCAAGATCCGCGAGCGGATCCTCGTCGCGTGTCGCGAGACCTACCGCGGCGTCAACCTCGACTTTCGAACCGAGCCGGTGGTCGACTTCGCCGAGTTCGAGAACGTCGATCTCGTCGGCGTCGACCCGAACGACATGGGCCTGTTCGGCTACGACAACTCGCCGGGCAAGGACAACGGCAACGTGCGGCTGTACGACCGGCTCGGCGGCGTCAACGCGCTGACGCAACAGGATGGCTATCCCGGCTACGGCGGCGTGTTCGTCCGATCGCTGATGGGCTTCTCCAAGCACCCCGGCGCGTTCGCGCGATCGATCGAGGGCGCCGATCCGACGTTCGATCAGGTGTTCGATCACTTCCGGGGCGACGTCGGTGGCACGCCGATCACGTCGAGTGATCTGACGGGCGGACTCGACGCGATCGTCGACGGCTCGGGCTGCCCCGCAGGTGGCGATCGCAAGGCGCAGATCGAGTGCGCGGTGTTCGTGCTCGGCAACCTGATCGGCGGCACGCTCGCGCACGAGATCGGCCACTCGCTCGGCCTCGCGTACCCGTTCGCCGAGGGCTTCCACGACACCGGCGATCAGGCGAACCGGCTGATGGACGCCGGCGGCGACCGGCCGTTCACCGAGCGCGCCCAGCTGGGCGGGCAGGGCCCCGGCGTGTTCTGCGACGAGGAATTCACGTACCTGCAGGGGATCCTGCCGTCGCGCGACCCGGCCCCGGACGTCGCGCGCCCGACCTGTTATTAAGTCTTCCATGCGCGACGCGAGGCGGTGGATCTACGGCGGGCTCGACGTCCTGTTCGTGGTGATCTACGTCGGCGCGATCTGGAAGGTCATCCCGAACCGCCTGCCGTCGGCGCAGGTTCACCTGTGGTCGCTGCCGATCGCGATGGCCATCCTCGGCGCCGGCATGTTCGTCGGCGGCAGACGCGGATGGTGGACCGCGATCGCGGGCGGCTCGCTCGTCTTGGCCTCGGCGTTTCTCCTGATCGCGCGGATCCTCGTATCGGCGTCGTTCCTCGCCGGGACCTACGGCGCGTTCGGCAAGGCCGCGGCGTCGTTCGCGCTGATCACCGTGCTGCTCGTCATCGAGCTCGTCGTGCTCGTCCCGATCTTTCAGGTCAAGTACCTGATGTCGCGTCGCGGTCGCCAGACGTTCAACCGATGACTCGCAGGCACGCGCTCGTCGCGGTGTGGACGCTGCCGAGCGCGATCCTGGTGCTCGTCACCGCGCTCACGTTCCACGGCTTTCGCATCCCGCCACCCGATCGCCTCGATGACCCGGCGCGCGCCTCGGTGATGGCGGTCCTGCGGCAGGCACTCGCCGATCAGGCGCCGGGGCCGTGCACGGTCCATGCGCCGCTCGCCGGAGCGGTCGCGGTCAGCGTGTGGACCTCGGGGCGCACGGTCGCGCGGGTCGACGGCTACGGCGCCGACGTCGCGGCGGCGACCGATCACGCCGCGGCGCTGCTGCGCGCACATCCCGCGGTCCGCCAGATGCTTCCGGCGACGCGCGACGCGGCGCGGATCCAGGTCGATATCGTCAGCGGCACCGGGCCTCTCGGCGGCGGCTACTGGCTGTTCGATCTGCTCGCCATCCCCGGCATCGGCGACATGCTCGCGGTCAACCCCGGTGTCGACGGTGTCGGCGCGGAGCTCGGCGGCGACCACCCGACGCTGCTCTTGCCGCACGAGCTGGTCGCGAGCAAGCTGCTCGCCGCCAAGCGGCCGTCGGCCGAGCTGCCCGACCTCGCGATGGGCATGGATCTCGATCGGATCCGGAACCTGCTCGCGTCGCGCGCCGGCAAGCCGCACCAGCCGCGCGAGCCACCGCTGAGCTTCGCGGTGTTCCGGTTTCGCACCGACACGTTCGTCGAGCGGCGCGATCACGCGGTCGCGCCGCTCGCGCTGTATCGCGGCATCGCGGCCGCGCGCCCGAAGCTGACTGGCGCCGCGCTGCGCACCGCCGCGCTCGCCGGCGCGCACTACCTGGTCGAGCACCTCGGCAAGAACGGTCGCTACGTCTACGAACACGACCTGACGACCGGCGCGCAGACCGATCCGCTGCGGGTCGGCGGCAGCTACTCGATGCCGCGCCACGCCGGCACGACGTACTTCCTCGCCGAGGCCTACCGGATCACGAAGGAGCCGTGGCTGAAGGAGCCGATCGAGCGCGCGTTCAAGCACCTCGCCGATCTGCTCGCGAACGGCAACTGCGCGACCCGGTTGGCCGACGGCACCGAGATCGACTGCGTGCTCGACAAGGGCGAGGTCATCGCGCACCTCGGCTCGACCGCGCTCGCGGTCGTCGCGCTCGCCGAGTACCAGCGCGCCACGGGGGACGATCGCTACCTGCCGCTCGCGCAGAGGTTCGCGGCGTTCATCCTCTACATGCAGCGCGCCGACGGCTCGTTCCGCCACCTGTACGACGCGACGGCGAAGCAGCGCGATGACAAGTCGGAGCTCCTGTACTACTCCGGCGAGGCCGCGCTCGCGCTCGCGCGCATGTACGTCGTCACCAAGGACGAGCGCTACGCGGCCGCGACCGAGCGCGCGCTCGACTGGCTGGTCGGGTGGTACGACTTCATGCTCGGCGGGTTCTTCTACGGCGAGGAGCACTGGACGTGCATCGCGTCGGAGGCGATCTGGCCGCGGGTGACGAAGGCCTCCTACATGGAGTTCTGCCACGGCTACGGCAAGTTCCTCCGCGCCCAGCAGCCCGAGGTCGGCGAGCATCCCGACGAGGACGATCTCGCCGGCGCCTACAACGTCACGCCGTTCGTCAGCCCGTACAACACGCCCGCCGGATCGCGGACCGAGGCGATGATCTCGGCGTACCTGCTCGGCGTGCATCGCAAGGCTCCGGATGCCGAGGTCCGCGGTCAGATCCGCGACGCGCTGGCCTACGCGCTCGGCCAGCAGATCACGCCGGACACCGACTTCGACGTGGTCGGAAACGCCGACGGCGGGATGCCCGGCAGCCCGATCGATCGGAGCGTCCGGATCGACTACGTCCAGCATGTCTGCTCGGCGATGATTCGCGCGTCCGAGTGGATCGACGATCCCGCGATGTAACCTGCTACTATCGGGTCTCCGTGGCGGAAGAGAAGAAGACCCAGATGGGAACGGCCGGGCCAAAATCCGCCGCCCCGACGACCAATCCGCCCCCGAACCAGAGCCCGAGCCAACCTCCGGCCGGCCCGCTGTCCAGCCCCGGCGCGGTCACGTCGTACCTGCCCCCGGTCGAGGATCCGCTGCTCGGCCAGGTGCTCGCAGGTCGCTACCTGGTGTCGCGGAAGCTCGGCGAAGGCGGCATGGGCGCGGTCTACCTCGCGACCCACAACCTGCTCGACAAGCAGGTCGCGCTGAAGGTCCTGCACGGCGAGTTCGCGCGCAAGCCGGACCTCGTCGAGCGGTTCATGCAGGAGGCCAAGGCCGCCTCGCGCATCCGCCACGAGAACGTGATCGACATCAGCGACTTCGGCTCGACCGGAGACGGCCAGGTGTTCTTCGCGATGGAGCTCCTGAAGGGCCACGATCTCCACGAGGAGATCGCGCGCGCGCGGCTCGCCGGCGAGCTCCTGCCGTGGCCGCGCAGCAAGAAGATCTTCCTGCAGATCTGCGGCGCGCTGACCGCGGCGCACGACAAGAACATCGTCCACCGCGATCTCAAGCCCGAGAACATCTACCTCGTCGACTTCCTCGGCGAGCCCGACTTCGTGAAGCTGCTCGACTTCGGCATCGCGAAGCTGACCGAGCACGCCGAGGGCGACCGCAAGCTGACGCGCACCGGCATGCTGTTCGGGACCCCCGAGTACATGTCGCCCGAGCAGGCGCGCGGCGAGACCGCCGATCTGCGCGTCGACATCTACGCGATGGGCTGCATCCTGTTCCAGCTCGTGACCGGGCGCGTGCCGTTCGAGGCCGAGAACTTCATGGGCGTGCTCAGCCTGCACCTCACCGAGGAGCCGCCGCAGATCCCGCCCGAGGTGTTCGATCGGATCGGCGCGCCGCGCGAGATCGCCGGGGTGATCACGCGCGCGCTGCTGAAGGATCGCAACCAGCGCTGGCAGACGATCGCGGAGCTCGCGAACGCGATCCGCACGGTCTGCGGCGACGCGATTCCGTCGACGACGATGTCGGTCGCGATGGCGAGCGTGCCGGCGCCATCGACGACGAGCGTGCGCTCGACCGGCGCGACGGGCGCGCTCGGCGCGGTGGCGCCGTCGCCGACGCCGGCGCCGATGACGCAGAATCGCGGCAAGGCCGAGTGGACCGGCAGCCTGCAGATTCCCGACGAGCCCGGCGCGGTCGCGGCGAAGCGGGCGGGGTCGAAGCTGCCGCTCGTCGTTGGCATCCTCGCCGTGCTCGGCGCCGGCGGCGCGATCGCGTTCGTGATGGCGACCAGGAAGACCGCCGAGCCCGGGGTTGGTTCGGGCTCGACCGCCCCGATCGTCGCGGTGGTCGCCGACGCGGCACCGCCACCACCGCCACCCGACGCGGCGCCGCCCGCGATCGTGTTGCCGGATCTCGCCGAGATCCACCTCGACTCGATCCCGCATGGCGCCGACGTGTTCGACACCACGAACAACCGGATCGCCGGCAAGACGCCGCTCGGCTTCAAGATCCCCGGCGCGCTCGGCTCGCGCCAGTTCATCCTCAAGAAGGCCGGCTACAGCGACATGGTGATCGAGCTGATCCCGAATCGCGCGCTGATCGAGTACAGCGAGAAGCTCGTGAAGGGCGCGGCCGGCACGGTCGTCACCAAGCACGTGCCCGATCCGCCGGTCGGCCCGGGCTCCGCGGTGGTCAAGCCCGATGCGATCGACGCCGGCGTCGCGCTGACCAAGCCGCCGGATCCGGTCCCGGTCGACGCCGCGGTGAAGGTGGTCGAGCCGCCCAAGCCGGACTGCCCGCCCGACGAGTTCCCGTGTCTCAAAGAGATGCCCAAAGACACGCCGAAGCCGTAGCGAGTGGGCGCGCGCCGATCGGCGGCGGCCTCGAGCTCGCGTACGACGTGTTCGGTCACGGCGGCAAGCGCCTCGTGCTCGTGATGGGCATCGGCGCGCAGCGGATCTTCTGGGACGTCGAGATGATCGCGCAGTTCGTCGACGCCGGCTTCCAGGTCGTGCGGTTCGACCATCGCGAGATCGGCGAGTCGTCGCGGCTGCCGCGCGAGGCACCGGTGCCGGGCATCGGCGCGACGCTCGCGCGCCGGTTGTTCGGGTTGCCGATCGCCGCGCCGTACACGCTGTCGACGATGGCGAGCGATGTCGCCGCGCTGCTCGACGCGCTCGGCTGGCCCGACGCGCACGTGGTCGGCGTGTCGCTCGGCGGCATGGTCGGGCAGCACCTCGCGATCGAGCACGCCGCGCGCGTCCGATCGCTCACCGCGATCATGACGACGCCGGGCGCGCGCCGCTACCTGCCACAGCTCCACGCGCTGAAGGCGCTGCTGTTCCAGAAGCCGCCGCAGAACGCCGCGGAGTCGGGCGACGCGGTCGCGACGCTGTTCGCCGCGATCGGCTCGCCGGCATTTCATTCGGATCCGGCGCGGCTGCGCGCGATCGGCGCGGTCGCGTTCGCGCGCGGGACCTCGCCGCGCGGCTTCTTGCGGCACTTCGCGGCGACCCTGGCCTCGGGCGATCGCGCGGCGCGGCTGCCGTCGGTGCGCGCGCCGACGCTGGTGATCCACGGGACCGCCGATCCGATGTTCCCGCTCGCGGCCGGGAAGAAGCTCGCCGACCTCATCCCGAACTCGACCTGGCTCCCGATCGCCGGGATGGGGCACGATCTGCCACCGGCGCTGTGGCCGACGCTGGTCGCCGCGATCGCGCGTCACGCGGCGCGCGCCGATGCTACGGTGTGACCGCGCCTGAGTGCTGTAATGGTAGCCAGTGGGGCCTTAAAAGCCCTTGCCCTTCGGGGCGTGCGGGTTCGAGTCCCGCCTCAGGCACGTATGCTAAGGATCGGCGATGTCGCGCTACTCGCTGATCCGCCGCCGGCTCGCCCCGGTCGCCTTCGTGATCGGGATGGGCGTGATCATCCAGCAGACCTGCACGAAGCAGCAGCGGTTCCACGCCACGCTCGTGCTCGATCTCGGCCCGCTCGCCGCGACCGCGGTGGCGGTCGATGCCGAGCTCGTGATCGGGCCCGAGTCGATCGGGAAGTTCCATGCCGTCGCGCTGCCGGGCGTCCACCTGAAGTCGCCGCGGTTCGAGATCGCGATGCCGGCCGCCGACGGCGAGCTCCACGTCGACGTCGACCTCGGCGCCGAGCACCGCGCCGTGATCCGCGGGATCCACGCCGACGACGGCGGGACGATCACCGTGCGGGCTTACTGAGGCGCACGATCGTCTCGACCTGCGCCGTGCCGGGCATGAGGTCGAATGGCTCGATCGCGTCGACGCGGTAGCCGTGGGCGGCGAGCGCCGCGATGTCGCGTCCGAGTGACTCCGGGCCGCAGCTGACGTAGATCACGATCGGGGCGTCGAGCGCGACGACGAGCTCGCGCGAGCCGGCGTCGAGCCCCTTGCGCGGTGGGTTGACGACGACGAGGTCCGGGCGATCGCCGAGCCGCGCCCGGATCTCGGCGGGGAGCTCGCGGGCATCACCGGCGATCGGGACGACCGGCAGCTTCGCGCGCTCGGCGGCACGGCGGAGCTGGCCGACCGCGTCCTGATCGATCTCGACCGCGATGACGCTGGCGCCAGCGCGCGCGAGCGAGAGCCCGATGCCGCCGAGCCCGGCGAACAGATCGACGGCGCGCGCGCCCGGTGCGAGCGCGGCGAGCTCGGTGACGCGCTGGTACATCGCCGCGGCCTGCGCGCGGTTGACCTGGAGGAACTCGGCGGCGCCGACCTCGATCGGCACGCCCGCGAGATGCTCGACGACCGAGCCGTGGCCGTGCAGCACGCGCGCCGACGATCCCGACGGCACGATCGCGCCGTCGCGACGATCGTGCTCGATCGCGACGACGCCGCGGACAGCCGGATGCTTGGCGAGCGCGTCGGCGACGCGCTGGAGCTTGTCGCGCGCGGTGCGCGTCGCGGTGACCAGGACGACGAGGACGTCGCCGGCGGCCTCGCGCACGATCGCGTAGCGCAGCTCGCCGGTGCGCGTGGCCTCGGCGTAGGGCTCGAGGCCGGCGTCGGCGGCGGCACCGCGCAGCCAGGCGGCGACCTCGTCGATGATCGGCGCGACGATCGCGCAGCCGAGCGTGTCGATCACGACGTGGGTCCGCGGCGCGTACGCCCCGAGCACGAGCCGCTCGCCGGTGCGGCCGGCGACGTACTTGCCCTTGTTGCGATAACCGAGCTCCTGCGGTGACGGTCGCACCGCGGCGACCGTGACCCCGGGCGCGGCGTCGCCGAGCGCGGCCACGACGCGCGCGTGCTTCTCGCGGAGCTGCGCGGCGTACCCGAGGTGCTGCCAGGTGCAGCCGCCGCAGCGCCCGAACGCGGCGCACGGGGGAAACGTGCGGTCCTCGCTGAGCCCGCCGACCCGGCGCACGATGTGGGCCCAGGCCTCGCGCTTGTGGGGCGAGTGGTGATCGACCGCGACCTCGGCGCGCTCGCCCGGCAGGAGGTCGGTGACGTGGATCGTGCCCAGCGTGGCGTCGGTCGCGAGGCCGGCTCCGGCGTCGTCGAGCGCGGTCGCGACGACCTCGGCCCGGTTCCGCTGCGGCGATGTCATGCGGCATGCTAGCAAGTACCGGTGATGAGCGAGGCTCCCTTGTACGTCGCCGCGCTGTCGGGCGGGGTCGACAGCGCGACCGCCGCGGCGCTGCTGGTCGAGCAGGGGCACCGTGTCGTCGGCATGACGATGCGGCTGTACGACGCGCGCGGCACCGCTTCGGCGTCGGGGGGCCGGTGCTGTGGCCCCCGCGACGTCGAGGACGCCCGCGCGACCTGCGCCCATCTCGGGATCCCGTTCTACGTCGTCGATCTCGCGGCCGAGTTCAGCGCCGCGGTGGTCGACGACTTCGTCGAGGCGTACCTCGCCGGCGAGACGCCCAATCCGTGCGTGAAGTGCAACCAGCACATCAAGTTCACGCCGCTCCTCGAGCGCGCCCGCGCGATCGGGGCCGAGGTCCTCGTCACCGGGCACTACGCCCGGCTGGTCGGCGGCGAGCTCCGCCGCGGTGCCGATGCCGGCAAGGATCAGTCGTACTTCCTGTTCGCGATGCCGGCCGACGAGCTGACGAGCGTGCAGTTCCCGCTCGGTGGGATGACCAAAGAACAGGTCCGCGCGCACGCCACGCGCCTCGGCCTGCCCAACGCGCAGAAGGCCGAGTCGCAGGAGATCTGCTTCGTGCCCGACGGCGATCACGCGAAGTTCGTCGCCGCGGCCGCCGTCCGTCGCGGCAAGCCGCTGCCGCTCGCGGGCGACATCGTCGACCGCACCGGCGCGCGCGTCGGCGGCCACACCGGCACGCATCACTACACGCTCGGGCAGCACAAGGGCCTCGGTAACCTGGCCACCCCCGAGCGCATGTTCGTCACCGCGATCGACCCGATGAAAGGGCAGGTCACGGTCGGGCCGCGCGCCGCCGCCGAACGATCGTCACTCGCGATCCGCGACCTGCGCTGGCTCGCACCATCGCAGACCTCGCTCGCCGCGTCGCTCCAGGTGCGCCACCGCGGCGCCCCGATCGCCGCGACGTTCGCGATCGACGGCACCACGGCCCACGCGACCCTCGCGACGCCGGTCGTCGCCGCGCCAGGCCAGGCCGCCGTGCTGTACGACGGCGATCGCGTGCTCGCCGGCGGCTGGATCGTCTAGCGCAGGGCTGCGATCTCGAGACGCGCGGCGAAGGCGGCGCGCCAGGCGGGGTCGGTCAAGAGGGCGAGCTTGCGCTCGGCGCTGGCCTTGGCGCGCGTCACGAGGTCGCCCGGGTTGCCGAGGACCTCGGCGCACGCGAGCAGGACCTCCTCCTCGCTGCCCTCGAGGTACTTCTGGTCGTCGAGCGACACGAGGGCGCGCTCGGCGAGCCGGCGCGCGATCGCTCGGTCGTCGCCGGTGGCGCGGCGGGCCCGCGCGAGGCCGGCGCGCGCGAGGCCCTGGATCTCGTAGCCGACGAGCGTGGCGCCGCGGGCGGCCTCGGCGCCGGCCTCGCAATCCGCGATGGCCTCGTCGAGCTCGCCGCGTCGCAGGCGCTCGCCGCCGCGGGTGACGAGCGCGTTGGCCTCGATGTAGCGCGCGCCAAGGGCGCGGGCCTCCACGAGCGCCTCGTCGATCTTGGCGAGCCCGCTCGGCATGCCGCGCCGGACCTCGCAGGTGCCGGCGTAGATCAGGGAGTCGGCGCGACTCCAGCGCGACGCGGTGCGCTGGAGGATGTCGAGCGCCTCGGCGAACATCGCGGCGGCCTCGTCGTAGAGGCCGACCTCGAGCAAGATGATCGCGCCGACCGACAGCGCGTCGCCCTCGCGCGCGCGATCGCCGTAGCGCCGGCAGAGCTCGAGCGAGCGCCGCGCGGCGACCATCGCCCCGGCGAAGTTGCCGAGGCACATCTCGATCACGGCGACGTGGTTCTTCACGATGCGCTCGAGCCACGGGTCGCCGGTCTTGTCGATCATCGCGAGCACCGGCGCGTACGCGTCGCGCGCCAGGGCGTAGTGCGCGCGCATCAGGTGGATGCGGCCGCGGCCGATCATCGCGGCCATCTCCTCCTGGAACGCGCCGCGGCGATGGAACAGCTCGCGCGCGGTGCCGACGACGCCGAGCGCCTCGTCGTAGAGGCCGGTGCGCTCGAGGATCTCGCCGCGCACGCGGAGCGCCTCGCCGCGCAGGCGATCGTCGTTGGCCGCGGTCGCGAAGTTCTCGGCCGCGACGCTCGCGACGTGCGCGCCCGAGTAGTCGCCGAGCCGCAGGAAGCGCATCGCCCGCCGGTTCGCGACGTCGGCCTGGCGACCGGGCTCGCCCTCGCACAGCGCGGCGAGGTCGTCGAGATCGGTCGCGTCGGTCACGAGATCGCCGAGCAGCCGGTGGGCTTCCTCGCGGCCGGTCAGCGCCTCGCGGCGACGCGCGCGCGACGTCGCCGACGGTGGGGCGGCCCCGAGCTCCTTCTCGAGCGTCAGCGTGCGGGTGAAGTGCACGGCCGCGCTCGCCGCGTCGCTCGCGCCGAGAGCCAGCTTGCCGGCGCGCAGCCAGAACGCCGCGGCACCGGCCGGCTCGCCGCCGCGCTCGAGGTGCTCGGCGATCACCGCGGGTGGCTCGTCGCGACCCGCGAAGAACCGCGACGCGAGCAGCCGTCCGACGCGCGCGTGGCTGTCGCGGCGCGCGCGCATCGGCAGGGAGTCGTAGACGACCTCGCGCACCAGGCCGCGCGCGAACGACAGCTCGCCCTCCGTCGAGTGCGCGGCCGACTCGGGCCGTACGAGCAGGCCGGCCTCGACCAGCTCGTCGAGCTCGTCGCCGAGCTCGGCCGACAGATCGACGTCGCCGGTGGTGATCGGCGCGTCGCCGAGCAACTCCTCGAGCAGGCGCGCGCGCACCGTGCCGCCGAGCACCGCGGCGAACCGCAGCGCGAGCTTGGCCTTCTGCGACAGCCGATCGAGGCGCGCCGCGACGACGTCGCGCGCCGAGGCCGGGACATCGCCGCCGGCCTCGCGCACCGCCTGCGCGAGCTCCTCGACGAACAGCGGGTTGCCGCCGCCGCGCGCGAGCACCGCGGCGATGTTGAACGGCGTCGCCGCGTCGCCGAGCCGATCGGCGATGAACCCGCGCAGATCGGAGCCGACCAGATCGCCGACCGCGATCACGCAGTCGACCGCCGGCACCGGGTGATCGTCGTCGCCGTCGTCGGGCCGCGCGGTCAGGATCAGGAGCTCGGGACCGATCGCCGGCACCGCGAGCGTGTGGCGGAGGACCTCGAGGCTCGCGCCATCGGCGTGATGGATATCCTCGATGACCGTGAGCACGGCGGCGGTGCCGGTCGTCATCGCGGCGCGGAACGCGGCGAGCCCGGCGGAGATCCGCGGCCGCAGATCGGCGACCTCGGGCGCGTTGATGCTGACGCCATCGCGCAGCTCCATCGCGCGATCGAGATCGCTGGCGACCGCGCGGGCGCGCTCGAGAGGCGCGCCGGCCTGGGTCATGCCGTGGATCAGCCGCGCGGTGACCTGCGACCGTGCGTGGCGACCGCGCGCCGGCGGCAACCCGAGCGCGGCCTGGTACAGATCGATCAGCAGCGCGAACGGCGTGTAGCGGCTCGCCGGGCTCGCGGCCGTCGTGACGACGCGGATCGGGCCGGCCGCCTGGCGCCGCGCGACGAGCTCGGCGACCAGCCGGCTCTTGCCGGTGCCAGCCGCGCCGGTGACGAGCACGCCGAGCCGCCGGTTCGCGGCGACCGAGCGCCCGAGCCAGGTCTCGAGCTCGACGAGCTGCGCACTGCGCCCGAACAGCTTGCCGCGGCGCTCGAGCCGCGCGCGATCGCGCTCCTCGAAGCCGCGCGGCCCGACGACCTCGATCGCCTTGTTGCGCCCGCGCACGACGCGCCGCGGGGTCGGCACCTCGCGCAGCGTGTAGAGCGAGCTCGTGAGCCGGCCGGTCGTCCCGAGGAACAGCGGCCGCTCGGTGCTCGCCTCACGCGCGAGGGCGCGGGCCTCGTCGATCGCGTCCTGCGGGATCCGCGGCGTCACGGCTTCACCGCTCGCCAGATCGATCGAGCCGGTGACACTGTCGCGCCCTTCGGCGCCCCGCCCACCACCGGTCGAGACCCCGGTGCGCGCGCCGATCTTGAGCGCGAGGACCGCATCCTCGCTGCTCGCGTCGCGCGCGATCGCGCAGGCGTCGAGCGCCCAGCCCATCGCGACCGAGACGTCGTCCTCGCCGGCGACCTCGAGGCCGAACGCCGCGACCAACGCGCGATCGTCGAGCACCACGACGACGCCGCCGCGCTGGTACGCCAGCTCGCCGAGCGATCGCACGACGGCGCGCGCGAGCTCGACCGTGGCGCCGTCGACGGTCGCGGCGACCACGACGCTGCGCCGCCGCTCGGCCTGCACGCCGGCGACCATCGCGCCGAGATCGTCGTCGATCGGCTCTTCGCCGGGCCGCGCCGGCTGCGGCTCGGCGAGGAGCTCGTCGTAGCTGGTCGCCTCGCCGGGGACCGACGGGCGATCGAGCGTGAAGCTGTCGTCCTCCTCGAACCGCATCATCGCGGGCTGCGTCCCGGCCGGCGAGTCGAAGAACGGTCGCGACGGGCGCGGCGCGAGGTCGACGTCGACCGTGCGCTCGGCGACGCCGAGCTCGGCGATCTTCGAGAACCCCGTCGTCGTCGCGCGCGGCTGCGCCCACGGATCGGCGGCCGGGTCACCGTAGCGGGTGTCGGGATGATCGATCGACGGCACGGTCGACATCTCGCGGTTCTCGAAGCCGGCGTATGGCTCGTCGACCGCCGGTGGTGGCACCGGGATCGGGTTGATCAGCGACTGCGTGATCGACCGCGACGGCCGCGACGGCGGCTGCTCCGGCACCGGCGTCGGCGTGTTGACGTTGATCGACTCGACGCCGAGCTGCCACTGCGCCGGCGCCTGGACCGGCCGGGTATCGAGCTGCGCGAGCCACGCCGCGAGGCCGCGCGCGCCGCCCATCCCGGACCGCGCGCACGCGGCCACGAGGTCCGAGGCCGCGCCGCGGTCGGGCAGCTCGCGCGACAGGGCGATCGCGACGGCGTCCACGATCTCCTTGGGGACGTCGCGGTTGATCGTGTCGATCCGCGGCGGCCGGGTCTTTCGGACCGACTCGAGGATCCCCTTCAGATCGCGGCCGCGGAACAGCGCCTGCCCGGTGAGCAGCTCCCACGCGATGATGCCGAGCGCGAACACGTCGGCGGCGGTCGTCGGCGGCTCGCCGATCGTCTGCTCGGGCGCCATGTAGCGCGGCTTGCCGCGGAGGCGGCGACGCTCGAGCGCCGACGCGAACGACGCGCGCGCGATCCCGAAGTCGAGGATCTTCACGTAGCCGTCGGTCGACAGCATCACGTTCGACGGCGACACGTCGCAGTGCACGATGCCGAGCAGGCCGCCGTAGCCGTCGGTCTTCCTGTGCGCGTAGTCGATGCCGGCCGCGGCCTCGCCGATGATATAGGCCGCGACGCCGACCGGGCAGGGCGCGTCGCGCTCGGCCGACTGGGTCATCGCGGTGCGCAGATCTTTGCCTTCGATCAGCTCCATCGCGAGGAACAGCTCGCCGTCGGCCTTGCCGAAGTCGAACACCTGCACGATGTTGCGATGGGTCAGCTCGACCGCGATCCGGGCCTCGTCGATGAAGCTGCGGATGAACCGGCCCTCGCGCGCCGAGGTCGGCAGGATGCGCTTCAGGGCCTGGATCTTCTCGAATCCGGCGATCCCGACGGTCTTTACCTTGTAGACCTCCGCCATCCCACCCTGCGCGAGCTTCTCGAGCACGTGGTACTTGCCGAAACGCTCGCGCAGCGCCTCCGTCAACGTTCCGACGGTATCATGCGGCGTGCCCGACTACAGCGCGCTGGAAGCAGTGCTCGGTTATACGTTTCGCGATCGCGGTGTGCTCGAACACGCGCTGCGCCACTCGAGCTGGTGCAACGAGCAGACCGGGGAGCGTCCCGCGGACAACCAGCGCCTCGAGTTTCTCGGCGATTCGGTCCTGTCGCTGACAGTCAGCCAGCGCCTGATGGAGCGGTTCCCCGAGGCGCGCGAGGGCGATCTCTCGGTCGCGCGCACCCAGGTGGTCAGCGAGGAAGGCCTGTCGGCGGTCGCCGCCAACGCCGGCATCGGCCAGTGGCTCTTGCTCGGCAAGGGCGAGGACAAGTCCGGCGGTCGCGCCAAGCCGTCGATCCTGGCCGACGCGTTCGAGGCGCTGGTCGCCGCGGTCTACCTCGACGGCGGGTTCGAGGCGGCGCGCACGTTCGTCGAGCGGCTGCTCGGCGGGCGGATCACGAGTGCCGAGATCAAGAACTTCTTCGACTTCAAGACGCGGTTGCAGGAGACCTCGCAGGCGCGGCTGCGCGCGACGCCGACCTATCGCGTCGTCCAGGAGCTCGGTCCCGATCACGACAAGCAGTTCGTCGTCGCGGTGACGATCGCCGACGACGAGTGGGGACGCGCGGTCGGCAAGTCGAAGAAGGAGGCCGAGCAGAACGCGGCGGCGGCGGCGCACTTCCGGCTCGAGGGCAGCGACGCGGGGATCAAGATCAAGCGGTGAGCCGGCGCGACCGGACCAGCGCGAGCACGTCGTCGCGGTTCGGCATCGACGACCACGGCCCGAGCTCGCGCAACGAGAGCGAAGCCGCGGCGCACGCGAGCTCGATGCAGCGCGCGAACGGCAGCTCGCTGAGCAGCGCCGCGGTGAAGGCGCCGTGGAACACCGAGCCGGCACCGAAGCTGTCGAGCGGCTCGCTCGGGAACGGCGAGCACCGCACGACCTGATCGCCGTGGCGACCGATCGCGCCCTTGTCGCCGAGCGTGATCACGACCGCGCGCGGCCCGAGCGTCACGATCTCGTCGAGCGCGTCGCTGAGCTCGCCGCGCGGCGCGAGCTCGGACGCGGCGCTCTCGGACGCGATCAGGATGTCGGTCGCGCTGATCAGCTCGCTGGTGCCGGGACGGAGCTCGCCGGAGTCACCGAGCGCGAGGTGCAGGATCACCGGGAGCTTGTGCTGGCGCGCGACCTCGGCGAGCGCGAGCTGCTCGTCCGGGATCGTGCCGTCGATCAGCACGGCGGCGGCGCCGGCGAGCGCGAGGATCGGGTCGCTCGGGAACGCCTCCCCGCGATCGCCGGGGAACCGGGCGCGGAGCGTGCCATCCGGCGCGATGGTGACGAGCTCGCACGCCGACAGCCCGGTCGCCCGCAGCAGCTCGATATCGATGCCGGCGTCGCGCATCGCCGATCGGGCGAGCTGGCCGAGCAGGTCGGCGCCGTGTGACCCGATCGCGCGGGCCCGGCAGCCGAGCCGGAGCGCGGCGCGCAGGGCGACCGCCACTCCCGGGGCCGGGATCGTCGCGAGGGCGGCCAGGTCGGCCGCGGGAGCGTCGATCGTCGGCACGTTGGGCGCGAGCCCCGAGATCGCCACCCCGACCCGCCCCATACCGACGACGAGGGGGGCGGGTACTGGCATTCCGCGGCAGCATACCGCAGCGCGGCGACGGAAACCGCAAGCCCGGCCTCGGCTGGGCGCGCAGCGACGACGAACGGTGTCGCGCACGTAAATGAAAGGGCTTGCAGGATCCAGCGTTTGAGGCGAGCGTGCCAACCCTCGTGTCGGGTCCTCAGCCCAAGCAACCCAACGTCGAGCCCGGCAGTCGTACGGAGGGTCCTGGGGAGCCCGCATCCGTGACCGATCTGGCCGAAACCGCACCGCGACCGTCCGCCGTCCTTGCCGAGCCGCGCCCGCGGGTCGCCGCGTCTCTGTCCGATGATGCCGAGCTGATCGCCGCCTGTCGCCGCGGCGAGGCCCGCGCGATGGAGATGCTCTATCACCAGTACAAGCGTCGCGTGTTCGGCATGGCGCACCGGATCGTCGGCGGCAACGACGCCGAGGAGGTCGCGCAGGAGGTGTTCGTGCGCGTGTTCCGCGCGCTCGCGAGCTTCCGCGGCGACTCCGCGCTGTCGACGTGGATCTACCGGCTGACCGTCAACGCGTCGCTGTCTCACCTCGCGCGCCGCGGGCGCCGCCAGGAGGTCTCGGACGACTCGGCGATGGAGCAGGTCGCCGCGCCGCCCGCCGTCGAGCGCGACAGCGGGCTCGCCGCCCGGATCGAGGCCGCGCTCGGCAAGCTGCCCGCCGGCTACCGCGCGATCCTCGTGCTCCACGATGTCGAGGGGCTGTCGCACGAGGAGTGCTCGGCGATCCTCGAGTGCCGCGTCGGCACCTGCAAGTCGCAGCTCCACAAGGCCCGTGCGAAGATGCGGGACCTCCTCGGCGAGCGGCTGGGGGAGCACTGATGGCCGAGCTCTGTACCCACGTGCGCGAGCAACTGTCGAGCTACCTCGACGGCGAGCTCGTGGGCGATCGCGGCACGCTCGTCCGCACGCACCTGCGCGAGTGCGCCGCATGTCGCGCGGTCTCGGTCGACGAGGCCGCGCTGCGCGACGGGCTGCGGACGTTGCCACCGCTCGATCCGCCGGCGCACCTGTGGGCCAACGTCCGCGCGCAGCTCGAGGCCGCCGAGGCGGTCGAGGCCAAGCGCCCATCGTGGCGCCGCCTGCTCGCGCGCGCCGGCGACGCGTTCGCGCGCAACCTGCGGCCGATCGCCGTCGGGACCGCGCTCGCTGCTGCCGCGGTCACGCTGGTCGCGTGGCGCGCGCATCGCGACGCCGCCGACGGGCTCGGCGACGGCTCGGCGATCGCGAGCGTCCCCGCGCCGATCAAGGCGCCGGTCGCGACGGCCACCGATACCGTCGACGTCACCGCGGATCTCGCGCGCGAGTCGGCGCGCGTCGGGTCCGAATACGCGACCGCTGCCGCCGAGGTGTTGGCGCTCGCCACCACCGCACGCGCCCAGTGGTCCGACACCAAGCGCGCCTCCTTCGATGCCCGGCTCGTCGAGCTGCGCACCGCGATCGCCGACGCGCCCGACGCGCGGGCGACGCGACGCGGCTGGCGCTCGCTGATCCGTTATGTCCAGACCTCGGTCGCGCGCGATGATCTCGCGCTCGCCGACACCGGTGGTACCCCATGAAGTCGCTCGTTGTTCTCACGATGATGTGCGGCGTCGCCGGCGCGGATCCGGTGGGCTCGGGCTCCAACGCGGGCGTCAACGAGCGCGCCCGCCTCGAAGTCCAGCCACCCGGCAAGGCGATCAAGCAGCTCGCGATCGACAACCCGCTCGGCGACGTGCGCGTCGAGGGCTACGATGGCACCGCGCTCCAGATCGAGACGCACAAGCACGCGCCCGACGCCGAGTCGCTCAACCGGCTGCGGATCTCGTTGATCCCGAACACCGATGGCACGGTGCGGATCATGACGACCGCCGACGGCGGCCCGGAGTACAGCTCGCTCGCGCGTGGCGCCGTCCGGATCGACGTCGTCGTGCGCGCCCCGCGCAACGTCCGGATCGACGCCGCGGCGAGCAGCGGCGCGCTCGAGATGATGAACATGGACGCCGGCGGCGAGCTCGACACCGCGAGCGGCGCGATCACGGTGCACAACGTGGCGGGCACGCTGTCGACCCACACGCTGAGCGGCGCGATGACGCTCGCGCAGGTGTTCGGCATGGTCGACGCCCAGGCAGTGACGTCGGATCTCCAGCTCGACACGATCACCGGCGATCGGCTGGTCGCGTCGGTCTCGCACGGCAAGATCGCCGGCCGCCGCGTGCGGTCGCGGCAGATCGAGCTGACCACGACCGACGGCACGATCGTGCTCGAGGCCGAGGTCGCGCTCAACGGCAAGCTCGTGATCTCGAGCATCTCGGGCGATCTCGACGTCAAGGTCCATCGCCACGGCCCGGCGCTCGTGCGCGCCAAGGCGACCAAGGTCGATCTCGGATCGCTCGCGGCGACGCCGTCGGCGAACGGCTGGATGTCCGTCGCGGTCGCCGGCGATGGTCAGCCCGCCGCGATCGATCTGCAGTCGCGCACCGGCTTCGTACGGTTCGCGTTCGTGCAGTGAGTGCAGTAAGGTGACCGGGTCGTGCCCGACGACCCACCACCACGCATCCGCGAGTACGCCGACCAGACGGTCGAATACGTTCGGCGCGCGCTCAAGCTGACGCTCGAGTACGACTCGAACACGCTGCCGCTCCTCGATCACTACCTGCGCACCGTGCCGGCGGATCAGCCGGCGACCGTGCGGCTCGTGATGATCACGGCCGGCGCGTACTTCGGTGAGGTCGCGCGTCGTCAGCTCGGCGGTCGCTGGGACCTGACCGGGGAGGAGGCCGACTGGCGGCTATTCCTGCCGACCGGGCTCAACTTCTCGCCGATCGGCATCGTGGCCTCCGCGATCGCCAAGGCCGACCTCGAGGACATGGACACCGCGTTCGACGCGCCGCCGCGGATGAAGGTCTACGTCGAGCAGGCGCTCGCCCGGATGGGCGAGGTCACCGTCGACGAGTTCTACTCGCTGTGCGGCCGGCTCGACACCCTCGAGCACCTCCACGAGGTGCTGGTCGCGGTCGCCGCCCAGATGCTCGGCAACGTCGACGACCCCGACGCCGAGGGCGATGCCGAGGCGGCCCCCGATCCGGTCGCGGACGAGCCGTCCGGCAGCGTGAACTAGTCACGGCGAAATAGTGATATTCCTGCCAGCATGGCCAGGGGCAGTCGCGCGCCGTCGCACAACGCGTACCGTGGATCGATCGGGCAGACGCGCAAGCGCGTCCTGCACGTCACCGGTCCCAACGGCGATCTGATCGCCACCGAGGTCTACACCACGATCGACGCGGTGACCGACCCCGAGCTCGTCGAGCGCCTCCATGGCGATGTCGGCGTGAACGTGATCCGGTTCGAGAGTGGCGAGACCCGGGCGATCGCGACGCCCGTGCTCTATCACGACCCCGCCGTCGAGGTGATGGTGCTCGTGCTCGACGAGGCGCTGCGCGATCGCGAGCTCGACGAGCGGATCGCGCTCCTGACCGCGATGCGCGCCGATCCGAGCCCGATCCCGGCGTACGCCAAGGAGTTCGCCGTCGTGTTCGGTGGCGCCGGCCTGCGCGCGTACCTCGAGAAGCGCGCGCTGTCGACGCTCGATCAGACGCGGGTCGCGGGTCGCGAGGCCGATCTCGAGAAGCGCACGCGCGAGCTCGAGCGCACCCGCCACGAGCTCGAGCTGATGAAGTCCGAGCTCGCCCGCGGCTCCGCCGAGCTCGCCGGCCGCAACGCCGAGCTCGCGCGCGGCCTGACCGAGCTCGAGCGCGCCCGCAGCGAGCAGCGCGCGCGCGTGATCGCCGCGGTACAGACGCCGCCCGAGCCGGCGACGACGATCGCGCCGCGCCCGACGCCGCTGCCGCAGCGCGACGACCTCGAGACCAAGCCGATCCCGTTCTCCGACGTCATTCTGCACGACGAGCCGACCACGAGCTCGTCGGTCACCGCGCTGCCGCCGCCGCCGACCGCGCCGACGCGCCCGTCGAGCGACGTGTTCGAGGGCCTGCCGACCGGCGTCAACAACCTCGCGCACCTGAACGGCGCGAGCGCGATGGGCACGATGGGTAACGCCGGCCACGCCAAGATCGATCAGAGCGAGCAGTTCGAGGGCGAGACGCCGCTGCCGCTGCCGCAGGTCGCGTTCGACGACGACGGCACGACCACCGGGGGCTCGGCGATCATCCCGGTCGGCAGCGATCCGCTGACGTCGGAGACCCGCGATCTCGCGGTGACCGAGCCCGACGCGTGGCTCGCCGACGCGACCGACCGGATCGCCTCGAGCTTCCTCGTGCAGAATGGCCGCGTGCGACTCGCGCTCGTCGCGAGCCCCGAGATCGCGCGCGGGTTCGGTGGCGCGGTCGACATCCGCGTCTTGCTCTATCGCACGCCGGACGCGCCGGTCGTCGCGCTGGTGCTCGGGCCGCCGGCCGCGCTGCGCGTGCCGAGCCCGCGCCAGATCGTCGCGCTCACGCTCGACATCGCGCTCGAGGCCGATCGCCAGGTCATCGCGACACTCGCCAAGAAGTTCGTGCTCGACATCGAGGTCGTGTCGAACGGTCGCCGCATGCGTCACTTCGAGCTGACCGCGCCGCTCGCCGACAACGCGGGCTACATCCTGCGCGCCGCCGACGATCACCTGCGCGGCGTGGCGGCCGACGGCGCGCCGTCGTTCGATCGCGCGGTCGAGCGCGTGCTGACGCCGGGCTTCGATCTGCTCGGGACCAACCACGTCGATGCCGGGGAGTTCCGCGACGACAAGCTCGCCGGGCTCGACACCGCGACCAAGCTGCGACGCGCGATCGCGGTCGCGCGCCGGTTCGCGCGGCCGTCGCGCGAGGACTACCTGGTCTGCACGCGCGGGTTCCCGCTGCCGCGCTGGCGCGAGCTGCGCCGCCACGTGCTCGACAGCGCCGTGACCTCGGGGTTGTGGATGGGGCCCGAGCTCGCGCAGGTCGCGGTCTCCGAGGGCCTCGCGCGGTCGCGACGCGATCTCGTGATCAAGCTCGACCAGGGGTTCGCGGCGCTCCGCCAGCACCCGACCGCGTTCGATCTCGACGACGAGGCCGCCGCGGACAACACGGCCGCGATCGCCGAGGAGGCCCGCGCGCTCGGCGTCGAGCTCGGGCGGCCGTCGCAGGTCGCGATCAAGACGCCGACGACGTCGGAGGACGCCGCCGCGGTGTCCGGATCGATCGCGGCGAATTCGCAGCCCACGATGACGCCGATGCAGCGCGCGCGCGCGGAGTCGGGCCCGGCGATCTCGGTGCTCGCGACCCCCAAGGCAATCCGCGCGACCGACGATCTGATCGCGATGCTCGATAGCCGCGAGCACCGACTCGGCGCCGCGCTCGAGCTCTGCGATCGCGGGATCCAGCCGGCCGCCGCGAAGGTGATCGCGTCGGTCAACAAGATGAGCCGCTCGGACGCCGTCCGCGTGCTCGGCATGTCGGTGAAGCTCGGAGACGCGGCGCGCCAGCCGCTCGTCGAGCAGCTCGCCAGCAGCAAGGCGTACCTCCGGCAGGGTGCCGCGCTCGCGCTCGCCATGCTGCGGAGCGAGGATGGTACCCAGGCGGTGATCGACCTCCTCCTCACCGAGCCGACCGAGATCTGGCGCGAGATCGCGCGCGCGGTGGGCCAGGTCGGTCCGACCGCGCTGATGCCGCTCGCCTCGAACTTCGGCCGCCTCGGCGACCGCGGGACGCCTGCGCTGGCCGAACGCGTGGCCTGGGCGATGGCACATGTCGGTGTTCGTGGTGGTAAGGCGGCGCTGGAGACGATGGGTGGGGGCCAGTCGGTGGTCGCACCGGTCGCGAAGAAGGCCCTGGAGCTGATCGCCCTCGCGGCCAACGATCAGGTGAGCGTGAGGCCGGGCGATCAGCCCGCGCCCGGGCGCGATGTCACGGTCAATCGTGCGTTTTCGCGCCAGTTCTTCGAGGCTGTCGCTGAGGGAAACCCGGAGGCCGGGCAGGCCGCACTGGCCCAGCTGGACGCGTCGTCACCGATGGAGATGCTCGACGAAAGCGACCTCATCGAGGACGCCGAGGAGCCCGATGAACCGCTTGACGAGCTCGACGAGTCGGATCTGATCCAGCAATGACCCAACCTTCTTCGGCTCTGATAGTATCGACAGGCTGTAGATGAGACTTGGCATCTTTTCCGACGTGCACGCGAACATCGAAGCGCTCAGCGCTGTCTTCGAGGCGTTCAAGGCGGAGCGCATCGATAAGTACGTCTGTATCGGCGATGTCGTCGGATACGGGGCCTCGCCGAACGAGTGCTGCGACCAGATCCGCAAGCAGGCGGCCTTCACGATCCTCGGCAACCACGACGCTGCGGTCGCCGGCCGGATGGACTACTCGTACTACTACGACGCGGCCCGTCAGGCGCTCGACCTCCACGCGCGCCAGCTGACACCCGAGAACATGCAGTGGCTGCGCGGCTTGCCCTACGAGGTCCGCGAGGGCGACGTCACGTTCTGCCACGGCTCGCCGATCAACCTCGAGGAGTTCGAGTACATCTTCTCGGTCGAGCAGGCGACGCGCTGCCTCGATATCTGGGAGGAGCTCGGCCTGGTCACGTTCATCGGCCACTCGCACCTCTGCAAGTCGTTCGCGCTGACCCGCGAAGAGGTCTACGAGGTGGTCGCGACCAAGTTCGTGATCCGCCCCGAGCACCGCTACATCATCTCGGTCGGCTCGGTCGGCCAGCCTCGCGACTACGACAACCGCGCGAGCTACACGATCTTCGACAGCGAAGAGCGCACCTTCGAGTTCAAGCGCGTCGCCTACGACATCGACGGCGCCGCCCAGAAGATCTTCGCGGCCGACCTCGAGCGCAACTTCGGCAACCGCCTGTTCCTCGGCGTCTGAACGGCCGCGACGCGCTACTCGTCGCGAAGCACCGAGGACGCGAACCCCATTCCGGAGGTTCGTGCGAGATCGAACTCCTCCAGGCTGATCACGCCGTCGCGGCGCATCGCACGGAG